>CAZRLN010000013.1:0-23471 GCA_964601085.1 uncultured Veillonellaceae bacterium | reverse complement strand
AGGTCGATATCGCTCTTGGGCCGGAGATGAAGTCCACCGGCGAAGTCATCGGCATCGACTATCATTTCGAACGCGCTCTTTACAAGGCGATCACCGCTTCCGGCATCCAGATTCCGGACGACGGGGTCATCCTGTTCACCATCGCCGACAAGGACAAACAGGAAGCGCTGGAAATCGCCCGGGGCTACGCGGAACTGGGGTATCACCTCATGGCCACCGACGGCACGGCGCAGCTGTTCGACGCAGCGGGCATCAAAGTGGAGTCGGTCCATAAAGTATCGGAGGGATCCCCGCATATTCTGGACTTGATCAAGAGCGGCGTGATCCGGATGGTGGTCAGCACCCTGACGACCGGCAAACTGCCGGAGGCGGACGGCTTCAAAATCCGTCGCTCCACCGTGGAACATGCGATTCCGTGCCTGACCTCCCTCGATACCGCAAAGGCCGTACTGGACGTGTTGACGGTAACCCGCCGGCGTCGCCTGATTTACTCCATGGCGCTGCAAGATTACGCGGGCACGAATCCCAACGGGCAGGAGTAGCGGCGACATGGCGGAAATGGAAAATCCGGCGGAGGGCTGGGGATACCCAGCCTCCCTGCCGGCAACATATCAGGATTTTATCCTTTGTCTGGAGAATGAATGGGACGGTCCGCTTTACCGGATCTTTTCGTTTCGGAATGAACAATCCCGGCGCAGCGCCTCGGCCGTCTACGACAAAAACACCCAGGAATATATGCTTCGCGTCAAAATCGGTTTGACGGAGTTCTGCGACATCCGGTTCATTCATGCCAGCCGGCAGTCTTTCGAAGCAATCCTGGCGTCGGATCTGTTGTCCCGTCTGGACTCGTTGCGTCAGTGTATTCCGGAGAAAATGGAGTTTCTGTTTCGCGAGAAAAACATCCTCGCTTGGGCCTGCGAATCAGAGCTGCCAGCCGAAGTCAACGGATTTGAGCGGTTTCTCGTTCCCCGGACCTGCATCCAGGCGACCAATGGCTCCTATTTGATTCTGGACTATACAGATTTTTCGCAGGACAGTTCCCTGCGTTTCTTCTATAATATATTCCGGGATGATTTTTTCGCGGAATACCTGGTATTGGGAGCGCCGCAACCGACGCAGTCTTTTGATTCCAAGAGCCTGCCCGAGTTGATGGAGAAGGTCCGGCGGGATCTCGACAGCGCGACGGCCGAGCTGCGGAAGCGAATTGAAGCAGCCCGCAAGTTGCGTAGCAGAAGTTTCGCGGTTAACGATTGACAGGACCGCCGATATCCAGTAAAATATACCTTGCAGTCCAGTTTTGGCCCGGTGGTGTAGTGGTTAACATGCCGCCCTGTCACGGCGGAGATCGTGGGTTCAAGTCCCATCCGGGTCGCCATTTCGCAAATTCATGCCGCGGTAGCTCAGTCGGTAGAGCAGTGGACTGAAAATCCACGTGTCGGCAGTTCAATTCTGCCCTGCGGCACCATTTCATAAGCGGAAGTAGCTCAGCGGTAGAGCATCGCCTTGCCAAGGCGAGGGTCGCGAGTTCGAATCTCGTTTTCCGCTCCAGTCAAAAACAGTGTCAGGTTTGCGCCTGACGCTTTTTTTTTATGCGCAGAGCCAAAGAGTGCTTGCAGAAAGGCGAGCCTTTTAAACGGTGAATAAATATGTTTTGACGGTGTATATATATTTTTGTGTAAATTTTGGGCGAAAAATAAAGGATTTTTCGGATATGAGGCGAAGTTTTGTACACAATACACAAAAGGAAGTGTCCTGTCGGGTGAGGCAGGCAGAGGAGGGGTATTCTTGCGGAGTGATACTGTAAAACAAGGGTCGACACGATCGGCTCACCGGTCCCTGTTCAATGCGCTGGGAATTGGCAAGGATGAACTGAAAAAACCATTGATTGGCGTGGTAAATTCCTTCAATGAGTTGATTCCAGGCCATATGCATTTACGGGAGATTGCCGATGCGGCAAAATCCGGGGTCTGGGAAGCCGGCGGAGTTCCTGTGGAGTTTCCGGCGATCGGAATTTGCGACGGTATCGCCATGGGACATGATGGAATGAGGTATCCGCTGGCCAGTCGGGAATTGATCGCTGATTCAGTGGAAGCAATGGCCAACGGCCACAGTTTGGATGGGTTGGTCATGGTCACGAATTGCGACAAAATCACTCCGGGTATGCTGATGGCGGCGGCCCGCCTGAACATTCCCGCCGTTGTCGTCAGCGGCGGACCGATGTTGGCGGGACGGTACGAAGGTCGTGATGTCAGCGTCAGCACCTCTTTCGAGGCGGCCGGATTGTTTGAGGCCGGCAAGTTGACCGGCGAAGAGCTGGAGGTCATGGAACAGGCCAACTGCCCCGGCTGCGGTTCTTGCGCCGGATTGTTTACCGCCAACAGTATGAACTGTATGACGGAAGCCCTGGGGATGGGACTGGCCGGCAACGGAACCATTCCGGCTGCATTCACCGGAGCCCGCCGGCAACTGGCGAGACAGGCTGGTCGGCAGGTCATGGCTTTGCTGGCAAAGAATATTCGCCCCCGCGACATCTTGACTATGGCGGCGTTTGAAAATGCCATCGCTGTGGACATGGGAATCGGCGGCTCTTCCAACACCGTCTTGCACCTGACCGCTATCGCGTACGAAGCGGGGCTGGAATTGCCCTTGTCGCTGTTTGATAAAATCGCGGCCAAAACTCCATACCTGACCAAAATGAGTCCAGGAGGGTCGCACCATCTGGAGGACTTAAACGAGGCCGGCGGAATTAATGCCGTGATGAAGGAACTCAGCAAGCTGGGCCTGATCCATGAAGAAGTCCTGACAGTCGACGGTGTGGTCGGCGACCGGTTGAAGAACGCCTCGATCAAGCGGCCGGATGTGATTCGCAGCGTGGAGAATCCCTATCGCAAAAGCGGCGGATTGGCTGTACTCAAAGGCAATCTGGCGCCTGGCTGCGCCGTAGTCAAAGAGAGCGCCGTGGCGGAAGATATGCTGGTCTTTGAAGGCCCGGCCCGCGTTTTTGATTCGGAAGACGATGCGATTGAAGCGATCCTCGGCAAAAAGATCAAGGATGGCGATGTGGTGGTCATTCGTTATGAAGGCCCCAAAGGCGGTCCCGGCATGAAGGAAATGCTGAACCCGACGGCGGTGATTACCGGGATGGGCCTAAAAGTGGCGCTCTTGACCGACGGACGCTTCAGCGGAGCAACCCGGGGCGCCTGCGTCGGCCATATTTCACCGGAGGCCATGGAAGGCGGGCCGATCGGATTGATCCGGGAAGGCGATCGAATCCTGCTCGACATCCCCGGACGCAAGCTGGAAGTCAAACTGGATGACGCCGAACTGGCAAAACGCAAAGCCACCTGGGTCTGCCCAGAACCCAAAGTGAAGACCGGATATCTGGCGCGTTACGCCAAACTGGTCACTTCCGCCAATACCGGCGCGGTTCTGAAATAAGACAGGTGTAGTAAGGCAAGAGGGTAAGAAGGGGAGGAATCATTAGAATGAAAAGTGTTAAAAAGTTACTGACGAGTTGTCTGCTGATCGCGGCGATGGCATTGAGCGGCTGCGGCGGCGCGGAAAAGAAACCGGAGGCGAAGCCTGCCGCCGGCCCCCAGACGATTAAACTGGCGCATGTGGTCAATGAAAAAGATGGCTTCCATATTGCGGCCCTGAAATTCAAGGAACTGGTCGAAGCACGCACAAAAGGCGCGGTCAAAGTGGAAGTGTTCCCGAACGCGTCGCTCGGCGACGAGCGGACTCTGATCGAAGGGATGCAGATCGGCACGATCGCCATGGGCGTCATCACCAATGGGCCGGTCGCCAATTTTCTGCCGGAAATAGCCGCTTTTGAAATGCCGTTTATGTTCTCGTCTCCCGAAGAAGCTTACAAAGTGCTGGACGGTCCGGTGGGACAGAAGGTGCTCGCCAAGCTCGACGCCATCAACCTGAAAGGGTTGGCTTATGCCGAACGCGGCTTCCGCAATCTCACCAACTCGAAAAAAGTCGTCAAGACTCCGGCGGACATGGCCGGCCTGAAAATCCGCGTCATGGAGAATCCCGTCTATATCGATACCTTTAAAACGCTGGGCACCAACGCGGTTCCGATGGCTTGGACCGAAGCCCTGACCGCCCTGCAGCAGGGCACGATCGACGGGCAGGAAAATCCGGTCAACGTCATTTATTCCTTTAAATTGAATGAAACTCAGAAATACTTGACCATGACCAAACACTCCTATGCGCCGGCGCTGTTCCTGATGAGCAAAAAAGTGTTCGGCTCGTTCAACAAGGAAACTCAGGATATCCTTATGAAGGCCGCCCAGGAAGCGGCGGTGCACGAACGGAAATGGAACGCTGAGCAGATGGCGGAACAACTGAAGGCGCTCAAAGAAAAGGGCATGCAGATCACTGACCCCGACACTGCGGCATTCCAGGCGGCTGTGAAGCCTGTTTACGACAAATATGGCCCGAAATTCGGCACGTTGCTGGACGACATCAACAAGGCGAAAAAGTAGGCCGGGGAGGGAATATGGGCCAAATCAACAAACTGATCAACTCAATCAGTAATGCAGTTGACCGGGCCATGGTGGGGATGGTGTTCCTCATCATGGCCGCCATGGTCATTGTCACTACGCTGCAGGTGGTGTTTCGCGTTGCGTTCACCGCTTTGACCTGGAGTGAGGAATTGTCCCGCTATTTATTGGTCTGGGGTACGTTTTTCGGCGCAACGTTGGCCTATAAACGGGGCAACCACATTGCCGTAACTTTTATCATTGATTTATTCCCGCCACGGATTCGTACCGGGTTCAATATTCTGACCTACCTGCTGTCCCTGGCTTTTTTCTTCGTGGTCGCGCAGCAGGGGCTGAACATGATCAAGATGCAAGTATTCCAGATTTCTCCCGCGTTGGGTTTGCCGATGAAGTATATTTATTGGAGCATTCCGATCAGCCTTGGCATCATGATTCTTCATTCCCTTGCCGGTATTATGGACGAATTGAATAAGGCCTTCGGAAAGGAGGCGGCGGAATGATCACTTTATTGTTCGGCTCCTTTTTTCTTCTGTTGGCCTTGGGCGTGCCGATTGCCATCTCCATCGGCCTGACGGTGTTGGTGGTTCTTTCCAGCAATGATATTTCGCTTTTGGTGGTGCCGCAACGGATGTTTGCTGGCGCCGACTCGTTTCCATTGGTGGCGATCCCGTTTTTCATTCTTGCGGGCGATATCATGGCCAAAGGAAAAGTATCCGAAAAAATGGTGCAATTTGCCGACTCTCTGTTGGGCTTTGTCAAAGGCGGTTTGTGGGTGGTTGCGGTATTGGCGTCGATGTTTTTCGCCGCGATTTCCGGATCGGGCGCGGCCACGACGGCGGCTGTCGGTACGCCACTATTGCCGGAACTAAAGAAAAAGGGCTATGAACCGGCTTTCTCGGCGGCACTGATTGCTTCGGGCGGTTGCATCGGCGTTATCATTCCGCCATCGGTTCCCATGGTTCTATATTGCGTCATGGCCGACCAATCGGTGGCGCGACTGTTTTTGAATGGTTTCATTCCGGGGGCGATGATGGGCGGGATCTTGATTATCATCGGCCTGATCGTCGCCTATAAGAACAACTATCCGAACGGTGCGCCCTTTTCGCTGGCGAATATCGCCAAAACCTTCCGGGGAGCGGTCTGGGGCTTGGCCACCCCGCTGATCATCCTGGGAGGAATTTTCACGGGGTATTTTACCCCGTCGGAAGCGGCTGTCATCGCCGTTGACTATGCACTATTGGTTTCGCTGTTCGTTTATAGGGATATGGGCTGGCGGGAAATTATCAGCATCTTCATGCGATCCGCCATTACTATGTCCATCATAATGTTCATTATCGCCACTTCCACAGCCATGGGCTGGGTGATGGCCAACTGGCAGATTCCCAAAATCATCGCCGAAAGCATTTTGTCGGTGTCCAACAACAAGTATGTGTTGTTTCTGTTGATCAATCTGGTGATCTTTATTGCCGGTTTCTTCATGGAAACCGCTTCCGCCTTGATCCTGCTGACTCCGGTATTTTTGCCTTTGATCCAGCAGTTGGGAATCGATTTGATCCATTTCGGGGTGGTAATGGTCATGGGCCTGTCGATCGGCATGGTGACGCCACCGGTAGCAATCAACCTGTACGTTGCCAGTACGATATCCGGTTTGTCACTGGAAAAGATCAGTAAAGCGGTCATTCCGTTGGTGATCAGCCTGCTGCTGGTGCTCATTGCCGTAACATATCTGCCGATGTTCTTCAAGGGAATGATCTTGTAGGCGAAATCCACTTGAAAGCAATCGCCATGTCCGGTATAATTAACTTTGTTGCGGGTGTGGTGGAATGGCAGACACAAGGGACTTAAAATCCCTCGGTAGCAATACCGTGTCGGTTCGAGTCCGACCACCCGCACCATTATTGCGATAACTTTTTGGTGAACTTGATTTTATTAGGGTTCAGTTCACACCAAGTGGACTATTTTATTGATCAAGGGCCGGAACTGTTCCGGCTCTTTTTCATTTTCCCTCAATTCCGCAACGATTCACGGCTGTTGCCACAGACACTACCAGCGGCGGTACGATCTGCCCCGGAATGTCAGGCTCTCTCGTTAAATAAAAAAACTCGCCGCTCTCATGAAAGAAATTGGCGAGAAAATAATGGAGGCTGGATGGGAACCTCTTTTTTGATGAGCCTCAGAGAGTCTAAAGGTTGTCGATTTTCTTCTGCTTCTGATGAACTGGGGATCGTTCGTTAAGTATAGCAATAAATTTCCCTGCATCGATTGTGATTCGTGTCCCACATTTGCAACAGATAAACGTGGGGTTTCTCCGAAGTTCATCAATGAAAATCAGCTTTTGATGATCACATTTTGGACAAGAGATATCCATCATTTCGGGCACTAAACCACCTCGTTATGGTTACCAACCTCCATGCCGCACATTTCAACATATAGACACAAAATCCTCTGGAAATATATGAAAATGTATATAAAAGTTTATTTATACTCGTTCTGTTTGTACGGAAAACTTTTCGAGATCCGGCAGTGCTTTGCAAAAAACAGCTGCGATTTTCGGGTCGAATTGTTTGTTTGCAAATTGCTGGAGTTCAGCAAAAGCCTCTTCCGGCTTTACAGCAGGACGATAAGGCCTCGCCGATGTCATGGCGTCATAAGCGTCGGAAACGGCAAGGACTCGGGCTATTGGCGAGATGTCCTCGCCGGAAAGGCCATATGGATATCCATTGCCGTCAAAATGCTCGTGATGCTGCAGGACGGCTTTGCTGGCAGCTTGAAGGTGGGGAATGTTTTGGAGTATTTTTGACCCCAAGACCGGGTGCAGTTTTACCGCCTCATACTCCTTCGACGTCAATGAGCTCGGCTTATTCAATATTCCTTCGGGGATTCCGATTTTGCCAATATCGTGCAAAATGGCAGCGTATCGTAAATTGTTCATTGTTTTGTTATCCCAGCCCAATGAAGTGCCGACAAGCTCAGAATAGAGAAGGACCCGACTACTGTGACCATGGGTATATGGATCTTTGGCCTCAATAGAATCTGACAGCGCCTGAATGGTTTGCACATATAACTCTTGGGTTTCTTGATACGCGCTGGACAAATCTTGATTTAGTTTCTTCATTTGAGCCAGAAGAAATAGCTTTTCCTCGTTTTTCGTCTCGGCTTCATGCAATAATGCGTCTTTTTCGACGATGGCGCCAATTAGGGTTGACTTCATTTTTTCCAGGCAGTCTGCCAAATGTGTTGCTTCGTAGGACTCACTGGCCTCGAACCGAACATTCATATCGCCATCTTCGAGCTTTTGTGCTGTGGATGCTAGAGCCGCCAAAGGATGCGTCAGTTTGGTGATGATCCAGTAAGCCGAACTTAGACTGATCATGAGTGCGATCAGCGATACTCCCACGATCCGTTGCATCAATTTTTTCTGCTCAATATAAAGCAAGTCAACGGGAATGGCAGTGGCAACAGTCCATTGCGCAGACGGAACGGTTGAAAGGAAAACAGCAAAACTTTTCCCGTTTCGTTCAATTTGCGGGATATAGACAGGATCATTTTTGGAGGAAACAATATACGGATTTAGCGGCATATATTCGGCTTTTTCCCAAGGTTGACCGGTTGAAGCAATCGTTGCATTGGTCGAGTAGAGCACCTTATCGCCAGGCGAAATTAGCACGACTTCTGCTTCTGGGCGAAAAACCGCATTATTACTTAAATAAGCCAAATCGGAAATGTCCAGATCAATTCCCAATACACCGGGGGTGGTACCGGCAAAACGCAGTGCCATTGATGAAACGAAATTTCCCGTTGCTCGGTTTGGATAGGGGGCGGTAATAATCACTCCGGTATTTTGGGCAGCGCTTTTGAACCATGGGCGAGTAGTCGGATCGAAATCAGGGGATACGTATTCTTTTCGTGTGGTGACAAATGTTTTGTCATCAAATCCCATGTAGAGATATTTAAAATAATTGTGAAAACGTTCGCTGATGGTTTGAAAAGCATATAACAGCTGCGGGTCATCAGAACTGTATTCATCCGTCTCCAAGCCCGTTACGATCATTTTTAGGAGTGTTTGCCGAACCTTAAACCAATTTTCGATTTCGTTGGTTGCCGTAAGGGCAGCTCTTTCCATGGTGGAAAGGGTATTGTCAAATACCAGCCGCTCGACGAAAGAGATGCTGGTATAGCCGATACTGGTTGCCATAAACAAAATGACTGCTGTAATGCCGATGAGTAGTTTGCTTCTAAGACTCACGCATTGGCCCTCCGATTTCTAGAGAAAAAAATCTTGTTTTGCGGCGGAAAAAATTCACAAACTTGCAGGAGTGCATTCCTCGCACACTGAAACATCTATATCATTGGGCTGATAATCATCGTAAGGAAGGTGACGGAAAAATGAATCACTGGAAGGGTAAGGTTAACCAATGCATTTTCATTTCCCTATTATTTTGCATTTTCCTGTCCGGCTGCGGAACGGCAACTCCCGCGGAGAAGCCCAAATCGGCGACGGTGCAAAATGAAAGAGTATCAAGCGCCAGCAGCACGGCCGCAACAACATATCCGAAAGATGCATTGCACAAAGCGGCATACGCGGGAAATATAGACGAGGTCCGAAAAATACTTGCGACCAAGCCGGATCTGGATGCCCGGGATTCCTTCGGTGGAACCGCCCTGCACGCGGCAATGTTTCAAAAGAACATGCAAATCGTGGAGCTATTGATTGATTATGGACTGGATATCAACGCGATCGGGCCGGCAAATGGCTATACTCCTCTTCATGATGCCGTTTGGGCCGATAACAGGGAAGCGGTCAAGCTGCTATTGGCAAAAGGCGCTAAGCCGGATGTCAAGGCAAAAGACGGTCTTACACCTCTTGAAAAGGCGCAAAAAGAAGGCAAGAATGAATTGGCGGAGTGCTTTAAAAAGTAGGTTCCCGAATCAAAGGGACTCTTTGTCGGGAGATATTGTGGAGAAACGACTTTTTCTGTTACAATTGTAACAGAAAGGGGCTGATGTCATGGAAAGTATTGCTGTTCGGATTGACGAGAACTTATATCGCCAAGCGGAGAAAACTGCCAAGGCCGAATCGCGCACAACACCACTGCAAATCCAGTATTGGGCTAGAGTCGGTAAGGCTGCGTTAGAAAATCCGGATTTGCCTATTGAGTTGATCAAGTCCATGATGGCCGCCGAGGGCCAGGAAGCAGAGCCTTTTACTTTTCGGCGTAAAAAAGCATGAATGTGCTTCAAAAGGGCGAATTTAAAAGGGCTTACAAGCGGCTGCATGACAACCAACTAGACGCCGTGAACGAGGCTGTTGAAGCGATCATGGACAATCCGGTTGTTGGCGAACAAAAAAAGGGCGATTTGGCGAAATTCCGGGTGTGTAAATTTCCGGTGCTGGACCAGACATACCTATTGGCCTATGTATACGAGGAAGCAGACGATGTACTGACGCTCTTCGCCATGGGACCGCATGAAAATTTTTATCGAGATTTGAAGAAATGATCTTGGCTCCTCGTGAAAACGGGGAGCTTTTTTCTGGGCACCAATAGCTCCATCATTTTTACCGTATCTGGGAGTCTGATTCGTTCCCTCCCGTATCGGCCGGAAAACTTATTTCTGTAACTATATTCCACGTTCAAAGGAGGTGTCCTCCTAAAAAACCGAAAAATTGCAAAATAATTCCAAGGTGACTCGAATTGAACTTGCACGCTGCGCGGGATTTCTCAGGGCGCTTATCGACGCTGGAGAGAGGCGAAAGCAATCGATGTTGCCGACTACTGTTGGCTCGGGGGAAGGTTCGCTTTACATCGCCGGCTTGTTCCGCTATACTACAAATACAAACATATGTTCTTAAAACGACGCGAATTTTAGGATCGTGAAATCAAGGCAAGTGAGGTTTTGAGGGAAATGAGCGAACTGTTGGCGGGGCTCAACGAGCCGCAGCGCCAGGCTGTTACGGCTACGGAAGGGTATATCCGCGTGATCGCGGGGGCGGGATCGGGCAAGACCCGGGCGCTGTCCCGCCGGTTTGCCTATCTCGTCAACGAGATGGGCATCCTGCCGTCCCATATCCTGTGCGTCACGTTCACCAACAAATCCACCAACGAGATGAAGCAGCGCATCCGCCGTCTCACCGGCGACAGCGACACGGGCTACATCAGTACGTTTCACAGTTTTTGCGTGTCCGTTTTGCAGGAAGACAGCCATGCGCTGCAGTACCCGAAAAGTTTTTTGGTGCTGGACAACTCCGACATCGACGCGATGCTGAAGGTCATCTATGAGGAACGCGGACTGACGCTGCATCACATGACCTTCGCCAAAGCGCGGGATATGATCGAAATCCGCAAGGTGTTCAAAGATCCGTCCTACTACGAGCACATGATTGCCCTGCCCCTGGCCGGTTTGCGCCAGAAATATCTCGACGCCGTAGAAACGGACGACATCATTTTCTGGGGCTATCTTTATCAGCAAAAAAAATGTTTTGGGCTCGACTACAATGATCTGATCAATTATGTACTGCATTTGTTCCGTATTAACGACGAGATCCGTCTCAAGTGGCAGCAACGGCTGGAATACATCATGATCGACGAATATCAGGATATCGATAATCTGCAGTACCGCCTGATGAAGGTGTTGTGCGCCTACCATAACAACCTGTTCATCGTGGGCGATCCGGATCAGACCATCTATACCTGGCGCGGCGCCAGCGTCCGGTATATTTTGGATTTTGCCGAAGAATTCCCGGCGGTCCGGACGATCTTAATGATGGAGAATTATCGCTCTACGCCGCAGATCGTGGCGGTGGCCAATTCCCTGATCGGCAAGAACAAAAACCGCATCCGCAAAGACTTGATCCCGCTGTTGCCATCCGGCGATCAAGTAGTTTACCATCATGCGAAAACCGCTGCGGCGGAAGCTCGCTGGATTGCCGGGAAAATCAGGGAACTGGCCGGCCAGGGCCTGAAACTGGGCGATGTCGCCATTCTGTACCGCGCCCATTATCTTTCGCGCAGTCTGGAAGAGGTGTTCCGCCATGAAGAATTGCCGTATACCATCTATAGCGGGGTGCAATTTTTCGGCCGGATGGAGATCAAGGATGCGCTGTCTTATCTGCGGTTGATTGTATATAAGGATGACTTGTCGTTCCTGCGGGTGGTCAATACGCCGAAACGCAACCTCGGCGAGCGGCGAATCAAGTTCCTGCAGGACTATGCCGCACAGAATGAGTGTTCCCTGTATCAGGCGCTGGTCCGAACGCTGGAGAACGAAATTTTCAAAGGCACAAAGGCTGGACAATTCCTGGCGCTACTCGAACGTTTCGCCGCCGGCTATTCGGAACGGCCGGTTTCCGAGGTTTTGAGCGCAGTCCTGGACCAAAGCGGCTATGAGGCGATGCTCCGGACCGAAGGCAGCCAGGAACGGCTGGACAATCTGGCGGAACTGAAGCAGGCGATCTATGAATACGAAACTTCCTGCGGCGAAGAATGCACGCTGGAAAACTATCTGTCGCGGGTGGCGCTCTTGACAAACACGGACGCCGTTTCCGGCGGGAACGCCGTGAAACTGATGACGGTGCATACCGCCAAGGGGCTGGAGTTTCCGGCCGTATTTCTCTGCGGAATGTCGGAAGGGGTGTTTCCGTCGAAAAAAACCGCGACGGCGGCGGCCATGGAGGAGGAGCGCCGGCTGGCCTTCGTTGCTTTGACCCGTGCCCAACGGCATCTGTTCCTTACGGATGCGGAAGGCTGGCATCTGGACGGTTCAACCCGGGTTCCCTCTCGGTTCATTTTCAACGTGAACAAGGATCTGTTGTCCTACACGGATGAACTGGACGCCGGTTTGGTGCGGGAAACAAACCGGAATATCCGCGACAATGAAAAAATGCTGGAAACGATCGCCTCCGGACCGGTGTTTCAGCCGGGGGACAGGGTCGTTCACAGCATCCTGGGCGCGGGGGAAGTCGTCGATATCGACCGTGACAAAGCCGCCTACGCGATCCGGTTCGATGGTCTTGATACGCCACGAAAAATCAATTTTACGGCGAAACTGGACCGGGAAAACCAGAGCAGTACTCCTGAACAAAGTCGATAAACGCTTTGCAGGCGGGGGGCAGAAAGCTGTTCGGATTCCAGACCAAGCCGATGGTCACATGGATTTGCGGATTGAGCGGGACGGTGACGATGGCATCCGTGTCATTGACGGCAATGGCGGGCAGGAAAGAAATTCCCGCGCCTTTGGCGACCAACGCCTTGATGGTCAGGAATTGGTTGGTGGAGATTTCGATTTTTGGGGTCAGGCCGGCTTCGGCATAGGCGTTCAGAATGATGGACCGCAGGACGAACCCCTCGTTATATAGAACGACCGGCTCTGCTTCCAGCTGTTGCAGGGTCAGGAACGGCTGCCCGGATAACGGATGGCCCACCGGCAGGCAGACGACCAGTTCCTGCTGCGTAACCGGCAGGCTGTTCATGCCGGCCATATCCGTCAGAGGAAAGATGATCAGGCCGGTGTGAACTTTTTCCTGCCGCACCGCCTCCAGGGAAGCGAAGGATCCCCCGTCGATGATGCGCATGTCGAGAGAGGGGTATTTTTTTTTGAATCCGGCGAACAAGGGCGGAAAAAAATAGGCGCCGGTCATCGGCGGAACGGCAATGGTGAAGCTGCCACGCTTCAGGTCTTTGTATTCGGCCATGATCGCCCGGGCGGACTGAAACTGCGCGAGAATATCCCGGGCCAGCTTCCATAACATTTCGCCCTCGGCGGTAACCGCAACCGGCTTTTGATTGCGGTTGACCAGCCGCAGGCCCAATTCTTTCTCCAATTGGGTTAGTGTTTTCGAGATGGCGGGCTGGGAGATATACAGCCTTTCCGCGGCGGCCGTAAAGTTCTTTTCCTCACAAAGGACCGCAAAATATTCCAAGTCTCGCAAATCCAAAGCTTTCCCACCTTTTGAATGATAACTAAAAGTTATTGCTGCATGAGTATATGATATTTCAATTATAGGCGATTTACAACTATAATTAGAACAAATTAGATTACTCTGAAAACAGCGAAGAAAATCGAGCAGGAAAGGCCGGTGAATTTATATGTGGACAAATACTGAACCAGCGGAATTGATTTCGACTCGGGATAGACTGGGGGAAGAGGCCTATCGGGAACTGTCCGGCTACTACCGGGCCATTAAAAAAAATCCGGTGATCAAGGCGGATTCCGACAGAAGCGATTCCCTGCTTGCGGAACTGGAAAAAGAATGCGCTCATAAAGTCCAGGACTAGTAGGAGCCTTTGTATTCTGGGGGATTTCGTCATTGTGCGATGGGCGCATGGAAAGGCAAAGAACGAAAGGGACTGCGCTGAAACGATGTTTCAACACAGTCCCTTTTTGAATTGTGGCGTTCAGGGCAGAGACGATTACCGATTGCGTGGAAAATTAAATTCGCGCAGTAATTGATCGGCGGCGTTACTGTAAGCATTATCGTTGTGATTGATGCAGCGGTGTGTTTCGTGCAGGCGGGTGCCGAACGACCAATTTTCGAACGAGCGGGGATGGGTGTCGAGGATCTGTTTCACATAATCGCGCAAAGGCGGCGGAAGGATGGAACAGCAACTGGGACAGCGAATCAGACGCAGTGGATTCTCAATGTGATCAATACGTTTTCGGTATTCCGAAAGCTTTACGGAAAAAACTGTGCCGCAGTGTCCGCACTTGAAATCAAAATAATCCAAATCAGCCACACCAACTTTTTGCAAGACTTAGTTTTAAGACAGTATTCCACATGCAGGAAAAGTTTCCTTCCATTGGTCGGGAGATTTTAAAAATTATTCGAGAGCGCGGGATTGATTGGCAAGTAGTTGAGCAGCAGGAGGGGTATTCGGAATCTTCGTGCAAGATACCCTGGAATCGCATATAATGTAATTAGTCATTGATTTGGATGCTTGAAGAAAAATAAAAGGAGTGATTGGCAAGTGGGCAATGAAGGAAAATTCCAAACCAATGAAGAGATTTTAGCCGCTTTCAAGTTGGTGTTGCCGTATTTGAACCATATTGTGCGGGAGGATATGGCGGTTGGACTGACGGATCTGAAAGAGTATCTGGGCTACTACCGGGCGAAGAAATTTGAGCTGGATCTGCCGGAAGGCAAACCGATCAAAGGAATCCAGACGATCGAGGAATCCATCCGCACCGCCAAGGATACTTATGCGGACGTGCCGCCGGAAGTTTACGGCAGACCGATTAAAACTATTTTTACACCGATTTATGGGGTCAATAACGAAATTATCGGCACGTTGAGCTCCGGGATCGATACCAAGGATAATTTGGAACTGATCACGAATGTGGATAATTTGGCGACTTCCACGCAACATGCCTCGGAGAGCGTGGACCAGGTCGCGAAAAGCGCCACCGAGTTGGCGGAAGCCGGGCAACAGGCCATTAAGGCCGCGCAGATTTTGGCGGAGAAGAATCAGCATACGGCGGAGATTCTGGAGTTTATCAAAAACATCGCCGCGCAAACCAATCTGCTGGGCTTGAACGCGGCGATTGAGGCCGCCCGGGCCGGCGAGCACGGTCGGGGTTTCTCGGTTGTTGCGGAAGAAGTGAGGAAACTGGCGGACCAATCGCAGGATGCAGTCAAGAGGATACAGGCGACCTTGCAGGAAATGAGTTTGGCGATTGCCAACATTAACAAGTCGATTGAGACGACGGGAGCGATCAGCGAGGAACAGGCCGCAACGACACAGGAGATTTCTTCCAACCTGGCCTATGTCAGCAGTGGCGCCAAAACCCTGCAGGAATACGTGGAACGGTTTAAGTAAGAGAAGTTTCGCAAATGACATGAAATAAAAAACAGAGGGGTGCGGAAAAGACATTTTTCCACGCAACCTCTCTGTTTTTTTGTTGAGATGCTTCCTTCGGGAGAGATGATCTTCGTTCGAGATCGACTCCTGATACGATGCATAATGCTTAGGGATGCCGATTGGTTGACTCATCGTAATGGAATCCGATGATTTTGGGATAGAGAATCAATCCTAAGCCAAAGCCAATAAAAAAGGTTAACAACGGGAAAGTTGCGCTGATATCGTTGCTCATTTGATACGCCTCCTGGAATTGGAAAAGTATGATATATGCCGCTATTATCGTAGCATGAGAGTGTGTCAAAAAGGTGTCAAAAAAATGCTGGTACGGATAAAAATCCTGTACAGGAGTGGGCCTTGCGGCGGTAAATGAATTGCAATCCGTCGCCGTGCAGGAAGAAATGAAAAAGCAGCGAAGATGTACAGTGTAACTTCCGGAAATGTCTATTCAGCGGAGACAGGATCAATCATGCGCCTGTTTTTGGAAATGAGGGGATGAATTGAAGGCAAAAGGGGTATTCGCCGATTGGGCCAAGCGGATCGGCAAGGGAAAGCTCCAGGCACATCAGGATTCTTTTGCCCGCACTTTCGGAATCAGTTTGTGCTTATTGTCGCTGGAAGGAAAAACTCTCACCATATGGTCGAACTCCTCCCTGTTTTGTTATGATATGATGAAAAATAACCGGAGCCGTTGCATACAGGAACGCGAAAATGCGGCGCGCACCGTTCTGGCGCAGGGACAGGCGCGAACCTTCCGGTGTTACCTGGGGCTGACTTTTTTTATTTCCCCCATCTATTATCGCGGCCAGATCATTTGCGTCGCCTATGGCGGTGGCGTCAAACTGGCCGGCGACCAAGTCTGCGTGGACAATCGGCTGGCCGACCATATCGCGACGATGACGGAGCAGCAGCTCGCGGATATGCTGGAGTTGTTGCAGAACACGCTGGAACTGCTGGATTTTGACACGGACGATGAATCGGTGGCGGAACCTGGGGCGGAAAAGTCGCAAGGATCCGTCAACGCGTACTTTCTGCTCAAACACAAGCTCAGCCGCAGGGAGCTGGATATTGCCCGCGAAGTATGCGCCTGCCTGAGCAACAAGCAAATCGGCGAAAAACTGTATATCAGCGAAACAACCGTCAAGTCCCACATCAGCAACATTCTGGCCAAAATGGGCATGAAGGACCGGATGCAGCTCGTGATGTATTGTAAAGAACATAACAAGGAATAGGATATTGGCATGTCAATCCGAAAAAAGCTGATGCTGTTTGTGTTTTTCATTGTCATCGTGCCGATGGTTATTTTGTACATCGCATCCACGATCATCTTGGACAATCAGAAGAAGGACAGTGAGCTGCTGTATCTGCAGAGTTCCCTGAAAATCGTCCATACCCAAATGTTGATGCGCAAGGCGGAAATGGAAAAAGGCGGGCAACGGCTGGCCCAAAATCCGGCCTTTCGTCTGGGGGTGCGGGCCAGGGACACAAAAATGATGTTGGCGGAACTGATCAAATTGCGACAGACCTACGACTATCTGGATGTTGCGGTGATCCTGAACACCCAGTGGTGGCCGGTCGCCCGGATTTCCGACGACTTGCGCGGCGATATTTCTTGGGAACTCAACGGGCTGGTCCAAGCGGTTTCCGAACAACGTCGCTCCATCACCTCGGAAGAAGCGTTGCCGTTGTCACACTTGTTTTTCCCGGATTCCGCCGATTTCAACCGGTTCAAGATTCCAATCGCCAACCGGGTCGATGCGCATGGCAACCAAGCCTATCTGACCAAGTGCCAGATCGGGCTGGCGGTGATACCGATTTTCGATGAAGCGCGTGCTGATGAACTGATCGGTTATCTGGTATTGGGCGACACAGTCAATAACGACCCTTCCTTTCCGGCCTCTTATAGCCGACAGGTCGAAAACTCCTTCCTGGCCATTTCAATCGACGGCATCCGCGTGTCATCCAATATCCAGACCCCCACGAAGGAAAACTACGTCGGCAGCCGAATACCGGTCGCCAACCAGACGCTGGACGGACCCCGGCAGTATTTGTTTGGCCGGGTCGACTTCAACGACGAGGTCCATGTGTTCCTGGACGAGCCGATCATCAATCACAACGGTGAAGTCGTCGCCGCCCGGGGGGTGGGCATTCCGGAGGAAAAGTTCGCCCGGATCCTGTCGACCAATCAGTATCTGATCATTTCGGTCACCATTTTTGGCCTGGCGCTGATGCTGATGATCGGCCGTTATTTTGCGGAGGTGATCACCGAGCCGATCATGGTGGCGACCCGGTTCGCCGAACAGCTGACGCAGGGTGAACGCAACCTTGTCCTGCAACCGGAATGGGTGAAGGATCAAAAAAGCGAGACCGGAATTTTGTTGACCACCTTTCGGAATTTGGCGACTTCGTTGGAAGCCAGCGAAAAAACCAATGAAGAATATCTGGAAAAACTGCGCCAGGAACACCAGCGGCAGGTGGAACTGTCCCGGCAACTGCAGGGGATGAATGACGAGCTGGAGAGCAAGGTCGCTACCCGGACTCTTGAACTGGTTGAGACGGTCGAGGAACTGAAGCGGGCCAATGGCGTGAAATCACAGTTTCTGGCCAATATGAGCCACGAACTCCGGACGCCGCTTTCGGCCATCATCAGCGGCGCGGAAGCCTTGCTCGGTGAAGTGTTCGGGCCGCTGACGGAAAAACAGGCGAAGCATATCCAAAGCGCTTTGAGCAACGGCAACCATTTGCTACAGTTGATCAACGACATCCTCGACATCTGCAAGATCGAAGCTGGGAAGATGAGCCTGAATTTTAGCGAGTTTTACATGTTGGAGATCGTCGAGAATAGCTGCGCCGTAGTCCGCAGCATAGCTAACCGCAAGAACATCGCGATCGACGTGCACCTGGAGCCGGTGGATTTTCTGGTGCGGGCCGATGCGGTCAAGGTCAAGCAGATCCTGTACAATCTGTTGTCCAATGCCGTCAAATTTACCCCGGACAATGGCGGGATCGAGATCGAGGCATTCCGGCAACCCCGGCTCATCCAGATCCGGGTTCGCGATAACGGCATAGGCATCCGGGAAGAAGATCAGGAGAGGGTATTCGTCGAATTCGAACAGGTCGACAATTCGTACCAGCGGCTTTACGAAGGGACCGGCCTAGGTCTGCCGCTTACCAAAAAACTGGTGGAAATGCATGGCGGGCAGATCTATTTAATTAGTAAGGAAGGCGTCGGGACGGAAGTGGTATTTACTTTGCCGATGCCGGCCGACGATGCCGCGTTCCGGGAAAATGCAAGGAAGGACGAGAATCTTGGCTAAAATACTGATTGTGGACGACAACGAACAAAATTGCGAATTGATGCGGGACGTGATTTCCTCCTGGGGATACGACGTCGACAAGGTGTTCCAGGGAATGGATGCGTTGGAGTATGCGCGGAAAACGCCGCCGCATCTGATTTTGCTGGACGTGATGTTACCCGGGATGAACGGTTTCGAAGTCTGTCGCGAACTGAAACGCGATCCGAAGACGGAGTGTATTCCGGTCGTCATGCTAACGGCGTTGAACGACGTGGAGGACCGGGTGCGCGGCTTCAAGGTCGGCGCCAGCAGTTTCATTTCCAAACCGCCGAACTACAACGAACTGAAATATGTGATCTCTTCCTGCTTGCAACGTAAGCAGGTTTTTGACAGCATGGAATCCCGGCGGCAGGTGTGCGACAGTTTTTTGGCGCTTATGCGGGCCAAGGACGATAATTTGTACCAGCAATCCTGCCGGCGACGCGAACTCTGCGACAAAGCCGGCCGCCTGCTGGGGTTGAACGAACCGCAGTTGGACCGTCTCCTGGCGGCGGCCTGCCTGTGCGAAATTGGCGGCGTCGTTCGTTCGTTGGCGGATCCGGCTCATGTGGGGATCGGTGAAGAGATCGTGCAGCAACTGAAAATGGGCGAGTGGCTGCGGTTGTTTGTCCAGACGCACCACGAGCGACTGGACAGCCTCGATTTTCCGCGCGAAGCGGCAATCAAGCAGGAAGTTTTGACGGAATTGCAGATTTTTGCAACCGTCAATCGTTACCTGGAGCTCCAACAGATCCATCCGGACAAGGATGAATGCCTGTCCATCCTGCGGAACGAGGCCCGGACCGGCGCATGGGACGCCAACACCGTGGATGCGCTGATACAGCTGCGTCAGGACGAGACTTTCATCAAGGCGATGCAGTCCGGACGGTGACCGGCTGCGGCCGGGCGGGCCGCTCGCAAAATTGGCGGCAAGGACAGAAGAATAAGCAGATTTAGAGTCGCTGTCGATGAACCCTGGGGTTCGGACGGCGGCTTTTTTTTGTTGACGTATTACGAAAAGCGAACGTAAAGCACATCGGCTTTACGCCCTAAATAGCCTCAAAAAAGTTACACTCATACCTTTCTACAACTTTCTGAAAACTTACACCGAATTAATCAATCGATAATCCGACTCGCGGTCAATGGAAAGCGTGTCCCCCTGCCAGTAGAATGTAACTAAAATGCTGTTGCCAATACAATGGATAGGCGATGCAAAATAGCGGCAGTGCGGCATGGGATATCCATAAAGCTCTGAGTACTTTCTCCTTTTACGGGTTTTGTCGAAATTTGGCCGGCAGAACAACGGTGCGGACAAAAAAGCGTCAGGAAACCTGCCTGCCAGGGTGCAGAAGGGGAAAACGCCTGGTTTCACCGGTCCGTAAAAGCGGAAAGATTCGCTCAATCAGCGTAGGCAGTGCGGTAAAGAAGAGTTTCACTTCTGGCGACTGGTTTTTTGGGGGGGAAGGGCACAGGCTTCAAAAAATCGAACGAGGTGTGAAAGAGTGAGCGATTATGAATGATTTGACGTCGGAGATTTTGCAGAAAAACATTTATGATTTCATGTCACATGAACAGCTCGAAAAAAGCCTAAAGGTAACTCTAAATAAGAACATTGTTTTCATTCCCGCCATGGCGCAGGAAAATATCGATCTGTACTACATCCTGGAAGGGAATGTGGGGGTTTATTCCCAATCCTACAATGGTCGCCGTTTTCTCATCGATACCTTGGGGCCGAACCAGTTTGTCGGTAAGTTTTCCCAAATGCGAAAGCAAAATTTCTACTGTGAAATCAAAACCAACACGCAAGCCACCATGCTAAAGCTGACGGATATAAAAAATGAACTGTTCAATCACGAACACTTTCTTCTCTATTTTTATGTTAAGACATCCAACCGGGTCTATGAAATGTACAAGATATCCATGGCAAGAACGCTCTTTTCCTATGAGGAGCTGCTGGCCCACTATCTGCTGAACAAGGCGAATGAGACCGGATTTATCGGCGATACGGACGCGAACATTTGCCTGGAAGCCAACATTAGCGAACGACAGTACTATTACATCACGAAAAAGTTTGAAAACGACCACCTCATCAACCATGACAAAAAAGGTCGCTACATCCGCGACGTGGCTGGATTGAAAGACATCGCGTCAAATGTCACAAAATTCATGAAGAATCAAATATAAGCCAAATAAAAAAGGACGGCTTGCGAAACGCAACCCGTCCTTTTTTATTTGGCTAAACCGATAATTTCCGTTTTTCGCCGGACATCGTCTGGCATACGGCCTGGGCATCTGCGAGGCGGAATATCTCGAGTTTTCCATCGCCCACGGCGTACATCTTGCCGAGCATGGGCATGGTTTCCAGCGTCTTCCGTTGTGTTTGCTCGGAAGTGCAGAACACGGCCTTGCCGCAGATTCGTAGGGTATTGCAGTTGGCGTCGACGCAACAGATTTCCACATTGGGATTGGCGGTAAGCTGCTTGAACATGGCTTTTTGATTGGAAGTACAAAAAGCTAGTTTGCCGTCATGTTCCATCACGAAGCCCAACGGCCGGACATGCGGCTGATCTCCGTCAGTTGTCGCCAAATAGAACACCTTGTTTGCCGTCAGAAAGTCCAGAACCTCTTTCATCATGAATCGCTCCTTTTTTATATATTTTTATACTCAGCTATCAGGAAAATCTCTTTTTCATTGCCGCGTTCGCCGCTTCCAAAGAGCTGAACCCATAGCGTTGCATCGTGGCGGCAAGAACCAATTCAGCGCCGTTGATGTTCGAGGCTTTTTGTTCCAGGATGTTTTGATAGTAAAGCGCCAGCGTTCTCGTCGAATAGGTAGCAAGCTCTCCTCTTAAATAGGTTTCGATGGATGTGACGTGCGGCGCGTCCGCCAAGGAAGAAGCCGGCCGGCCCCGGCGGCGAATATATGGGAATTTGGCATTGAGTTCCTCCTCCCAGACCAGATTGCTCTGTATGATCCAATCGATCAGTGACCGGGTTTCCTGATCCAGGGGTGGCAAATGATGCTGAATCCGAGTGTATTCCTGCGGCGCCGTAAACTCCATCATCCGGGCATATTTTTCGGTCAACAGGTTTCTGCCAAGCTCTTGCGCTTCGGTCAAATCCTCCAGATAACTGGCCAAAGCAGCTTCCGACCAGGCGCTGGCCTGGCAGGAGCGCATGATGTTAAACGTCTTAAAATCGTCCTGACAAGCCGCACGTCCGCCAACATTCGTCACGTTTTGAAACATCGTCCATTCACTGGCCACAATTTTGGCGATTAATTCCTCTTTCACTCGCATCCTTCCTCTCTCCAAGAATCGCTATTCCGCCCAAACGCTGATGCTCTTTATCAGGGGATCCTGAATCCTGCTTTGAATCAGCGGTCCGTGATCGAGTAAAAAATCACTGTCGGAGTCAGTTAAATCCTGCCGTTTGAGCTCTCCGACAATGTGACGGCATATCGCTTCGATCCGGTCGCTTTTCCACTCGTATACTTTCCGGCCTGATGCTACCGTGTGGGCAGTCGTCAAATCGGAGCACAAATCGTACATCACATCTCCCAGCCGGGGCAGTTCCCGCAAGGCCCGGTGCATCCACTTATAGAAAGGCTTGTATTGCTTATTTAATAAAAACACCAGGGAAACGGCCGTATTGATAAACTCGGTCTCGGCGCATTGCGCGGCCACAAACTCTCCCCGCCGGACACAACGCATAAAATTGTACTGGCCGGACTGGGCCATGATCATGCAGCGACAGGCAATCTTTTTCAGCCGGATATCCTCCGGATAAAACTGTTTCAAGCTTTCCCGGAACGCGCTGAACTTACCAGCCGGATCTGTGAACACCCGGCCGTTCGTCGCCGTGGCCAGGTTCGACTCCGGAATGACGCGCCACTCCCGCAAATCTGCCGGAACATGATCAAACCCGATGAACTGCCGATAAAACTGTCCGATCTCAAAAACCCCGGTTCGTCCGCCGCCCCAATGGCTTTTCCATCTGCCGACGATGCCGGCGAAAGCCTTGGGGAGTCCGTCAAGTTCCGCTTGCAGCTCCGTGCCGATCGCTTCATGGGTCGGCCTGTCCAGCCAGAGGCAGAAGGCCGGGCCCCAATCATGGTCCCGCGAGATTTCATCGTCAAACTCGAAGCATTCCGAGCCCATGCCCACCAGGCCGGCGGCAATGTGATCCTCGTAGTACGGATATTGCTGGCGGATCAGCGGCCTGCCGTATTCCTCGAAATAGGCTCGGGACAGCTCCAGCCCATTCATTGGACGCTTGTTTGCACGGGCGCGTTTGCGGCGTTCAGTCTGTTTTCTATGGCGTCGGCCTTCCGTTCCAGTTCGCCGGCTTCTGTCCACAATCCAGCCATCGAACAGGCGCGGGCGCAGTTGCGGCAGAGTAGGGCGTAATTGGCATTGTGTCCGAACAGCGCCTCGGTTTTGGCCAGCGCCAGTCGATACTGTTCCACCGCGCCGGAATAGTCTTTCTTGACATGCAGTAATTGGGCCATGGCAGCCAGTGCGGCCGGATAGTGGGGGGAATCGTAGCCGAGGGCCTCGAATCCGGACAAGGCCGCCTGCAAATGTGTTGCGGCGGTTTCGTCGTCGCCCGTGGACAGATAGAGCAAAGCGATGTTGGAATGCGTGGTAGGCAATTCGCTGCCATGCTCCCGGGATTTTTTCAATATCTCAAGCGATTTATGCAAATATTCCAAAGCGTTATGTTGATCGCCGCTGCGCATGCAGGCTTGCGCCATATTATTGTAAAGGGCG
>CAZRLN010000012.1:0-60215 GCA_964601085.1 uncultured Veillonellaceae bacterium | reverse complement strand
TCACTGAATTGTGCATATTTCAGAGTTGCATCAAGCATCAGACGCCGGTCGAGCTCCTTGCGGTAACGTCCGGTGAATTGATCGCTGAAAATATGATTTTGAAACGCCGCAACCGTTGTCACGGAGTCGTGCGCATAACTTAACCAGATTTGATCGATCGTGTTAACCACTCCCTGGTATTGGACGCCAAAGGGAATAAACTGCCAAACATTGCTGTCCACAACCCCCAGCCACGCCGAAACGGAATTTTCTTCGTTAATGCGGTTCTGCCATCGGGTGATAAATCGCTGCTCCGTCAATCTAGCTGAATAGTCGCGTTGCCGGATGCTGGTGTTGGCGTACGAAAAATTCCACGGCTTATTTTTTTTCTCCGTTGCAATGCTATAGCTGATATAGGACACGCCGTCGCTATCATGGTTATATGAAGCGGAAATTTTTACAGGCGTTTGCTCGGCCTGTACCAAAGACGGCATGCCTCCCCAAATGGCTAACAGAAGCATGATAACGCTTAAATTTTTCCTCATCGTGCATTCTCCTTAACCGTTACGTTGTTGTCGATTTCCTGAAAGGTTTTTTGCACAATTGGATATGATTTTTTTAAACGCTCATGGTAGGTCGGCAACGTCCACGGTTTCCAGGTATAGTACCCCATGCCCACGACCGAGTCATCTTTATTATTTTTTTTGACAATCGTTGCGCCGATATGTAACCCGTCAATGGTCTGCGCTTTTATGACATTTCCGCGATCAAAATTCATGAAAGTTTCTTCCTTGGGAACGTTGGATTCCACATTGCGTCCCTTGCCGCTGTAAAAATCCGCCATTGCCGTTTTGGTGGAAGGGTCCATGATATTCAACAATTGCCACGGGATCCGGATTTCAAGGTTGCCTTGCTTAAAAGAAAAATCCGCCAGGGAATCAAACTCGGGATGGTTCGGGTTGGAATCGCCGAATTGCAGCAGACCTGTTTCATAACTGCGAAACGGAACATATTTTCTGTCCTGCGGCAGAAAAAGCTCCATGGAAACACATAGCTGCATCGGGTTGAATCGGCCCTGATCCTTCTTGTGATAGGAGGATTTCTTATCGACCACCTTCGCCTTGACCCCATACAGAAAGTAAAAAGCATCATAATATGCATCTACCAATAATCTCGAATCTTTTTCGCCTTGAATCTGCAACAGGAACTCCGCGGGGCGGGCAAATTGAAGCCGTCGGCTGATGTCCCGTGAGTTTCCCTGGTCAGGAAGCGAATCGATTGCAATGTACAAAGAGTCGTTGACAAAATCATAATCTTTGGTTTTTGCCATCAGGTACAGGTATTTTTCATCCGACTTCGCATACAGCATCAATTTTTCATTGGCATATATCGAGGAAGTATCCTGCCATTCAACAATGTCGCCATCCACTTCGCTCACGGTTTTATCTTTTCCCGGGTCAAACGCCAGCAGCCCAAACTGTTGCTCGTTCGCCTGAGGATTCGACCAAAATGGCCGCTGGCCGGGGAGATCGAACTGCATAGTATTCCAGACGCGCTTGAACCACTCGTCTTGCCAGCTAAAAATGAGGGCGCCGCAGTACCCTTCGGCATGAATGTCACGAATCAGAGATGCAAGCATCCGTCCCTGCTCAATTTCGTTATGTCGCCCCTGATTATAGCCGGAATGAATGTTCACATGCGCCATGCCGCGAGCCGCCGGGATGCCGACTTCCGCCACCAGGACCGGCATCGTATGATGTTGGAACAGATCGCGCAGGTAAGCCCGATACGTGTTGACCATCCCCGTGTTGTCGACATACTTGGCGTAACTGCGCTGATAATTCAAAAAATCCGGATAATACGGATAAACATGATAGGAGGCGAAAATGCCGGGTTTAAAAGAAGTACGGGCCTTGATATGTTCGAGATTCACTTCGACCTTGTCTTCATTGCGGAAAGGTTCATTCGGATGCTTGATGATATCTGTTGTCAGCCAGTTAGTAAAACTTAACGGACGAAGCATTTTATATTTGTCAAACTCATATGTCAGTACCCTATCGCCGACTTCACACAAGAACGCTTCAAAGGGCGAAGCTTTTTCTGTATAGAGAAATTTGCCGGCGAAGTTGTTTTTGCCAGAATTTCGTTTGTTCGTTCTGATCACAAACATGGGATCCCATTCAATGCCTAAGATCCAACCAATAACATATTCTGATACGTCGCTTTTGTATTCCCCGCTGGGCCGGCCTGGTTGATCCGGCAGTTTGGCGTTCCCGTGCAATACATCGACCAGCTCTTGCGCATCAGCGATAAACTCCTGCTTAATCCGTGAATGATTGGAATGCACATCTTCCAAAATTCTGATCGATTCTTCCCGCATATAAACGCCCTGAAGTAAATACAAAGGTTTTTTTGCGATTTTATTAAACTCGTGCAGGGCATCATAAAAATCGGGCTTTTGCGTAGTATATACACGAATTACTTCTGCATTCATATCGCTGATATTTTGAAACCAACGCAAATACTCGGCCTTGGTAATGGCATATTCGCCCGGAAAAGTTCCGGGCTTCCCAACTCCCATGTTGATCCCTTTTAAGAATTTTTTCTGCCATTGACCTGCCGAATAGAGTAAAAAGTCTCGACCGTCTATCTTAGCAATATACCGAACATCATCCGCCAGGGGATTGCTGGACAGAGGTAAGGGAACTGCCTCAGCTTGCGGCAGACAAACAATAAATAATAGTACTGCAGCCAGAAATACGGTCGTCACTTTGCCGCCAATTAACGGTTTATTGTTCATGTTTAATCCTCCCCAGTGTTTCCTCTGCGATTGATATTGCAAACGCTGCTTTCATGGTCGATTGGAAGCGTAAAAGCCAGCAACAACAAGGGATAAAGGCTTACGTCTTTATAATACCAGAAATTATTATTTATGGACACTCTCTTCAATCAACTCAAGACCCTTATTTTATTAACAGAACTTTCATCCCAGAGATTACGCGCATGCCGTGTGCGCATAAAAAAAACTGGCAGCACGCGCTGCCAGTTTTTTTTGATCAGTCAAAATAATAACGCGGAAAATATGAACCTTTAATGAGTTTTATCCAGCTTTGGTATTTTTGCTCATCCTGGTCGCTGATTTCCAGCGACTCCCTGATTGTATCAATTAGCTTGACCTGGGACGGATTTTCATATTCTTCGGAATTACCAATGGCAAGCAGATTGGAATAGATGATTTTTCGTGCAAGTTCATCAGAGAAAAGCGTGCCGATCTGAGCTATTGGCAACGGCTCTTTATTGGACCGCCAATCCTTGACCCCGGTTTCTCGCTCAAATAAATTCATCATTTCGATTTCCGGCAAACCAAAACTGCCGTCCGCCGTAGCAACCTGATACGCAAGATTCATGAAAGATTCTTTTTCCTGGTGATTTTTCAGTTGTTCCAGAAACATTTTTCTTCCTCCCCCGAAAAAGTGATTGCCGCCTATTGCGGGAATTCCGAATCTCAAGTATATTGTAAGCAAGCTAAAGATATATTACAAATATCTATTTTGTGTCTAAGATATATTTTTTAAGTATAATAATGCTGGGAGGCTTATGATGGATATTCGGCAATTGAAATATTTTCAGGCGATCGCCGAGGAAGGGCAAATTTCCAAAGCGGCAAAACGTCTAAATATCGCCCAACCCCCTTTGAGTCAACAACTCAAGTTGTTGGAAACCGAACTTGGGGTCATTTTAGTGGAACGTGGGCCCCGCCAAATCCGGCTGACCGAGGCCGGCCGGCTGTTACAGGATCGGGCTGCCCAGTTGCTTGAACTGATGAAAGCGACTACGAGCGAACTGCAGGATCTGGGGTCCGGGGCAAAAGGGAGTTTGACAATCGGTGCTGTCGCTTCCGCCGGCGCTACATTTTTACCGGATCGCATTCGAAGCTTTCACCAGCAATATCTTCAAGTAACTTTTCAGTTTTGGGAAGGCAGTACCGCACGAATCCTGGAGTTGCTGCAAAATGGCGTAATTGAAATCGGCATCGCCCGGGCTATTTTTGATCCGGGCCTATTTCATTCTTATATTTTGCAATCCGAGCCATTAGTAGCAGCTCAGAATCATTACATTTGCCCGACATGGAAATCCGACTCCGTCGCAGTGTCGGAACTTGCCGACAAACCGCTATTGATCCATCGCAGTAATGAAGCCATCATCTCGGACTGCTGCCGGGACCATGGCTTTGAACCCCGTATCCTTTGTCGCGGCGATGATATACGAACGTTGCTGGTGTGGGCGGATGCCGGCATAGGTGTGGCTATCGTTCCCCGCTCAATTGTCGGGCTTGTTCCCAGCCAAGGTCTAACCTACGCGGAAATCGCCGATGCGTCGCTTGTCATTCGCAAAGCGATTATTTGGCATAAAAACCGTTATCTGTCGACCTGCGCTAAAAATTTCATGGCAAATTTGTTGACGACATGAATGTTCTTTGCCATATCTTTTTCCTATGGCTCGCCCATGTTTTTGATATTTGAGAATAGGATGAAATTTTGTCATAATTATAATGTTGTATATTAAACATCGCATGGGGGATTTCATGGTTTTTTTACAAGCTCTGCAAGGTCTGTTCAGTATCGTTCTCATGGTATCCATTGGTTACTATCTGACCGCAAAAAGATACTTTACCCCGGAAAACGCTGGGATTATCCCTGTTTTAGTGAATTATGTCGCGGTTCCCACCTACATGATTTGGAACCTGCTCGCCACATTTGACAAAGCAAAATTTATTCCGCTTCTATCAGGGATTATTGTTCCGGTGCTTTCCATGTCCATCTCCTTCATCATCGGCTATTTCCTCTCCAATAGGATGAATCTGCCGATCAAACACAGAGGAACATTCCGGTCAGCTTTTTTCTGTTCTAGCGCTATCTTCGTTGGGCTTCCTGTTAATATGGCATTATTTGGAGAAGAAAGCCTTCCCTATGTGCTAATCTATTTTTTGGCCAATGCGACACTTTTTTGGACGATCGGCAATTATTCGATCAGTCTTGATGGCAAATCAGCTCCGACAAAATTGGTCAGCATTGATTCGCTGAAGCGAATCTGTTCCCCGCCATTTATCAGTTTTGCAGTCGCTGTCGTGTTTATTCTGTTGGAAATCAAATTGCCGGGTTTCCTTATGATCACCCTAAAATATATGGGTGGAATGACGACCCCCTTGTCTATGCTGTTTATTGGCATCGCTCTTTATGGCGTTAAGTTCAGCCAGTTGCGCCTGAGTCGGGACATCGTGGCTCTGCTTGCCGGCCGGTTCATTATTGCTCCATTAATCGTTTTGTTGGTCGTTTCGTTTTTTCCCATTCCCGAACTGATGAAAAAAGTATTTGTAATTCAATCGGCCTTGCCGGCCATGACCCAAACCAGCGTCATGGCCAAGGTATATGAGGCGGATACGGAGTATGCGGCTACATTGGTTAGTGTCACTACCATTTTTGCACTGCTTGCCATTCCGGTCTATATGACATTGATGTAAGCATCGTCAATATCTACTCCCACGAAAGGGCGGCAGGAGAATCGACTCCTGCCGCCCTTTCGTCTCTGTTGTCTATTCTTCAACTATGCTCTACTGTCGGGAATCGTGTATTTGACTGACTTCCAGCAATTTAATAAACTCGGCGCGATAGCCTTGTTCATCCACTCCCCGCGCCCCCCGCGCCAATGTCAGGGCTTGCAGGTAGGAGGATTGACCTTTGAATTCAGAGTTTCGCAACAACATTCCGTATTCCGCAACCGCCGCCGCGAACCGGAAATTTTCCGATGACAGTGTCGACGTTGCTGAAACATCCGGCACCCGGGTCGTCATTAAACTGCTGTCATTAGACTGCGGCTGCTTGTAACGCACTTTGATCTGCAACCAATCGTTGCTGGGAACGCTTTTGGTTTGCTGGAACACGAGCGGGTCGACGGACGAGACGAAATTCTTATCTTCGGCCGGAATGATCTCATACAGTGCGGTAACAGAATGTCCAGCTCCCATATCGCCGGCATCTTTCCTGTCGTCGTTAAAATCCCGGTCTGCGAGCGCCCGGTTTTCATAGCCGATCAGGCGGTATGCTTTGACCTTTGCCGGATTGAACTCCACCTGGATCTTGACATCCTTGGCAATCGTATGCAGCGTGCCGGCCATTTGTGATACCATCACTTTCTTTGCTTCCAGGGCGTTGTCAATATAAGCGTAGTTGCCATTTCCTCGATTCGCCAGCATTTCCATTTTGTTATCCTTGATATTTCCCATTCCAAATCCGAGTACACTGAGAAAAATTCCGTCGTCCCGATATCCTTCAATCAGGCGCGACAATTCGCCTTCACTGGAGGCGCCTACATTAAAGTCGCCGTCTGTCGCCAGGATGACCCGGTTGTTCCCCCCCTCCAGAAAGTGCTCTTTCGCCACTTTGTAGGCCAATTTGATTCCAGCTCCGCCGGCCGTCGATCCCCCGGCCTGAAGGCTATCGATCTTCGCGATGATTTTCCCTTTTTCGCTGCCTGGAGTCGAGTCCAAAACCAAACCGGCGGCGCCGGCGTATACGACGATGGCTACCCGATCCTGCGGCCGGAGTTGCTGCGCCAGCATTTTAAACGCAGTTTTCAGAAGCGGTAATTTATTGGGGGACCACATTGAACCGGAAACATCAATCAAAAACACCAGATTGCTCGGGGGGAGGTTTTCCGTCGCGATATTTTTGCCCTGAAGACCGAGCAAAAGCAGTTTTCGTTCAGGATTCCACGGACTGTCGCCGATTTCCGTCGTCACCGCTACCGGATGCTCGCCCGTAGGCTGCGGATAATCATAAGTAAAGTAATTCAGCAATTCTTCGGTTCGCACTGCATCAATAGGCGGTAATCCGCCGGAATTGAGAAATCGTCGGATGTTACTGTAGGAAGCGGTGTCCACGTCAATGGAGAAGGTTGAAAGCGGCGAAGTGCGGACTTCTTGAAAATTATTATCCTGCAGCCGTTTATATTCTTCCGTGTTCCACTGCGGCGGACGAACAAATCCAGGCTGCGGAGGCGCCATCGGCATCCGGGCGACTTCCGCTACGGCGCCGGATGGCATTGCTTTACCGCTAAACATCAGGCGATCCGCCGCAAACTGTCCCTGGAACAAAACGATTGCCGTTCCGGCCGGGTTTCCCTTATTGGCCAGGCCATATTTTTGTTGCAGTTGTCCCAATGCCCCGGCAACCGTCTGATCTGCGGCGATTGTCAAATCGATTTTCAGATCGGCTATTTCCGGCACGGCGATCAAAACGATACCGCTTTGCTTTTGAATCAGGTCAAGCAGTTCCTGCAGCGGCATCGCCGATGCGATAATTTCGTTCTTCATTGTGGTGGATTGCAGACGGCTATCCAATCCGGCCGTAAATCCGATTGTAGTGATTGCCAGCATCAAGGCCATAAAAATGGCAACGGTTTTTTTCATCCCTGCTCAATCCTTTCTGTTCCGCCCGCGGCAGCTGCTCCACAGGCTGTATCCATATGTTTTAACGACACGATGAAAAAAAGGTAACGCGATGAGCTAAAAAAAATTTCTATCATAATCGTTCGTTACTTTCCGGGGGACGGAACGTTTAATTCAATAAGAAAACTGAAAGTTGACGTGATCCGGCTTCACCCCCTACAATGGACCTGAACGCATGGTCAGCAGGGTGGTGGATAAATGCCTTCCGAACAGGAATTGATTGTAAAAGCAAAAAACGGGGATCGCGATGCATTGACCCAGATTGTGTCGGACTGCTGGCACCCTCTGTATCGCTTTATCTCTTACAAAACCGGCAAGCCCGAAGAAGCCCAGGATATTGTTCAGGAAACCTTCTTTCGCGCGTTTCGGTCCCTTTCTTCCTATCAGGCGACGGAAACGAAGTTCAGCACATGGCTCGGCCGAATCGCCGCCAATCTGATTACGGATGCCTGGCGCAGGCAAGGACGAACGCCAGTATTACAAAATCTTGATGAAACGAACAACAAATGTTCCAACGGTTCCGACCCAGCTGAACAATTAATTCAAACCGAAACCAGAGAAAAACTTGCCGCCTTAGTAATGGAACTTCCCACCGAGCAACGACAGGTGATCGAAATGAGGATCCTTGCCGGGTTGCCTTTGAAAGAAGCCGCACGTGCCATGAACAAAAGCGAAGCCGCAGTCAAAATGTTGCAACAACGGGCGCTGAAGGCTCTACGGGCAAAAATGCTGGATCAAGGAGTGCTGGAACCGAAATGACCAATAAGATTGACCTCTTGTCAGAATCCATCGACAAACTGAATTCCGGGCAAACGCCTCACCCCGCGGATACAGAAACGGCGGACTTGCTGGAAGTCGCCGCGTTGCTCCAGAAATCGGAATTGTCGGCTCAACCGCCGGAACATATCCTGTCCGCCACTGTGCAGTCGGCTGTCGACGGTCTGTCGAAACAATCGTCCCGCCGACGCAATTCCTGGATGTATTCGGGAATATTGGGCGCGGCCGCGGCCTTCCTCCTGTTTATCGGCATCCATGGGTTTCCGGACATTCAGGAAGTTGCGCCGATCGTTTCCCCGCCGCCGCAAACGGCTTCCTCGCCGGTTACTCCAGAAGCGCCGGCGATCCGGGCCGCAGCGCCGCCGCCAGCCATTGCCAACCCCGCTGCTGAAACTCCGCCTGCCGCGAAACCAGAGGTTCCGGCGCCACCACAACCTGCCCCCGCCCCTTCCTACACCCCGAAAATCGCCGCACCAGCACAACCGGAACACGCTCCCGCCTCAACACCGCCGAGACTCTACAAATCGGCTCCAACCCCTGCCGCCAAACCGGCAGTGTCCTCGCAACTGGCGGCGTTGGTCCTGCCAGGCCGGTCACCGGAATCCGTTATCTTTGATCGTGATGCCGGCATCCTGAGGCAGATTTTTGCCCGTGGTACCTTGCAAGAATTGACGATTACCCAACGTGTTCCGGCATCGACAGAACCGTTGACAAAAGATCACAACAAAAGTGCGGGGCAACCGGAAGCATATTCCGCAAAAGCGGACAAAGCAATGCCTTTGAATAAATTGGTCATAATTTGGAACGGCCAGCAGATTACGCTGGAAGGACCGCAAACCTTGCTGGAATTGACCGCTATTGCCGAACAAATCAAAACTGCAAATCCAGAAAAGAAATAACCTTAGCGTGCATAATGCGCAAATCAATAGGATAAAGAAACGGCTGCCGAAATCCTGCTAGGATTTCGGCAGCCGTTTCTTTATCCTATTCGTCAAGCAAATTACAGTCCTGCGTCCTTACGAAGGTCCGCCGCCTTATCGGTGTTTTCCCAGGGCAGATCGACATCGGTCCGGCCAAAGTGGCCGTACGCCGCAGTTTGTTTGTAAATCGGCCGGCGAAGATCCAGCGTACGGATGATGCCTGCCGGAGTCAGGTCGAAATGCTTCACGATGAGATTTTCGATGGTGTCTTCCGAAACTTTAGCCGTGCCAAAGGTTTCTACGAAAACCGATACCGGCTCAGCTACACCAATCGCGTAGGCCAACTGGATTTCGCAACGATCCGCCAAACCCGAGGCCACAACATTTTTGGCCACATAGCGGGCGGCATACGCTGCGGAGCGGTCGACTTTTGTTGGATCTTTCCCGGAGAAGCAACCGCCGCCATGGCGGGCCATTCCGCCGTAAGTGTCAACGATGATTTTCCGGCCGGTCAATCCGGCATCGCCCTGTGGCCCGCCCACAACAAAACTGCCGGTCGGATTGACAAAATAGTGGGTGTTTTCATCCAATAATCCGGCAGGCACGACCGGTTTCACAATCTTGTCGATAAAGTCCCGCACGACATCGCTCATGATTTCGCCGGGCCGCTCGCTATTATAAGAAATCTTGACTTCCGGGCTATGCTGGGTGGAAATGACGATGGTATCGACGCGAACGGGCTTATCCCCGACATATTCAACAGTAACCTGCGTTTTCCCGTCAGGTCGCAGATAGTCCAGCTCCCCGCTCTTACGGACGTCTGTAAGCTGTTTCGCCAGCTTGTGGGCCAGGGATATGGATAAAGGCATATATTCCGGTGTTTCATTGGTAGCATATCCGAACATCATCCCCTGGTCGCCGGCTCCGCCGACATCCACGCCCATGGCAATATCCGGCGATTGTTCATCGATCGACGTCATCACGCCGCAGGTATCGCCATCAAACCCGTATTTGGCGCGGGTATAACCGATTTCTTTGACGGTTTCGCGAACGATTCGGTTAATGTCCACATAACAGTTCGTGGTGATTTCGCCAACAACATGCACCAAGCCTGTTGTCACAACCGTTTCGCAGGCGACGCGCCCCATTGGATCCTGTGTTAAAATGGCATCCAATACCGCATCGGATATCTGATCCGCCATTTTATCCGGATGTCCTTCGGTCACCGATTCCGAAGTAAAGAGTCGTTTTTTCATCTTTGTTTCAACCTCCCCTGAAAATAAGCATTCATTCATCGAGGCAAAAAAAAGCCTCCACATGGGAGGACTATGCTCTCCCATCTTTACGGGTTTCCCCGCCGGAATTGGCACCGTTTTGACGTTAAGTCAATGGTTGCCGCGACTTCATCGGGCCAGTCCCTCAGTCAGCTCTGGATGGTCAATATTCAATTGCATCTGTGATGGCACGCGATTAATTGTAAAGGATAAGCGGAAAAAAATCAATCCTTGCATCAAAGAAACCTGGACAAATTTGCACCTATTTTGCCATATGTGAACGTCGGGCGATAATTCGGTCAAGGATTACCCGACCTAATTCCTGCTTGCTCATTTGGGGCAGTTCTTCGATCGCTCCATCCGGCGTCAGTATCTTGATAATATTGGTATCTGCTTCAAAGCCGGCGCCGCTTAATGTAACATCGTTGGCAACCAGCATATCGAGATTCTTTTTGCGAAGCTTTTCCGTAGCATGCGCCACAAGTTCCTGCGTTTCGGCGGCAAAACCGACCAAAAACTGTGACTGCTTCAACTGTCCAAGCTCCGCCAGAATATCCGGGTTTTTCGTTAAGACCAGCGTCAGTGAATTGGCGGATTTTTTTATTTTCTGAACCTCCGCCTTTTCCGGGCGATAATCCGCAACCGCAGCCGCCTTGATTACGATGTCGGTATCCGGAAAAACTTTCAGGACCGCCTCCCGCATTTGGGCAGCGCTTTCCACTCCGATCCTTTTCACTCCGCCGGGAACCGACAAAGCAACCGGGCCCGAAATCAAGGTGACTTCAGCGCCCCGGGCAGCAGCCGCTTCCGCAATAGCATAGCCCATTTTGCCGCTGGATCGGTTGCCGATATAACGAACCGGATCGATGGCTTCACGCGTTCCGCCAGCTGTTACAAGCACACGAAGTCCCCGCATGGATCCTGCGTGTTCAAAACTGTCGCAGATTCGGGCAACGATTTCCATTGGCTCGGGCAAACGCCCTACGCCGTCCGTACCGCAGGCCAACATGCCCGTCGCCGGCTCGAGGATCTGAATTTCGCGCTGTCTCAGCAACGTGAGGTTGGACTGTGTGGCAGGATTCAGGTACATTTGGGTATTCATGGCCGGCACGATCAATACCGGGGCCGTGGTTGCCATGACCGTGGTGCTGAGAAAATCGTCGGCAATCCCGTGGGCCATCTTGCCGATCATATTGGCTGTTGCCGGTGCGATCACAAAGAGGTCGGCACGCCGGGCCAATGCGATATGCTCCACATTCCAGAGTTTTGGTTCCGTCCACATGGTTGTGTGTACCGGATTACCCGAAATCTCCCGGAATGTCAATGGCGTAACAAATTGCGTCGCTGATTCCGTCATAATGACATGAACTTCCGCGTGCTGCTTGACCAGACGGCTCACTACATCGACGGCCTTATAAGCGGCAATCCCGCCGCATACTCCCAGAACAACCGTTTTCCCCTTCAGCATGGCGTTCGATTAGCCGCCAATCGGTTTGACGCGTTCATAAGAAACCTTGTCGGCGCCAATCTCTTCCAATGCAATGGTAACCGCTTTATTGGACTTGCTGTTGACCATGATCGGTTCGCCGGCGACTACTTCGCGAGCCCGTCGCGCCGTTAATACGACCAACGTGTATTTACTATCCACTTTACTCAACAAAAGATCTAATGATGGATAAATCAAAATGAATCTCTCCTTCCGTTATTCGTGCTTCAGGTTGACGCCCCAAACGAGCCCTACCAGATGAATATTTCGTTTTACACGCCATTTTTCCGCCCGGATAATGGCGGCGACATCCGCTGTTGCTTCCACAAGATCGTCATTGATGACCAGATAATCATATTCATGCACATATTGCAACTCGCTGGCTACCGAATTCAGACGGCAACGAATGGCATCCTGCGACTCCGTGCCCCGGCCGCAAATTCTTCGGGATAATTCACGGGGAGACGGTGGCACAATATATACAAAAATGGCCGAGGGAAAATTCCGTTTGATCTTCATCGCGCCTTGCGGATCAATTTCCAGAATAATATCATGGCCGCGATTCAGGGCTTCCATGACACGGCGCCGCGGGGTTCCGTAAAAATTTCCGTATACTTCCGCCCATTCCAGCAGTTCATCCTGTTCACGCATTCGTAGGAATTCTTTTCGTTCGATAAACCAGTAATTAACCCCGTTGACTTCTCCTTCACGCGGCGCGCGTGTAGTCGCGGACACGGAGTAATGAATGGAGGGATATTTGTCCAGTAGCGCCTTGACGATCGTTCCTTTACCGGCGCCAGATGGACCGGAAATCACAATCAGACTCCCTGCGGCATTGCCGCTAATACATTCCGGGGCGTCAGACTCAGCTTTCACCATGATCCTCCAAATCCAAAACATCAATCAACCGATGCGCTACGGTATCCGCCTGAATTGCAGCAAGAATCACGTGGTCGCTGTCCATCACGATAACGGCGCGGGTCCGGCGGCCGTATGTCGCATCAATCAAGCGGCCTTTTTCGCGAGCATCCTGAATCATTCGTTTGATCGGCGAGGAATCCGGGGCCACTACGGCAATAATCCGGCGACAGGTTATTACATTCCCAAAGCCAACATTCAGCAATTTGTTATCCATTGTTCCCCTCGCTACTCAATATTCTGAATCTGCTCCCGAACCTTTTCAATTTCACTTTTTAGCTCGACCATCAAGCCGCTGGTCAGCATGTCATTGGCTTTAGACCCGATGGTGTTTGTTTCACGGTTTAATTCCTGCAAAATGAAATCCAGTTTTCGACCGACAGCGGTATCGCCGCGCATTGCCTGGTTGAACTGGTCCAAATGGCTGTTGAGTCGTACGAGTTCTTCCGTAATGTTCGTCCGATCCGCCATCAGGGCCACTTCTTGCAGCAATCTTGTTTCATCCGGCGCAGCATTCACTTCGGCAAGAATCTCGCGGCAGCGGTCCCGGAGTTTGTCCCGATATTCTTCTACGATCGCCGGTGCCCGACGGGAGATCGCTTCGCCCAGTTCGCGAATCCGTTCGATGCGAGCCGTCAGATCGCGAAAAAGAGTTTCCCCTTCGGTCGTGCGCATCGTCATCAAATTCCCCAACGCCTGATCAATGGCTTCCGACAATTTTGGCCAAAGTGTTTCCAAGTCTTCCGCAATTTCTTCCACTTTCAAAACATCGGGAAACTTGGCGATATCATAGGCGCTGACCGCCTTGATGTCAAGGCTGCAAGCATCGGCAACATCCTTGACCGCCTGAAAATAGCCGCTGGCTAATCCTTTATCGACACGGATCGTTCGCCGGCGTTCCATAAAATCGTCAGCCGTTACCACCACATCGATGCGCCCGCGCGCCAAAGTACCGGCGATGCTTTTTCGAACCCGATCCTCCAGCGCGCCCAGATGTTTCGGAATGCGCAACACAATATCATTGAACCGGTGGTTTACCGCCCGGATTTCGACAATGAACCGATGATCGCTGTCCAGATATTCACCCCGACCAAACCCCGTCATGCTTTTGAACATACGAGTTCCCCCTCTGCCTCGGTTTCCCGTTTACAGGGACAGATTCTGCTTCATACGACCGATGGCTTCACGAATCCGCGATTCATCCAACGTCAGCGCAAAACGGACATATCCTTCACCGGATGGACCGTAACCGACGCCTGGCACCACAATAATGCCGCATTTTTCCAGCATGGCTTCGGTGAAACTCATGGAATCATAACCCGCCGGAACCGGCGCCCAAACATAGAACGTCGCTTTGCTTTTCTCCATTTTCCAGCCAAGGGAATTCAGTCCCTCGATCAGCACATCCCGGCGTGCCTGATAGAGTTTGTTCATTCCGGGGATGAAACCGGGGTCGATATTGGTCAAGGCTTCGATTCCGGCATCCTGAACGGCGGTGAACTGACCGGAGTCCACATTGGTCTTGACAATACCCAGTCCGGCGATGACTTCCGAGCAGCCGGCCGCAAAACCGATACGCCAGCCAGTCATGTTGAAAGGTTTCGAGAGCGACGCAAATTCAACGGCAATGTCCTTCGCGCCGGGAACCTGCAGAATGCTTGGCGCTTGATAGCCGTCATAGGCCATTTCCGAGTAGGCATTGTCGTGACAGAGGATGATGTCATATTGCTTGCAATAATCGACCGCCTCGGCGAAGAACTTGAGATCGGCAATAGCCGCCGTCGGATTGTTGGGATAGTTCAGGAACATGATTTTTGCTTTTTTCGCCACATCGGTGGGGATGGCGGCAAAATCCGGCAAAAACTTATTTTCTGCTTTGAGGGGCATATAATGGGCAACGCCGTTAGCAAAAAGTGTGCCGAGTTTATACACCGGATACGCCGGATCAGGAATCAGCGTCACATCACCGGGATCGACAAACGCCAAAAATATGTGGGCGATGCCTTCCTTGGAACCAATGAGCGTCATCACTTCCGACGCCGGATCCAGGGTTACGTCAAACCGTTTTTTATACCAGGCTGCAGCCGCCGTGCGAAACTCCAACGATCCTTCGTAATCGGGATAGCGATGATTCTTCGGCTGGCGGACCGCTTCGCACATTTTGTCGACGACCTGCGTCGGCGTCGGCTGGTCAGGATCTCCGATGCCGAAACTAATAATATCCACGCCTTTAGCGATCGCTTCCCGTTTCTTTTTGTCAATCAGCGCAAATAAATACGGGGGGACTTTCTTGATTCTTTCTGCTCTTTCCACAACACATCATCCTCCATTACTCAATTGTTGATCTAAAAAACAATTTCAAACTGGATATCAAAATAGATATTCCCCACGAAATACTTCCACGGCCGGACCCGTCATGTATACATGATTGTCTTCACGCCATTCCACGAGGAGTTCGCCGCCATCCAATCGCACCTTGACTTTTCGGTCGGTTATATTGTTCAAAACTGCGGCCACAACTGTGGCGCAAGTCCCTGTACCGCAAGCCAGCGTCACGCCGGCGCCTCTCTCCCACACCCGCATCCGCAGGTTGCGCCGATCCATGACTTGCACAAATTCGACATTCGTTTTTCGGGGGAAAAACGAATGCTCCTCGATCGGTTTCCCAAATGCCGGCAAATCCATGGAGTCCACATTCTCGGTAAAAATGACGCAATGGGGATTTCCCATGCTGACACAGGTAATTCTGTGGGTGCAATCGCCGACTGTCAACAGTTCATTGATGACTTTTTCCATTGGATTCCCGGCCGTCGGGATTTCTCCCCGCTGCAAACGTGGCTCGCCCATGTCGACGCATACGGAACCAACCCGGTCATTTTCCACGAGTAAAGTGGGCCGGATAATTCCGGCCAACGTCTCAACACATAGTTCCGTTTTGTTCGTCAATCCGCTCTCATAAACATACCGAGCGAAGCAACGGATACCATTCCCGCACATTTCCGGCTCACTGCCATCCGAATTGATGATTCTCATCTGAAAATCGGCAATAGATGAAGGGAGAACCATAATCAGTCCATCAGCGCCAATGCCGTAATGGCGGTCACAAACCTCAATTGCTTTCGAGGAATAATCCACAATGGTTTCTTCAAAACCGTTTACGATCACAAAATCGTTGCCGGTCCCCTGCCATTTGGTGAATTTCACGTTTCACCGCCTCCAACTGCAACAACATCGATAATACTAGAATTATAACCAATTATGCAGTCAAAGTCCACTGCCGGCGGCTTGAGCGCCGGGATGATTTATCTCTGACTATTTTTTCATTCCCCGAAATACTTTTTCCGGGGTAATCGGCAGTTCCGTGATCGCTGCCCCCACGGCATTGTATACGGCGGCGGCGATCGCCGGCGCCGGCGTATTGATGACAACTTCACCGATAGATTTGGCGCCGAAAGGCCCGGTCGGCTCGTGGCTTGCCTCGAATTCCACCCGAATCCGGCCGATATCTTTGCGACCGGGAATCTTATACGTCATGAAGGAATTGGTGAGCAGATTTCCTTTCCCATCATATTGAACTTCTTCGAATAATGCCATGCCGATTCCCTGTACGATGCCGCCTTCCGTTTGTACCCGGGCCAAAGCGGGATTCACGACGGTTCCGCAATCCACTACCGCCACATAATCGACCAGACTCACCTTGCCCGTTCGGGGATCGACGGCCACTTCTGCAAACCCGGCCATATAAGGCGGCGGCGAAACCGGACTGCCAAAGGTCGCATAGCCGGAAAGTTGGCACAGTTTCGGGCCAACCACCGATTGAGCCGCAATATCGGCCAACAGAATTTCTTGCCCAGATTGAGTATGACGGCAGCGATCTCCTGCCAACTCGATTTCCAGTACCGGAACTCCCAATTTTTCCGCAGCCCGGTCGATGATTTTTCCCCGTACTTCCTCTGCCGCCATTTTCACAGCCATACCAGTGACATAGGTCGTACTGGAAGCATAGGAACCCGGATCAAACGGGGAAACATCCGTATCCGCGGCATGGATGATGAAATGGTCCATGGAGGTGGCCAGAACGTCCGCCGCCATCTGCAAAAGGATCGTATCGCTGCCGGTACCCATGTCGGTCGAACCGACCAACACCAGATAATTGCCGTCATCGCTCAGGCGAACTTCCGCCGAAGCGGTGTCAATATTGGCGATTCCCGACCCCTGCATTGTAACGGCCATGCCGAGACCGTGGATTTTCCCGTCTTTTTCAAACCGGGGATACTTTTCCTGCCAGCCAATCATTTCCCGTCCCCGTTCGATACAACGATCCAAGGCCGAGCTGCCGAGTTTTTTCCCCTGGTAATGCAGACAGGTTTCCCCTTCCCGAATCAGATTGCGCAACCGCAGTTCCGTCGGGTCCATCCCCAATGCCTCCGCCAGTTTGTTGACAGTGCATTCCTGAACAAACGTGCCTTGCGTCGCGCCATACCCCCGCAATGCGCCGCCGGGCAATTTGTTTGTATATACCGCATGGCCGCTGAATCGCGCCGCTTTGGTTTTATTGTACAGCGGCAGTGTCTTGTCGCCGATGACTGCAAATACTGTCGGCGCATGTTCGCCATAGGCGCCGGTATCGGAACAGCCCTGAATATCGACCACCCGGATGATCCCGTCCCGGTTGGCGCCCATACGGACTTTGAAGCTTGTGGCATGGCGGCTGTTGGAAGCCATAAAAGTCTCTTTCCGTTCATAGACAATTTTGGCCGGCTTGCCGGTTTTCAGCGTCACAATCGCCGGATATACTTCGGATACCCCGGTTTGCTTGGCGCCAAAACCGCCGCCGATCCGCGGCTTGATTACCCGGATGCGGGTAGCCGGAATCTGGAGCGCCCGCGCCAGTTGACGCCGCACATGAAACGGAATTTGCGTCGAACTGATGACAACCAGACGTCCTGCCTGATCCAGCTGCGTAAAAGTCCGAAATGTTTCCATCATGGCTTGCGCCTGCGCCTGTGTCCGATACGTCTCTTCCACCACCACCTCGCACTTGACCAGTTCCGCCTCCACATCGCCATATTCTGAGGTATGGCTGGAAGCGATATTGCGTTCCCGTTCCAAACCAATCGGGAAGTTGCACGTCAGGTCGTTCTCCGGATGGACAACGGACGGGTGATCGATGGCGGTATCAAAATCAAGAACAGGTTCCAGCACTTCATAGTCGACTTTGATCAGATCCAGCGCCGTCAAAGCGGTTCTTTCGTCGACAGCGGCCACGATCGCCACTTCATCGCCGACATAACGCACCCATTGATCCAAAATCAAACGATCATACGGGGAAGGTTCCGGATAGGACTGACCAGCGGTAGTAAATCGGACCTGCGGCACATCCCGATAGGTCAGGACGCATTCCACACCGGGCAAGGCCTTGGCGGCGGCGGTGTCGATCGAACGGATCCGGGCAAAAGCATGTGGGCTTCGTAGCAGCTTGACCGTTAACGTACCCGGAACCACCAGATCTTCCGTGTATAGAGGTTTGCCTGTGGCAATGGCTACGCCGTCGATTTTAGGAACGCTTTTTCCAACCCATTTCATCAGCCGTTCACCTCCAGATAGGTTTTGACGGCCCGCATCTGTCCCATATAACCGGTGCAGCGGCAAAGATTACCGGCCAGATAATGCTTGATTTGCTCCTCTGTCGGTTGGGCCAGTTCTTTCTTCATCGCCAATACCGTCATGATGAACCCGGGGCTGCAGAAGCCGCACTGCTCCGCGCCTTCCGCCGCCAATATCCGGGCGAATTTTTCCGCTTCCGCCGCAACGCCTTCAATGGTTGTGATTTCTCTGCCTTCGGCGCGGAAAGCCGGCATCGTACAGGAAAGAACAGGTTTTTCATCCACCCAGACAGTGCATAAACCGCAACAAGATGTATCGCAACCTTTGCGGATACTCAAATAGCCATTCCGGCGCAGGGAATCCGCCAACATTTCATCCGGCGCCACATCCAGAACAAACGTTTTCTTATTTATGATCGTTGTTATTTGCATACCAGCACCTCCTCCAGCGCCCGTTCCGTCAGAGCTGCAAACATGGCTCGACGGTATTCGGCGGACGCTTTGTTATTGGAACCGAACGTAAGTTCTTCAGCTGCCTTTGCGGCAATTTCAGCGGCGTTCATTTGTTCGATGGACAGTTCCGAAGCATATCGGCTGGCCTTTGCAGCCAGCATTGCCTTGCCTGGTCTGGCCCCTCCCATGATCGTCCATTGGCCGCGATGCCGGGAAACGGCGGCATTGACAATCGGAAAATCCGCGCTGGCGTTGCGCAAATTCTGATACGCAGCATGACGGCTATCCTTATGGATGATAACGCGAAGCAAGATATCTCGGACAACCGGTTTGTCCATAAATTCCGCCAGAGGCATCCGACCGGCGCGCATCAATTCCACTTCCGTATCCAGCACCATCAGGGCGGGAAGAATGTCGGAAAAGCCATACTTTGAATAGACCGATGCGCCAATCGTAGCACAACGCCGAAATTGCACCCCCAGAATATTCCCGATTGCTTTGGGCAAAACAGCATCGAACAATCGATTTAGGGCCGGGTTTATTTCAATGTCATAAAGTGTCGTCATTGCATCCAGCTCAATCTGCGTCTCGGTTTCTCGGATCCCATTCAGGCCGCACCGGGACAAATCCATTGCTTTGGCAATTCGTCTCGATCCCATCTTCAAAAATCCGCAGCCCCCCAGGACCACCGCTTCCGGATTCGCCGTCAGCATGGCTGAGGCTTCCTCCAGGGATGAAGGTTGCAGCAGTTCATCAATTGTGAACATTATATCCTCCTTATCTGCTGTTATTCTTTCGTTTTCAGTGTCATTATATCAAATCGTCGAACAATCCTGAACTGTCGAGATGAAATCTCGCCGTGACGGAATTTTCCTGCGGTGATATACTAATACTACTATGAATATTGAAGGATTAACCATTCATGCTCTTACAACCGAATTAAATCAGGCGCTAACCGGCGGTAGAATCATCAAAGTGCTGCAACCTACGCGTTATCTGTTCCTACTGAAAATACGCCAACCAGACCAGGAATACTCGTTGCTGCTTTCCACCGACCCGGCTGATCCACGTGTGCACCTGACCCGGGAAGTTCGGGAGAATCCGCCGGAACCATCCTCACTGTGCATGCTGCTGCGAAAGCATTTGATCGACGGACGAATCGCCGCTGTGCTCCAGCAAGAGGAAATGGATCGAGTGCTGCATATTCTGATAGACATCCGGGGCGGGCAGGGAAAAATCGACACGAAAATTCTCACCGTTGAACTTGCCGGCAAAAACAGCAATCTGATCCTTTGCCAGGATGGCATCATTTTGGATTGCGCCCGTCGGGTCGGGTTCAATTCCAGCCGAATCCGCCAGATCATTCCCGGGATTCCCTATACGCCGCCGCCGATCCGGCCCCGCCGGAATCCGCTCGCCACGTCCGGCTCGGAACTAACTGTCCTATTGTCGGCTAGTCCCGATCAACCTCTGTCCAAAGCCCTGATTGCCGCCGTCAACGGGATTGGCCCGCAAGGCGCAACAGAAATCATATACCGGGCCGGGCTGAAGCCTACCGACACCTTCGCCGCTTTGACACCGATCGAGCAAGAAACGCTCGGGGGCTCTTTCCAATCCTTTGTCGATCCCCAACGGCAATTGCCGATTCCGGCTTATGTGGCGAGCAATGCCGGTGGTAACCTGTTGCTGGTGGGAACGTTTGACCCCACCCATCTGTCGGCGGCCCGCCTGCAAAAATTTTCGTCCCTGAATTTGGCCCTTGAATACGCCGCCACGCTTACTGCAGCCCCGAAAACGGACCTACATCTGAATACGGTTCACCGGGTCAAAAACGAACTGGACAAATTGACCCGAAAGCTGGGGCTATTGACACAGGAACTGGCGGATTCGCAAAATGCCGATGAATATCGACGGATCGCCGATTTGTTGCTGGGGAATCTCCAGCTGCTTTCCAGTGGTCTGCAAACCATTCAGGTACCTGATCTTTATGCGGAAGATGTCCAATCATCCGAAACCTCGCCGCAGGTGGAAATCGAACTGGATCCGGCGCTAGCGCCAATGGCCAATGTTCAGCGTTACTACCGAAAATACGCCCGGGCCAAGCGGGCCCAGGAATTGATCCGAATTCAGATCCAACAGTGTCAGGAAGATATCCGTTATCTGGAGAGTATTTCACTCGCCCTGACGGAAACGATTTCCCGACAGGAACTGCTGGAGGTCATTCAGGAACTTGCCGATGCCGGCTATCTCCAGGCTGCCGCCCGTCCCCGTTCGTTTTCCAAACCTTCGGAGCCCCGAAAAATTACCCTCCCTTCCGGTTCCGTCATTTTTATTGGCCGCAACAATCGCCAAAATGATCTGGTGACATTCAAAACCGCCCAACCGCGCGATCTGTGGTTCCATACCAAGGATATCCCCGGCTCCCATGTGATTCTTCGCACCCCTGGAACGATTCCGGCCGATGCGGACATGGAAAAGGCGGCGCATCTCGCCGCCTGGTTCTCCAAAGCCCGTGACTCGGCCAATGTTCCCGTTGATTATACAGAGCGCCGCAACGTTAAAAAAACGGCCGGCGCCAAACCGGGTTTCGTCATTTATGAAAAACAGAAAACACTGCGCGTTACACCGGATGCATCCCGAATCGACGCCCTGCTGAACAACGCCGTCAAGGCGCCATTTCCTGAATGACCACCCGATCTTCACCGTCGGTTTCGCCCAGTTGGACACTGACGGTTTCCCTGTGGGAGGTTGGAACGTTTTTGCCGACATAATCGGCCCGGATTGGCAGCTCCCGATGGCCGCGGTCGATCAGAACCGCCAGTTGAATAGTTTGCGGCCGGCCGATATCCATGATTGCATCCAGCGCCGCCCGGATCGTCCGGCCGGTATACAGAACATCATCCACCAGAATCACGTTCTTGCCGTTGATATTGCCGGGAATTTTTGTTTCCCGCACTACCGGCTGATACCCCAGGCGAGACAAATCATCCCGGTACAGTGTGATATCCAGGACTCCAAAAGTAATCGGCGTAGCTTCGATCCGGCGGATTTCCTCCGCCAGACGCTCGGCCAGCGGAACTCCGCGAGTGCGGATTCCCACGAGCACCAGATCGGCGCTACCCTTATTTTTTTCGACAATTTCATGCGCCACCCGGATCAAGGAGCGTCGGATGGCATCGCCATCCATCAATAAGGTTTTGTCCACCCATTTTGTCATCAAAACTCGCCTCCCCTTTGGTTTATGCCGGGCCCAGCGTGCGGAGCCGTTCCAGCAGCAGTTTCATGTCGTTTGGCATCGGCGCGGTAAAGCTCAACTGTTCACCGCTCTGCGGGTGGCGGAAATGAATTTCCGCCGAATGCAGCGCCTGACCATTGATGTACTTTTTAACCAGGGATTCTTTCATCGATGGCGGACCATATTTCGGATCTCCAACTACCGGATGCCCGATATACGCCATATGAACCCGAATCTGATGGGTGCGGCCTGTTTCCAGGCGGCAGGACACAAGCGAATAGGAATTTAACCGTTCCAGAACCTGAAAATGAGTAACGGCAGGCTTCCCGCCCTGATTTACCACCGCCATCTTTTTTCGGTCTTTGGGGTGCCGGCCGATCGCGCCGGTAACCGTACCCTCCATCTGAGCGAACCCGCCATGCACGATCGCGATGTAGATACGGCCGGCGGAATGGCTTTTGATTTGTTCCGCCAGCGAGACATGCGCCTGATCGGTTTTGGCCGCCAACATCACGCCGGAAGTGTCTTTATCCAGACGATGGACAATCCCCGGACGAATGACCCCATTGATCCCGGACAAATCGTGGCAATGCGCCAACAAGGCATTCACCAGCGTCCCCTGGAAATTGCCGGCGGCGGGATGGACGACCATTCCCCGGGGTTTGTTGACGACCGCCAGATAGGAATCCTCATACAGGATATCCAGTGGAATGGCTTCCGGCAGAACTTCTGAAGCGACTGGCGGCGGCAATTCCAAACAAATCCTTTCGCCTGCGGACAGGCTGAACCCGCCTTTGCTGCGAGGTTTGCCATTGACACTGGCTTTTCCGTCATGGATCAGGCGTTGGATGAACGAGCGGGTCAGCTCCGGGATCCGGGAAGTTAAAAACACATCCAGTCGGCAAGGCACATCCGCCATTTCCACCTGAAATTCACGGGAGTCAGCCATTCGTGCCTTCTTCGCCGGAGTTTGGCGGTTCCGGCATAAACAGCAGCACATAAGCTAAGCAGGCGACTCCGCAGACGATACAAATATCCGCCACGTTAAAAATCGGCCAGATCCGGAAATCGAAGAAATCAACGACCTGTCCCAGACGAATCCGGTCGATCAAATTGCCGACCGCACCGCCGGTAAGGAGACCGGCGCCCAGTTTAAGCAAAGGCCGGTCTGAAGGAAGTCGTGGATAAATATAAGCCATGCCGCCAATCAAAAGAACGGCGACAAGAACAAAAAACCAGGTTTTATTCTCCAGAATTCCGAAAGCGGCTCCGGGATTCAAGATGTATGTGATATGAAATATATTGGGAATGACCGGCGCAGACTCGCCGTAGGCCATGCGCGACTGAATCCAATATTTCGTCGCCTGGTCCAACAATACGACTGCAGTGGACAAGCCGATAAGCGCCACGATATTCTCCTTACTTTCCGCTACCCTAACATTATCACGTTGTCGGTTCAAATGCCAGACTTCGCCATCACCTCGGCGCAACGCTGGCAAAGACCGCCTTCGTCAGTCGAGGGGGCAACGACGTCGGCGTGGATCCAGCATCGTTCGCACTTCGCTTTTGCGGAAGCCGCAACAGCTACCGCCAACGGCAATTCCGTCGAACGGAAGGCGCCGGTCGGCGCCTGTGCCAGGTCCGCGACCAGTTCTACGGCCGACACAATGAAGTACGTCGGCAGATCGGTCTTGACTGCCTGCAGCAGTTCCATGGCCTCCCCATCCGCATAGACGGTGACCGCCGCATCGAGCGAGTTGCCGATTTCCTTGTTCCGGCGGGAAAGTTCCAACGCTTTGGTTACCTCGCCGCGCAACTCAAGGAGCGCCGTCCATTTGGCGGCAAGTTCAACATTGACAAACTCCGGATGGGCGGCAGGCCAGGGAGCGAGTTGGACGCTTTCCGGCATGCCGACGCGCTTTGTCATATGCTGCCAGACTTCTTCCGACGAGAATGTCAGTACCGGCGCAACCAGCACAACCAGCGATTGCAGCAGTTCATACAGAACCGTTTGCGCCGCCCTACGTTCTACCGAGTCCGGAGTCGACGCATACAACCGGTCTTTCAGAATATCGAAATAAATCGAACTCAGGTCCACGGTGCAGAAATTATGAACGGTGTGGTACAGCGAGTGAAACTGATATTCGTCATACGCTTTCGTTACTTTCTCCCGTATCTGCTCCAGTCGCAGCAGCGCCCATTTGTCGATTTCCTGCAGGCTGTCATAGCCAACGCCGTCGCAGTTCGGGTCGAAATCGTACAAATTCCCCAGCATATACCGGAAAGTGTTGCGAATCTTGCGGTACACTTCCGACAATTGCTTCAAAATCTCGTTGGAAATCCGAATGTCGGCCTGATAGTCGGCGGAAGCCACCCACAGCCGCAATACATCGGCGCCATACTGTTTGATCACTTCCTGCGGATAGATTGTGTTGCCGACGGATTTGGACATTTTGCGTCCTTCCCCGTCCACTACGAAGCCGTGGGTCAGCACGGAACGATACGGCGCCGTGCCCCGGGTCGCGACCGAAGTCAGCAGCGAGGAATGGAACCAGCCGCGATGCTGGTCGCTGCCCTCCAGATACATTTCGGCCGGCCAGTGCAGTTCCGGGCGCTGGGTCAGAACCGCAGCATGGCTGGAACCGCTGTCGAACCAAACATCCATCGTGTCGGTTTCCTTGCGGAACGTGTCATGACCGCAATGCGGACAGACGAATCCATCCGGCAGAATCTCTTTGGCGCTATGCGACCACCAGGCATCGGATCCTTCTTTTGTAAACAGTTCGCTGACCGCTTTCACGGTCGCGTCGTTGATGATATGCTCGCCACAGTCTTCACAATAGAAAATCGGGATCGGCACGCCCCAGACGCGTTGCCGTGAAATGCACCAATCCTTACGGTCGGCGATCATGTTGTGGATGCGTTCTTCTCCCCAAGTCGGAATCCAGTCCACATCCTCGATCGCTTTGAGGGCTGCCGCCCGGAATCCGTCGATGGAAGCGAACCATTGCTCGGTAGAACGGTAAATGATCGGATTTTTACAGCGCCAGCAATGGGCATATTGATGGCGGATCGTGCCTTTGCCCAGCAATGCGCCGGCAGCGGCCAGATCCTTGATGATCGGCACATTGGCATCCTGAACGAACATTCCTTCGTATTTGCCGCCTTCCGCCGTAAACTTGCCGGCGTGGTCAACCGGATTGAGGATCGGCAGGCCATATTTCATCCCGGTTTCGAAGTCTTCCTGTCCATGTCCGGGCGCCGTATGTACGCAACCGGTACCGGCTTCCAGCGTAACATAGTCGGCCAACACCACCGGCGACAGGCGATCCAGCAACGGGTGACGGAATTTCATGCCATCGGCGTCCGTTCCCTTAAACGTGTTCAGCACCTTGAACTCGGCGACCCCGGTGGCCTGTTTCACGCTATCCAGCATGCCGGTGGCCATCAGATACACTTCATCGCCATTGGCGACCCAGGCATATTCAAATTCCGGGTGAACGGCGATTGCCACATTGGCGGGAATCGTCCAGGGCGTCGTGGTCCAGATCACGCCGAACGTTTTGCTGCGATCAACGCCAGCGGGCAAAAATCCCTTATCATCCACCAACGGGAATTTAACATAAATTGTGTTGGATTTTTTCTCCGCGTACTCGATTTCCGCTTCCGCCAGCGCCGTTTCGCAACTTGGGCACCAATAGACCGATTTCAGACCTTTGTAAATGAAACCCTGTTTGGCCATTTCGCCGAAGACTTCAATCTGCTTGCCTTCGTATGGAGCATTGAGCGTAATATAGGGATGGTCCCAATCGCCGGCAACGCCAAGCCGTTTGAAATCCTCCCGCTGCATGTCCAGACATTTCAGGGCATATTGACGACATTCCCGGCGCAAATCCAGCGGATCCAGTTCGTGCCGGTTCAGACCCAAGATTTTGATGGCCGCATGCTCGATCGGCAGGCCGTGCGTATCCCAGCCGGGAACATAGGGCGAATCAAAACCCTGAAGCGATTTATACTTGATAATGATATCCTTCAAAATCTTGTTGAGCGCCGTGCCGATGTGAATGTTGCCGTTGGCGTAAGGCGGCCCGTCATGCAGCACGAACTTGGGCCGGCCGGCTGCTGCCGCCTGTTTCTTGTCATAGATCTGTTCCTCCTGCCAGTAATTGAGCATCTGTGGCTCCCGTTCCGGCAGATTCGCCCGCATCGGAAACTCCGTCTGCGGCAGATTCAATGTTTTCGAATAATCCACAATAACACCTCCAAATAGTAAAGTCCTCGTCATCCCGGCAAGGGACGAGAGGACTTATTCCCGTGGTACCACCCTAATGACCCTTAGCAGGCCACTTGTAACGCATTAACGGGCGTCAGCCGGCGGAGCCTACTTTTCGCTTCGGTCCGCGACTCCGGAGTGATTTTCCCCACAGTTCCGTTCACCGGGCTTCCACCCTCCCCGGTTCGCTGCCAACCGCAATTGTGGCTACTCTTCTCCATCTTGGTCGATATCATATATCACTTTACCGATTCATTATACCGAAAGCTCGCCAAACCGTCAAACAAATCATAACGCTACGGCGAATTTCGACGGAATCCGGCGGATTACTCAGTCTGCCGACCCGGAATACACTCTTCACAGGGAACCGCTGTCTGGCATTTTCCACAACCATAGCGTGGGGAAAAACGTTTCAAAACCCCGTCCAGATAATCGGAACAGACGGCATGATTTTTCCCGGTCTCGTCAATGGCCCGCGGCGGACAACGACGGATGCAAGCCCCGCAGTGCGTGCAATTCTCTTCAATCTCCCGGTAATATCGCGGCGTCGGCGTGAGCGGCACATCGGTCACCACGCTGCCGAGCCGGCCAGCCGATCCCCGTTCAGTGATCAGCGACCGATTAAGGCTCAAAGTTCCCAGACCGGCGATAAAGGCCACGTGCCGTTCGGACCAGTTGCTGCGTCGATTCACGACGGAAAAACGATGATCCAGGGCGGGAACCACCGCCTGATATCCTTGATTCCGCAGCCATTCGGCAGTGGCCTGCGCCAGAGCGTTGTTGAAAGTCTGTCCCTCAATCCGGCCGTACAACCATTCTGTAGATGGCAATCCCGCCTGACGGTTCGATTGCCGGACGACTGGAGTGAATGGCAGAAAATAAGCAATGACCGACCGGCTCCCCGTCAGCCATTCTTGCGGCATCAGGTGATGATCGCCCACCGCGTCAGGTTGTTTCAACTGTTCAAACAGTGGATCATCCCACGAGGCCACTCCCACAAGCGGAGCATCGAAAATCTGTAAATCCGAAAGATCGACCACTTTGTTTAATGGACTGGTTCGGGTGAATTCCGCCATAAATTGTTCAAGTACGTTCAGCACATTCAGCACTTCCTAAACTTTTTTCGGCTCATCGCTTTCATTGTATGCGCCCCGCCAGAATTGGTCAACAAAAAAGAGCCCCCGCAGGAGCTCTCAAACTACAATGAATTGCTTGTTACAGTTTTTCCGTCACCGACTTCGCCTGCAGGAACAGCAACAGGTAATCGGCGCCGCCGGCTTTTGAATCGGTACCGGACATGTTGAAGCCGCCGAACGGTTGGATCCCGACCAGGGCACCGGTACATTTCCGGTTGAGATATAGATTGCCGACGTGGAAATCGCGCCGCGCCTGTTCGAGTTTGTTGCGGTTTCGGGAATATACCGCGCCGGTCAGACCGTATTCGGTGCTATTGGCGACTGCCAACGCCTCCGTAAAATTGTCGACCGGAATGATCGCCACCACTGGCCCAAAAATTTCTTCTTTGGCGATACGGGCAGTCGGCGGCACATCCACAAACACGGTCGGTTCAATAAACCAGCCATTGTCGCCGGCTTTTCCGCCACCTGCAGCCAGTTTTGCTTCTTGCTTGCCGATGGTGATGTAGTCGAAAACTTTTTTATAGGCGCTGTCATCGATAACTGGCCCGAGATTCACGCCGAACTCGGCGGCGGGTCCGACTTTCAGCGCTTTTGTTTTTTCCACTACTTTCGCGACCAATTGCTCATAGACGCTCTTTACGACAATAGCACGCGAACAGGCCGAACACTTTTGCCCCTGAAAACCGAAAGATGAAGTTACGATGCCGGCGGCCGCCTCTTCGATGTCCGCCTCGTCGTCAACGATGATGGCATCCTTGCCGCCCATTTCAGCAATGACCCGCTTGATCCAGATTTGGCCGGGAGCAATATCCGCCGCCAGCTTGTTGATCCTCAGACCAACGTCCTTGGAACCTGTGAAATTGATAAACCGGACCTGGGGATGCGTCACCAATGCATCGCCGATGCTGCCGCCGCTGCCGGGGAGGTAGTTGACCACGCCGGCGGGCAAGCCCGCTTCCTCGAACAGTTCCATCAGTTTGGCCGCAATGACCGGAGTGCTGCTGGCCGGCTTCATAATCACCGCATTGCCGGCAACCACCGCTGCCGCCGTCATGCCCGCCAAAATCGCCAGGGGGAAATTCCATGGCGGAATCACCACCCCAACTCCCAACGGAATATAGACGCATTCGTTATGTTCGCCGGGGAAGCTGGCAACCGGCATCCCGGCTGCATAGCGCAACATTTCACGTCCATAGTACTCCATGAAATCAATCGCTTCCGCTGTATCGGCATCGGCTTCCGCCCAATTCTTCCCGGCTTCCTCGACCAGCCAGGCGGAGTATTCGAATTTGCGCCGCCGTAATATGGCTGCGGCTTTGAATATTACCCTGGCCCGTGCTTCCGGCGCAAAGTTCTTCCAGTTTTTGAAGGCTTCACTTGCTGCCTGCACCGCTTTATTAGCCAAATCAACATTTGCTCTGGCCACGGTTCCAACAACTTCGGTCGTGTTGGAAGGATTGGTCGAAGTAATGCGAGCCTCGGTGTCAACGGCAATTCCACCGATCTTCAATGGATAATGCCGCCCCTTTTGGGACGCTATGAGAGCCAGCGCCGCTTCCATCGCCGCCTTGTTTTCCGGCAGGGAAAAATTCGTGAACGGTTCATTTCGATACTCTGTCAACATGTTTGTCATCCTCCCTAAAATTCGAATATCTATATAATCTGTTATACGACGGATGGTTCAATAAACAACTCGCCGCGTTGGAATCTGCCGGCATCAAACATATCCACCGGCAAGACAGTCGGCAACCCCAACAACTTCTCGGCGACAATCCGTCCGACCACGGGAGAAATCATGAAACCGTGACCACTGAATCCCGCCGCGACATGCAAGCCGTCCACTCCACCGACAGGCCCGAGGATCGGCTGCCGGTCCGGCGACATATCATATAATCCTGCCCATTGCCGGATCACGTTCAGTCCGGCCAGTCCCGGCAACACCTTCAGAACTCTTCGGGCCATCTCCTGCAAAAATTCCCAGCTGGAACGAGTATCGAAGGATTCCGGTAAATCCGGATGGCCGATTCCCATGATGAAACTGCCATGAGGGCTTTGTTGGCAATAAAGGTTATGATGAAAACTCATGACCATGGATTCCTGAACCGGATCCACCGGTTCCGTCACCAAAATTTCATGTCGCTCCGGATAGATTGGAACATCCACACCCACTGTCTTGCAAAGCGGTTTGGAGTACCCGCCGGCGGCCATGACCACATGCGACGTCGAAATGTCGCCGGCCGTCGTCTTTACTTTACTGATATTGCAGCATTCCGCTTCCAGACCGGTGACTTCCGTATAGGTCCGGATTTCCACTCCCAGCCGCTTCGCCGCCTGGGCATAAGCCTCGGTCGCTTTGAAAGGATTGCAGTGTCCATCCTTGGCGCAGAAGGTGGCGCCGATCATCCCGTCCGTGTTTAACAGCGGTACAATTTCCTTCGCTTCTTGCGGCGTGACCCAATGCGCCGGAATATCCAGGGTGTTTTGCAACTTCAGATTCTGTTTAAACTGGCTGGCCATTTTTTCAGTGTACGCTGGCATTAAGTAGCCGCCTTGATGCAGTTCGATATCGACATCGACTTCCAACAGCTCGGCCAAGTTTTCCAGCATATGCGTGCTTTCCCGTGACAAGAGGCAGTTCGTTTCCGTTCCCCACTGCATCCGCGTGCCGGCGCCGCAGCGCCCGGTCGAGCCGCTGGCCAGATAACCCCGTTCCAGCAGAATCACCCGGCCGGCTCCCAGCTTGGCCAGATTGTAGGCAATCGAACAACCGACAATTCCGCCGCCGACAACAACAACATCCGCCGTCTCAGTCATCGATTCCACCTCCCGTTAGGGCGCCCAGCTTGATCGCTGCCGTCGGTTGCCGGAACGTCGGCAACGGAATTTCGCCTACGGGTTTTCCAGTAGCCTTCGACAGTTCCTGGGCCACGATCGGCATGCAAGTCCGGCCCTGGCAAGGTCCCATGCCGCAACGGCAGCGGCGCTTGAGTTCTTCGGTGGTATGCGCTCCTTGCGCGATTTGATCCCGAATTTCCGACAACTTGATATCTTCACAACGACAAACGATGATATCGTCGCTCATGCCAGTACCTCCTCCATCAGACGGATATTGCGCACTGTCGCCGCCATAGCCGCCGATACCGTCAACCAGAGTATCGTGGTCCGATTCTTTTGTTCCTGCACTTTGACCACATGCGCTGGGCCGACGGCAGCACCCTGACGGTCCAGGGCTGTCACGGAGTCGCCAACCTGCGGTAACGGACGGAATTCATAGGGGATTTTCAATAGAGCCGTCTCGTCGCCATATGAATAATCCACCACGAAAATGGCCAAACCGGGACACCTGCCAACGCAAATTCCGCAACCATTGCACTTGTCCGGATCAAAAACGGGCCGTTGACTGATATTATCCGGCATTGTGATGGCCCCGCGCGGACAAGCGTCAGCGCAAGGATTACAGGGAATTTCCTGAAAGCATTCAATCACGGCCACCGCGCCGCGTTGCCGGCGGTCCGGCGTTGGCAGCACTGCTTGCAGGTCTTCGGCGGTCGCTGTTCCATCAATCGCCAACATGTTAGATCGCCTCCCCCAGCATCACTTTACATAAGCCATTGCATACTTTCGCGCTGAGCGGACCAGATCGCAGCGCGTTCAGTTGCTGTTTCGCCGTCCGGTATTCCGCCGCAAACTCAGCCGTTTGACGGTTCAAAGCGAACGCGGCGGCCAAACCAGCGAGTTTTCCCTCCACCATGGCGGCCGATGCCTCTTCCACTCCCGCCACGTCGCCGGCGACATACACGTTTTTCTGCGTTGTCTGCAAATCTTCATTGCGCCAGGGAACATAGCCGCCCAATTCCGGCACATAATTCATTTTGCAGCCGGCTTGCCATAAAAGCTCGGTCAGGGGGCTTAGCCCCACCGCCAGGCAAAGGCCGTCTACATCAAACAGTGTATCGGAACCAGGAATCATGTTCCATTTTTCGTCCAGCCGACAGACCGTAACGCCTGTCAGTTGCGACGTTCCATGCGCCTGTCGGATGGTATGTCCGGTTAAAATTGGTACGCCGCAGCGCCGGATTTTTGACGCATGAACCCAATAGCCGCCGATCCGGGGCGTCGCTTCGATGACCGCCGCGACTTCCACTCCAGCCTGAAGCAGTTGGTACGCCACTATGACGCCAATATTGCCGGCGCCGACCATAAGCACCCGTTTGGCCGGCATTACACCGTACAGATTCATCAGGGTCTGTACCGCTCCTGCGCCGTAGATTCCCGGCAAATCATTGTTCGGAAAGGCTAACGTTTTTTCTGAGGCCCCGGTAGCGACGATCAACTTGCGAGGACGGAGTGTGTGAAAGGTTTCGTTCCGTTTAACAGTAAGAACTCCGTCCGGATAGTAGCCAAGCGCGGTGGCGTTTGTCCAAACTTCAATGTTGTCTTGCTGTCCGATTTGTTCCATCAAGGTATGGGCGATATCAAAACCCCGTTCGCCGGCAAACTCTTGGCGGGACCCAAAAAACTTGTGAGTCTGCTTAGCCAACTGACCGCCCAATGACTGGGCGCGTTCCAGCAGCAAGACGCCGGCGCCCATTTTCGCCGCATGAACCGCCGCCGACAGGCCGGCTGGTCCGCCGCCGATTACAACGATATCCACTTCCGTCACGCCAGACTCCCCTTTCCTTCCTGAGTTTCTACGGTCATTCCCGCTCGCAGCGGCTCGACGCAAACGCGGACGTTGGGAACGCCGTTAACCGTCATCAGGCAGGAAGAGCAATTGCCGATTGCGCAAAACAAGCCGCGGGGCCTGTGGTAACGGGGACTGTGTCGCAACACCCTGACTCCGGCATCGTGCAACGCCGCGGCAATCGGTTCCCCTTCGCGTCCACTGAGCATCTGACCATTGAACGTGAACTCGACGGTCGCCGCATCGGCAAAAGTCAAGATGGGATGATTCTCAATTCGCACTTTCAACACCTCATTTCTATAACGCAAACAGTTTGAATTAATGCAAATTCCATGCCAAACATGAGTTCAATCGAAAAGACATTGATTCGCCTTCTTAGCAAACCATCGCCCAAGCCCCTATTTATCAGTAATTTATCGATCTCGGCAAACAAAAAAATACTACGGGAAATCCCGGATCCGGGAGTCTCCGTAGTATTTTTTCCTTCGTATTGTCCTCTGGGAATCGTCAGCTATTTGACAAACTGTCGGTTTTTCGACATTACAATCCCAGCTTGGCCATCTTGTAGTATAGCGTGCTGCGAGGTATTCCCAGTTTTTGCGCCGCCAACGCCCGGTTGCCGGCAACCTCGGCCAATGTCTTTTCAATCAATTCCCGTTCCAAAACCGCCGTTGCATTAGGCAGGCAAGAATTAATACCAGTATTTTCTCTTTTTACGTCCGATGACGCAAACTGTGGCGGCAAGTCATGTACGCCAAGTGTTTCACTTTCCGCTAAAATGACTAACCGTTCCAACACGTTAAGAAATTCCCGAATGTTTCCCGGCCATTGATAACGTAGCAGGGCGGTCATCAGGGCCGCATCCGTACGGGCAATGTTTTTGTTGTGCAAGGCGCAGAAATACTGCAAACTGCGATGGAACAGCTCGGGAATGTCATCCGGCCTCTCGCGCAAAGGCGGCAAGGCAATCGTAACAACATTCAGGCGGTAATACAAATCTTCACGAAACTCTCCGCTGCGAATCAATTCTTCCAAATTGCGGTTGGTAGCGGCAATTACCCGAAAATCTACGGCAATCGGCGTATTCCCGCCGACACGATACAGCGATTTTTCCTGCAAAGTGCGCAGTAATTTTACCTGCATTTCCCGAGGCATATCCCCCACTTCGTCGAGCAAAACCGTCCCGCTATTAGCTTTTTCGAGCAGACCGACACGACCCTTGCGTTCGGCGCCGGTGAAGGCCCCCGGTTCATAACCGAAGAGTTCGCTCTCAAATAGATTGCCAGGAATGGCGCCGCAGTTAATCGCCACATAGGGGCCGGTTACCTGACTGGCCTCATGAATGGCTCGGGCGAACAGTTCCTTGCCGGTACCGCTTTCCCCTCGCAGCAATACCGGAACGCTGGTTGTCGCCACGCGACGGGCCATGTTGACCGAGTTTCGGATCGCCTCGCCCCGGCCATGAATGGAAAAGAAGGGATCCTGACGGGAATGGATCTCGGTCAATGTCTGCTTTAATGATTGCATTTCCTGGTTTTTTTGCGTTAACTGTTGGTTCAGTTGGACCAATTCCGTAATGTCCCGTTCCGCGGATATAGCCCCGAAGACAAGACCATCGCGGCTGATTGGCCGGGCATTGATCAGAACATGGGTTTCGGGACAGGGAGCATGATACTCTTCCGATACTTCCTGCCCGTTATTCATGACCTCACTGATCCGCAGATTCGAAAAATAGCGGTCAATTGGTTGCTGTAAAATTTCATTCCGTTTGATTCCATATAATAGTTCGGCGCGATGGTTCCAGGCAACGACCCGATGTTCCGCGTCAATCATGCAAATCGCCTCGTTGACGGTGTCCAGCAACGCCTCAAGTTGGGCCTGTTGCAGACGAATTTGCTCCATCAATTTTGAAAAGATTCCTTCTGCGGCTTCTAATTTTTGTTCGCGCAACAAAACCGCCACTTCGACCCAATTGAGAAAATAATCCGTTCCTGTTTGCATTTTTGACCCTCCGTCACCTTGGAATCGTCACCGGCAATAAAAAAATGCCATAGTACCAACAACTGACAGGCACCATTGCCGGTCGGCCGAGGCAGGCATTATTTCTGTCAGTTTTCTGACACAAAAATATTATTCTTTCTGTTTCGGTAAAATCCTCTTTTGTCATGCTGTGTGTTTCCGATCCAGCACTTTTTCGCCGAAACGATGGAATCCCTATTTGTCGATCGTTCCGAGGATCCGGCGACATTGGGCGGCATCCATCCCGGCGATCCGAAACACTTTGTTCCGAGACTGCGCACCCGTCAGCAGACTTACGGCAACAAGCGCCACGTTGAATATTTCGGCCAAGTACCGTAAACATTTGCGCGTCGCCTCGCCTTCCACTGGCGCGGCGGCAATCGCCAGCTTGAGACACCCGCCATGAATGCCCAATATCTTGTTTCGCCCAGCGCGTGGCTGTACCCGGACGCTAATGGATACGCCTTCCGGCGAATCGTTGAGAATCAGTTCATCCACATTCAAAGCTAGTTGTCATCTTCCTCATCTTTTTTCAACATTTCCAACTGCGCCGTCAACAAGGTTTTCTGACGAATACGGAAAACCTGTCCCTGTTTACGCAACTCCTCATATTCAACGTTCATGCGCCGGACTTTCGTTGCAGCGTCGTCCAGCATCTTCTGACCGCGAACTTCCATTTCCTTCATCATCAATTCACATTCACGCTTGGCGTTCAACTTGACCTCTTCGGCAGTTTCCTGCGCAATTACCAGCGTGCTGTGCAAGGTGGTTTCCATGTGCTGATAATGTTCCAATTTTGTCGTCAGTCGCTCCACGTTTTCCTTCAAGTCCATATTGTCCTGAAGCAGACGTTCCAGTGTTTTGGCGGCTTCCACCATGAATTGATCGACTTCGGCGGGCTCGTAGCCCCGAAACTCCTTTTTGAACTTCTTGTTATGAATATCCAGCGGTGTCAGCACAAGTCCACCCCTTCCCATTGATCCGAACAGGTTACATATATCTTTTCAACAAGACCCCTGTTCGTCCCTTCTTTGTTTGTCCGGTAATTTCGACAATTTCTACCCGACCGCGCCCGCGAAAGGAAATTACATCGCCCGCCTTCACGTTTTGAGCGGGATTTTTGGCATCTTTCCAGTTGACTTTCACTTTTTCCGATTGAATTTCTTCCGCCATCTGGGTGCGGGAAACGCCAAATCCGGAGGCTGCCACCGAATCCAGGCGCAAAGACGCCACGGTGGAGCGGATTTCTTTGACAGTTTCCGGCCGAAGCTGCAATTCGGACAGCGTAATCAGTTTCACCTTAACGTTTGCAGCTCCCAGACGCTGCAACTCCTGCAGGAGGAATGGACGAATCGAAGGATCGACGATGATCTGACAGCCCCCGGGAATCATAAGAATGTCGCCGATCAAGCCGCGTTTAATTCCAAGAGCCAGCAATCCCCCCAACACGTCCCGATGGGTCAGTTGATAAAAGCGGGCATCCCACTCCACGCCAACAGCCTCAACCGAGTTGGGCGCTTCCCCGCGAAAATCCCTGCACACAAAGACGGCCCGAACTCGCTCCGCCGTATCAAAGCCACCCTGACTTTGGAGTAAAAGGGTTTCTTCGTAAGCCGCCACTGTTTCTGCAATCGAATACGCATGCGGATCCAAAAACTCCGTGATCACAAAACGGCGATTGCGAATCGCAGTTTCCGCCGCGTCCAAAATCCGGCCTGCCTGTTCATGGTCGCCGGTTGCCCGATAATAGCGGAGGATCTTATCCCGATCAATCATTGATCCTTGCCCATATCACGGGAACGCGCTGTGGCGGCGACCACAGCCTCAATCAACGAAGCGCGGATCGAATGCGTTTCCAGCATGTGAACCCCGGTAATGGCCGTACCGCCGGGAGAGGTAACCATATCCTTCAATTTTCCGGGATGTTCGCCGGTCTCCAACACCATTTTCGCCGCGCCCAACATCGTCTGGGCGGACAACAGCAAGGCATTTTGCCGGGAAAAGCCGACCCGCACCCCTGCGTCCGATAAGGCGTCCAGCATCAGGAAAAAGAACGCTGGGCCGCTGCCGGAAAGACCGGTAACAGCATCCATCATTGATTCGTCAACCTGCACCGCCCGACCTACTGCGGAAAACATGGAAGAAACCAGCTCGGCAGCCGCCTCATCCGCGTAACTGCCTTTGGCAACGGCCGACATTCCTTCACCGACAGCCACCGGAGTATTGGGCATGACCCGGATTACCGACACCCGCGGCAGGTATTTCTCCAAGGTTGCAATCTTGATTCCGGCCGCAATGGACACGACGAGCGTCGTTTGCTTCACCAGCTTGCCGATATCCGCCAATACCGAAGCCATCACTTGCGGTTTAATCGTCAGAAATAAAATGTCGCTCGCCGCAGCGACTGCTTGTCCGGAATCGCCGATCGCTACGCCATAACGTTCCTTCAGAAATTGAAGTCGATCCCGGGATACATCAAAAACCGTAACCTGCTCCGGTGTCAACATCTTCCGCGCCAGTAGTCCTCCCATCAGCGCTTCTCCCATGGCGCCGCCACCGATGAAGCCTATTTGTTTATTTTCAAGCATAATTATTCCCCTCCCCAATTATGACCGCCGCCAGGGCAGTTCTTCCGGCCCATCCGTTGCAAACCGTTCCGTTGCATAAATTTCGACACGAGCTGGCGCGAACAGAAAAATTGTATTGGATACTCTCTGAACCGTACCGCTGACCGCATAGGTGATTCCACTCATGAAATCCACTGTTCGCTTGATGGTTTCGCTATCCGTCCGTTCGAAGTTGACAAGAACCGTTTTGCCATTTTTGACATTCTCCGCGATCTGGCGGGCATCGTCAAATCCCATCGGTTGAGTGATCACGACAATTCCTTTGCCGATTTCCGGATCACGGGCGGAGGACGACTGTGGATTTGTCTTCACCGGCAAAGAAGTCGGGTTGCCCACGGACGAAGGATCCGGCGGCGCCGCCCTGCGATTTCGCGAATCCTCGAGTACTTTGGCGGCAGGTCGCTCATTTTTTCGCTCCGTGCGGGCATTCGCTTTTTCTGATCCGTCTTTTTCCGTCTCCTCCAGCTCGTCCGATTCGACCAACCCCAGTAGATTCCAGATTCTATCCAACAGCTTCAAAGCCAACCCTCCCTTACCTGACAGTTCGCGCCCCAAATAATCCCGTACCGATTCGGATCATGTTGGCGCCTTCCGACACGGCAATGCGATAATCATGCGTCATGCCCATCGACAGCCACCGAAAATCTTCCGGACGGGAAATTTTTTGCCGCAATCGTTCAAAAATGATTCGCATCTCCTGAAATATAGGTCGCGTCATTTCAGCATCTTCAACCAACGGCGCAATTGTCATCGCTCCGCATAATCGCAAGTTTGGAAGCGAATCCATATAAGCCGCCAAATGATCCGCCTGCGACGGCTCGATCCCGGATTTTGATTCTTCTCCGCCAACATTGACCTGAATGAGCACATCTTGCACTTTACCGGCCAATCGGGCGCAGCGGTCTATTTCACACGCCAAACGTTCGCTGTCAACGGAATGGATTAAGGAAAACAACGCAACCGCCTGTTTGACCTTGTTCGTCTGCAAATGGCCAATCAAATGCCATTCCAGGGGCAGATCCATCAATTGAGCCGCCTTCTCGACCGCTTCCTGAACCCGGTTTTCCCCCAGCACAGACAGACCGGCCGCGACCGCTTCCCGGATCACGGGCACGGATTGGGTTTTGGTAACCGCAATTAATACAACCTCATCGTTGCCGATGGATTTACGAATCATTGCCAGATTGTCCGCAATCAAAACCAAGGCCTCCCATCCCGCATTCGATCTTTTTATTATATCGCCGGGCGGATTGAACTGTCAAAGCGACATCAACACGCCAAACCGGCCGGCTTTCCCGCCGCTGGCCCGATGCGAGAAAAAGAGGTCGGAATGTTGGGCGGTGGAAACCCCGCTGATCGCCACGTTCGACGCGGGAATCCCGGCGTCGATCAACTGCTGACGGTTCCAGTCCCAAAGGTTCAGCAGCCAGTGACCCGGTCGGCAAGGTTGGGAAAACAGCTCCGGGGACTGCCACCGTGTGCGGATCTCTGTCAAAACCGGTTCATCGACCTCATAATCATCCGGACCAATCGAAGGGCCGATTCCCGCCAGACAATCCGCCGGATCCGTGCCGAATGTGTGTTGCATCACATTCAAAGTCTTCGGTCCGATGGAAAGAAAGGTTCCTTTCCAGCCGGCATGGCTCAAGCCAATGACCTGCCGCACCGGATCATACAGAAGCAAGGGAACGCAATCCGCAAAAAACAGCAACAGCGGCAAATTAGGACGATTTGTCACTAATCCGTCTGTATCCGCCAGGCGCTGCCCCGCCTGCAACTCATCAACAACGGCCACATGGTCGCCATGAATCTGTCCGGATGCGACCACCCGCCCTGCGTCAACGTCGACTGCTTCGCAGAATTTATCCCAATTGACGCGAATATTGTCCGGACTGTCATTCACTTTGATTCCGAGATTTAAAGAGGCCAGTTCACCGCGGCTACAGCCGCCAATTCGAGTGGAAACACCATGCCTCAGCCCCTGCGCCTGAAGCTGCGGAAAATATCCAAATACAACGCCATTTTCGTGATTAAAATAATCCCAGTCCTTCATGATTGACGAAAAGTCCCCCTTATTATTGACAAACGCCGCACCGCCGGCATTCCGGCGAACAATCGGCGGTCGGCGCTTCCTGACGCGCCTTCTGCAGTTCAGTCCAAAGATATTCACGGGATACTCCTACGTCAATCACATCCCATGGCAGCGACGCGTCAAAAGAATATTCCCGGTAGAGGTAATCTTCCTCCCGTAATCCCGTCGACTTTAAAGCCTGTTTCCAATGTTTGCGGCCGCCCAACTGCTGCGCCGCCAACAAAGCCCTTCCCAGGCGACGGTCACCCCGCGCCAGGGCGCCCTGAATATACGCTTCACGTAATGATTCGGCCTGTACGCGAATCCGCTTTTCCGTTTTTAGACTCTTTTCCAGTTTTTTCAGGCGAGCGGCCACGAGATTTTGATCCGCCATCGGCAACCATTGAAAAGGCGTGAATGGTTTCGGCACAAACGGGTTCACGCTGAGCGTCAGCGTACCGGCAGGACCGTTATCCCGCATGCACTCCAAGGTTTTCAGCGCCAATGCGCGGATGGCCTCGATATCCGCATCCGTTTCTTCCGGCAACCCGATCATAATATACAGTTTGACATTAGGAATGCCCGCGCGAAGCGCCATGGCTACCGTAGCCAGCAGGGCTTCCTCACTGATCCCTTTGTTGATGACGCGACGCAATCGCTCGCTGCCCGCCTCTGGAGCCAGAGTGATCGTGCGGTGTCCGCTGTTCGCCAAAACTTTCACCAGTTCCGGCGTTGTAGAATCCGCCCGCAATGAAGCTACCGACGTCCCGATGCTTTCTTCGGTCAGCATGTTGCACAATAACTCCATGTCGGGAAAATCGGAAACCGCGGCGCCAACCAGTCCGACCTTTTTCTTTCGCTGTCGCGCGTTCGCCACACCCTGCCTAATTGCTTCAACGGAACGAGCCCTTGGCGGCCGAAAACAATATCCGGCCATGCAAAATCGGCAATGACGGCCGCATCCCCGCGCCACTTCAACCAGATATAACCCGTCAAATTCCGTCTGATCCGCCACAATGGCCGTTTCACCAGAATACTGGTCCAGATGTTCAATCCAGCGTCGTTGCACACGCGTTGCGCTCACGGAAACATCTGGCACATAAAGGCCGGCGACTTTTGACAACGCCTGCAGAGTGCACGCACGAGTCGATCCCGCATTTTTTTCGGCATGGTAAATATCCAATAGTTCCTGGATGACTTCTTCCCCTTCCCCCACCACAAACACGTCGACAAAGGGGGAAAGCGGTTCTGGATTGAACGTAGCACAAGGGCCACCGGCAATCACAAGGGGATCGCGCTCCCCTCTTTCATTTTTCAGTCGCGGCACACGACCCAATTCCAAAATATCCAGAACGTGAAAATAATCCATTTCGAACGATATCGCAAAACCCACTAACGGAAACTCATTCAATGGCCGCTGGGTTTCGAGCGTCATGAGAGGGGTTCCGGTTCGACGATACTCCGCGAGTTCGTCCGGTGACGGTAAAAAGGCCCTTTCGCAGGCAGTATCGCTCCGTCGGTTTATTTCCCGATAGATGATTTGAAACCCCAAATTTGACATTCCCAAGTGATATTCGTTGGGAAACACCAAGGCAAAACCGGTTTTTGCGCCGGGCGCTGTCCGGACGGCTCCCGTTTCTCGGCTGGTTCGTTGTTTCAGACGGTCAATCAATTGCCAATTCATAGGACTATTATGTCACACCTGCATTTCACTGACAACTTTTGTCGTGGTTTATGAAAAATCCCTGTTTGCGAAACAGGGATTTGAATCGTGAGTTCGATGGATTAACCTGAGTAGAACGACCAGGCCGGATCCATCCATTCTTTGACCGAACCTGACGACAGGGATGCCGGTACATCGATTAGTCGCTGATTAGCGGAGCCCCGGAATGGCAATCCCAAGTCCCGTTTTTCCTGTTCATAGGGTCCGTCCACCAGGATATCCGTCTGTTGCAACAAAGCCAAAACCGCCGGTTTATTTTCGCCGATTTCCAATAGTAACTCGAAGCGGTAACCTGTATAGGTCATAACCGACAATCCTTTGATTTTCGCCGCTGCCGCAATTTCGGCCAACGCTTCGGCCTGCAGGAACGGTTCCCCGCCGGACAGAGTCAAACCGCTGACCAACTTTCCGTCGGGCAAGGCGGCGATCAGCTCTTCCGTGGTAGACTCATAACCGCCGGCCGGATCATGGGAGCCGGGGTTGTGACAACCGATGCAGCCGTGAGGGCATCCTTGAACAAAAATCACCATCCGGATTCCCGGTCCATCCACAACGCTTTCTTTTACAATGCCAGCCAAACGAATTCTCATTGTCCCGATGCTCCGTTATTTGAAATGCGCCACGCGGTTTTTCAATTCCGCCTGTTTCGGATCATTAAATCGTTCAATCGTGGAAAGATAACCAGTAATCCGGCGAACTCGACGAACGCTGCCTGCGCCGCACACCGGGCAACACTCTGATTCGATCACGCCAATATGTCCGCAGGAATCGCAGAAATCCACCGGAAAATTAATCCCAGCGTAGCCAATGTCGGAATCCGACATGCAACGCAGAATGTCTTCCACCGCCTTGGGATTGTGAATGGGCGGCGAAGCGAATTCCACATAACTAATATGCCCGGCGTTGGTATATTTGTGGTAAACACCCTCACGACGCATTTTTTCATGGGCGCTGATCGGAAAACTCACGGGAATATGGAACGAATTTGTGTAATACTCTAGATCGGTCACACCAGGTATGATCCCGTATTCCTTGCGATCCATCCGGACAAATCTCCCGGATAGGCCCTCCGCCGGCGTTGCAATCAATGTATAGTTCAGATGGTATTTTTCAGCCGCCCTGTCAACTTTGTCCCGCATAAACGCCACGATTTCCTCGCCCAGCGCCTGTGTTTCGTCACTTTCGCCATGATGTCGACCAGTCAGACTCACCAAGGTTTCCGCCAAGCCGATGAACCCAATCGAAAGGGTGCCGTGACGGATGACCGGCTCCACGACATCATTCTTGCTTAATTTTTCCGAATCCATGTACAGGCCCTGTCCCATTAGAAACGGCATATCCTTGACTTTTAATGCGCCCTGGACCTGATATCGATGATGCAACTGCTCGCAGATCAAATCCATCATTGCATCCAACTGCTGATAGAATTTCATCAAGTTGCGCTCGGATTTAATGGCGATTCTGGGCAAGTTCAGAGTGGTAAAACTCAGATTGCCCCGTCCATCGGACACAGCCGGTCCATTGACGTTCGCCATGACCCGGGTTCGGCAACCCATATAAGAAACCTCCGTTCCGTAAGGTTTATTATAGGATGCATCCATAAAACTGAACGTAGGGTTAAGCCGTTTGGACGCCACTCGGATCGCCAGTTGGAAGAGGTCGTAATTGGGATCACCCGGATCAAAGTTGATGCCTTTCTTCAGACGGAAGATTACATTCGGGAATATAGGATTCTCGCCCTTGCCCAATCCCTTCTCATAGGCCAGCAACAGGTTGCGGGTGACCGCGCGTCCTTCCGGAGTCGTTTCCGTTCCCACATTCAGGCTGGAAAACGGTACTTGGGCGCCAGCGCGGGAATTGTGGACAAATACGCCCTGCGCCGTCAGGAAATTTTCGTTTTCCGTCACGGAAATGTCATAGACAACCCGCTCCATTTCTTGCTCTGACAAGGATTCAACGGCAATGGGATACATTTGGGCAGCACGCTGTAACACTTGCAGGATCCCGCATACGGCTTCATTTTGCAGCAAAAGCTGTTGCGCCAGACGTTGTTCCGTCCCGGGGTCGCTCGCCAGATCGATTACTGACTTCCCCTCGGCAAGCAGCAGCCGATCAAACAATTCCTGATAATCTAGCGGGATATCAAAACCGGACAAGACTACGTTCTCCGGCCGCATCCCGGCGATTTCTTCCAGACGAGATTGTTCGAATTCCGTTAACACCCGCTTCGACAGCTCCAAGGACCATTGCAGAACCTGATCCGGGCTGATGGTTCCCGCATGGGCATCGAGGAAGGATGCGCCGCACACCGACGTCAACAATGGCCGCAAATATTCATAATCGAATGGTGTTTCCGCTGATCGCACCTGATAAACATCTTGACGGGAAACCGCCGAAGTGGCAATTCGGTAATAGTTGCCTACTGCAACCATACTCGCGGTTTCCATACTTGCTTGCGACAATGAAGACAGAATTCCCAATCGGGTCAGCAAAAGCCAAATGCCATCCCGAAGTTCCCGGGAATAAGTGGCCCCCACCTGCTGTTCCTGCTCGAACTCTTCCGACTGAACACTAAAGAATCCCTCAAGAAAGGCTCGGATGACCGAAGGATTCGCAAAGAAAATCTCCGTGGGAACTCTTTTGGTCGAAATACCGGTTCCGCAGGTATCGCGAACAAAGGACGCAAACCGGCTTCCTACACGGCAAACCAGATCGCCGGTTTTGCGTTCCCGATCCAAGCGAAGCTCCGCGGTAAAGCGCGGATTCAATTTCCGCAGAACTCCGGTGACAGCGGATTCCAACTGTTTGTCGCAGTGCTTGCCAGTCAGTTCTGTTTCCGCCGACGATCCGCCCGCAACATAATAACCAAAAAACCGGGCCAGGTTTTCATTCAGTTCCACAGTTTCCAGCGGGTAGCGCCGGGAAGAAGGATAGGAGCGAAGATCATAAACATGGCGCTGCAACTCCGGTTCCCATTTTGCCGGAACCAGTCCGACCCGCAAGGTTTCCGGGCAAGCGGTGGATACTCTGCCGGATTGGTCCAACGTCATGATGGAATGATTATCGGTAACCGCGACGGTTTGTCCGCTTTTGAGTTGAACGCGCAAAATCCGGTTAAAGTTGTAATGTTTCATGGAATCGGTAATTTCTTTCAATTCGGTGCGGCCTGTTTCATAGTTCAGACTGAGAGCGGAAAACCGGCCCGGTTCAAATTTTAGATGAAACTCTTCCATGGACAAGGTTTCCATTCTCGATTCCTGACGATCAAAAACCCAAATTCGTTCGTCGCCGGGCAACGAGTGCATGGAATTCAAATTATAGATCAAGGCTTCCATCGCCTGAAAGACTTCCTCGTCATCCACACCTTTCATGAACGGCGACATATCTCGGTCAAAATAGGCGAAACTTTGCCCGCCAAACATATCGTTCTGCGAGGATTGCAAAATGATGGCCGCCAAGGCGGTAGCGGAACTTGGCCGCTTTGGCGGCCGGATATAACCATGTCCATTGTTGAAGCCGTTTTGCAGCAATTTTCCCAGAGGAATCTGGACACAGTTCAATGTTTTGCCATAAAAATCAAGATCATGGATATGGATATCGCCTCTCACATGAGCCTGCGAGAGATGCTCCGGAATCAAACGGGTCAGATAATAGGCCTTGCTGGCAGCGCTCGCGATCTGCAACATTTTGGCCGACGGGGAATTGGAAACATTCGCATTGTCACGGCTGGTCTCGACCAGAATATCCTGAACCGCGTCCATCAGCTCCGATTTCCCGTCACGGATTCGGCTTCGTTTGGAGCGGTAAAGGATATAAGCTTTTGCAGTTTTGGCATGTCCACGTTCAATCAAAACTTTTTCCACAACGTCCTGGACATCTTCGACGCCACAGCCCTGACCATTATATTTCTGCCGGAGCAATCGCAAAACATCCAATGTCAGTTCCATCGCCATTTCTCGGTCGGAACCGCCGACAGACTGCGCGGCCTTGTAAATCGCCTCTGTAATCTTATTAGGATCAAAGGAAGCTTCACGACCATCCCGTTTTCTGATTGTTGTCAACATATTATTCCCCACCCTCTTACTGTACCTTTGGTTCCTGGGCCAGTTTTCCTGTTTCGTCCGGCGCCTCTTTCGCGTCTTTCAGAGCCTTCAGTTCCTGCATGAAGTTATCGATATCCGTAAACTCCCGATACACGGAAGCAAAACGGACATAGGCGACATGATCCAATTCTTTGAGATACTTCATTAGCACTTCACCTATGACGCTGGAAGGAATTTCCCGTTCCATCGAATTTCGGAGTTCCTTTTCAACCTTATCTGTCGTCTCTTCCAACATTTTCAGGGAAATGGGACGTTTTTCGCAAGCCTTTATCAAACCGTTGAGTATTTTGTTCCGGTCAAACGCCATCCTGCGGCCGTCTTTCTTCACAACCCGTAACGGTAGATCTTCGACCATTTCGTAAGTAGTGAACCGTCTGGCGCATTGGAGACACTCGCGACGTCGGCGAATGGAGTTTCCCTCTTCCGCCGCCCGGGAGTCGATTACCCTGCTGTCGGGAAAATCACAATACGGACATCGCAATTGCCATCGCTCCTCGTCCTTCATTTTCAGGCATATGTTGTATTCCGTATTATATTATACGCAATATATTGTGGAATTCCTGCCGATAAATAAAATATATTTTCGTGTATGTTTTTCGAAATTGGACAAAAAAATAGAGGCCGGGTTCTGTCCCGACCCCTACATCGACTCATCCTTAAGCTGGACGCATTTTGTGTTCCAAGCGTTTGCGCTCGTCGCGTTGTTTCCACATTACCCAGATTGGACTTGCAACAAAAATTGAGGAATAGGTACCGGAAACAAAGCCAATCAATAAAGCCAACGAGAAATTCTTGGTCGTTTCGCCGCCCAAAAAATATAGAGACGCGGTCGCGAACAAAACCGTCAAAACCGTATAAATGGAACGGGTCATTGTCTGCCAAATGCTCCGGTCAACCATCTCCGGCAGACTCTCGCCTTTTTTCATCATTTTCATGTTTTCGCGGATTCGATCGAATATTACAATCGTGTCGTTGATGGAATAGCCGACAATAGTCAGGAGAGCGGCAACGAAGGAAGCGTCAATTTCTTTTTGCAATATGGAAAACATCCCTAAAACAATCAGAATATCATGTACTAAGGCAATGATGCCCGAAACTCCAAATCGAAATTCGAATCGATAAGAGATGTAGGCAATCATCATCAACCATGAAAGAACCAACGCAATCGCCGCTTCGCGGGTCAACTCCGAACCGATGGTCGCGCCGACCTTTTCAATCCGCATGATCTCGAACTTACCAAGTTTGGCGTTAAACCCATCCAAAACCGCTTTGCGTTCCGTCTCGCTCAAAACATGACAACGAATCAGCACATTGGGAGCTGCATCCATTTTTTCCGTGCCGGCCAATTGAACGACACTGTTTTCCAACTTATATTCCGACAAAACATCTCGTACCTGGGCCACGGTTACCGGTTTGGCAAATTTCAGGTCGATCATAGTTCCACCGGTAAAGTCGATCCCCTTGTTGAATCCTTGCGTGGCAATGGAGAACAGACCGGCAACAATAACCAACAGTGAGATGGCGAACATTATATAACGTTTAGAAATTATGGAAAACTTCATTTCAACCACCTCCTACGCCCCGTATGCTTTTCCGCTTTTGAACAGACTGGCGTTCATCAGCATCTTCAGCAGAATTTTGGTTACGGTTATTGCCGTAAACATGCTAAGGACAATGCCAAGACTCAAGGTCACGGCAAATCCTTTAATCGGCCCGCTGCCCAAAAAGAACAAGATTACGGCCGCAAACAACGTAGTGACATTCGAGTCGAAAATCGTCACGAAGGCTCGGCTGAATCCTGCATCCATTGAAGCGCGAAGAGTTTTTCCTGCCCGCAACTCTTCCTTAAACCGTTCAAAGATTAACACATTAGCGTCAACCGCCATACCCATGGACAAGATGATTCCGGCGATTCCCGGCAGCGTCAGCGTAGCGTTCAGCATTTTCATCGATACCAAGAGCAATACCACGTACAACAGCAGGGATACGTTCGCCACAAAACCGGACAGCCGGTAAAAAGCAAACATAAATGCCGCGATCAGGACGATGCCGACAGTGAACGCCGTCATGCTCTTGGCTTTGCTGTCATCGCCCAAAGTCGGGCCTACGGTGCGGGTTTCCAGAATCTCCACCTTGACCGGAAGTGAACCGGAACGTAACAGAATCGCCAATCTTTCGGCCTCTTCAATGGAACGGTTGCCGGTGATGACCGCCTTGCCGCCCATGATGGGTTCATTGACCACCGGGTTGGTCAGAACTTGCTTATCCAACAGTATTGCGATGTGTTTGCCAACATTTTTACTGGTCAGTTCTCCGAATACCTTGCCGCCTTGTTCGGAAAACTCGAGAGCGACCAGGTTCTGTTTGGCCTGGTCAATCTGGGCTTTCGCATCTTTCAGGTCTTTGCCGGTAAGATGGGTTACCCCTTTTTCATCCTGAAACTCCAATAGGGCTGTCTTTCCAATCATTTCAATTGCTTTTTCCGGGTCTTTGACGCCCGGCAACTCGATAATGATGCGGCGTTCACCCTGTCGCTGAATCAGCGGCTCGGTCAGTCCAAGCTCATTAATGCGCTTCTCAATGATTTTGAGCACCCTTTTTACAGCGTCTTCATCCACCTTGGCTTCCGGTGTGTCGACAGCCTCCAGCACCACATGCGTGCCCCCCTGTAAGTCAAGACCTTGCTTGACTGACAACGCGAGCGGGGTAATGTAGTAACCACAGACAAGAACAATGATGGCGACTACGGCCAAAAACTTGGTTAGTTCTGCCGATCTCAAGTAGTTTCCCCCCAACCGTTCTAATTTCAAACATGAATATTATAGTCTTTTGCCGACAATAGTGTCAATCTAATCACGAAGCGGAAACAACGCTTATTTCATGCCGAAATCTTTACCATTCCGCTCTCTGTTTTGTTGTCCGCCGGCTTGTTGTCTATTCCCAAAACTATAACCGACATATGATCCGTGGCTTGATAAGAGTCCAGACTCAATGCCCGGTCCAAAATTGACTGCGCCAGATAGTGCGCATCTTGTGGGCGACTCTCAATCAACAACCGTTCCAGTGATTTTATATCGAAGAATCGACCCCGGCGATGACCGGCATTTAGGATGCCATCCGAAAAGGCAACAGCAATCATCCCTTCATCCAGATTCACCTGCGTATACTGAGGTTTTACACTTTTGTGGGCGCCTATCATTTGTGAAGGTTCATCATAAATGTCAACGCCGAATTCGTGACGAATCAAAACCGGCGAGTTCGTGTTGCGACAAATAATCAGTTTTCCGACTTCCAAATCGGCGCTAAGTAAAGTTAGAGCAACAGTAAAATTTGTTTCTTTAATCGAGCAAAAATAATCATAAATTGATCGCGGGATAAAACTGTCCTGAACCCCATCGGCAATCAAGTGAGCCGCCTTCAATGACGCAGTGGTACTGATGCCGCTTACAGACCGGCCGCCGCCATGTCCATCAGCCAGGATCGCGGTCACCCCGCCCGCTGGACGCGCCATGACCGTCAGTCCGTCGCCATTGCCTGTAGTCGCATGTTTTTTGGCTTTTGCAAAACCAATCACAATTTCCATTCGATACCCTCCGATCTGTTGACCGGCTTCAACTTGGTTGCGATGACTCAAAAAAAAAGCAAAATGCACCACTGACCGGCACATTTTGCCCAAATCCGCCATGTCGAACCAGGATTTTTTGAATGTCGACCCTGACTTATTTTATGATTCCGTAGGTGTGTTGTTGCCGCGCGGTGGCTGTTGATGGCTGACAGCCGTTCTGGCAATCTCCACTTCAATTTTTTCCGCAATCTGAATCGTAGCCGTTTTATCATTCAGGCGAATAATAACTCCGTACAAACCGCCGATGGTTACGATTTTGTCGCCTTTTTTCAGGCCAGCCAAAAATTCGCTGCGTTTCTTTTGTTCTTTTTTCTGTGGCCGCCATAGAATAAAATAGAATACGACCGCCATCAGAATGAGTGGCCATGAACCCTGGATGAATTGATCAATCTCCGGTGAAATGGAAGGCAAATATCTCACACTCCTTAAAATTTATCTTTTAGACTATTCCACAACCTCTCCGGATAATCCTGCCTTAGTCGGCATAAGACGCCCAGAAATTTTGTTGAAACTCCACGAACCGGTCTTCGAGAATCGCCATTCGAATTTCGCGCATCAGCCGGATCAGATAATGCAGATTGTGAAGACTCATCAGACGCAGGCCGAAAATTTCGTCGCAGCGGATCAGATGCCTGAGATAAGCCCGGGAATAATTACGGCATGTATAGCAATCGCATTCCGGATCCAGCGGGCTGAAGTCTTCCGTATACGCGGCATTGCGGATGACCACCCGTCCCCGTGAAGTGATGGCGGTACCGTTGCGGGCGACCCGGGTCGGAAAAACGCAGTCGAACATATCTACGCCCCGCGCCACGCCTTCCACAAGACAATCCGGTGTCCCCACCCCCATCAGATATCGGGCCTTGCCCGTCGGCAGCAAGGGGGTCGTATGCTCCAGCAGTTCATACATCAAAGGCTTGGGCTCGCCTACCGACAAACCGCCAATGGCGTACCCCGGAAAATCCATCTCCACCAACGCTTCAGCGCTTTCTTGGCGGAGGTCCTTGTACATACCGCCCTGCACGATGCCAAATAAGGCTTGGTCCTCCCGTGTATGGGCCTCAAGGCATCTTTTGGCCCAACGCGTCGTCAGGCGCATCGAAGCGCAGGCGTAGTCGTATTCAGCCGGATACGGCGTACATTCATCGAATGCCATGGCAATATCCGATCCCAGGGCCATCTGCACTTCCATCGATTTTTCCGGCGACAAAAATTGACGCGATCCGTCCAGATGCGACCGAAAAGCTACGCCCTCTTCACTGATCTTACGAAGATCACCCAGGCTGAATACCTGAAAGCCGCCGCTATCCGTCAATATCCCGCCGTTCCAGTTCATAAAACGATGCAACCCGCCGGCTTTGCGAACAATCTCATGCCCAGGGCGCAAAAATAAATGATAGGTGTTACCGAGAATAAACCCGGCGCCCATCGTATTCAATTCCTCCGGCGCCAATGTTTTCACAGTTCCCTGTGTGCCCACCGGCATGAACATCGGAGTGTCGAAGGAGCCGTGTGGAGTGTGCAGACGACCGGCGCGCGCTCCCGTTGCCGGACATTTTTTTATCAATTCATAAGTTACCGCTGGCATGGTGTGCTCCTTCCCTAACCAATAAACATGGCATCGCCAAAACTAAAGAATCGGTACTGTTCCCGAACCGCTTCCCCGTACGCCGCCAAAACATTCTCTCGACCGGCAAAGGCGCTCACCAACATCAGCAACGTGGATTGCGGCAAGTGAAAATTGGTAATCAGCGCATCAATCACCCTGACTTCATACCCCGGATAGATAAACAACTCTGACCAACCGCTTCCCGCCACCAATTGACCGGTTGCAGCAGCCGACTCCAGCGTGCGCACGGCAGTCGTTCCCACGGCAATGATCCTGCCGCCCCGTCGTTTTGTTTCCTGAATGCGTTCAACGGTTTCCGGCGGCACGCTATAAAACTCCCGATGCATTACATGTTCGGCGATGTTTTCAATTCGTACCGGCCGAAAAGTTCCCAAGCCGATATTCAGAGTGACAAAAGCAAAATCGGCGCCCATCTTCTTCACTTTGTCCATCAAAGTTGGCGTGAAATGCAGGCCGGCGGTTGGCGCCGCCGCCGAACCGCGTTCCCGTGCGTACACAGTCTGATAGCGATCCGGATCCGTCAATTTTTGATGAATATAGGGCGGCAGCGGCGTCTCGCCCAATCTGTCCAGGACTGTTTCAAACAGTCCTTCATACATGAATCGCACGACGCGCCCGCCAAATTCCGTTACATCCTGCACCTCGCAGGACAAAGAATCATCAAACCAAACCTTTTGCCCCGGGCGCATCTTTTTCCCTGGTTTGACCAAGACTTCCCAAGTGTCCTGTGAACGGCGGTGCAGCAAAAACACTTCGACTCCACCGCCTGTATCCGCCCTTTTGCCCAATAGACGGGCGGGTATTACCCTGGTATCATTGGCGATCAGCAAATCGCCGGGGCGAATGTGCTCGAAAATCTGCGAAAAAAATTGATGGCGCATCGCGCCGGTTCGCCGGTCCAGCGCAAGCAAGCGGGATGAGTCCCGTGGCTCCGCCGGAGTTTGGGCAATCAGCGATTCCGGCAGTTCGTAGTCAAAATCATGAACTGTCAGCATGTTAGTACCACTTGTCTATCCTTACTCCCTGAAAATAATGTTTTAAAATCGACATATAATAATCCGGGCCGGGATTGATCGCCTTTTCCGCCATCGTCTTTGCTCCCCATTGGGAAAAACCGACCCCGTGCCCCCATCCAAAACCTTCGATAAAAATCATTTCGTTTTGTTGTCCGGTAATCCGACGAATGCCCGGTCGATCCGTCAATAGCCCGCTCGTCGAAGCCGGCGGCAGGTTTATTTGGATCTGCTTGGTATCCCGATCGCCGTAGCTGTCGGTGATATTACTGTCAATGCTTGGCATCGGCACAGCGACATTAATGTCGAACAAACTGCTCGGCAGGGATAACAATTTCTGAATTTGCTCTCCAGTCAAGGCGGCAATCCCGTCTTTGCCAATAAACGTAATCATCTTGATTCGTCCGGAAACGCCGCGATCCGGCGCGTTCACCGGTGGCGCCGTCCGACGGGAAAGTTCAATGGCGGTCAGTGCGCCGAAATTATAACCAGCGCCTTTGAGCAAACTATCCAGTTCCTGCGGACTGATTCGTTTCTGCCACCGGAAATATGGGCTGGTCTGATCGAAGTCCGGCACTCCCCGCAAATACGGATACATTCTGGAAAAGGCCGTTTCGCTATTTTCGGTGTATCCACCACTGCTCATATGGAAATAAGCGGCAGCCACATAATTTTGGTAAAGCAGCGTCATCCCCCAGGTATCTTCGATCGCTTTTAAAATTTTGGGGTTCTCTTGCGTTTGTCCTTCATACACCAGGCAGTCGCCCGTGTCGCACAGATCAAACCCTTCATTTCGGTGTTTGCCGATATTGTGCAGCGCAAAGGTGCGAACAACAACCGCCTGGGCTTTCACTGCCTGCTCCGGCCATTCCGGCGTCAGTGTGAGTCCCAGAACCCCATATACATATTCATCGACCGTTAACACATTGACAGCCGTCATCCCCGCAGCGCCCTGCGTCCGGAAAATCTCCACCGAACCGCGATAGCGGCGGTTGTTCACCTCTACCAGTCGGTCTTCCCGTTCGATGCTTTTGGTTTTTTGCGGTTCAATTCGCATCCTGTCACTGACCACAATTGTGTTGTTGATGACAAACTTACCTTCCCGCAAGCCAATCCGCGCCTTCGTCCCGGCGGCAAATTCACCCAGCACCTTGCCATCATCCACGTTGACGATTTGATAACCGCCATTGCAGCTCGCCAGAATGCCGAACTGTTTCGTCATAAGTCCGATCCGGATTGTCGGGCTTGTCGTTGGCGTCGCCGCTGAAACAGGCGTCATTCCAACCAAAAGAATCACTGCCAGAAACAGGCAGGACATATTTCTCACCCAGCGCAGTCCGTTCATTGCCAGATCCCTCCCGATGTCTCTTCCTGTCAACGCCGTGAAAAGAATAGATTCACTAGTACCGTCAGTACCAGACTGACTAAGATCGACGTAACAATCGGAAAATGGAAACTAAAATTGTCCCGTTCAATGTGGATATCGCCCGGCAACCGTCCCAGCGACGTGTACTTGCCGCCAAAGTAAACGGCGACGCCGACCAAAAACAACAGTAACCCAAATACCATCAAGGTTTTTCCGGTTGACTCAAATCCATTGCCGAACACTTTTGCCATTCTCCCTAGTTTTGTTTGCAGTAACGTTCTTTTTCGCTGAAGATGCAGCCGCAATAGGGCTGTCGATACATCTGCCGCTCCCGGCTGATCCGAACCCCTTCATGCCAACCGGGTCGGAAATCCACATAATAGAAAGGGATGCCTGTTTCCTTAGCCACCCGTTCGCCAACTTCCCGGATCAGATCGTGTTTCTGGTAAGGGCTGACCAACAGCGTCGTCGTGAAGGCATCGCATTCTTGTTGTTTCGCTGCCGCTGCGGCCATACGGAAGCGCATTTCATAGCACCCTTCACAGCGAATCCGGTCAAGGCGCATCGCTTCCGCCAAAAAATCTTCCAGCAAATAGCGTCCGTCAATCGTCAATGGCAAATCAATCGCCGTCGCATACTCCTTCAAAGTATCGAGCCGTCGTTCAAATTCCTTGTAGGGATGAATATTGGGATTGAAAAAGAACCCCTGCGGCTCATGTCCCATCTCCCGCAACTGCGCGATGGGTGAAATGGAGCAGGGTCCGCAGCAAATATGCAATAGCAGTTTCATCGTCTACTGATCCTTCCATAACGGTTCCTGGCGCTCCGCCGGCGGTTCCGACGGACAGGTAATACCCAGATGTCGATAAGCGGCTGCAGTCACGGCCCTGCCGCGCGGCGTTCGGTTCAAAAATCCCATCTGGATCAAAAAAGGTTCATAAACATCCTCGATCGTGTCAGTTTCTTCGCTGACCGCCGCGGCGATCGTTTCGACACCGACCGGACCGCCATTGAATTTTTCAATAATCGTGGTCAAAATTCGCCGGTCATTCCGGTCCAGTCCACAGGAATCGACTTCCAGCATGCCCAGAGCCTTATCTGCGACTTCCCGCGTGATCACGTCCCGATCCGCGACCAGGGCAAAGTCCCTCACCCGCTTCAGCAAACGATTGGCGACGCGGGGCGTCCCGCGAGCCCGGCGGGCAATTTCTTCGGCACCGCCGGTTTCCACAGATACATTCAATACTTCCGCCGCTCGCGTAACAATCTGCAGCAAAGCTTTCGGCCCATAATATTCCAAACGGCACATCACGCCAAACCGGTCCCGGAGCGGCGATGCCAAAGCTCCGGCGCGGGTTGTCGCTCCCACAAGCGTAAATTTGGGCAGATCCAACCGGATGGAACGAGCGCTTGGACCCTTGCCAATGATAATATCCAGCGCATAATCTTCCATCGCCGGATACAAGACTTCTTCCACACTGCGGTTCAGGCGGTGGATCTCGTCAATGAACAAGACATCTTTTTCGCCGAGGTTCGTAAGAAGAGCCGCCAAATCCCCGGCTCGCTCAATGGCCGGTCCGGATGTAATCCGCAAACTGACGCCAAGTTCATTGGCGATAATTCCGGCCAACGTCGTTTTTCCAAGACCGGGAGGTCCATGAAGCAACACATGGTCCAACGCTTCGCGACGAGCCAGCGCCGCCTGAATGAAGACAGACAAATTTTGCTTTACCTGATCCTGACCGATATATTCCACAAGGCGACGGGGCCGGAGACTGAGCTGCCAGGTATCAGCCTCCTGCTCCGGGCCGGAAATTACGCGTTCCTCTTCCATGTCTACCTCCCGCCCATTTCGCGCAATACCGCACGAATCAGAGCCTGCGCCGTCATTTCGGCGCCAGACAGTTGGCGTAGCCGCGGCAGAATTTCTCCCTGCTGATATCCCAACGCCAAGAGAGCCGCCATTGCTTCATCGAACGCCGTACCGGCGCCGGCTGTCGCAGAACCGCTGCCCGAGTCCAAAGAAGCGGCAATCCCAATCTGACCGATTTTATCCCGCAGTTCCAGAATGATTCTTTCGGCGGTTTTTTTGCCGACACCGGAAATCCGGGTCAAGGCTGCTAGATCGTTGCGGCTGATGGCGGCCCGGATCCCTTCGGGTTTCATGCCGGAAAGTATGGCTAGCGCCATCTTCGGTCCAACACCGGTGACATTCAACAGCAGCAGAAACATCTCATGTTCTTCCGGCGTGGCGAATCCAAACAACAGCAAGGCATCCTCGCGAACATTCAGGTATGTATAGAGTTTGACCTCTGCACCGCATGACAATTTGTCCCGGGTTGACGCCGGAACAAATACTCGGTAGCCTACGCCCTGGACATCCAGAAAACAGACTTCTTGTTGCAACTGATCCACAATTCCCCGCAGAAAACCAATCATCTTACTTCAACCTCTGCCGAATTTTTTCCACCGAACTGCAATGAGCGCTGCAAATGGCGATCGCCAAGGCATCCGCCGCATCATCCGGCGTCGGTTTCTTTTCCAGGCACAATAGTCTTTGGGTCATATACGTAACCTGTTCTTTGGTTGCCTGACCATATCCCACTACGGCCTGTTTCACTTGCAATGGCGTCAGTTCCAGCAAGGGCGCCGCATTATTTTCCACCGCCAGCAAAATGACGCCGCGGGCCTCGCTGACCGCCATTGCAGTCGTTACATTGCGGTTGAAAAACAGTTTTTCCACCCCGACGATATCCGGCCGACGTTCCCGAATCAATTCATTGATCTTTTCATATAGGACCTTCAGCCGCTCGGCCCGCCGCATCGATGGAGTGGTCCGGATTACCCCGAATCCGGACCCATGCAGTGAATTCCCGTTCAATTCCACAAATCCGTACCCGCAGATCGCGTTGCCCGGATCGATTCCCATGGCCAGCAAAACGCCGTCCCCCTATACGATTGTCTGAAAATGGAAATTACTCGTCTTCATCCTCATCCGGCACATCGAAGTTTCCATAAACATTCTGCACATCATCCTGTTCTTCCAAGGCATCCACCAATCGCATCAGCTTGGCTGCGTCATCGCCTTCCAGCGCGATGGTGGTTTCGGGAATCATGCTGATTTCCGCCGACTCCCACTTGATCTTGGCAGTTTCCAAGGCGTTGAGCAAAGTTTCGAAATCTTCCGGTTCACAGGTTACTTCGAACTGTTCACCTTCACTGTCCATATCTTCGGCGCCGGCATCCAGTACGATCGCCAACAGGTCTTCCTCTTGCAGCTCCGGTGTCTTGTCAATCAAAACCAGGCCCTTTTTGTGGAACATCCACGATACGCATCCAGATTCACCCATGTTGCCGCCGTGTTTGGAAAAAATATGCCGCATTTCCGCCGCCGTCCGATTCCGGTTATCGGTCATTGTTTCCACCAGCAAGGCGACGCCGGCTATACCATAGCCTTCATAGGTGATTTCTTCGTAGCTGGATCCTTCCAGAGTCCCTTGTCCTTTTTGAATCGCCCGTTGAATATTATCTTTGGGAATATTGTTTTCCCGAGCTTTTTGCAGTGCCAGTTTCAGGCGCATGTTGCCGGTAGGGTCCGCACCGCCGATCCGGACGGCTGTTGTGATTTCACGGCTGATCTTGGTTGTGGCCGCTCCTCTGGCGGCATCCGCTCGTCCCTTTTTGTGCTTGATGTTCGCCCATTTTGAATGCCCTGACATAACTTATGCAACTCCTTCTGAAAAATATTTAGTTGTGTCGCGGAAGGGAACCCTTCCGCAAGGCTACGGCCGCAGGACTTGCCGCTGCCGCGAATTACTTCAACGAGAGTATAACATAAAAGACTATTTCTGTGCAAAATCGCTTCTTTCCTCCCTATCCCGCAAACACGGAAATTTCTCTCGAATCGACGCCTGATCTTCAGGCCCGGAAGGCTTTTATCAAACAATCTTCACGAATGAATTTTATGGTATAATATTTTGGTGTAAAAGGGGGTATCTTATGCGTCAGAATCCGCAGACCGCCCGTGTGGCATCGCGAAATAAGTCCCGGGGTTCGGTCATTGCCATCGTTATCGTTGCTATTATGGCCTTTCTGGTCATCGGGGTCGGTGTTGGACTCGGCTTTTTGTCCGCCACGATCCAATCCGCTCCCAATCTGCGCGGCGATATTCGTCCGGCGGCTTCCGCCCAGGTCTTTGATGTCAACGGCAAACTGATCACCGTCTTACATGCCGTGGAAAATCGCTTGCCCGTTCCCATGGATAAAATCCCGAAAGATTTGCAAAATGCGTTTGTGGCGTTGGAAGACAATCGCTTTTATCAACATGGTGGAGTTGATCCCCGGGCCATTTTACGTGCGGCCTGGATCAATCTCGTTGCTGGCGGCGTTTCCGAGGGCGGCAGCACAATCACCCAACAACTCGCCAAAAACGCGTTTTTGACCCAAGAACGCACCTGGAAACGAAAAGTGCAGGAAGTCATTATTGCTTTTCAAATTGAAAAGCAATATACAAAGAAAGAAATTCTGGAGCTTTATCTAAATCAGATTTACTTCGGCGCCGGCGCTTACGGCGTGGAGGCCGCCGCACAGACTTACTTCGACAAAAGCGCGGACAAACTTACTCTTGCCGAATCGGCGATGTTGGCAGGTCTGCCGAAGAGCCCAAACTACTACTCGCCTTTCAACAGCATGAAAGTTGCGAAGGAACGTCAGGCGACAGTTCTGGATCAGATGGTGAAATATGGCTATTTGGATCAGGCGACAGCTGACAAAACAAAAAAAGCCCCCATTAAGTTGGCAAGCTCGGAACCCACCAAACCGGATCCAAAGCAAAAAGACAAAAATGTGGAAGCTTCCGCCTCCTATTTCATTGAATACATTACATCCCAACTGATCGACAAGTATGGAGCGGACACCGTTTATAAAGAGGGGCTGAAAGTCTATACCAGCCTGGATCTGGAAATGCAAAAAGCCGCGGAAAAAGCCATGCGTGAACTGCCGGTCAAGTCGGTCGACAAAAACGGATTGCAACAACCACAGGGCGCGTTGGTATCGATTGATACCCACACCGGCTATGTCAAGGCAATGGTTGGCGGTCGCGGCACCGACAAATTCAACCGGGCCGTTCTGGCGGAACGGCAACCGGGTTCCGCTTTCAAACCGTTCGTCTACCTCACGGCGCTGGATAGCGGCAAATCTCCCGCTTCGATTGTGGATGACAAACCTTTCAGCGCTGGCAGCTATGCCCCCATGAATTACGACCGAACATTCAAGGGACCGATGACGTTGCGGACAGCCTTGGCCTTGTCGCGCAATATCCCGGCTGTCAAGCTGGCTCAGGAAGTCACTCCGGAACGCGTGGTTCGCAATGCACAAAATATGGGAATTTCGACGTTGGTTACCAGCGGACCGAACAACGACATTACGCTGGCCATGGCTTTGGGTGGCCTCACCCGTGGCGTTACTCCCCTGGATATCGCTAGCGCTTTTGGCGTTATAGCCAATCAAGGCGTCCGTGTCGAACCGGTAACCATCCTGAAAGTTGTTGATCGTAACGGCAAGGTACTGGAACAACACATTCCCAAAGAACGGGTCGTTGTGAATGACAAGGTGGCCTTTCTGCTTACGGACATGATGAAAAGCGTCATTCAGCACGGCACAGGGGGCGGCGCCAATATCGGACGCCCCGCAGCCGGCAAAACCGGCACCACGGATGAACATAAGGACGCCTGGTTCGTAGGCTTTACCCCGGACATCTCCACCGCCGTCTGGATCGGCATGGACAGCGACGGCACTTTGGACGGCGAAACCGGGGGAGAAACTCCCGCGACCATTTGGCGTCTGTATATGAAAGAAGCCACCGCCAAATCCCCGTGGAAAGATTTCCCTCGGCCAGGCGGCATTATATCAGCGACGGTCTCCTCTCGTGACGGCGGTTTGGTAACCGACCCCAAGAGCAAGGATGCCATCACCGATTACTTTATCGACGGCAACCAACCCAAAAATCTTTCAACAGCTCCCCCGGCCACTGATCCCAATGCCAAACCGGGCTCGAAAAACACGACGCCAATTCCCGGTCAGTCCGGAAAAACAACAACACCCAGTAAAACGCCTACAGCACCTCCCGGCGGCTCTTCCAAACCTCCGGCGAAAACACCTGTCAAGCCAACCACTTGAATATTTGTCCCATTCCGGCGGCGTCCTTTTGTGACGCCGCTTTTTCAAAGGAGCGTATTGCAGTTGATTATCCACCGCGCATCGAACCTCCTTTTCCTACTGGCCCTTTTCCTTTGTTTCTTTGGCAGTCGGGTCGAAGCAGGTCCCTCGAATACCCGCCTCGCCGAAGAAAACAAACGATCCCAGACAACTCAGGTGGAAAGTCATCTTGCCCGATTGACACTGGAGGAAAAAATCGGTCAATTGTTCATCATCGCTCCAGACGACGATTTTGAGCAGCAACTGCGAACTTTTCACCCCGGCGGCATTGTGCTGTTTTCCCGGCACACCCCGACGCTTGCCGCCACAATGCAAATTCTGGAACGAGTCAGGATTTTATCTCCCCTACCGCCGCTTCTGGCGGTCGATCAGGAAGGCGGTCGAGTTTCCCGCTTACCTTTCGCTACCTCAATTCCGACGGCGCGAAAATTATCCGCACTCTCCAGTCCAGCGGCGAATAAACTGGGCATGCTGGTCGGTCGCGAGTTGCGGGCATTGGGATTTAATCTTAACTTTGCGCCGGTTCTGGATGTCGATACACGTGTAGATAATCCGGTAATCGGCGACCGATCCTTCAGCGCCGATCCATATGAAGTTGCTCGATTGGGTCGCGCCTATATTCAGGGACTCCATGATTCCGGAATCGCGACCTCCGCCAAGCATTTCCCCGGTCACGGCGACACCAACGCCGATTCCCACCTGGTTCTGCCGCGTGTGGAACTTTCACAGGATCGTCTGGAAACGGTGGAATTATTGCCATTCCGCGCGGCGATTTTGGCAAAAACCGATTCCATCATGGTGGCGCATGTTTCCTACCCGGCATGGGATTCTCGGATAAATTTACCGGCCAGTTTGTCACGCTCCATCGTCACCGATATTTTGCGCAACGAGTTGGACTATACCGGACTAATCATCACGGATGCCATGAATATGAAAGCTATCAGCAGCTCATTTCCCTCCGGTGTAGCGGCAAAAACCGCTTTTCAGGCCGGAGTCGACATCATCCTCATGCCGGAGGATTTTCCCGCCGCTTATGCGGCGATGCTTCAGGCCGTCCGTTCCGGTGAAATCCCGGTTTCCCGTCTGGACGAATCGGTTCGCCGGATCCTGACACTAAAACTGCAACTGCCGGATGATCGGAGTATTCCCTATCCGGATCGTCTGCGGAAAGCCGAAAACCTCGTTGGTTCCTCAACCCACAGGCAATGGCTCGCGCAAATCCTGAGCGACGCGCTGCCGCAACCGGAACTGCAACGGAAATAAAAGAAATATAACACAAAATCGAGTAGGAGGCTACCCATTATTTGAGTAGCCGACCTCTCACACCACCGTACGTACCGTTCGGTATACGGCGGTTCAATAACTTGAGTGCAGTACCTCGTATCGTTCGGCTATGTTGTCATAGCCAATCGATACGAGGTATTCGTTTGTTAATGACCTGCTTAAAATCCAGCTCCCGGCAACTCGCCAATAACCTCGTCGAGAATTTGCCCATTCTCTTGCTTTCGACTTATCAATGCCAAGACGTTTTAGGTTTTCGTATCTAGCAGACGGCTTCTTCCATTGCTTCC
>CAZRLN010000011.1:0-62564 GCA_964601085.1 uncultured Veillonellaceae bacterium | reverse complement strand
AGAATCGCCGCCGGATGGAGCTTGCTGAGCCAGGCCACAATGATGGCGGTGTAGCCGTAACCGGGACTGAGGCCCGGCTGCAGACGGCCGACGATGCCGCTGACTTCCGTCATGCCGGCCAGGCCGCATACCGCGCCGGACAGCAGCATCACCCTGTAAATATTCCCCTTGATGTCCATGCCGGCATAACGAGCCGCCTGCTCGCTGGAGCCGATCACTTTGATTTCATATCCCCAGCGGGATTTGGCAAAAACGACCCAGAACACGCCGGCCAACAAAATGGCCAGCACCAGGCCGACATGCACCCGGGAAGTCCCGAACGTCGGCAGCGCCGCCGCCGCCGGAAACTTGGCCGACAACGGAAAATTAAACCCTTTGGGATCCTTCCACGGTCCGTACACCAGGTAATCCACCCACAGGATCGCCACATAATTGAACATCAGGGTGGTGATGATTTCGTTGACTTTCCAGCGCGCCCGCAGCATCGCCGGGCCGAGGCCCCAGAGTCCACCGGCGGCGCAGCCGAGCACAAACATCCCCGGTAGCATCACGAACGCCGGCAGGTCGGGAAAAGTCAGCGGCAGCCAGCTGGCGGCGAACGCCCCCATATAAAACTGCCCTTCCGCGCCGATGTTCCAGAGCTGCATCCGGAACGCCACCGAAATTCCCAGGGCGCAAAGCATCAGGGGAATCCCCTTCACAACCGTTTCCGCCAGACCATAGCTGGAACCGAGCGCGCCCTTGAACATCGCCTCATATACCTCGACCGGATCACGGCCGGTCAGGGACAAAAACAGTGCGCCCAGCGCCAGCGCCGCCACCACCGACAACAGCGGAACCGCGATGTTCATGGCAAAGGAAGGATTCAGCCGTTTCTCGAATTTAACGCTGATCGCCATGAATCTGCTCCTCCCGCGGCCTGAACAATCCCATCATCAACAATCCCACTTCTTCCAGATCCACTTCCTCGATGGCGAAATTGCCGGCGATCCGCCCGCCGAACATCACGCCGACCCGATCCGACAGTTTCATCAATTCGTCCAGATCTTCGGAAACCAACAGAATGGCTGTCCCCTGGTCCCGCAACTCCAGCAGCAGATTGTGAATGCCTTCGGTGGCCCCGACATCCAGGCCTCGGGCCGGATACACCACGATGATCAGTTTCGGCTGGCCGGCGATTTCACGGGCCAGCAGCAATTTTTGCAGATTGCCGCCGGACATCCCCCGCACCGGCTGGCTCAGTCCCGCCAGCTTGACATTGTATTGCTGGACCACTTCCGCCGTTTTGGCTTCCGCCGCCTGGCGGTCGATCAACCATCGCCCGGAAAATTCCGGACTCTGATAGCTTTTCAGCAACATGTTTTCCACCGCGTCCAGGTTCGGCACCAGGCCCATGCCCAGCCGGTCTTCCGGTACATAACCGATGCCGCGCCGGATCAACTCCGCCGGCGGCAGATTCGTCACCGTCTCCCCCATGAACTCCACCGAACCGGCGGAAGCCGGTCGCAAACCGGTCAGCACCTCGGCCAGTTCTTTCTGTCCATTGCCGGCGACGCCGGCAATCCCAAAAATCTGACCGGCCCGCAGCGATAAGGACACGTCATTCAGGCCCGGCCGGCCGCTGTCATTGAGAGCCGTCACTCCCTGAATCTTCACCACTTCGTCGCCGCACCCGGCGTGAGCGCAATGCTCCGCATTCAGGGCGATTTTCCGGCCCACCATCAGCCAGACCAGTTCCTGCGCATGCACGTCGCGGCAGAGCATCGTTCCGCTGACCTTGCCGCCGCGCAGCACGGTGACCCGGTCGGCGACTTCCTGCACTTCATTCATTTTATGCGTGATAAAGACCACTGCACAGCCGGCGGCGGCCATTTTTTTCATATTCACGAACAATTCCGCGGTTTCCTGCGGCGTCAAAACCGCCGTCGGTTCATCCAGGATCAGGACGCGCGAACCGCGATACAGCATCCGGACGATTTCCACCCGCTGCTTCTCGCCCACGGACAATTGCCATACCGGCGCGTCCGGGTCGATGGCCAGGCCGAACCGTTCCTCAAACTTGTGGATTTCGGCGCGGATCCGGGCGTCGGAAAGCAAAAACGAGCCCTGACGCTCGCCCAGTTGCATGTTCTGGGCCACGGTGAAGGGCTCCACCAGTTTAAAATGTTGGTAGACCATGCCGATGCCCGCCGCGATCGCCTCGCGGGGCGAAGCAAACGAGCAGGCGGTCCCGTCGATCAAAATCTCGCCGGCATCCGGCCGGTACAGGCCAGCCAGCACCGACATGATCGTGCTTTTTCCAGAACCGTTCTCGCCCAACAGCGCGTGAATCTCGCCGGCGTAAAGGTCGAGATCCACATGGTCATTGGCGACAACGCCCGGAAATGTCTTAACAATTCCCCGCATCTGCACCAGCGGTTGCGTCATCTTTTCAATCTCTCCAGAAAGGCGAAGCGCCGGAAGGGAATTCCTCCCGGCTCTTTGCCGTCAGTTATTTGTTAATTATATCACAGAGTTATTTGGAAATGGTACCTTCGACCCCTTCCACAAACCAGTTGAAGCTGAGCATATCGGCGTCGGACATTTTCTGGCCGGCCGCAATCTTGACCGCGCCGGTCTGATCCTTCACCGGACCCCAGAATACATCCCAGCTGCCGTCAACAATTTTTTTCTTCGCGTCGGCGACCAGCTTTTTGGTTTCTTCCGGCACCATCGGTCCGAACGGCGCCAGATCGACCACGTTCTCCTTCATGGAGCCCCAGTATTGTTCATTCTTCCAGGTCTTGTTCTTCACGCCTTCAACAATCTTCACGTAATAGGGACCCCAGTTCCATACCGGCGAGGTCATGACCGCCTTCGGCGCCATTTTGCTCATGTCGGTGTTGTAACCGATCCCGAACTTGCCTTTTTCCTGGGCGGCCTGCATCGGCCCGGGGGTATCCTGATGCTGGGTGATGACGTCGGCGCCGGCGTCCAGCAGCGACATCGCGGCCTGTTTCTCCTTGGCGGGATCATACCAGGTATTGGTCCAGATCACCTTGACCTTGGCCTGGGGGTTCACCGAGCGGACACCGACCGTGAACGCATTGATGCCTCTGACGACTTCCGGAATCGGGAACGCCGCGACATAACCGATCACATTGCTCTTAGTCTGTTTGCCGGCGATGATTCCCGACAGGTACCGGGCCTGATACATCCGACCGAAATAGGTTCCCACGTTGGGCGCCGTCTTGAAGCCGGAGCAGTGCATAAACGTGACATTCGGATATTTTTTGGCGACATTGATCGTGGGGTCCATATAACCGAAACTGGTGGTAAAGACGATTTTTGCTCCCTGCTCAACCAGCTGGGTAATGACCCGCTCGGAATCGGCGCCTTCCGGCACGGATTCCACGAAAACTGTCTGAACATCCGGCATCTTGCTTTCCAGATATTTGCGGGCCTGGTCATGCGCGTAAGTCCAGCCGCCGTCGCCGACCGGCCCGACATACACGAATGCTACTTTGATTTTCTCCGCCGCTTTCGGCGCCTCTTTTTTCGGCTCTTCCTTCTTGCCGCCGCAGCCGGCCAGTACCAGCGCCAGCGCCATGACCACCGTCATGAGGATCAGAAATTTCCGGTTTTTCATGGTTGTCCATCACCCTCCAAATATTTTGTTTCGGGAAAAGAACGTTCTCCCCGTAGCAAACAAATATATATTCGCAGCCGCCGGCAATTTCCCCTGCCAATGCCGGCAATTAATTTTTTACGCGCCCGGACGATTCATTTAGCCGACGCGGCTGGCCGCAAGCCGGTTACGGCCGCTCTGCTTGGCCTGATACAAAGCCCGGTCCGCCAACCGCAGCAATTCCTCCGCCGTAACATCTTCGATCCCGCCGCCGTTGCCGGCGGAAGCTACACCCAGACTGATGGTCACGGGAATCTTTTGCCGGCCATGCACGAACGGCGCTTGCTCGACGACGATCCGAAACCGCTCGGCAACCTGGATCGCTTCTTCCAGAGGAGTTTCCGGCAACAAAAAGGCGAACTCTTCGCCGCCATAGCGCACCGGCACATCCAGCTTGCGGAAGTTCTCCCGCATCAGCGCGCCCAGTTCCCGCAAAATGGTGTCGCCAGCCGGATGCCCCCAGGTATCGTTGATTTTCTTGAAATGGTCGATGTCGATCATCACTAGGCTGAATGGTCGGTTATAACGCCGGCTGCGATTGATCTCCCGTTCCATGAGATAATTGAACATCCGGCGGTTGGCCAGGCCAGTCAGCTCATCCGTCAAACCGATTTTTTCCACGCCGGTGTATAAATGATGCCGTTCCAGGCCGAGCGCCGTCTGTGCCGCCACAATCCGGGCCAGCTCCTCCATGTGGAGATAGGCGGCGCCGCGCCGGTCATAATCCCATAGCAGCGCGATGATCCCCTGCAGAAGGTCCCGGGAAAACAACGGCAACACATATAGGGACTTGCCGCCGGAAAACGAAACCGAAAAAGCCTGCTGCCTTTCGGACAGGCTCAGGGAAAATCCTTCCGGGTCCTTTTCTTCGGATACAACCGGCCATCGCTCCAGAAAGATCTCCTTCAATTTTTCCATGTCGTTCCGGGAAAAATTGCGTGCCAGCACTTCCGCCGTTTTATTCAGGTGGGGAAGCCGCTGCACCGAAAAAGCCGCCACCGCCTGCGCGCAAAAATAATTGCACAGGCTGTCGGCCACCTTGGACAGCAATTGCGCCGGCGGCATCGCCGCCGTGACGAAGCACATGATTTCATTCATCATGTCCCGCTCGTCGGTCGTCCGCCGCAGCCGTTCCTGCTTTTCGGCGCTGAAGACCGCCACCGCCGCCAACCGGGCAAACTGCAGCAACCGGTCAATGTCCGCCTGGGAAAAGGCCGCCGGACGCTGCGAAAACACTTCGATGGCGCCGACGGTTTCTCCATTCACCTGCATAGGCACGCCGCACATGGACATCATGTCGGCCCGGGCCAACACCGGCGGCGCCTTGTGCATGGAAAGCTCATCGATGCGCGCCGTCTGTCCGGCGGTATAAACCGCGCCCTGAAACTTCTGTTCCGCCGTGGCGTCCGGCAAACGAAACGAACCGGCGGCGCCGATCGTCAGCCAGGCTTCCGGCGTTCCTTCCAGCAGCGAGATATACACGTTGTCGCTGGGATATAACCGTCCAATACCCTGCGTCAACTGATCGATCAGCATCGATAGCGGCGTCGCACTCGCCAGCGGTTCCAAAAGCTCCGCCATGACCGTTTCCGCATCATCCTGCCCATCATTCCCGGCAGCGGCCGATTTGACGCAGTTCTGCTGAATGTCCACCACGCCGATATTCCAGTTGCGCAACCGATCAATCAATTCCCGGGTAATCAAGGTTCCTTCCTGAAACAAGACCTTGCCCCGATCCATCACCACTTGGCCTTTTTCATTGAGAAGCGTTTTTCCGAGCACCATTCCCGGTTCCAAATCCGCCACCCGAAACCGTTTCAGGCATTTCACCGCCATCTTTTCAACCTCTTTCGCGCCTGCATCCTGCTAAAACAATTCGATTTGCTCCGGCGGCGCCGCCCCTTTTTTCGGTTTGGGCCGGACATCCCGTTCCCGCCAGAACCGATTCGCCCGAATCCAACGGCCGCAAGACGGGCACTGCACCGTCACCGAGGCGGCGGCCCAGACCAGCGGGCGTTCACACCGGGAGCAAACGAAATGGACCATCACGTTCGAATTACTCATCGCGCAACAAGCCCGGAATCGTCGGTAATTCCAAAAAATTTTTCACAAACGCCAGACAGGCGATTTCCCGGCTGGTTTCCACCGGGCGGGAAACCGGCAGCAAGCCGAGCCAACGCTCCTTGAAGCGAATATGATGGGAGGCTTTGCCGCTCAACGTGTTTTCCACATGGCGAAAAAGTTCCCGGGCAATGCACTGCGCATATAATTCATACCAGCCACTGCTCCATTCGCCCCGTTCCGCAGATTCGGCGGCGCGGTTGCGGATCCGGCGCGTATAGAATCGGGCCGCCAACAGGTCTTCCATGTATTCCGACATGGGACCCGGCGGTTCGCTCGTTTCATCGACCCGGACTCCGCACCCCAGACTCACCAGCATTTCCCGGATGGAATCGGCGCCTTTCGGCGTTCCTAATTTTTCCCGGGTTTTTTCCGCGATGTGCACGCCGAACTGAATCGCCTCATCAATAATCCGCAGCTGTTCTTTTTCCGGCATTCGCGAATATAAGCCGTCCCTGGCCAAAGATTCTCTGGCCCATTGAAGCTGAAGATCTTCCGTTTCCGTCATAAGTCCCCACCTTCTATATTATACGCTATTGAATGTTACTCCCATTTTAGCATGTTCAGCGATACAATCGAACCTTTTCCGTACGTTTTTGGAAGTCGGCCGCCTCCCTGTTCCACCGCTCCAGCAACTTCGCCCCGGCGATCTTTCCCTGCCGCAGCTCCGAGCCGCCTTCGTAAAGATCGATCATCCAGCGTTCGCCGGTTTTCGGCGCATTCCACCGGAACTGCGTTCCCCCCAGACTCCGGATTTCCTGCAAAAGATAAACTCCGACCGACGCAGCGGAAAATTGCCGCCGATCCGTCACATGGATCTGCACACCCTGACAGATTCGCCCCTGATATTTTCCCCACTGCGGCGTAAACTGCGTCGGCCGGAAAAATACGCCGGGCAGTTGATAGGCATTCATGCGTTCCGCCAGTTTCCTCCCATCCAGCCAGGGGGCGCCGACCAATTCGAAGGGCCGGGTCGTGCCGATCCCTTCCGATACATTGCTGCCGCCCAACAGCGCCGTCCCGGAATAGGCGCGGGCGGACTCCGGCGTAGGAATATTCGGCGAAGTCATGACCCAAGGCAGCCCCGTCTCTTCCTGCTGCATGTCGCGCTTCCAGCCGGTCATGGGGATGACGACGAGCTTGGCGCCGATCCCGAATTCCTCGTTGAACAGCCGGGCCAGTTCTCCCGCCGTCAATCCGTGACGGAGAGGAATCGGATACAGACCGATAAACGAACTGAACGCCGGCTGCAGCAAGCCGCCTTCGACTTTTTCGCCGCCGACCGGATTCGGGCGGTCCAGCACCACAAAGGTCTTGCCATTTTCTTTGGCGCTCTGCATGGCGTAGGCCATCGTGGAAATATACGTGTAGGAGCGGGCGCCGATATCCTGGATATCGAATACCAGCACATCAACATTTTTCAGCATGGCCGCCGTCGGTTTGCGGGTGTCGCCATGCAGGCTGTAAATCGGCAATCCGGTTTTGCTGTCCTTTTCATGGGGAATGGCGGCGCCGGCCACCGCATTGCCCCGCAAGCCGTGTTCGGGAGCGAACAGGGCCACCAGGTTCATTTTTGCGGCCAAAATCTCCACGGAAGAAACAAGACGGCTATCCACGCCTGTGGCGTTGGTGATGAGCCCGATCCGCCGCCCCTGAAAAACATCCCGATAGTTATCCACGTTTTCGATTCCCAACCGGACCCGACGCGGCGGCAACGGTCCTGCCGCTTTCCAGAAACCCGCGCCAGCGCTCAGCCATGCCCCCAACCCGAAAAACACCATCGCCACAAACAGGATTCGGATGAAGAACGGCCATTTCCAGCGCGGTCCCCGCGTCTTTCGGTACGTTCCGGCCAACTTCCGCACAGCACTCCCTCCCGTTCCCCGCAAGGTTTTTTTCAGTCCCTACAGCACGGCGATTTCAAAACGAACGAGACTTACAGCATTGGGCCCGGTGATCATCCGGCGCATCATCCCGTCCTTCTGCAACGCATAGGTCAGGCCAAGGCGGGCGTCCGCCGGTTGATTGTCCTCCACCCGGGCCTTGTTGACCAACCAATACCAGACCGCCGCCATCTTATCATCATTCTGCCCGATAAAAGACTGCAATTCGTCCCGGGACCAGATGCTTCGCTCCATTCGCAACGAAGCTTCCCGGACCGCCGGCACGTCCTCGAACCGCACTTTCCATAGATAGCGGTGAACCAGGGAATAGGATGCGTAAAACTCCGCCACCGCCGCCGGGCTGTACTCCGCAAACCGGCCAAATCCGGATTCTCCCCAGCCTCTTTGCGCCGGCGGCAACAGCCCCGCCGCTTCGTAGCGCTGGAGCGTCCGCAACGTTGCTGCTACGCCATACTCCCGCATCTTGGCGAGAACATCCTCACCCTTCATTTTTATCATCCTCTCCGAACTTTCCCGCACCGCGCCCTCCGTCAAACTCGACAGGGGCCGCTCAAGGAGTTCCCGTTCCGACGTCGAAATACCCAAATAGGAGAAACAGCAAAGGAGATCTTTGTATGCCGAAGTCGATCCGCGCAATCCTTTTGTTGGGCGTCGCCCTGGCTTGGATCGCGGCAGCCGCCGCCCCGGCGTTGGCGGCCCGGACGCCCGTCATCGCGGTAATCCTGCTGGGCTCCCCGGAATATCTCTCTGCTGACTATTACCAGATCACCCGCGAAACACTGGCCAAAAAAATCCCTGCCACAGCCGATAAGCTCGTAATCGGCGACCATCCCCAACAGATGTTCGAGCGATTTTCCGACAAGCAATCCCTTGTCCCCGGTGAAATTCCCGACGCGAAAACGCTGCAAGACTTCGCCTGGCAGCATTCGTTTGACGCAGTGATCTTTCTTCTCTGCACCCCGCCCAATATTCGAAGCAAGGATGTCTCCATCCAGTGGGAACGGTTTGAGGTAACCGTCACCGCCCGGGTCGTGCGGATTGAATCCCGGACACGGAAAATAACAACGGATGCGACGGCGGCAAAAACCGTCCGGATGTATCATCGCCGCCAGGCCAAATATGCGGCGTTCCGCCAATGTCTGGAGCAGTTGCGCGACCGGTTGTAGCGGCGCAACCAAGTCAGGATTATGTTTCTATATTCGATAGGGGAGCATCGATTCCCTACCGCGGATCGACGGAGTCGGAATCAAATTCGGCGCGGGAACCGCAGCGCAGTTTCCGTTCCGGTCCTCAGTTCAATTCGTCGAGCGCCAGACCGAAACTTGGCGCAAAATGCTCCATGAAATAGCCCACTTCCGGCGCCGCCATTTTGTCGATTTCCGCCCGGATGGCGCGTTCGGCCTTGACAAACTCCTGATTGCCGGACTTCAGCTCTTCCACACATTTCAGATAGGCGCAGATCTTATCCGCCGCCTTGACGATTTTCCAAAGCTCCCGATCCGCCTCGTTCGGAAACAGCAACGGCTGATACACCGTCTGCAATTCCGCCGGCAGCATTTTATTCAGGCGACCCTTGGCGAATTCCTCAATAGCATCGTAAGCGCGCTTGATTTCCGGGTTAAAATATTTGATCGGCGTCGCCAGGTCACCGGTGAATACTTCGCCGGCCTCGTGAAAAGCCGCCAGCGTCATGACCCGATCCTCGTTCACCGCCCCGCCGAACACGGTATTGCGAATGACCGCCAGCCCATGCGCCACCAAGGCGACTTGCAGGCTATGCTCCTGGATATTTTCCTCATACGTATTGCGCATCAGCCCCCAACGGCGGATCAGTCGCATCCGGGACAAATAGGCGTAAAAATGTTCCATTTCCCTATCCTCTTTTCTGCTGAATTCATTTATAATTCTACTCGAAACTCGCGTTCAGGATAAGCCCCCGAATCATTTACAAATCCAGCGGCGTTTAACAGGCGCAACGCAAGCCTGTCGCCCCCCGGGAGGACTCGCATTGAAATATCGTTTTTCCGATCTGGCCGATATTCCAAAATTACAAGAACTGATGGGCAGCCTGTACTGGTTGACGGATATCGCGATCGGCATTATCGAGGCGGACGGTGACTTTCTGTTTTGCGCCGGCTGGCGGGGCGCCTGCACGCAAGGTGAACAAAAACTTTGCGATTGCCACGCCTTCATTTCCGCCAACCTGGACCCCATTTCCTATACCTGCCGCCGCTGCCCGACCGGTATGCTTCACTACGCCTGCCCCATCGTCATCGACGGGGAACATGTGGCGTCCGTTTACATCGGCCAGTTTTTCACCGATCCTCCGGATGAGGTGGCCATCCGCCTGGAAGCGGCCAACCGCGGACTACGCCCGGAAGAATATCGCAAAATGCTCGACAAGGTCCCGATCATCCCGCCGATGCGGCTGACGCTGCTGCTGAAATACCTCAAGGATCTGGCCAACATGCTCGCCGACATCGGCTTGCAGCGGCGACAGCAGATGGAAACGCTCGAAATCCTGCAGCTAAGTCAGGAACGGTTGCAGTATCTGAGTTGCCACGACCCGCTGACTGGCCTCCGGAACCGGGTCCATTTCGAAGAACAAATGGCCGCGATGGAACAGTCGCCGCATTTACCGTGCGCCGTCATGGTTTTGGATCTCGACGGCTTGAAACAGGTCAACGATCTTCTGGGGCACCATGCCGGCGACCTGATGCTGCAAGCCGCCGCCACAATCATTCGGGAGGCGGCGCCGACCGAGTCCACGGTATCGCGCATTGGCGGCGACGAATTCGCCTTGTTGCTGCCCAATTCCGACCTTGCCGTCATCGACGCCATCCGTCAGCGGATTCTGGACAAAGTGGCCCATTACAACAACGGACGCCCGCAACAGCCGCTCGGAATCTCGATCGGGTTTGCCATCGCCGATTCGTTGCCCATGTCGATGCGCGCCTTGGTCAAAGAAGCGGATGCCCGCATGTATCAGGATAAAAATTCACGGAAAGATAAAGATGGGAAAGGACATTCCGATGAGTTCTGCAAATGATGCCGCAAAACGCAATATTCCCTCCATGCAGCGACTGGCGCTCGATTTCGTCGAACCGGGCATGGTTTTGGCCCGGGATGTGTACGATGAAGACGGAACCATCATGATTTCCGCCGGAACCGCTTTAACGGAACGGCTTCTCGCGCGCCTGAAAAAATGGGAAATCCGGTCGGCGTTTATCCGGAATCCCCGCATCACGTTACCGGAAAATTCCGCCGCCATGCAGGAAAAAGTTCGCAACCAGGCCCGCCTCATGGTGGAACACGCCTTTAACAAAATTCGCCGGGCCGAACAGTTTTCCATGTCGAACGAGGAACAGGAAACCGTGCACGCGGTCGTGGAAGAAGCCACGCAGGATCCGCTGGCGGTCGTTCACATGGCCCATATCCATCGTAATTCCCGCGACATCCTCTCCCACTCGGTCAATGTCGCCCTCCTGGCGACCGCTACGGCTCTTTCCATGGGAATCAGCAGTCCCGGTCCGTTGCACGAACTGGCCCTGGCGGCCTTGCTGCACGATATCGGCCTGCTCATGATCCCGCAGGATCTCATGGCGCGCAAAGGCAATCTGAGCGCGGAAGAAACGGCCATTTACCGCGAGCATACCAACTGGGGCTACGCCATACTCCAGCAATCCACGCTGCCCGATTCCGTTGCCCATGTGGCCCAGGAACATCATGAACATGCGGACGGGACCGGCTTTCCCCAACAACTGACCACCGATTCCCTGCATCCCTTTTCCCGGATTGTCGCCGCCGTCAACGCCTACGAGAATTTTTGCGCCAACAGTGCCGACACCGGCGGCAGCAATGCGTATCTTGCCTACGAATCGATTATGGCCGGCGCCGGCGCCCTATATGACCCGAAAGTCGCCAAGGCGCTGCTGTCCCGACTCCCCATGTATCCCCCCGGCAGCTTGGTCGAGCTGACCAACGGCCTCATCGGCGTCGTCGTCTCCGCCAGTCAGGCGATGCCCCACCGCCCCCGGCTTAAAATCCTGGCCAAGGCCGACGAGTCGCCGGTAGAAAATTCGTTTATTTTGGATCTTGTCGATTTGGAACACCAAACGATTTTTGTCAAAGACATTCTGAATGATGAACGGGCGGCCAGGATTATGACGCGGACGCAATGATCCTCCCGGCGTTATTTTTGGAAATCCGGTTGGCAAAGGGCTGGGGAAACGGGTACCCGTTTCCCCAGCCCTTTCTTTTGCCCGCGAGCGGCGACAGCGTCGTTAATCGTCCTGATCGCCGCCGAAAAATCCACCCAAATTGGGGACAATCGAACCTTCTCCCTTAGACCCGCCGCGTTGCGGCGCGGCCTGCAACATCCGACCGGCCAGCCGCGAAAACGGCAGGGATTGCAGCCAGATTTTCCCCGGGCCGCTCAGCACGGCAAAGAACAATCCTTCGCCGCCAAACAGGGCCGTCTTGATATTCCCGGCCTGCTGCACATCGAACTGAACCGTCTTTTCAAAAGCGACCACGCACCCCGTGTCGATGTGCAACACTTCACCAGGTTGCAAGATCCGTTCCACAATCGTCCCGCCGGCGTGCATGAAAACCATGCCGGTTCCTTCGAGTTTCTGCATGATGAAGCCTTCGCCGCCGAACAGTCCGGTCATGATCTTGCGCTGAAAATAGATGCCGATCGAAACGCCCCTCGCCGCACAAAGGAAACTGTCCCGCTGGCAAATCAACATGCCGCCCACATCGGACAGCTTCACCGGAATAATGTTGCCAGGATACGGCGCGCCAAAGGCGACATGGGCCTTGCCCTGACCGCGATGCGTAAAAACGGTGATAAACAAGCTTTCGCCGGTCAGGAGCCGTTTCCCCGCCCCCAGAATCTTGTCCATGAATCCGCCCTGGGCAGCAGCGCGCGATCCATCGCCAAACAGCGTGTCCATTTCCACGCAAGGCGCTTTGTACATCATCGCCCCGGCCTCGGCGACCGCGCTCTCGCCGGGATCCAGTTCCACTTCCACGAACTGCATCTCGGAACCGACAATTTTGTAATCCACTTCATCGGCAACGTCCGGACCCGGAACCGCCCCCCAACCGGCATTTCCCGGCGCTGCGCCAAAAGGCGTCGGCGGCGGTTGCATCATTCCCGGCGGCGGCATCGCCGGCGCCAATTCCGGCACTTGCTGGATAGGCAGCCACTGGGCAAATCCGTCACGCCACGCCAACCCGTGGGGATTGGCCTGCGCCTGCGCCCGCGCCTGCGCATCATCCAGGGGACCGATTTGCTGACCGTTATACGCCAAAAACCAAGGCATCGTAATTCCTCCCGCAAATTCATCTGAAGAGTTCTTTCCCTATAATTTGCTATCCATGCAAAAAAGTCCTGCCAACTCCTCGAAGGAAGACAGGACTTCAGTGGTCCGATTCAATGAAATTTATTTTCTTTTATCAGTATGGCCGGTCGCAGCCGAGCCGCAGCCGCAGCCGCCGTTGCAGTCGGCGCAATTTCCGGAAGCGCAGGCCGAACTTTTCCCCAATGCTTTATATCCTCGCCAAATCAAGTATCCGGCAGCTGCCGCTCCAATCAATCCCACCATGACAGTATCCATGTTTATTCCTCCGATTTATTGAAACTATTTATCATTTATGATTTCATTTTACTATATCTCGTGTGTTTGTCAATCCTTCAGGGCAAGATTTTTTCATCCCAGGTAATGCAACGATTCTTGCCGATTCTCTCGCTACGAATCCACGGAATGATCCGAAACCAAACATCGACAATACGCTGGAAATGCAACACCCGTTCGGAATCGCGCAAAAAAACCGATAATATTCTAAAATAGTTTTATAATGGTTCTATTATTCACTTTTGAAAGGAGTTTTGCATCATGATCCTCGAACAATTCAATCTTGCCGGTAAAGTGGCGATTGTCACCGGCGCCAGCCGCGGCTTGGGCGCGGGCATGGCCATCGGTCTTGCCGAAGCAGGCGCCGACCTCGTCGTGGTCGCCAGCAGCGCCCGTCTTCAGGAAACCGTCGAAAAAATCAAGGCCCTGGGCCGGCGTTGCCTCGGCATCCAGGCCGATCTGATCGACACCAAAGTCATCCCGCAGATTGTCGATGCCACGCTGAAAGAGTACGGACGCATCGACATTCTCATCAATTGCGCCGGCATCATCCGCCGGGCGCCGGCCATCGAATTCTCGGAAAAAGATTGGGATGATGTCATCCAGATCAATCAAAAAGCGACGTTCTTTATGTGTCAGGCGGCCGCCCGGGAAATGGTCAAGCAAAAGAAAGGCAAAATCATCAACATCGCTTCCCTGCTCTCCTTTCAGGGCGGAATTATCGTTCCTTCCTACACCGCCTCCAAATCGGCCGTTGCCGGTCTCACCAAGGCGTTGGCCAATGAATGGGCTCCTCTGGGCATCAACGTCAACGCGATTGCCCCCGGTTACATGGCGACAGAAATGACGGAAGCCCTGCAGAAAAGCGCGGAACGCGCGCCGGCCATCCTGGCCCGTATCCCGGCCGGTCGTTGGGGAACGCCGGAAGACATGAAAGGCCTTGCGGTATTCCTGGCCTCCGATGCCGCCGAATACCTGCAGGGACAGGTCATCGCCGTCGATGGCGGGTGGCTGGGCCGCTAACGCATCGTCGTTGTCCGTTATTGCATGGAAAAGGGTTGTCTCATCAATCGGCTTCACAAGCCGGAATGAGACAGCCCTTTCTTGATCAAGAGGATGGTTTGGCGAATTTCTATTTTTCCTGCGGCTGCGTAAAGAACAATTTATCCCGCGCGACCGCGGAGTCTTCCGCCTTGCTGTTTTGCAGGGCGGTCGCCACTTTTAGCAAATTGGCCGCCGTATACTTCATGATCTCGATGCCTTCCAGATCCTTGTCGGCATCCTTGGCCCCCTTGGCGCCGGCGACGGCGACATTCCAGTACATCGACCCCGGAATGATCATGTCATTGATAAAGTACCAGAGCAACAGCTCGCCAAACGCATAGACCTGGCCGGCCCGCCGGGCCACCGTGACCGGGGCGCCGACTTTTCCCGTCAGCATCCGGCCGGAAGCGCGCGCCGAAAAAGTGACGCGCTCCAGCAGCGCCTGCAGCAACGAAGTGGGTTTGCCGACATACACCGGCGAACCCAGGATAATGATGTCGGCCTGCTCCATTTTTTCAAAGATGGCTTCGAAATCGTCATCCTGCACGCATTTCTTCGCCTGCAGACAGCCGTAGCAACCCCGGCAAGGCTTGACGGTCTTGTCCAGCATCGGGATATATTCGGTTTCGACGCCTTTTTGCGCCAGTTCCCCCAGCACCGTCTTCAGGTAGTATTCCGTGTTGCCGCCTTCCCGCGGTGAACCGCAAATCGCGATGGCTTTCATCATAATCCCCCCACATGGCAAAGCTGCCGAAATGCCCTCTGCCTTTTATTTTTCGCCACTCCGGCCGATACTCCTGCGTTTCAGGAATTTTCCGGCGCCGGAACCGTAGCCGCCGCCTTTTTATTTTTCGGCGCGGGCAATACGCTACGCACTTGCTCCGGTGTAAGCACCGACACCACAATCATCACGCCGATGGAAACCAGAAACGCGATCGCCCCGGTGTCGAGTTTCGGATTGATCATTTTGGCGGTCTTCATGAAATACAGGACCAGAGACAGCCCGCCGCCAACAAACATGCTGGCCAAGGCGCCCTGCCAATTGGCCCGGCGCCATCGCACGCCCGCCACCAGCGCTGGTCCCAGGCTGGCCGACAGAAAACCGAACGCGGCATTGCCGAGCCAGGCGATCAAATCCGGCGGCTTCACCGCCAGCAGCACCGTCAACAGACAAATGACGATCGACGCCAGTCGGGAATACAATAGGCCTTGGGATTCTGACAATTTTTTGCCCATGCCCTGTTCCAAAATGTCGCGGGTGATAGTGGAAGCGGCAACAACGATAAAGGTGGAGACGGTGGACATGATGGCGGCCACGGCGGCAGCCAGGACCAATCCGGCCATCGTCGGATTCATGAAAGTCACGATGTATTGCGAAACCGCCATGTCGGGATTGGTCAGCGCCGGTACTTTTCCCTGCAGCACGGCGGCCCGGTAAATCATTCCCGCAAACAGGAAGAACGTGATCACGAAGTAGCAACTGGCGGCAATCGCCGGCGCCCATCGCAACATGTCCACCTTGCGGATGGTATAGAAACGCGTGGTGAATTGGGGCTGTCCCACGGTTCCCACCGCATAAAGCAGAAAGAAGGAAATAAAGGTCCAAAACGACAGGCCGTAAGTGTCGGAAAAAGGCAGCAACATTTCCGGCCGCGCTTTTCCCAGCGTCAGGTTCATTTGGGTGAACCCGCCGACATGCTGGAATCCCAGCGTGATGACCAGAATCCCCCCCAACATCATAACGACCATTTGGAATGCATCATTGTAGATATTGCCGGTCTGGCCGCCGAAGGTGCAATACCCCCCGACGATCACCACCCCGACCATCAGGCCGACAATGTAGGAAGACCCAAGCAGCGTCTGGAACATCAGGCCCATGGCCGCCCACTGCGACACCATGTAGGCGAAGATGCCGATGAGAATGATGGTGGAGCACAGGGTCCGGATCCGTTTATCGCCATACAGTGTCTGGAACAGGTCCGGAACCGTCAACGCCCCGTGTTTTTCGCTGAGATAACGCATCGGCTTGGCCAGCAGGCCAAACACGATGACGTAGGCCAGAATGGCATTGACGGCCGGCAGGCTCAGCAACGGCTGATAGCCCAGATTGTAACAGAGACCCGGCAGCCCAACAAAGAAAAATCCGCTGGCGATGGTGGCGCAGGTGGAAAAAGCGACGAGCACGGGACCCATTTGTCGCCCGGCCACGATAAAATCCGTCATGTTCTTCTGTGTCTTTGTGGCCAGATAGCCCAGCCCGATCACAATGGCGAAATACGCGACAAAGATGCCGATAATTACAGGATGTCCCATTCGTCTTCCCGTCCTTCCTTATACAAAAATCCGTAAAGAAAGCTGAGAAGCAACCAGAGGGGCCAAATGATGAACAGCATGACAAAAGTAATCGTCGGCAACCCGAACATGTCAAAGTCTCCCATGCCTAATCCTCCTTTTTCCGCGTTAGTTATTATTCGTTTGCTTTTCCGCCTTTATCCCCAGCGCACCGCTGTCGCTGCCCAGGTATATCCAGTTCCCGCGCCCAGCATCACCACCAGGTCGCCTTTCTTGAGCCGGCCGATTTTTTCCGCTTCCAGCAACGAAATGTACGCGTCCGCCGACTGACAGTGCCCGTAATTTTCGAGAATGAAGGAATTCTCTTCCGTCAGGCCGAACTCGGCTAAAATTCCCTGCAGAATCGACTTTTTCATGAAAATCGGCGCGATGAAATTGATGTCGTTGGCGCTGTAGCCGCTTTTTTCCGCCGCTTTCCGGATCACTTCCACGAAATGGGGCAGGCTAATCGGATCGAGTTTTTCCTTCATGGACTTCGGATCTTTCACGTCCAGATTGCGCAGCGGATAATCCAGGGTCGCGATTTTGCTGTAATTGTAGGAACCGACGCCATAACAGGCGACGTCTTCGGCAAACCGGCCATCGGTGATCATGTGGCTCGACAGGATCGTGTTGTGCTCGTACCCCTTTACCAACAGGGCCGCCGCCGCGCCGTCGCCGAAGTTGTACATGAACCGTGCCCGCGGATTGTCGAAGCCGACGATGTCCGTTTCCTTGGAGGAGGAAATCAGCAGCACGTTTTTGATATCGTCGTTGCACAGCATCATGCTTTTCAGGACATTCAGCGACCACACCCCGGCCGAGCACAGCGAATGGATTTCAAAGGCATTGGCGTTGGTTGCGCCGATGGCGCTCTGCACCTTGGCCGCCAGATTGAACAGATAGTAATCCTTGTATTCGCTGCCGCAATACACTATCAGGTCGAGGTCCAGCGGGTCGATGACCTCCAGAATCTTTCGGGCGGCCTGGATTGCCATGTCGGACACCTGCTCGTCCGGACCGGCTTTATGCCGCTGTTTGATGCCGAATTTCACTTCGATCGCGTCTTTGGGGATGCCGGATTTTTCCGCAATGTAGGCGCTGTCCTGAATCTGTGGCGGCACATACATCGCGATTTTCTTGATTCCTACCGTTTTTGCTTCAACCATGGGAACCTCCTAATCCTGGGGCTTTCCGTACAACGAAATCACCCGGGCGTTTTCGATCTTGCCGACGTTGTTTTTGGGCACGTCCTCGACAAACTGGATATAGCGGGGAATTTTATATTTGGCCAATTTTTCGCCCAGGAACGCCAATACCTGTTCTTTCGTCAGCGCTTTCCCCGGTCGGAGCGAAATGACCGCTTTGCCGACCTCGCCCCACTTGTCGTCGGGGACGCCGATCACGCAGGCTTCATAGATTTCCGGCAATTCATACAGGATTTTTTCGATCTCGGGCGGAAAGACGTTTTCCCCGCCAGAGATGAACATGTTCTTTTTGCGGCCGACGATATAGTAGTAGCCGTCTTTGTCGCGCCGGGCCATGTCGCCGGTGTAAATCCAACCGTCCCGCAACGTTTTTTTCGTTTCGGCCTCATTGTTCCAATACCCGCTGAAAATCTGCGGGCCGCTCCAGACCAGTTCGCCGACTTCCTCGTCGCCCAGTTCGTTGCCGGCATCGTCAACAATCGCCGCCAGCGTGAAATACATCGGCTTGCCGACTGATGCGTATTTTTCCCGGATTTCTTCGAAGTCGACGAATTCGGCGGGCACCGAAAGATTGTTCGGACCGGCCTCGGTCATGCCGTAGCCGAGAACAAACCGGATTCCCCGCGCCCAGAATTTTTCCATGATGTTGAGCGGCGTCGGCGCCGCGCCGGCCATAATCCACTTCACGGAGGAAAAATCGGTGGTGGCGAACTCCGGCAGGTCGATCATCATCCGGAAGATAGTGGCCGCGCCGAACACAAACGTCGGTTTCTCGTCGTGGATCACCTGCAACGCCTGCTTCGGGTCGAACTGTTTGTTGATCAGCAAGCGGCCGCCGGCATGCAGCAGCGGCAGGGTCAGCAGATTCCAGCCGCCGGTATGGAACAGCGGCAGCAGCAGATGGGCGGAGTCGACATGGGAAATTCCCCAGGTCACGATCTCATTCATGGAATTGAATAGCATCGCACCGTGGGAAATCAGCCCACCCTTGGGCAAGCCCGTCGTCCCACCAGTGTGGATGATAAAATAGGTGTCGTCGAAACACAGGTCCGGGCAGCAGCGGGGCGACGAATCGCCGCCAATCATGATCTCTTCATAGTGCAGGTCGCTGATTTCCGCGCCGGCGCCGGACAGGACGATGTATTTTTTGATCTGCGTCTTTTGTTTCAACCCGGCGACAGCCACGGCAAAAACATCTTCATAGAATAAAACGACCGGCTGTTCACTGTTGACCAGCTGCGCCAGTTCATCGACCGACAGCCGGGCATTGTACGGAACCAACACTCCGCCAGTCTTGCCTGCGGCGTAACAGGCGTCAAACAGCTCAATCCGGTTGCGCGACAAGAACGCAATCCGGTCGCCCTTCGCCAGCTTCAGCGAATCGACGAGGTAGTTCGCCAAAATGTCGGCCCGTTCATCAAGATCCGCGAACGTGTACCGCACGTCATTGTCGAGATCATAGATCGCTTCCTTGCGAGGTGAGGTTCGGGCCCGAAAATACGAATAATTGCCGATCCAGCCCATTTGCTTCATAAGATTGCCCCCTTTTCTGCTCGCGGTTTGTCTTGCCGCAAATGCTTCCGTATTTTTTTGACTGTCGATTTATAATTTTCAGTTTTATGAAACATGAATCAGTATTCATGTAAAATGTAACACGCCGACAAATAACTGTCAATACGAAAAATAACAAAAACAAAATACAATTCTCACATCTTTCCGTCAAGGCGCTCCGCCACGCCGATACGTCGCCGCGTCGGCTTGTGCTATAATATGCTATAATTGCAATTAATAGCGCAGAATGAGGTGAGGATTTGGCTCTGGTCAATCTGCCGAAAACGGCCAAGGGACTGGAAACCTTGGAAAGAATCCGCAAAGCCGCCGAAATGCTATTCAGCGAAAAAGGCTACTATAATACCTCGGTCACCGATATCACAACCGAAGCCTCCGTCGCCCCCGGCACCTTTTATATTTACTTTCCCGACAAAAAAAGCGTCTTCCGTTATCTGCTGGAAGACATGAGCCACACGCTGCGGACGGAGATCGGCATTGCCACCAAAGACTGCGCTTCTCGCTATGATAAAGAATACATGGGCTTCAAAACATTTTTCGACTTTGTCAAGAAACATAGCGGCCTGTATAAAATCATCTGGGAAGCGCAATTCGTCGACAAAGAAATGTTCAAGGAGTACTATGAAAACTTTGCCGCGCGATATATGACCAAGATCCGCGATGCCCAACAAACCGGTGAATTTCGGGATCTCGACCCCAAAATCCTCGCCTACTGCCTGATTGGAATCTCCAACTTCATTGGCCTGAAGTGGGTCATTTTCGACAATCAGCCGGTCCCGGACGAAGTCATCCACGAAATCATGCGGTTTATCCACAGCGGCGCGTTTGCCGCCCCACAACCCGCCGACAACCAATAACCGCCGGAAGATAATATAAACGGAGACCGGGAACATCACCGGTCTCCGTTCTTTTTCGCCTGTCCCCGCGCGGTTATTCCCCGGCGATTGGCTGGACGCCGAACCTCGGCTGGCCGGCGGCGCTTACGGCACACGTGTGTTGCCGCCAGTGTTCATCATCCTGCGCCGGATAATCCGTCCGAAAATGATGTCCGCGCGACTCCTCCCGAAGCAAAGCACTGCCGGCGATCACTCCCGCCGTCTCGCACATCGCCTCCAGCTGCAGGAGATCGATCAGCGCCTGGGGATAGATGTTGCCGGCCGGCGCTCTCAGGCCGGACAGCTCCGTCTGTATTTCCCCCGCTTCTTCCCGCAAACGCAGCAGACCGGCCCGGTCCCGGCTCACTCCGGCATATTGCTGAACCGCAGTCCGCAGGCGGGTTCGCAAGGATTGGACGGCGATACTGAAATCCCGGGATTCACTTCTCTCCGGCACTTGAATCCGCCGGGCAATCCGGCCTGTTTCCTGCTCGATCGACGCTGAATCCACCTCGACCGGTCCGACGCCGGCGGCCCATTTCTGCGCAGCCTGCCCCGCCCGCGTCCCGAACACCTGAGTCGCGGTGAGTCCGCTGCCGGCGAGACGATTGGCGCCGTCAAAATTTCCCGCGCACTCCGGCGTGGCAAACAAGCCGGCGACGCTGGCGCGGCATTGGTCATCGATGTGAACGCCGCCCAACAGATAATGCGCCCCTGGCGCCACTTCGATTTTCGCGGTCGCCGGATCCACCCCGTGCAGCTTCAGGTAATTGTATTGCGCAATGTCCAGTTTTTTGCGGACGGCCGCGCCGCCTTTCGGCGAATCGCCGACATACCAGAGCAGCCCGCCATGCTCGCCGCCCCGTCCTTCCCGGATCGCCCGATCCAGTTCGCGCATGGCCTGGTCGCGCACCGGCAGCGGTTTCGTCAGCACCGGCGAGCCGTCCCGGTCATAAACATTACCGTCCAAAATCGACTCCGCCAAAAATTCGTAATGCACGAACGCCCCTTTAAGGGAAGGCGGCCACACAATCACCGACGGATAAAACAGCACCATTTCCATATCGACTAATCGCGCTCCGGCCCGGAAAGCAGCCATCAACCCTTCTCCGGTCGCATCGGTCGGACAGTCATTGACTTCCCACAGCCACTGGCAACCGCCGGTCGCCAGCACAACCGAGCGCGCCCGGATCATCGTCACTTCCCCGGTATGGAGCCGAATCCCCATCGCGCCGGCCACGGACCGGCCTCCCGCAGACGATCCATTAACCAGTCCCGTCACAAAAAAATCATCGATTATCCGGATATTGCCCCGCGCTTTGCAGGCCTTGGCCAAGGCTGCCGCCAGGCCGATCCCGCCGCCTTTGACGAACAAGTTGCGGGGCTGGGACTGGCCCGGAAACTGGCCCAAGGAAATCTCCCCGTCGCTCCGCCGGACAAACTTGGCGCCAAACCGTTCCAGATCGGACACCGCCCCGCAAGCTCCCTCGGCCAGAACCCGGGCCAGTTTCGGATCGCCCAGTTCATAACCGCAACGCAGAGTATCCTGAAAATATTGTTCCGCGCTGTCCGCGGGATGAAACGGGGCCTGCATCCCCCCCGCCGCCGCCAGGGTGATTCCTGATCTTGCCACCGGCCCTTTATTGACCAGCAGCACCTCCGCTCCGGCTTCCGCGGCGGCCAAGGCGGCCCGCAGACCGGCGGCGCCGGCGCCGATCACCAATACTCCGGTTTGCAGTGTTTGCTTTATCATGATCAACCCTCCCGGGGTTGCGAAAAATCAACAACCACGTCCCGAATCAGCCGATATTTCGAATGAGGCTCCAATACGACCGATTCGCCCGGCATAACCAATGTTGTACAGCCCAATACGTCCCGCCCGTTCACGCGGATAAGGCAGGAACCGCACTGCCCCTTGAAACAGGTCGAAGTCCGGCAGGCGAACGACGCATCCATCTCATGAATTTTGGCCAACAGCGCCATCACCGACAAAGGCTCCGTCGATTCCACCTCATACGACTGAAAATAGCTTTCTTGTTGCCCATCAGGATCATAACGAAATGCCTGGATTGAAATCGTCGATGCCGCGTCGTTCATGCAACCTTCTCCCTTGCAACAAACCTTTTCTTTATTATATCGCATTTTCCTATTACAGCCATTCAAAGAACGCGCGAATCCCTCCGATCTGCTTCGGGTGGATTCGCGCGTCTTAGTTCATCATCTATCACACAGCCTATCCCTCTAAACCCATTACCACTAATTGAGTGTAACGTTATTCCTTCCATCCTGTTTCTCTTACAGCTTATTGTTGTACTCGTCGATAACAGCATTCATCAAGGACTCATATTCGACGACCGGCCGTCTTGCGATGGCCTGCGGCGCACTTGCCCTATTCGCAAGTGATGCCAGAGAAAGGAATGCGTTGATCATTTCGTCAGAAACCTGCATGGTGATAGTTCTTTCCGGCGCCGATAAGGTGGCGTTCATTTTCTACTCCTCCTTTTTTTACTTATCTATTATCGGTCTCCTGTCACTGATTAAGTTATGCATAAGTTATGCCAACCAGAAGGATTTCTTCAATTTTTTCGGCTCAACAGTCAGTTCAACCCTATCAAACGCCAATTCGCGAAATCTATTACCCTGAGTAAAGAATTTTGACGCCTTCGCCAAGCAGAATACTAAACCCACCATGGGCAACGTTGCATATGCAAATACGCAACGTTGCCCATGGTGGGTTCCCAAAAAACCACGCTCATTGAATACTCAGACTCTCTGGGGATACTCAGAAAAAGCGGAATCGCCCGGATTACAATTTATATCTGCGTTTTTTTCGAACGAGTGTAGACAAGTCAATTCCCAAGTGTTCCGAAACATTTTTCAACGCACCGAATTCAGCAATCGCTTTTCGGATCACTTCCTGCTCGACGGACGCAATGATATCGCCCAGATTAAACGAATTAAAATAGTCCGGAGTCTCAATATACAAAGGCTTTTTCACGGATTGAACAATGTAGTGGGGAATAATTTTTCCATCGATTACATCCCCTTCCGTCATGATCATCAAATGTTCAATCATGTTATTCAGTTCGCGCACGTTGCCCGGCCAATCATAACTTGCCAAAATCTCCACGGCATTCGCCGATAGTTTACGATTGAGATTGAACTTCAAATTTTTCTTTTCCAAGAAATAAAACATTAATGGCAGCAAATCCGCCTTGCGTTCCCTGAGTGGCGGAATTCGAAAGGGAATTACATTCAGACGGTAATAGAGATCTTGCCGAAACTTGCCAACTGCCATCAATTTTTCGAGATTACTGTTGGTTGCCGCAATAATTCTGGTATTTAACTTTATTTTCTTGGTACCGCCGATGCGAATTATCGTCCCTTCCTGAAGGACTTGCAGCATTTTCACTTGCAGTGACAGCGGCATTTCACCGATTTCATCCAGAAACAATGTTCCGTTATCCGCCAACTCCCAAAGGCCCATTTTCCCTTTGCTGGAAGCGCCGGTAAAGGCTCCGGCTTCATAGCCGAACAACTCGGACTCAAGAAGCGTTTCCGGAATTGCGCTGCAATTGATCTGAACGAAAGGACGATTTTCGGATACATCGCTACAATCGTGGATGTAACGCGCCAACATGTCCTTACCAACTCCCGATTCCCCCTGGATCAGAACCGGCGAGGAAAAGCTTGCCACCCGGGCCGCAGTTTTCACAATGTTTTCCATCTCTTTACTGACAGCCAGAAACTTGTCATCCCGGGCCGCTCGTTCGGCCTGCCGCAAACGTCGGGAATATTCTCCCACTTGTTCCTTGAGTTGATTCAATTGAGTGATGTCCCGGACATTCGAAAGCACCCACACCAATTCATCGCCATCGAAAATCGGCGTCCCGGTAACCAACGCGGAGACCCCGTGATAATAATTAATGACTTTGGTCAATGGTTTTTTATGCGCAATCACGTCCGGAGTAACTGCATCGGGAATGACGTGATTTTCCAACAAATCCGAAATTGGTCTGTCGATGATATGCTCGCGGTTCAGCCCCGAAATACGTTGATACGAATCGTTACAGTACACGATCATTCCTGCTGAATCCGTTAAAAAGATCCCATCATAAGAGGCATTTACTAATTTCCATAATAACTGGTTTTCTCTAAAAATATTCCCTTTTTCATCGCTCATGTTATCGATCCCTCACTCCATCTTTTTCTTTTGTCTAACAATCCTCCTCTGATTGAATGAGTTCCGGGAGCTTCACTCCGCCTTGGCGCGATTCTTGCATAAATATGGGGTCGGAGACAATTTTTCGCTCCATTCGCGGGCCTGTCGCCGGATAGTGTATGGCAAGGCGGAATGGCGCCAAAGCGCCTGGCATTGCCAGACCGCGAATGTTTCTCCGCTCGCATAACGGGAAGGAACCCTGCGACATCTTTTCCATAAAAGAATAGGCGATTTTGCCTGTTTTACATGCAAAATCGCCTATTCTTTTATGCTGCCCCCTGTGCCATGATTACGGTGGATAATTGTTCACTGATTCCCGTTAATTGCTGCAGTTCTTTCGCCAACGTATCCACTGCCGTTGATTCTTCCTCAACGCTGGCCAGGATATCATTCATTTTTTTCTGAATTTCGCCGGAAATCTTCACCGTTCCTTCCATGGCCGGCGCAATCCGTCCGGCGATGGCTTGCACGTCGTCGATCGATTTATGGATGGTTTCAATCGAATTGTTGCTTTGCTCCGCCAGCTTCCGGACTTCCTGCGCGACCACCGCGAACCCCCGGCCGGCTTCCCCGGCCCGCGCCGCTTCGATGGCGGCGTTCAACGCCAGCAGATTGGTCTGGGACGCGATGTTTTTGATCGTATCCGACACTGCGTCGATATTACGAACCGCCCCGACCAGCGTTTTGGAATCGACGGTTGTTTCCTGCATCCGCGCCGACTGCGTTTGCAACTGCGCCTGGATCGTCACGACCAAATCCCGGGTGTTGCCGATGCACTGCGCGGCGGAGTTCGCCACTTTCATGGCCAGTGTCGACAACTCCGCCATTTTTTCCTTCAGATACTTGGACACTTTCGTCAACTCATCAATCGATTTATTATGGTACAGTGCGGAAAAAACATGCGCCAGCTGACTGATGGACGCGGAAGAAGCGATGCGGGGCGGACTCACGATAACCGTCGCTTCAGGCGACAACGCCTCGCCAAAGCTGGCATACAAGGTTTTCCCCGGACCGACATAGGCGACGCCGCCGGTAATATATCGAGCCGCAGCAATTTTTTCGGCGACCTGCCGCGGCGGCCATTCATCGTAAGGGACAATTTCGTATTGGACGTGCATCAGGTTGTAGCGTTGCAGATACTCCATCAACACCTTGGTTCCCGCCGAACTGTTGTTAAACACAATCACGGTCTCCCCGGCCGGAATCTGACTGATCTTGATAAAATAGTCTGTGGGCGGAACCAGCTCAAGTCCGACGACTTTTTCCGCGCCAAAAACACTTTCCATTTCCTGCTGGCGATTTACCATACACACGTACAGGTCGGCGTCCCGAACCTGCTTGTAATTGTCGAGTGTCGCCGTCACGATGTCCGCCGCGCCGCCGACCGTCGCCGACACGACCGCCTTCAATTCCTCCGCGTTTCCCGTGTTTGCCCCGATCACCAACAATTTTAACGCCACTGGATCAACCTCCTCGTTCCTTTCGATTGAGTTGTGCGAAAACACACGCATTTTTGTTCTACTCATTCATTTCGCGTTTTTGACGCAAAACCCTCCCCCATGGCGAAAAAGTTGCATCCGAAATGTTCCGCAGGCGTCCATCGGCGAATTTGCTGCCAAATCCGGGTTTTATGCGCCGACTCGTCCATTCAGCATATACATAAATACAATTTATGATAAAATCATCAGATTATATTGTATTTGCTTCGTATTTTATGCATGTAATTGGGATAGATAGTGTATACTATTGGTGGCGATTCCTGCACTTCACTATATAACTGCAAGGGGGAAAACTTTGATGGTCACCGAAGAAATTAAAAATCAATTACGCGCCGCCGTCGGCAAAGAGTATGTTCTGGATTCGGAAATCGATCGATTCGGCTATTCCTACGATTCCTCATTCGTCTCCATCGCCGACAAGAATCAACCGGAAGTGGTGGTCCGCCCGGCAACCACCGAGGAAGTCTCGGCGGTCATGAAAATCGCCAACGCCAACGGCATCGCCGTCACTCCCCGGGGAACCTCCAGCGGTCGCACCGGCGGCAGCATTCCCCTGGCGGGCGGCATCGCCCTCTCGTTGACCCGGTTGGACAAAATCCTGGAACTGGATGAAAAAAACATGATGGTCTGGGCGGAGGCGGGCGTGCGCACCATTGATCTTTACAACCACTGCGCGACCAAGGATCTGTTTTATCCGCCCGATCCGGCCAGCTGGAAATATTCGACGCTCGGCGGCAACATCGCCGAAAACGCCGGCGGCATGCGGGCCGTCAAGTACGGGGTCACCAACAACTATGTCATGGGCCTGGAAGTCGTGCTGGCCAACGGCGACATCATCCGCACCGGCGGCAAGGCCCTCAAAAACGTGACCGGCTATAATACGACCCAACTGTTCGTCGGCTCGGAAGGTACGCTCGGCGTGGTCACCAAAGTGTTGCTGCGTCTCATCCCGATGCCCAAGGTGAGGAACACCCTGCAGCTGATGTTCACCGAATTGAACGACGCCTGCGACACCATTCACGATATGCTGCAATCAGGCGTGGTTCCTGCTGCGGCCGAGTTGATGGATAAAATCAGCTTTCAGGCGGTGGCCCGCCACCGCAAACTGGAACTCGACCCTGCGATCGCCGCCTGCGTGGTCGTGGAAATTGACGGCCCCGACGCGACCTCCCTGGACGACCAGGCGAATAAAATCAAGGAAATCGCCAGCCGGCACGCCGTGAAAGAGGTGCGTATCGCCGGCTCCTTCCAGGAATCCGAAGACATCTGGGCGATCCGTCGCGGCCTGAGCTCGGCGATCGGCGCCATGGCCCCCAATCGCTTTGGTGAAGACATTTCCGTACCTCGGGACGCCTTCCCTGACATGATCCGCCGCATCCGCAAAATTTCCGAGAAATATAATCTGACAATCGCGGTTTATGGCCATGCCGGCGATGGCAACCTGCACCCTTCCGTCTTGTGCGACATGGCCAATCCTGAGCATGCCGAAAAAGTCCATCACTGCATCGCCGAGATTTTCGACGAGGCGCTGGCGGTCGGCGGCACCTTGTCCGGCGAGCACGGGATCGGCATTACCAAAAAGGCTTATCTTGTCAAAGCACTCGGCGAAGCCGGCGTCGCCGCCCACAAAGCGATCAAACAGGCGCTGGACCCCAAAGGCATCCTGAACCCCGGCAAGATCTGGGAAAACTAAGGGAAGGAGCCGCTATAGCAAATGAAAAACCAACAGGAACTTCTCCAGAAAGTCCAGGAAATCGTCAGCCAATGCGACCGCTGCGGCACCTGCCTCACGGTCTGCCCGCTTTACGGGGCCAAGGACGTGGAATCCTCCAGCGCCCGAGGAAAAAACAACCTGGCCCTGGGCCTGCTGCTCGGCGTGATCCAACCGACGCCGGAAGTGCAGGAAGCGATGAACTTCTGCCTGCTATGCCGCACCTGCGTTGACAACTGCCCGACCAAAGTCCAGACCGACGAAGCCATGATGGCGATCCGGCAGTATCTGGCCCAGACCTCCGGCAACGTCAGCCTCGAATACAAGGTGCTCGGCGCCCTGATGAAAAACCGGCTGCTGGTCCGCCTGTCGTCCGGTGCGCTCGGCGTCCTGCGCGCCGTCGGCGCCAATAAACTGATTCCCTACGGCGTGGTTCCCTGTGAATTCACCCGCGATCAATACACGGCCGCTTTCGCCGGCCCGATGGCCCTCGGCGCTCCCGTCGACCGTCCCGCCCCTGCCGTGGCGTCCGATTCCCGCGTGGCGTATTTCCGGGGCTGCGGCATGGAAATGATGTTTCCGGATGCGGCCAACAAAACCCGGGAGATCCTTTCTTCCGTCACCAAGCCGCAATTCCCAGACAACGGCTGTTGCGGCCTCTTGCACATCGCCCACGGCATGCAGGAAGATTTCTATAAAATGGCCAAAGAAAACATCCGCCTGTTTGAAAACGCCGATATCGTGGTCACGGACTGCGCCAGCTGCAGCAGCACCCTGAAGCATTTCGGCAAATATTTCGCCGATGACCCGGAATGGAAAGACCGGGCGGAAGCCTTCAGCAAAAAAGTCATGGACCTGACCGAGTATCTGGTGAGCGTCGGTTATAAGCCACGCCAGAAAACCAATGCGACGATCACTTTCCACGAGCCCTGCCATCTCGGCCGGGGCCAGGGCGTACGCAAGCAGCCGCGCGAACTGCTGAAAGAAGCCGGCAATTATGTGGAGATGAAAGGGGCCGACGCCTGTTGCGGCGGCGCCGGGTCCTTCCATATAGATTATCCCGAAATTTCGGCCTCGTTGCTGGATAAAAAGCGCATCAACATCGAGAATACCCGCGCCGACATCGTCGTCACCGAATGTCCGACTTGCCTCGTGCAAATGAACAAGGCGGCGGAACGAAGCGGCGGCAAGTTCAAAGTCATGCACATCAGCCAGGTGCTGTAGGAACCCCCGAAAAACAAACCGCCTGCGAAGGGGGAACTTCCCTTCACAGGCGGTTTCAATTTGCCGAAAAAGTGGTGAACTAGATGCCCGGATAATTGACGGTGACATCCGCCGGAACTGCCCGGATCACGATTTCATCGCCGGTGGTTTTATAGGGATAGGAGCTGATCCAGATCGCCTCTTCGGTCGCCATCGCCTTCAGGCGGATCATCAGCGTGGAAGCGACACCGTACAGCACGGAAAATTTCCGGGGCTGCTTGTCCTGCGGCGTGAACGTGTAAGAGCCGAACTCCCGGTCGCCGGCCACCAGCCGGACCTCAATCGACTTGATTTTATAGATCTTTTCCACATCGCCGCTGGCGGTCGCCGGGTTCAGCATGTGGTATTTCTCCCACAGCGTCTCGTCGACGGAAATCTTGATCGTTTTGGAGTCAAAGGATGCCGCGCCGGCCGGCGCCATAACCGCAAACAACTGCAGGACCACCAACGTAAGAATCACCGCTGCTCGCATTTTTTCGCCTCCGTTTTTCATTTTGTATCCTTCTGAATCCCCCGGTTCATTTGCATAATGGTTTCAAATGGTCATTGACCCAACAACCACGGCGCCAGGCCCGAACCGAGAGTCACGACGGCGCTGCCGCCAATGATCGTCATCGCCAGGCGGCGAAACACCACCGGGTTCATCCCCTGGAAAACCTTGTTGCCCAGCCACCAGGCGATGCCCACCGCCGGCAGGGAAATCAACGCATAAGGCAGGATGTTCCCGTCCAGCGGCAAACTTCCCACCATGGCCCCCATCGCCAGCGTGACAATATTGCCCAGAATGAAGTAGCGGACCAGATTCGCCCGCATGACGACTTTGTCTTCGTTTTCATTCATCATGTACAAGACGATCGGCGGACCGTTGAAGGCCGTCGTCGCTCCCAGAAAACCGCTGAGAGCCCCGACGACGGATTGGGCCAGCCTCGGCCGGCGAATCGCCACTTTGCAGTCGGCGCAGAGCGCGGCCGTGCAGCACAGCAACGCGACGCTAATGAAAATCTTCAGGGCGCCGTCATCGATCCAGCGCAAAACAAAAGCTCCCGGAACTCCCCCCGCCACACTGGCGGCAAAAATCAGCCAGATTCGGGAAAAATCGCCGTCATGCCAGGTTTTGACCACCATGACGACTTTCATCAGCATACCGGTAAACAGCACCAGCACAATCGCCTCGCGCGGACTGGTCACCAGCGCCAGCAGCGGCACTGCGATCAGCGCATAGGCGAATCCCGTCACCGTCTGCACCAGGCCGGCGACCAAAATCACTCCGAACACGAACGTCATCGTCGCAAAATCCACCGACAGACCCCCACTGATTCCCGCCGCCGCATTCGGTTGCGGCAGCCTGTTTCGTTTCTTTCCTTTCATTGTATTATGAAAGGACCCGTTTCGGCAAGGGCGTCCGGCTCGACGCGATGCGGTCACACCACCCGGTTTTCGCAGCGCGCAATAGCGCGCAGGGACTGCATCAGGGCTTCGAACCGCTCGGGGGTGATGGACTGCGGTCCGTCGCAGCGGGCATTGGCCGGATCGTTGTGGACTTCGATGATCAGGCCGTCGGCCCCCACTGCCACCGCCGCCTTGGAAAGGGATTCCACCATCCAGGCCAGGCCGGCTGCATGACTGGGATCGACGAGCACCGGCAAGTGGCTCAGGCGCTTGATCGCCAGCACCGCGCTCAAGTCGAGGGTGTTGCGGGTATAGGTCTCAAAGGTGCGGATTCCCCGCTCGCATAAGATGACATTTTCATTCCCCTCGGCCAGGATGTATTCGGCGGACATGAGGAATTCCTCGATCGTGGCGCTCATGCCGCGCTTCAGCAGCACGGGCTTGCGGGTCTGCCCCACCGCCTTCAGCAAATCGAAATTCTGCATGTTGCGGGCGCCGATCTGGATCACATCCACTTCCGCCACGAACCGATCCAGCATCGACACCGACATGATTTCGCTGACAATCGGCAAACCAGTGGCGGCCCGGGCGATCTTCAACAGCTCCAGTCCTTCTTCTTTGAGGCCCTGGAAACTGTAGGGCGAACTGCGGGGTTTGAATGCGCCGCCCCGGAGGAATCCCGCGCCGGCCGCCTTGACTTCCCGGGCTATTTCCACGATCTGCGCCTCGCTTTCCACCGAACAGGGCCCCGCCATGACCGTCAGCTTGTCCGCACCGATCAAGCGATCCGCGACCCGCACCACGGTGTTTTCCGGGTGAAACAGTCGATTCGCTTTTTTATAAGGCTCCGTCACCCGCAGCACTTTTTCTACGCCGCTTTGTCGCTGCAGCTGCTCCGGATCGATTTTTCGGGTATCGCCGATCACGCCGAGAATGGTGCGGCGGCTTTCCTGCGCCGGACACGCGCCGCAGCCGGCCTGCTCGATTTCCTGTCGCACCGCCGCGATTTGTTCCCGCGTCGCCGTTGAATCCAGAATGATAACCATTTTCTCCCGCCTCCCGCCTGTAAAAAAATCGGAATAAAAAAAGAAGGCTCTGAACGAGCCTTCCCTTAACGCCTGAAATTACTGCCGTTTTCATCCCGGCAATCAACTCATCGGCAAGTGCTCCCCCGCAACGCCCCTATGCATTTTACCCCAATAAAAAAAGCCGACGCTAAAAAACCAGCGCCAGCCGAAGGAGGTAAAATATTGATTGTGCAGGGTCATTGCCGTCATGCTTGCCACAGTCGGAACATCCTCTCATTTTCCATTGGAATGATTGGCGTCATTGTATCAAGTTTCAGCAACGGTGTCAACCATTTCTATATTTTTTGCATTTTCTTTGCGAAGTGTAATCTTTTTAAAAGTCGGCGGTCGGTTATTTCCGTTTGAGTTTTTGCAGATTCGCCACGGCGGCTTCCAGTGTGGACATTTCCTTGCAGAAGCAGAACCGGACATATTTGTGGGAATCCGGATGCCCGGCCCGGTAGAAACTGGAGCCAGGGACCACCGCCACGCCGATTTCCGAAGCGAGATGGAATGCGAACGCCACGTCGTCATCCCAACCGAAGGGCGCGATCTCCGCCATGATATAGTACGCCCCGCCCGGTCGCACGCAACGGAAGCCTACGTCCTCCAACGCAGTCAGCATATAGTCCCGGCGCTGCCGGTAAAAATCGCCCAGTTCCTTATAGTACGAATCCGGGAATGCGAACGCCTCGGCGCAGGCCTCCTGCAGCGGCGCCGCCGCGCCGACCGTCAAAAAGTCGTGCACCTTGCGGATGGAAGCGGTCAATGCCGCGGACGCCAGAATGAAGCCGATGCGCCAGCCGGTCACGCTGAAAGTTTTGGAAACGCTGTTGACGGCGATCGTCCGCTCGGCCATGCCCGGCAAGGTCCACAGCGGAATGTGTTCGGCGTCGTCGTAGAGGATATGCTCATAGATCTCGTCGGTGATCGCCAACACGTCGTATTTTTGGCACAGCTGGGCAATCAGTTCGAGATCCTGCCGGGAAAAGACCCGGCCGGTGGGGTTGTTGGGCGAATTGATCACGATCGCCCGGGTTTTCTCGTTGAACGCCGCCGCCAGTTCCTCGGGACGGAACGAGAAAGCGGGCGGATGCAGGCTGACAAATCGGGGGGTAGCGCCGCAGAGGATGGCGTCCGGCCCGTAGTTTTCATAGAACGGTTCAAAAACGATGACTTCCTCGCCCGGATTGACGGTCGCCATCAACGAGGCGATCATTCCTTCCGTCGCCCCGCAGCAGACGGTCAGATTCGTTTCCGGATCGAAAGTCACGCCATAATCCCGCTTTGTTTTCGCCACGATCGCATCCCGCAGGTTCTTAGTGCCCCAGGTGATGGCGTATTGGTTGTGGTTGTTCATGATCGCCCGGCAGGCGGCGTCTTTGATTTCAGGCGGCGCCGGAAAATCAGGGAAACCCTGGGCCAGATTCACGGCCTTGTGTTTGGCGGCGACCCGCGACATTTCCCGGATCACCGATTCGGTAAACTGGGCCGCCTTGTGGGATATAAACTCTCTCATTTCGTCTGGCCTCCTTGTTTTGCGGGTTTCTCCGTCGTTTTGGGCGCCGGCGGCGGATAACAGCCGTTAAAGGCGCCGAACTCGTCAAACGCGATCAGGCCGCCGACCTGGCAAGCGCTGGCGGTCTGCTTTTTCTTCGATCCTTCCAGGAACAGGCTCGCTTCCGCCAACATGCAGGTCGCCACCTGGCCGTCGGCCCGGAATGTTACCGGCGCCCCCGCTTGGCAGGCTACCTGTTTGTTTTTATCATACGGGAGGTGCATGGATTGTTTCAGTCGGGCGACTTCCACCGTTCCATCCGGATAGAAGGCCACCCGCCCGCCGGCCTGGCAGCCGATCTTCTCCTGTGCGGTGCGGCGAAACTCCATATCCTTGCCGAGCGTGCAATATTCCACCTTGCCATCCGTCCGGAAGGCAATGCTATATTTGGCGGCGCAGGCGATCGTCTGCCCGCCCGCCGCCGGAAAATCGCCCGGGGCCGCCAGCAGGCAGGATTTTACTTCCTTGCCGTTTCGCATTTCCACGCCGTAATCCAGACAGGCCACATTCTGTCCGCCGCCGGCCGGCAGCACTTTTTCCGCCGCGGCCACCGACAGGCCCGTTGCCAGCTCTATCGCCACCGCCACCATCGCCACCCAGGCTGCGCTTCTTTTCATCTCGTCCACCTCACCCATCTTCTGGTCCATTGTCCCATATTGTATTATACGAGAGGTCGAATGTCCACCCCGTCATCCTTTTCCGCCGCTTCCGCCAGCAGCTTTGCGGCGTTTTCCTCCGGCAGCGACTGGACGCCTTTCAGCTTGCGCTCGATGACCCGGCTCTTGCGCGCCGCATCGTCCATGACGTTGCTGGCTTCCTGAAGCTTCTTGTTCGTTTTGTCCAGAATGTCGCCGAATTTGCCGAACTCGGTCTTGACGGCGCTCAGCAGCAGCCAGACTTCCGAGGAGCGTTTCTCGATCGCCAGCGTTCGGAATCCCATCTGCAGGCTGTTGAGAATCGCCGCCAGGGTCGTCGGCCCGGCGACAGTCACGTGGTAATCCCGCATCAGCGTTTCATACAGGCCGGTTCGGCGCAGCACTTCCGCGTAAAGGCCCTCCACCGGCAGAAACAGAATCCCGAAATCCGTGGTGTGCGGCGGCGACAGATATTTATCGCGGATGTCCTTCGCCTCGGCCTTGATCCGGATTTCCAGCGCCCGGGCCGCGGCTTCGGCCGCAACCGCATCAGCGGCATCCTGCGCCTCGAGCAGGCGTTGATAGTCCTCTTGCGGAAACTTGGCGTCCACCGGCAAATAAACCGGGCCCGCTTCGCCCCGCCCGGGAAGGATGATCGCAAATTCCACCCGCTCGGCGCTGCCCGGTTTGGTCGCCACGTTGGCTTCGAACTGTCCCGGCGCCAGAATCTGCTCCAACAGCACGCCCAGCTGAATTTCGCCCCATGTTCCCCGGGTCTTCACGTTCGTCAGGACTTTTTTGAGATCGCCGACGCCGGCGGCCAGGGTCTGCATCTCGCCTAATCCCTTATGAACCTGCTCCAGTCGGTCGCTCACCATCTGGAACGACTCGCCAAGCCGTTTCTCCAGCGTGGCGTGAAGCTTCTCATCGACGGTAGCCCGCATGGCCTCCAGTTTGCGGCTGTTGTCCTCCTGCAGGGCGCCGATCTGGCTCTGCATCGTTTCCCGCATCCGGTCCAGCTTTTCCTCGTTCGACTGCGTCAACTGGCGCAGCTGTTTCGCAAACAAATCGAGCTGGGCAAGCTGAGTCCCGGAGTTTTCGTTGACTCGCCGCAGGATCGCTTCATTATACTGATGGATCAGTCCCGTCATTTCTTCCCGCAAGGCCCGTTCGCCGGCTTGCGCCTGCTGCCGCGACCGGTCCCCTTCCTCGCGGATGAGTCGTTCCAGCCGCTCGCCGCCGGCCTTGCCACCGCCACGTAACAACAGCAGCAGGAGCAGGATCACGATCCCAACCGCCCCGATTTCCATTGCATTTATCGGCAAACTCATCCCCGCGCTCCTTCCCCGTCCGGTCGCAAAACCTGTACCAAAAAATTCTCGTTTTGTGATCGAAACTCCTTCCGTCCGGTTGGCAACTCGCAAAATCCACCGAAAAAACACGAAATTGGTCGCATTTTTGTGATAATCGCCGAAAAACCTTTTATATGCGTTTTATTCGGTATTTTTTTCCGGAAATATTGCGTTTTTTATCCATTATTGAGTATACTATGAGGGTCAATGTTTTTCATGGTTATGAGATACAAAAATTAACTTTGGAAAGGGGCCGGGCCTATACGAGCGATCCAGCACCGATATCACGCGCTTTTTCCACGCGATACCCTCTGCTGACTCACTATAATAAAGGAGGCTTCTTTCATGTCTGCCAACGACAAGCAACACATTAAAATTTCCGTCGCCAATCCCACCGGTCTCGGCCTGTTCGGCCTCGCCATGGTGACTTTTGTGGCGTCGTCGCAAAAATTGGGGATCACCACCGGACTCTCGTTTGTCATCGTTTATGCAATTTTCCTCGGTGCTACCGCCCAGTTGATCGCTTCGATCTTCGATTTCCTGCATGAAAATATCTGGGGCGCCACGGTGTTCGGCGCATATGCTTTCTTCTGGTATGCCGTGGGAACCTGTTGGTTGATGAAAATGGGCGTCTTCGGCAAAGAGCTGGCCGCGGCCGCCGACGTCAACCAATTGGGATTCGCCTTTTTAGGCTATTTGATCTTCTCCGTGTTCATGACCATCGGAGCGATGGAAGTCAACAAAGTCATCTTCGCCGACATGGTGGTCATCTGCGTCCTGCTGGCGGCCCTGTCGCTGAACGCCTTCGGGATCGCCGCGCACACCACGCACATGATCGGCGCCATGGCCGAAATGGTCACCGCCCTGATTTCCTTCTATGCCGCCTCGGCTGTCGTGCTGAACACCCACTTCGGCAAACCCTTCCTGCCGATGGGCAAGCCGTTCGGCATCTTCAAATAACCGCCGGAGTTCCCGGCAATTCATCGAAATTAAGGGACCGGGCGAAAAGAAAAATCGCTCGGTCCCTTTCTGTTTTCGCTGCCGCTTTTCAGTCGGGCTCTCAGCGCAAGGAATCCAGGCTGATTTTCAGGATCACTTTACGTACCGGCGCCGGTGCGCCAAAGGCGCAGTTCGGGCGATGCACTTCCCAGGGAAACAGGATGGCGAACATGCCGGCGTGCAGAACCAGGTCGACTTCCGCCGGCGGATTGTTGTAAAAGATCACATCTTTCTCCGCCAGTTTGTCTTCCAATACTTCCAAGTCCTCCCGCAGCGGGGCGTAGCCGATGACCTCCGCGCCCTGCACGAGGCACTGGACGTCGACGTATTTGCGGTGCGCTTCGGCGCGCCGTTTTTCTTTGGGTTCGGTCGTGTATTCGTTCACCATGGCATACAGCTTGTCGCCGTCGATTTCCTGCCGTCCGGTCGGCAATGCCGAAAGATCGGCCTGTTGCAGCCAGTCGACCGCCTTTTGAATCGCCGGGGCATAGAGATGTTTTTCCTTGTCCCAGTTGGCCAGTTGTCCTGCAATCATGGGCAAAGCTCCTTTCCTAAATCGTTTTTGTTGCGACGCATAAATTCTTCGCCATTTACGGGTCGATTCCTGCCAGCAGCGTCCAATTTCAGGCGTTTTTCAGTTCTTCATGCCGAAAGCAGCCAATCAGGTGATCGTTCACCATGCCAACCGCCTGCATAAAGGAATAGCAGATGGTGGGACCGACAAAGGTGAATCCCCGCCGTTTCAGATCCTTGCTCATCTGAACGGCCGTCGGCGTCTGCGGCGGAATTTCCGCCAGCGCGGTCCAGTTGTTTTGTACCGGAAGTCCCTCGACAAACCGCCAGATGTATTGGTTAAAGCTGCCGAAGGTTTCCTGCACGCGCAAGAAGGCCCGGGCGTTTTCCACGGTAGCCGCCAGCTTGCGGCGATTGCGGATGATGCCCGTCTCCTGCATCAAGGCGGCCAGTTCCGGCTCGCCCCAGGCGGCGATCGGCTCCGGCTCGAACTGACACATGAGCCGCCGGTAATTTTCCCGCTTCCGCAGCACGGTGATCCAGCTCAGGCCGGCCTGCGCCCCCTCCAGAATCAAAAATTCGAATAGGCGCTGATCCCGGTGCTCCGGCACGCCCCATTCCCGGTCATGATAATCCTGGTACAGGGCATCGCCCAGACACCAGGGACAGCGTTCCCTGTCCGTCATCCGTCCTCTCCTTCCCGGCCGGCGATCGCCGCCGCAATGGCCGCTCCCACCAGCGGCGCTTCCTCGACCACCAAAAAAGCGACTTGTTCCGCCGGCCAGCCGCCGAACCGCGCCAACGCCGTTTGGATTCCTTCGGCAAACCCCGGCATTTTTTCATACAGGGAACCATTGACGCCGATGACATGCCGCCGCTGGCGCAGCGGGTCCAGGCGGCGAAGGAAACCGGCGTAGGAAGCCGCGATCAGCGTCGCCGCCCGCTCCGCCACCAACTCCGCCACTGCTTTGATGAAGTGCCGCTCCGCCAGGCTGGCCGGCCGCCCCGGCAGCTTTTCCGTCAGCCAGGCGTCGATGTGTTCCAGTTCCTTGGTCCGGTCGCCGACAAAACACGCGACATCGACGCTCGACAAGCCGTCCGGATGGCTGAGGCAGGGGATCTCCTCGATAAACTGCATCCCGCAGTCGCCGCGACCGGCCTGCAGGATCCGCCGGGCCAGCTCGCCCAGATAGCGGCCGGCAACCATTTTCTCCAACCGCTGCCGCCCGGGGGAATCGCTGTCTAGGTCCAATTCTTCGTCGAAGCGGCTGCGGCGCAGGCGGTCGAAGCCGCCGGACTCGGGGTTGTAGGCCATCACCCGGTCAGGCTGGCCGTGCCGGGGCTGCGGTTCATAGTAGGCGGTGTTGTGGCCGGTGCCGCAGACCGACCCCAGGTCGGCGTCCGGACAGCGGTAGGCCGCCGCCAGCAAGGTCGCCGTCGTATCATTGAGCACCGCGACGGGATGAACCGCCGCAGCCTGTTGCCGGGCCAGTTCTTCCGCCAGCAGGCCGTTGATATCCTGCCCCGCCAGTCCGGTCACTTTGATTTCCTTGGCCCAGCCCAGAAAACTGGCCCGACCGAGGGCGCTCTGCCGGCTGGCGTAAGAGAAGGAATGGCCCAGCAGACGCTCCCGGCCGTCGGCGACGAGGGCCACTTGCCGGGCGATGAAAGCGAACAACTCCCGGATGTTCGTGTCGGCGCCGGTATAGTCATAGCCGGCGTCGGCATCCTTCAACGACACCCTGTGAAGTTTTCGGATCGACGGGTCCCTGTTCCCCGCCAGCTCGATCTCGGCGACCCGAAGATTGGTGCCGCCAAAATCCAGCGACAGGAAGACGCCGGCTTCGTCGCCGGCCGGCCGGCCGATATAGGCGGGCAACATCGGCAACGGCGATGGCCGCTGCGACAGACCGTCGTCGATCGCTCCCGCAAAGGCCTCGACAATCCCCCCGAACTCTTCCGCCGACAGAGTAAACTCCCGCCAGGCCTCCATCAGCGCATCCGCCATTTTGCATTCTTCCGCCACAGTCTCGCCTCCAGTGGGAAAAACGCCGCCGAGTCCCTGCGAATTCGACGGCGTCTTCCAATGCATTGTATCCATTTCAACTATACCACAATCGCCCGGGAGCCGCCACACCCGCGCCCGTCTTCATTTCAGCCAGTTTTTCTCAGCGATTCGGCGACTCCGCCCGGCGTATTTTGTCGACAATCTCCCGGGCAAAAGGCCCCAGATCGTCTTCCGCATAGGCCCGCAAAACTCCCGGCGCCACCTGGGACAAAGCGCCCCGGATCATGACCGGATCGGCGATCCCTGCCTCGCCCAGCGCATGCTCCAGCGCCACCGCCGCCCGAAGAGCGCTCTCGGTAGCCGCATTGTTGATCCTCTGGACTTGGTCGGCCTCACCGACGACCAGCGCCCCGACCGTCGCGAAAACTTGCCGCGCCAATTCCACCAGGTTCGCCTCGCCCTGGTCAATCACCAGGACAGCTCGGGAACCCCGGCTCATCTCGCCGGCATGACCAATAATTTTCACATTCAGGCAATGCACGTCTTTGCTGGCCATGCCCGCCAACATTTCCCGGGAAATATTCGTCGCCACGCTGAATACATTCCAGGCCCGCCCGGTCGCCGCCAGCTCCGCCACGCAAGCCGCAACGGCTTTGTCCGGAACCGCCAGAACAACCGCATCCGCCACCGCTTCCGTCAGGCGCGACAGCACTCTCAGCCGCAGCGGCTCCGCAACACGTAATGCATTTTCCCGATCAGCGTCATACAAGGCGACTTCGTTTCCGCCAGACATGGCGGCCGCCAATATTTTCCCCATCCGTCCCGATCCGACAACCGTAATTTTCATCAAACCACGCTCCCTTTCCCTGTTGATTCTACACCAAATCCTTCGCTGGAAAAAGACTTTGTTACCTGCTACCCAACGACCAACTCATAAAAACAGCGCCATCCGCAATCCGGATGGCGCTGTTTACCCCCTCACAACGTCCGACAACCTTGTCCCGCTTCAGGCAAGCGACGGCGTGGATTCCGGCGGACGGCGGAATTTGGTCGCCTGTTCAAACGCGTAGGCAATCTGGATTAAGTTCGGCTCGCTCCAGGGCCGACCCAAGATTTCCAGCCCAATCGGTACGCCGATCGGCGCCGAGGACGATGGTGAAGAAAATCCGCCCGGCACGACAATGGAGGGGAATCCGGTTACGGAACCGAGCACGCCGTTGCGCTCGATCTGCGTCTGCCCCACCGGAACCGCCAACCGTTTTTGATGCGGATACACCAGGGCATCCAGGCGATAATCGGCCAGCAGTTTCATCGTCTGGGTCTGCAGTTCCGACCGCTTCACCAGGCGTTCCCGGTACTCCGGAGTGGAAGTGCTGAGTTTCTCCGCTTTCTTGATATTGTCCTCAATTCCCGGGTGATACTTGCCGGAAGCGATGATATCGCTCAGGGAATGAACCTGGGCCTTGGGCCCCAGCACGGCAAGATAGGAATTCAGGTGATCCTTGAGATCATGCAGATGCAAGCTCACTTCGGAAACCAGGTAGTTGGAGTCAATCGGATCGGTTACTTCCACAATTTCCGCGCCTTGTCCGCGCATCGCCGCGATGCATTTTTCCATGGCCGCATTGACTTCCTGATGATCCGGCCCCCCGCCGAAAAAGCTTCGCAACACGCCGATCCGTTTTCCTTTTAATCCCTGCGGGTTCAGATTGACCGTATAGGTTTCCGGTACTTGACCGACCGACCAGGCAGTGGCCGCATCCGAGGGGTCATACCCCGCAATTGCGTCGAGAACCGCTACGGCGTCGGCGACGGTTCGCGCCAGCGGACCGGCCGTATCCTGCGTGAAGGAATAGGGAATGATTCCATCACGGCTTACCAGTCCAATGGTGGGACGGATTCCCACCAGGCCGCAGGCCGATGCCGGGGAACGGATCGAATTGATCGTGTCCGTGCCAATCCCCACCACGCCATAGTTTGCCGCCAAGCCGGCGCCGGTGCCGCCGCTCGATCCGCCCGGCGTCCGGGTCAGATCGTAAGGATTGAGCGTCTGTCCCAAAATGGAACTGACCGACTCGCCCCAGACGGCGAATTCGTGAAGATTGACCTTGGCCAGGATCAACGCCCCGGCTTCCTTCAATTTTCGGGTGATGAACGCATCGTCGTCCGGCCGGAACCCCTTCAGACTCAAGGATCCGCCGGTCGTATCCATATCGCCCGTATCCACGTTGTCTTTGAGCAGCAAAGGAATCCCATGCAGCGGGCCGATCAATCCTTTTGTTTTCAGGGCGGCATCCATTTCATCGGCAATTTCCAGCGCCCGCGGATTGACCAGAATCACGGCGTTCAACGCCGGTCCTTTCTGATCGAATTGCTCGATCCGTTTCAGATACATTTCCGTCAGGCTGCGACAAGTCAAGATTCCCTGCTTCATAGCCTGGTGAATGTCGGCTATTGTCGCTTCCTCCAGCACAAACACTTTCGGGTCGTTTTGCACTGTCATCCATCATCACGCTCCTTTTCACTAAGATTATTCAGGCCTTGCAGATCAACCGCAATCAGCCGGTCAGGCTGGCAAGAACAGCAACGGCAGGGCAAATACGACAAAGCTCAGAATCATGACCGCCGTCGCGTAACCGATGACATCGCGCGCCTTCAGACCGGTGATGCCAAGCAGAGCGATCGCCCAGAACGGCTGCAGCATATTGGTCCAGGTGTTGCCGTAGGCAACGGCCAGCGCGGTCTTGATGTAACTGGCATGCATCAATTCCGCCGACTTCATCGCGATCGGCCCCTGCACGACCCACTGGCCGCCGCCGCTGGGAACGAACAGGTTTACTGTGCTGGCCATGATAAAGGTCCAGAAGTAGAACATGTATTCGGAACTGAAGGCGACAATGGCTTGCGACATGACATCCACCAACCCGGAGTAACGTACGATCCCCATGATCCCGGCGTACAGCGGGAACTGGAAGATGATTCCGCTGACCCCGCCGGTAGCGTCTTTCACGGCTTTGACGTAATTGGCCATGGTGCCGTGCAGATAAATGCCGGCGAAGAAAAAGATCGCGTTAACGATATTCAGATCCAGGGCAAAGCCTTTGGTCACAAAGTGATACACGATATAGACGGTTCCCAGGGTTCCCAGCAGGAACGCGATCAACCAGTTGTTGTTCAGCCGGTCGCCGAGAGTCTGCGATACCGCTGCGGTCCCCTTGCCGGCGGCGTCGTCTTTGTCGAGATAGGCCGCAACATCCTCGTCCAGCGGCTTGATCTCATCCGCCTTGGGATGGATCATCCAGGCGAAAAACGGCGGCAAGGCCAGACAGAGAATCGTCACGGCAATATTCACGGGATTGAACATGTAGTCGGAAATCGGGATAACGCCGATCTGTTTTTCCAGGAAATGTCCCGGGGTGGCAATCAGCAAGCCGATCGACGCCGAAGGCCCGCCATGCCAGGTCATCTGGCCTAGATAGGCGGCCGCTCCCATTAACCCGTATTCAAACGGAATGCTGCGTTTCCGCAAGGATTTTGCCACTTCTTTCGCCAGCAGCGAACCGAGAACCAACGCCAATCCCCAGTGAAGAATGGAGATGGCGATACTGATGAGGGCGATCATATAGACGGCATGCTGGCTATTCTTGGGCGTCGCCGCGATCCTGGCGATCCAGCCGCGAATCATCGGCGCGTTCGCCACCGCCGACGCCGTGATGACCATCAACGCCATCTGCATGCTGAAGGTGAGAAGTTCCCAGAATCCCTTGTACCAGTTGACAACCATCTGCATGGGGGTGGTTTTGGTCAGCGCCAGACCTAGCCCGAAAGCGATAAAGGTCAGTAGAACCGCAAAAATACTGGGATCGGGTAAGTACTTGAACGACCAACTGGCCATAACCTGGCCGAGTTTTCTAAACATTTTTTTGCCTCCCTATCGATTATTTTTGCTTCTGGCCGGTTTGTCGCCTGTTTTCCGGATTCTTTTTCACCGCCTCCTTTTTCGCAAGATGTATGCCATTCAAGTCCCACCTCCACCATGCATCTCTCACAAAGCCATGTATTATTGTTGGAATTTTTCATATAATTATCAATTCGCACTATTTGTTTCTTTTCCTGCCTGCGCCGTAAAATCTGTCCACGAAAAACAACAACCGTTCCCGTTGCGGTTTTCCACAGAGAACGGTTGTTGCCGAAGGATCGGCTTATGTTGTTCGCGTCCGCTTCGCGCAGAAAGTTTCACGCGGGCTGGGGTCAGTTCTTCTTGCTGCTGGCGCCCAAATCGAGGAATAGCTTGCCAATTTCACCGGCCACAAACGGCAAAACAGCAAACCCGCCAACAACGGCCCACTCACTCAGGCCAAGGGTCTGGGTGCGGAAAACGGCGTGCAGCGGACCATACAGCGCCAGCGTCAACAACAGGAACGACAGCCCAACGCCCATGTTCATGTATTTGTTGGAGAACAGGCCGATCTTGAACACCGAATAATGCTCGGACCTTGTCGTGAACGCCCGCAGCAGTTCGGCGCTGATCATCGTCGCAAAGGCGAAGGTTCTGGCCATCGTCAAATCCAGTTCCGGCGAGAACGGCGCACCGAGGATATAGCCGGGAGTCAAACGGGTCAGGGCATAGTAAAAGGCCCCCAGTACGGAAAACGTCAACACGCTGCTTTGAACCACGATCATTTTCTTCATGTTGCTGTTGAGGATGGGCTCCTGCGGATCCCGCGGCGGCTTGTCCATAACGCCCGGTTCCGGCTTCTCCATGCCCAGGGCCAGCGCCGGAAATGCGTCCGTAACCAGGTTCAGCCAGAGAAGCTGAATCGGCAGGAGCGGAATCGGCCAACCCAAAATCATGGCGAAGAAAATAACGAAAATCTCCGCCAGGTTGCAGGACATCAGGAAGAATACGAATTTGCGGATGTTGGCGAAGATGACGCGGCCTTCTTCCACCGCCGCCACAATGCTGGCAAAGTTGTCGTCGGTCAGTACCATGTCCGCGGTTTCCTTGGTAACGTCCGTGCCGGTGATCCCCATGGCCACGCCAATATCGGCTTTTTTGAGCGCCGGCGCGTCGTTGACGCCATCGCCGGTCATGGCCGCGATCTGGTTGTTGCGCTGGAACGCTTCGACGATCGCGACCTTATGCTCCGGCGATACCCGCGCGAAAACCGAAGCCTTTGTAACCACCTCGTCGAGTTCCGCCTGGCTCATGGCGTTGAGTTGCTGACCCGTCACCACCTGGGTCTCGTCCTTGGCAATCCCGAGATCGATGGCCACCGCCAGCGCCGTATCGCGATAGTCGCCGGTGATCATGATCGGCCGGATACCGGCCTTGGCGCAGATCTTCACCGCTTCCCGCGCTTCCGAACGCGGCGGATCGATCATGCCGAGCAAACCGACGAACGTAAGCTCCTGTTCGATCCGCGCCGGGTCCAAATTTTCCGGCACGGCCGGAAAGTCCCGGTAACCGACGGCCAGAACCCGTAGGGCCTGCCGCGCCATGGCGCTGTTGGCGACGGAAATGTCGTCTTTTTCCTTCGCGGCCAGATCGTGAATGTCGTCCCGGATCAGAAGGTTCTTGCACCGGTTCAGCAGGATGTCAGGCGCGCCTTTTACAAACGCCCGGATACCGCCGTCCGGCAGCCGATGAAAGGTTGTCATCATTTTGCGTGAGGAATCAAAGGGGATTTCCTGCACCCGGGGGTACTTCTCATTCATTGAATCCCGGTCAAATCCGGCCTTGGCCGACACGACCACCAACGCGCCTTCCGTCGGATCGCCGGCGATCTTCCAGCCCTTTTCTTCCGTCGTCTGCAAAATGGCGTCGTTGCAAAGCGCCGACCCCTGCAGCAGCAGTTTCAGTCCCGGTTCGCTCTCGACCGTGAGCGCGTTTCCGTCCCGGCTAAACTTGCCGTCCGGCGAATACCCCTCGCCGCTGACTTCCAACAGCTGACCATCGGCGAACAGCCGCACGACAGTCATTTGATTTTGGGTCAGGGTGCCGGTTTTATCCGAGCAGATGACGGTAGTGCTGCCCAGAGTTTCCACCGCGTGCAGTTTTTTGACGATGGAGTTCTTCTTGACCATCCGCTGCATGCCGATCGCCAGCACAATGGTCACGACCGCCGGCAGCCCTTCCGGAATCGCCGCCACAGCCAGACTGACCGCCGTCATGAACAGCAGGGTCACTTCATCCCAGGTCAGGTGGCCGTCCCGGTAGCCCTGGTAGATCCCAAGTACGAAGACCACGGCGCAAACCGCCAGACACAGCAAGCCGAGGACTTTGCCGAAGGAGGCCAGCTTTTCCTGCAGCGGCGTGCTCTGTTCTTCAAAAGAGGAGATCATTTCGGCGATTTTGCCGATTTCCGTCTCCATGCCGGTCCCGATGATTACAGCCCGGCCCCGGCCGTAGGTCACCACGGTGCCCATGTAGCCCATGTTGTGTCGGTCCGCCAACGACGCTTCATGGTCCATGGCTGCTGTTTCCTTTTCTACGGGTACGGATTCACCGGTCAGGCTGGCTTCTTCCACTTTCAGGTTCATGGATTCGAGGATCCGCACGTCCGCCGGCACGTAATCGCCGGCCTCCAGCAGTACAAGGTCGCCCACCACCAGCTCGCGGCTGGGAATGGTCTGAATGGCGCCGCCGCGGATGACTTTGGAGTTTGGCGCGGCCATTTTTTGCAAGGCTTCCAGCGCCTTCTCAGCTTTCGATTCCTGGAACACCCCCAGGACCGCATTGAGTACGACAATGGTCACGATCACCAGAGAATCGGCCACTTCACCGACAACGGCGCTGACGAGGCTGGCGGCAATTAATATCAGGACCAGGAAGTCCTTGAATTGATCCAGCAACATTTCCCACATCGTTGCCCGGGGTTTTCCCTTGAGTTCGTTCGGGCCATATTTCGCCAGCCGCTCCGCCGCTTCCCCTTCGGTCAGGCCTTGGTGCGGATCGCTGCCGATTTGCTTTGCAACTTCCGCCCCGCTCTTTTGATACCACGCATCCGCCATTTTTGTTTGCTCCTTCCGTTTCGATCCCAACTTCCCATGGTCAGGGGCTGCGGGACCGATTCCGCCGGACCGCCGGCGCCTTCACGCCGACTTTTCCAAACCGGCATCGTTCCCATAAAAAAACAAATGCTCCGCAAGAATTGCAAGAGCATTTTCCGTAAAAATCTTAGGTTCCTATAGTAAAAAGCCAGCAGAAAATGCGACAAGCCCGCTATATTTTTACATATTATAATTTTATCACGGATTTATTTTTTAATCTACCGCCGCATAACGGGTTGGCCTGTTTATTGATCGTTCTCTTCCAGACCTTTCCGCGACTTTCTTGCGCGGATGTTCCGCAGCTGCTATAATGGTTGTCAGATATTGTATACAACATTCTTGTTCAAACAAGATGTGGAAGTGCGCCTGGGGTTCCGGCTGGATGCGTCAGGTCCGAGCGGCGCAGAGCCTGACCGGCTACACCGTGGGTACAAAAAACCCCAGCGGAAAGTTCCATGCGGACTTTGTGCTGGGCTTTTCTTTTTTCAGCAACAAGCAGCAATGTAGGATGGGAGGAACGAATTTGTACTGGAACAAACCAATCGAAACCATGCCCCGGGCTCAGATGGCTGAGCTGCAATCCGCCCGACTGGTGCAGCAAGTGCGCCGCGTTTACCGGCAGGTTCCCTTTTATCGGGAACAAATGCAGAAAGCCGGCCTGCTGCCGGAAGAGATCCGCTCGATTGATGACATCGGCAAACTGCCGTTCATCACCAAGCAGGACATGCGCGACAACTACCCGTACGGGCTGTTCGCCGTACCGCTGGCGGAAATCGTCCGCCTGCACGCGTCCAGCGGCACGACCGGCAAACACACGGTCGTCGGTTATACCAACCGCGACCTCGGCATCTGGTCGGAAGTCATGGCCCGCACCCTGACCGCCGCCGGCGCCACCAAACAGTCCCTGATTCAGGTCGCCTACGGCTACGGCCTGTTCACCGGCGGCCTCGGCGTCCATTACGGCGCGGAAGCGATCGGCGCTTCGGTCATTCCGGCGTCGAGCGGCAACACCCAGCGTCAAATTATGCTGATGAAAGACTTCGGCACGACCATGCTGGCCTGTACGCCCTCCTACGCCTTGTTCATCGCCGAAACGATGAAGGAGATGGGCATCCAGCCGGGGGAAATGGCCCTGAAAGCCGGCGTGTTCGGCGCCGAACCCTGGTCGCAGAAGATGCGGCTGGAAATCGAAAAAGCGTTGGGAATCAAGGCCTATGACATTTACGGCCTGAGCGAGATCATCGGCCCGGGCGTCGCCTGCGAATGCTCCTGCCAAAACGGCCTTCACGTCAGTGAAGATCATTTCTATCCCGAAATCATCGATCCCACGACCGGAAAAACGCTGCCCTACGGCGAAAAAGGCGAGCTGGTCCTGACCACGCTGACCAAGGAAGGCATGCCGATGCTCCGGTACCGGACCCGCGACCTCTCCGTCCTGACGGCCGAGCCGTGCGAATGCGGCCGGACCCTGGTCCGGATGAGCAAAGTCCTCGGCCGCAGCGACGACATGCTGATCATCCGCGGCGTCAACGTGTTCCCGTCGCAAGTCGAAAGCGTGCTGCTGGGCCTGGGCGAAACCTCGCCCCATTACCAGCTGATCGTGGACCGCGTCGACAACCTCGACCACCTGACCGTCCTGGTCGAGATGACCGAGAACATGTTCTCGGATGAAATCCGCCGCCTGGAAGTACTGGAGCACAAAATCGAAGCGGAGCTGGCCAGCGCCCTGAGCGTCAGCGCCAAAGTCCGCCTGGTCGGCCCCAAGACGATCGAGCGCAGCGAAGGCAAGGCCAAGCGCGTCATCGACAAGCGGAATATCTGATACGAGGAGGAAGAAGCATGATCATCCAGCAAATTTCGGTATTCGTCGAAAATCGTCCGGGCACTCTGGTGGAAGTGCTGCGGGTCCTGAAAGAGCATGAGATCAATCTGCGGGCTCTATCCGTCGCCGATACCGCCGACTTCGGAATCCTGCGGATCATCGTCAATGATCCGGAAAAGGTCGAGCGCATCCTGCGCGGCGCCGGCTACGCCGTGAAATCAACGAACGTTCTCACCCTGACGGTCGAAGATACCCCGGGCGGCCTGCTGCAACAGGTTGAAAAACTGAGCGCCGCCGGCATCAATGTCGAATATCTGTACGCCTTTGCCTCCACCTCCGCCAATGAAGCCCGGGTGGTCATCAAGGTGGACAATCTGGAACGGGCGGAACGCATCGTGAACGGCGAGAAACCCGCAGCGGCGGCCGGCAAGGAAAAGGCCGACGTGCCCGGTTTTTACTGGTAGGAGATCGCCCCTGCCCTTTCCCGTTTCCGTGTTACTGGTCCGTCTATACAAAAAAACTGCGGCGCTTCCGTGCGCCGCAGTTTTTTTCATTGTTTCCCGTTGCTTCAGCTATCGCTTCAGCCGGCCCTGCACATATTGCGCCAGCTCATCCAGCCAAGTTCCCTGCCACAGCTCAACTTTGGTTCGGTAGGCTTCCTTGGCCAGCAGGTGGGCGGATACCGGTGCTGTCAGCAGCAAAAACGCGATGGTCGCCACCGCCGGCGTCACCACCTCGATCCTCGCAAAGTGCACCGCCGTCGCCGTCAGAATCAATCCCGCCCCCAGCGTACTTGCCTTGGTCGAAGCATGCATCCGCATGATGACATCCGGCAGACGGTATATCCCCAAGCCGGCGATGCAGCAAAACACGCCGCCGGTTACCATCAAAACCGCTACAAGCAGATCACTCATCCGTTTCGTCCCCCCAATCATCGAACGATTTTTCGATCGGCACCGTCTCACGATGTTCCACGCGCCGCCGCCGGCCGATATATCGGGCAAAGGCCACAGTGGACAGGAACGAGATCAAACCGAGAGCCAACCCAACATTCATAAACATCGGATCGTTGTTTTTGATCGAAAAGGCGGCGATGAACGCAATCAACAGTACCGCAATCAAATCCAGCGATACGACCCGGTCAGGCAGACTGGGCCCAAACAGCAGTCGAATAACGGAAAACCCTACTCCCAAAAGAAGCAGCGCCAGGGTAAGATCGGTTGCCCAAACAAGAACCTCGCTCATCGGGTCACCTCCAGGATGCGGCGCTCAAATCCGCTTTTGATGTCCTGCCGCAACGCCTCCGGGTCCGTGACTGACATGGCGTGAACGAACAGGATCCGCCGATCCGGTGTGATATGCAGCGATAGAGTTCCCGGTGTCAGGGTGATCAGGTTGGCCAACAGGGTGATTTCCAAATCCGACTTTACATCCAGTGGAATCGCCACAATCCCGGCGCCGCAGGTCAGATGGGGCAACAGCACTTGTTTTGCCACCGTCAGGCAGGATTTGACCAACTCCGTCAAAAACAGGGACGCCAATCGGAGCCCGGCCCACAGCCGGGAGAAATACCGGGTCGGTTGGTACAGCGGCCGGACCAGCCACAAGCAGCAATAGCCCAAAACAAAGCCGATGACCAGGGTCGACAGGGTAAACTCTCCGTTCACCGCGCCCCAGCCCAGGGCCAATAGAACGTTCACGAGCAACAAGTTCATAGTACCGCCTCCAATACCGCGCGAACATAATTGGCCGGATGGAACAGTTCGTTCGCTGCCTTTATGGATAATTCCATGAAGGGTTCGGCCCAAAAGCCCATGACCACGGTCAGTACGGTCAGTACCACGATCGGCGAGTACAAAAGCCAGCGACTGGCAGTCGTTTCCTGAACCGCCGGCTGCGCGGGCATCCCGGCCGGAGCGGGCTTCCAAAAGGCCTCGCCCCAGATTTTCGTCATGGAATACGCGGTCATGAGACCGACTCCCAGCGCAGTGGCCACAATCCCGTAGGATTGTCCCTCCAGGCCTGCCCGGACCAGGGCGAACTTCGCCCAGAAGCCCGACAGCGGCGGAAAGCCTGCGAGGGAAAACGCGCAAAGAAAGAACAGCACGGCCAGGAAGGGCGCAGACTGGTAAAATCCGCCGACCGAAGCCAGCTCCATCGTGCCGCACCGGCGGTTAATCACGCCACCGGCCAGAATCAGGGCGGTCTTGACAACGATGATGTGTCCCAGGAAATAGATGGTTCCCGTCATCGCCATTGGCGAGAATAACGCGATCCCCATCGCCAGATAGCCGATCTGGCTGATGATGTGAAACAGCAGGATCCGCCGGACCTCATTGTGGGCCGCGGCCCCGAGAACTCCGGTCACCATGGTGAACCCGGCCATGACCAGCAGCAGTTGATGCGTATACCCCACATCCTGCGTGAATACCAGCGTAAACAGCCGGATGAAGGAATAAATGCCGACTTTGGTCAACAAGCCGGAGAAAATGGCCGACACCGCCACCGGCGGGGTGTGGTAGGAAGACGGCAACCAGAAAAACAGGGGAAACATCGCCGATTTGATTCCGAACGCCATGATGAACATGACGCTGATCCCTGTCAGCAGGCCCGTATTTTGGACGGTTTTTACCTTGCCGTGCAAATCGGCCATGTTCAGCGTTCCTGTGAGACCATATAGCAGCACGATGCCGCACAGCAGGATCATCGTCGCTACCAGGTTGATCGCCAGATATTTGATGGCCCCGTCGATCTGGGCTTTCTCGCCGCCCAGAATCAACAGGGAGAACGAAGAGATCAGAACCAGCTCATACCAAACATAGAGGTTGAACAAGTCGCCGGCCAGAAAGGCGCCGCACACCGCGCCGATCAAGAGGTGCAGCAGGGAATAGTAGCCAAAGCTCTCCCGCTTGGCATCGATGTCGGCAAACGAGTACACGATGCCGCACAGGCCAATTACCGCCGTCAGCAAAACCATGATGGCGGTGATATGGTCGGCCACCATTGTGATCCCGAACGGCGCCGCCCATCGTCCCATCTGCGCCACCAGAATTCCGTCGTTGGTCACGGTGTGGAAAATCACGCCCGCGGTCGCCAACAAGGCCAGTGAGCCGGCCAGGGCAATGCTCCGTCGCAAAAACCGGTGATTGCCGGCCAACAAGGCCAGAATCGCCGTAGAAAAAGGAATAACCAACGGCAGAGTCAACAAATAGCTCATCCTGTCACCTTGCTTTCCGCAGCAAGCACAGGCTGTTTGCCGGGGGAAACCGGCTCGGCGACTCTCATTTCATGGGTGTTCACCGTTCCCAGCTCCTGATAGGCCCGATAGGCCATGACCAGGGCGCAGGCCAGCAACGCGAAACTAATGACGATGGCCGTAAGAATCAGCGCCTGGGGAACCGAGTTGGCCATTTGCGAATATGCCGGCAATCCTTCCGTCGTAAGAAACGGCGCGTTGGAGCGGGTCAGCCCGCCGCTGTTGAACACCAGAAGATTTACCGAGCTGGTGTTCAGAATCATTCCGAACAGAAACTTCACCAAATTCCGGCTCAACATCAGATATACACTGGCGGCCATCAGAATGCCGCACAAAAAAGCTAACGCTGTTTCCATATCAGCCTTCCTCCTCCATCGCCAGAATCAGGGTCATGACCGCGCCAATAACCACCAGATATACGCCCAGGTCAAACATGACCGGCGTACCGACCGCCACTCCGGCCACTTCGATCCAGATCCCCTTAAGAAACGCTTTGCCCCAAACGGAGCCGATTACCCCGGCGCTGACGGCCATCGCCAGCCCCGTCATCGCAATGTACCGGGGGTCGATATGGATCGCCCGTCGGACAGCCGCCGGTCCATACGCGACAGTAAACAACGCCAGGCCGGTACTCGCGATCAGCCCGCCGACAAAGCCGCCGCCCGGTTCGTTATGGCCGCGCAGCATCACAAAAATCGAAAACAACAGCATCAAGCTGACCAAAATCCGCGTCGCGGTTCGCAAAATCACCGAATTCATTTTTTCTCCCTCCCCAGGCGGAGCTTGATCATCTGGTAGGCCGTCAGTCCGGCGACAGTGAGCACCGTGATTTCTCCCATGGTGTCAAAGCCCCGGAAATCGACCAGGACGACGTTGACGATGTTGCGGCCGTGCGCCAGCGAATAGCTGTAGGCCGCGTAGTAATCGGTGATTGTCATGTCCAGGGGCGCACTGTTCACCCCCAGGAGCAAAACCGTCACCAGCGAACCAACACCGATCGAAATGACCGCCCGGATCAGTTTTTCAAACCCGCCGGCCTCGCCAACCGTCGCATGTCCCGGCAATTTCAACAACGCCACCGTAACCAGAACCACCACGAGGATTTCAACGGTCAGTTGGGTCAACGCCACGTCCGGCGCCCCGAACATCAGATAAATCAAGCCGACGCAGGTCCCGATGACCCCCATCGCGCAGATGGCCATCAGTCGGGAATAAGCCAGAAGCGTCACGACGATTCCGCCCAGAATCAGAGCCAGCACCGACCATTCGTAGAAGTGCAGCCGGGGAAGCTGCGGCAGATTGACCACGCCGCCCTTCCAAACCAGCGTGCTTCCCACCCCGATCGCGATGGTTGCGAAAATCACCGCCAAATATCGGGATAAACAACCATGCTGCAACAGATCCGTCTGCCAGTGGGAAAGGCCATAAATCATTTTCATGACCCGATCATAGGCCTGGTCGCCGGAACAAGGCAGCGCCGCCTCCAGCGCCCGCACCGCCGCACCGCACTGTCGCCGGGCAAAAAATGCCAGGAGACCCAGACCCAACGTGACCGCGCTCAACAGCAGCGGCAGGTTGAATCCGTGAAACAGCCCGAGATGAAACGCGACCGGCTTGCCGACAATCGCCTGAACTGCCGGCTGGATCAGCAGATCACCAACCGGAGCGACAGCCAGCCCGAAGATCAGGCTCAAGCCCCCCATCACCGCCGGCCCCGCCCACATCCGCCAGGGAGCTTCGTGCGGTTTGCAGGGCGTAACGACAACCGGACCGAAAAACGGTTTGTAAATCAAGATCGCGGCCACGGCCACCATCAGGAGATTCGCCGCCAGAGCGCCGCCGATCATCACCCAGCGCAGCCCGCCCTGATCGAGGCCGCCCTGATAAATCAGTTCTTTGCCGACAAAGCCAAAAAACGGCGGAATCCCAGCCATCGACAACGCGGCCAGAACCGTCGCCGTCGCCGTAATCGGCATCTTGGACGCCAGTCCGCCGACTTCCGACAACTTGCGCGTGCCGCATTCATGATCGACTGCGCCGACCACGAGGAACAGGGAACATTTGTACAGAGAGTGAACCAGCAAAAAGACCGTCATGCCGGTGATCGCCACCGCATTGTCCGAGCCAAGCAGCATGGTCAATGTCCCTAGCGCCATGACCGTCGTATACGCCAACATCAATTTCATGTCGTCCTGGCGCAGCGCCAGCAACGAACTCCACACCGCGGTAAATCCACCGATGACAACGAGCGGAACCATCCATTCCATCGTTCCGCCCAGCACCGGATACAGGCGGGCCATTAAATAGACGCCGCCCTTTACCATCGTCGCCGAATGAAGATAGGCACTCACCGGCGTCGGCGCCGCCATCGCGTTCGGTAGCCAGAAATGCAGCGGAAATTGGGCGGACTTGGCAAACGCGCCGCACAAAACCGTCACCAGAATCGGAACGTATAATTGGTGATTACGCAGCAGATCGCCAGTCCGGGTGATTTCCGACAGTTCCCAACTGCCGCTGGCAAGCCCCATCATGACAAAACCCGCCATCATTGCCAAGCCGCCGCCACCGGTCACCAACAACGCCTGCCGGGCGGAGCGGCGTCCCATTTCCGTTTTATGATCGAAGCCAATGAGCAAATACGAGGTAACCGTAGTCAGCTCCCAAAATACAAACAGCGCGACCAGGTTGTCCGCCGTTACAAGACCGATCATGGACAGCATGAACAACGTCAGATACAGACGAAATCGACCGATCTGTTCATGCCCTGCCAGATAGGCCCCGGAATAAAGCGTTACAAAAACCCCGGCGCCGCTGATAATGATCGCAAACAATACACTTAATCCGTCCAGCAAAAACGACAGCTGAACATTCAATGCGGGCACCCACTCAAAAACGTAGCGAATCGGGCCACTCGTTCCAACTTGCGGCGCTTTGGACGCAAAGAACAGAGCCAGTCCCAATGCGATCAGTACAATGACGGCATCCCACAACTTGGTCGCCACCGAATCCTGTACTTTTTCTTTCACCTTTTCACCTCTCAAAAATTACCTTTTCGGACACATCCCGCAGTCCCGGCGTTTTCCAGCCCCCCCGGGTTCTGGAATCCTGCTTGCGAACCACCCCCCTCAAAACATTTTCAGCAACCAGTTCGACTTACCAAACAGGTTCCGAAAAACCGTCTTGCCAATTATTATTAATTCTTCTTGCCCCCAACAAAACCCTTCCTCGAAAAGTCAAATCGCAATTCAGCTATATTTATCATTATATTATGCAAAAATCATGCCAATCAAGGGTTTTTTTATCTGTTTCTCATAAATACATTATATTTCGTTGATTTACTCGCAATCTCTCTTCCCTGACAATATTTTAATTTTCCTCCGACCGTTGTCCGCCGCAAGAAAAACTGCTTTTCGCCGGAATTATTTTCCCCGGTGTGCATCTTCCTGGACAGTAACGCCTTCGCAGGTAGACACTATTTCCGTCGAATCGGCTTCTCGTTAACCCGACCCCCGCATTGATAATTTTTCTCCAATGCGGTATACTGAAAACAAATCGATTTCTGCGGTGAAGGGCACGACCTGACACCAAGGGATGCGCCAGAATGTCTGCATTTTTCCGTCGTTGTCGACATCGGCGTCCCTTGCTCTGCGTCTGTGCGGAGCCATTTTTTTTGCTGTAAATCAGGTAAGGTGGTCTGCAAAGTGCTCCATCGATCTTCCCTGTTTAAGGGGTTGTACATTCCCTTCCTCATATTTGCCGCCTGGATCGCCGGCTCCCATTTTTCGTTATGGAACGCCTACATCATTCCGTCACCGGGGGAAGTGGCCGACGCCTTCGCCCAGGTTGTCGCCGACGGCTCGCTGTCCAAACATCTGGCCGTCAGTTTCGCCCGGGTTTTCAGCGGCTTTGGCGCGGCCCTGCTGCTGGCGTTTCCCCTGGCGGTCGCGCTCGGCATGAACAGGCACTGGAATCCCTATGTGCATATCTCGCTGGAATGTCTCCGTCATATTCCGCCGCTGGCCACCATCCCGATCCTGATCCTCTGGTTCGGCATCGGCGAAGCGCCAAAAATGCTGATCGTCATCATGGCGACCTTCTTCCCGATTTTCTTCAATACGCTGCATGGCGTCGCCAGCTGCGACAATAAATTGATCGAAGTCGGCAACTCCTTCGGCATGAACCGGCGGGCGATCTTCCGGCACATTGTTTTGCCGGCCTCGCTGCCGTCGGTGCTGGTCGGCATGCGTCTCGGCCTCGGCTATAGCTGGCGCGCCCTCGTCGGCGCGGAACTCATCGCCGCCTCGTCCGGCATCGGTTACATGATTCTCGACGCCGAACAGCTGTCGCGGCCCGACCTGGTGATCATCGGCATCCTGACCATCGGGTTCATGGGAACCTTGATCGACTGGGTCTTCTTTCGCCTGGCAAAAAAACTCGTCCCCTGGAAGGAAGGAGAGGAAACCGATTATGGCCGGGGTTGAAATCCGCAATCTTTCCAAACAATTCCGCATCGGCGACCGGACCATGGATGCCGTGAACAACGCCACGGCCACGATCGCCGACGGCAGCTTCACCGTCATCGTCGGCAAGAGCGGCTGCGGCAAAACCACCTTGCTGCGCCTGCTGGGCGGCCTGGAACAGGCAACCGCCGGACAGATCCTCTGGACCGGCAGCGACGACTCCGCCACCCCGCCCAAAATCGGCTTTGTGTTTCAGGAACCCCGCCTGATGCCCTGGTTGAGCGTCCTTGAAAACGTGGCATTTTCCCTGGATCGGTCGCTGCCGCCGGACGCCATGGAAGCCATTGCGTTGCCGACGCTGCGCCAGCTCGGCCTGGAAGCCTTTCGCGACGCCTACCCGTCCCAGCTGAGCGGCGGCATGGCCCAGCGGGTTTCTCTCGGCCGCACCCTGTGTTTCCAGCCGGAGGTCATCCTGATGGACGAGCCGTTCGGTGCGCTCGATTATTTCACGCGAAAAAAACTGCAACGGGAAATCATGGAGTTGTTCCTGTCCCAAAAGAAGACCCTGATCTTTGTCACCCACGATGTCACGGAAGCCGTTTTTCTGGCGCAAACCGTGCTGGTGATGGATGCCGGGACCCTGGTCCGGGAAATCCCCGTTCCGGCGCCCTATCCGCGCGATTCCGCTTCACCCGCCTTCTTGCGGGTTCAGTCGGAAATCCTCGACGCCCTGGGCGGATGAAAGCGAGAAAAGAAACTGGAGGGTTGGTTTATGAACCGAAACACATTTTCCCGTCTGTGCGGCGCGCTGTTGTTCGCCGCCGTTTTCCTGCTGCTGGCTGGCTGCGGCAAAACTTCGGCCCCGGCGACGACGCCGGCCTCCCCCGCCGCGGCAAAGCTCGGCGCGATCACCATCACTTACGTCAAGGCCCCGCTCAACGTCCCTTCCATCCTTGAAAAAAAGCTGGCCTCGTTTGATAAGGAATTCGCCAAAGACAACATCAAGGTTTCCTATCCGGAAATCACGGTCGGGTCCAAGCAAACGGAAGCCCTGGCGGCCGGTTCGCTGGATTTCGCGCATTGTCTGGGCGGAACTTCGGCCATCCTGGCGGCCGCGAACGGCGTGGATCTGAAGATCATCGGCATGTACAGCCGCGCCCCCAAAGCCTTTGTGGTACTCGTCAAGGGAACGGCCATCCAGAACATCGCCGACCTGAAAGGAAAGAAAGTCGCCGGCCCCAAGGGAACGATCCTGCATCAGCTGATCCTGGCGGCCCTGGCGAAAAACGGCCTGCGCCCGGATGATATCCAGTTCGTGTCGATGGATCTGCCCAGTTCGGCGGCCGCCCTGATGAACGGCAGCGTCGATGCCGCCCTGTCCGCCGGTCCCGACGCGATCCGGGCCGAAAAAGCGGGGGCCCGGATCCTGACCAATGGCGAGGGTCTGGTCGAAGCCAGCATTGTCACCGCGGTTCGGGGCGACTTCTTAACGAAACAGCCCGAGCTTGTTAAACGCTTTCTCACCGTGCACCAGGCGGCGGTCGCCCATATCAAGGCCAATCCTGAGGAAGCCTTGCAACTGACGGCGGCGGAAACCGGCCTCCCCCTGGAAACCGTCCGGCAAATGCTGCCCTGGTATGACTTCGATCCGACCATCCGGCCTTCCGATATCGCGGAACTGAAACGGACCCAGGACTTCCTGATTCAAAACGGGATGCTGAAAAAATCGATCGAGATCGAAAAAATCATCGCGACAATCAAATAACTGTTCACAAAACTGTGGATAACCGCGTTGTTTTTCCACAGTTTTTGTGGATAACGACCAGATAATCCGTTTCGGCAAGACATCGACCGGCGGTTCGGCAGGAACTCTCGGCCCGGGCGGCGAAACAATGGTTTAATTCCGACGATATTGTAAGGAGGTTCATTGTATGGTCATTGTCATTGCCAAAGTACCCGTCAAACCCGAACGCAAGAAAGAACTGCTCGACCTCGCCCAGGGCGTGATGGAAGCCACCCGGGCCGAAGAGGGCTGCGTCAGCTACACGCTGCTCGACAACACCTACGACCCCGCCCAGTGCATCTTTGTCGAAGAATGGGCGGACCTCGCCGCACTGCAAAAACATGCCGCTTCCGCGCATATCGCCGAATGGCGCAAACAGTCGCGGGAGTTGACGACCGGGCGAACCGCGGTCACCGTATACCAGGGCGAATTGGCCGCATTATAGCCGACCGGCTGCGCCGGATCGGCGGAAAGAGGTCCATGCGATGAGTTTGCTCACCGTCGACAGGTCCCGCTGCGTCCAGTGCGGCCTGTGCGTTTCTGTATGCCCGCGCGGTCTGATCCGGTTCGAAGGCGGCTGGCCGGGCCTGGTGACGCCGCAGTTGTGCGTCGCCTGCGGCCATTGCGTCGCGGTCTGCCCCGCATCCGCTCTGGACAACGAGCGCGCGCCGCTGTCGGGACAACTGCCGCTGCCGGATGCCCACCGGCCGGAGCCGGAAACCGCCCTGTTTTTCCTCCGCTCGCGCCGTTCCATCCGTTGCTTTGACTCCAAACCCGTTTCACGCGATCTTCTCCGCCGGCTGCTCGAGGCGGCCCGTTTCGCACCGTCCGGCGGCAATTCACAGGGAATTTCGTATCAGGTCATCGACAGCCGACCGCGACTGCGCCAGCTGACAGCCAGCACCGTCGCCTGGATGGAGGAGCCCGCGCAGGCGCTTTCCCCCAGGGCTCCGGTCTATGCCCAATACGTGAAGATGGTTCGGCAAGATGGCTGCGACTCGATTCTGCGGGACGCGCCGGCGCTGATCCTGGGAATCGCCGCCAAAACCTTCGCCCGGGGGCGGGAAAACACCCTGCTGGCTCTGGAATATGCGGAACTCTACGCCCCGACGCTCGGCCTGGGAACCTGCTGGGCCGGGCTATTGGAAGACGCCGCATTCGCCGGCTATCCGCCGCTGCTGGAGGCCCTGCGCCTGCCCGGCGAAAAACAGCTGACCGGGGCGTTGATGGCGGGTTTTCCCCAAATCGATTTTCAGCGGCTGGTGGATCGCCACCCGCTCGACATTACCTTCGTGGAGGCCTGATGGTATGAAAATGTCCTTTCGCTGGTACGGGCAGCAAAATGAATCGTTCCCGTTGCAGTACGTCCGGCAGATCCCGGGCGTCCAGGGAATCGTCGGCGCTTTGTTCGACGTGCCGGTCGGCGAAGTCTGGCCGATGGATAAACTCCTGGCCCTGAAAGCGGAAGTCGAAGCCGCCGGCTTGCGGCTGGAAACAATCGAAAGCGTCAATGTCCATGAGGATATCAAGCTGGGCCTGCCGTCGCGGGACCGCTACATCGAATACTATCTCCTCACCCTGCGCAATCTGGCCAAAATCGGCGTCACCGTCGTCTGTTACAATTTCATGCCGGTGTTCGACTGGACCCGGACGGAATTGGCGAAGACGCTGCCGGACGGTTCGCAGACCATGTCCTATGACGCCGCCGTCCTGAAGGACCTGACCCCGGAGCAAATCGTCAAGCGCATCGCCAACGGATCGCAGGGATTCAAACTGGTGGGCTGGGAACCGGAACGCCTGCAGGCGCTGCAGTCATTATTCGGGCAATACCGGGATGTCGACGAGGAAGTTCTGTTCGACAACCTCGGCTACTTTTTGCGGGCGATCATTCCCACGGCCGAGGAGTGCGGAATCAAGATGGCGATTCATCCGGACGATCCGCCCTGGTCGGTGTTCGGCCTGCCCCGCATCACCACTTCCCGCAAAAATCTGGAACGCATCCTGGCGCTGGCCGACAGTCCGAGCAATGGCCTGACGCTCTGCAGCGGCTCGCTCGGCGCCAACCCGGACAACGACATTCCGTCAATCATCCGCCACTTTGGCCAAAAAGGACGCGTTCATTTCGGTCATGTCCGCAACATCAAGGTCCATGCGCCGGGCGTGTTCGACGAAGCCTCGCACTTCACAGCCGATGGCTCGCTGGACATTTATGAGATCATGAAGGCCTATTGGGATATCGGTTTCACCGGTCCCATCCGGCCCGACCACGGCCGCATGATCTGGGGCGAGCAGGGCCGGCCCGGCTATGGCTTATATGACCGCGGTCTGGGCATCATGTATCTCCAGGGCCTTTGGGACGCGATCGCCGCCGGCGCCCGCCAAAAATAAGCCACGACCTGAACAAGAAGAAACCGCTCGCCAATCCCTGCCGGGAATGACGAGCGGTTTTGTTTTCGGTAGATTTGTCGGTTACTTCAGGTACTCCGCCACTTTTTTGCCGGTTACCGGCGCCAGGGCGATGCCGTCGCCTTCGTGGCCGGCCGCCATGACCAGTCCCGGCAGCTCCGCCACCGGCCCGAGAAACGGCAGCCCGGTCGGCGTATAGGGGCGCAGGCCGGAAAAAGTCCGGATGACATTGACATTGGCCAGCGCCGGCAGGATCCGGCGGGCATGCTGAGCCACCGCCTCGATGCCGGCCAGGGTCGTCCGCCGGTCGAAGCCGGCGAATTCACGGGTGCTGCCGACCAGCAATCCGCCATGGGCGGTCTGTTCCACCGCCAGCCCCACGCCGAGCCGATGCTGGCGTTCATTCGGATCCAGTTCCTCCGGATGGTGCTTGGCGATCAGATAACAGGCGCAGAGCAGGACGTGCCGCAACATCGACGGCAGCGGCTCCGTCACCAGGATCTGCCCCCGGCGCGGCTGGATGGGAATCTGAAGCCCGTGGGCGGCGACCAGTTCCGGTGCCCAGACGCCGGCGGCATTGACGACAACATCGGCCCGCAGCGCTCCCTCTGCGGTTTGAACGCCGCAGACTTTTCCGTTCTCCACAATCAGGCCCTTCGCCTCGACGCCGGTGCGAATCTGCGCGCCCAGCCGGCGAGCGGCCTGGGCAAAGCCCTGCGCCACCCGGATCGGATTGACCTGGGCGTCTTCCTTGCAATACGCGGCGCCCCACAAATCTTCCGCCAGAAGCGGTTCGCTGCGCCGTGCCTCGGCGATCGGCAACAGCTCGACCGCCAGGCCCGCCGCCTGCTGTTTCTGAATCAATCCCCGCAGCAGCGCCGCCTGTTTTTCCGTTTCGGCGACGACCATGCCGCCGCAGGGCATATATTCGAGATCATAATCCAGTTCCGCCGACAAGGTCCGGTACATGGCCGCGCTTTCCAGCGCCAGGTCCAGATGCGGTCCCGGATTCTTCGACTGCAGGATGATGAACCCGTCGCAGGCGCTGGAGGTGCCTGCCGCGATATCGCCGCGATCCAGCAGGAGGACTTTCCGGCCGGCTTTCGCCGCATAGTAGGCAACAGAGGAACCGATGACGCCGCCGCCGACAACAATGACTTCCGCAGCGTTACTCATCGTCTTCACCTCCCGCCAGGGCATCCAGCGAAATCGTCCGCACCGGCGGCCGACTCGTCGGCGGCAGGATATCCGCCGGCGACTGCCCCGTTTCCTCGGCGATCACCCGGCCGATCAGACGCCGGCAGGTTCGCCCCTGACACAGGCCCATACCGGCCCGGGTCCGGGTTTTGACGGCCGCCACCGTCCGGGCGCCTTCGCGCACCGCCTGGCGCACTTCCGTTTCCGAGACTTCGCAGCAACGGCACAGGAATACTTCCTCGGGGGCGGGAATCCGGAAACTCCGCACCTCATGCATGAACTCCTTGGGCACGGCCAGGGTCACGATCGCGGTCCCCTGGCGCTGCGCGCCGGTATCGATCTTTACCGTCCGGGCCTTGGTCACGAACCGGCCGGTCCGGTCCACGCCGTCGACAATGTCAGCGACCGCCGGCAACGGCAAATACTCGTACGGCATCATCACCAACGCTTCCGTTTCACTTTGGGAGGCATCCACCAAAAAGATAGCCAGCCCGGGGCATTTGCTCAGGCAGATGCCGCAGCCGCGGCATTTTTCCAGGTCCAGCCGAGGCAATTGGGTGATATCGGGGCCGATTTCGATCGCCCCGAACGGGCAGGCCTTTTCACAGGGATTGCAGGGAATCTGCTGCACGCATTCGATGACTGCCACCGGTCCCCGCGCCGTCCGCGCCTCGGGCGGCAATACTAATTTCTTTTCTTCGGCGCCGAGCGCGCCGGTTAATTTCACGCCTTCCATTGGATCCTCCTTACCGCATCGCCCGCTGCTTGAGAATTTCGGCCTTCGCCGTCCGCCGGCCCTCGCCGAAGGGACCGGACCGTAGAACGTCGATCCGTCGCCGCACGGCATCCTTGTCGGCGGCGGCCTGCTCCGCGGCGAATCCCAGCGATTCCGACGCGGCGATCCCCGCCAGGCGTCCTTCCTCCATCGCCGTCGACGCTTCCTCGACGCCGGTGATGTCACCGGCCACATACAGCGTCGGCAACGTGGTCCGCATATTCTCGTCATGCAACGGAACATGCCCGCCCAACCGGGGCGAGAACACAAATTCGCAGCCGGCCATCCAGGCCAGCTCCGTCAACGGCGACAAACCCACCGCCAGTCCCACGGTATCGGCGGCCAAGGTCCGCTGCGAGCCCGGGATCGTTTTAAAATCCGGTCCCACCGACGCCAGCTCGACGCCCTCGACTTTGCCGTCGCCAAATGCACGGCTGATGGTGGTCCCCACCAGGATCGGCACACCGGCGCGCCGGATTTTGGCGGCATGCACGCCATAGCCGCCGATGGACGGCATGGCCTCGACGAGGGCCAGCACTTCGGCGCCCGCCTGCATCAACTGATAACTGACAATGAGTCCGACATTGCCGGATCCCAGCATGACAAACCGCTTTCCGGGCAAGACCCGGTGCACGTTGATCATCGTCTGGATCGCCCCGGCGCCCATGACGCCCGGCAGGGTCGAGCCGGGGAAAGCGACAGCGTTTTCCGTGGCCCCGGTCGCCAGAATGATCCGCCCGGCTTCGACCGTGACCTGCCGGCCGTCCTTCAGGATCGCCACCTTGTTCTCAAACAAACCGTGCACGACGGAGTCCAGCCAGACCGTCACCCCGGCCGCCGCCGCGTCGGCCAGCAATTGGCGGCCGATCTCGAAGCCCCGGACGCCGGCCCGGTGTTCATGCGAACCGAAAAATTTATGAATCTGCTTGAACAGTTGCCCGCCGGGTTTGCCGTTTTCATCGATGACCAAAGTCCGGGCGCCCCGGCGTGCGGTTTCAATGGCGGCGGCCAGGCCGGCCGGTCCGGCGCCGACGATCACGACGTCAAAAGTGTTGGATTCCGCCATCATTCTTTCCTCCCCTCGTTCAGGTTGGAAGTGATGACCATGCCGGCTCGCACGGGCGTCACGCAGGTGCGGACGTTCGGCACGCCGTCCACCGTCATGATGCAGTCCGTGCAACGGCCGATGCCGCAAAAAATCCCGCGCGGCTCATGCAGTCGCGGCGTTCGCCGGA
>CAZRLN010000010.1:0-64221 GCA_964601085.1 uncultured Veillonellaceae bacterium | reverse complement strand
GTGATCCCCACTTTGGGCGGCGCCGGCTGATTGTTGAACTTGATCCAGAAGCACTGGAGAAGCTCCTTGGCCTGCTCGCGCGTCAATGTTCCGGCGGCGAGCTCCTGCCGGTAAAAAGGATCGAGATGCTGGTCGAGCCGTCCCGGGCTGAGTGAATCCCAGGGATTGATCTCGGTGGTGACGCCGAGATGAACGAACCAGTACATCTGCAGCGCCTGGCGGAAAGTTTGCGGCCGGTGGGCCGGGACGACGTCGCAGGTGGCGGCGATCGCCAGCAATTCCCGCCGCCGGACCGGATCGGCGGCGGCGACCGCCATTTGGCGGGCCAGCTCGGCATTGCGCCGACCGTAGGCCATGATGGCGTCGCAGCAGATATCCATGGCTTCCAGCTGAATTTTCTTTTCATACGCCTGCGGGTCGGCCAGAAAATCCAGCGCGGCGATGGCGGCGCGAATGTCCGCCTGAAACTCCAGGAATCCCTTTCGATAGATTTTGCCGTCCAGCACGGTATGGCCCGGGCCCCGTTGCTCCATGAATTCTGTAAACAGGCCGTTTTCATAACACTGTTTCCATTCCGGCGTCATGTGGCGGAAAATGAGTTCGCGCAGGGACCGGCCGCGCCAGTAGGGTTCGATCCGGCTGGCGTGGGTTTGCCGGACCGTGTCGGTCACTTTGAACGAAATGTACTGGCGGCTGTTCATTACGTCCAGGTCCGCCAGCGTGTGGCAGCAGAGTTCCGGGAACGAGGGCGCGTATTGCGGTTGTTCGCCCTTTTCTCCCACGATCAGCTCGCCGTCGCCGATCCACAAGGTTTTCGTTTCCAGGATATGACGAAACGTCAGCGCCCGCAAAATGGGAATTTCCACACTGCCGGCGTATTTTTCGTACGCCTCGGTGACGGCTACCGCCCGCTCGATGGAGAGGTGGGGGATGGCGGTGTGACTCTCCCGGCGCAGTTTTTGGATTCGTTCGTTCATGCCTCGTTCTTCCATATCAGTGGCCTCCTATCGTGACGTTGGGGTGAACCTGCCGCAACACGGCGGCGATGCGGGCCAGTCGTTCCGGGGCGGGGGCGGCGAAGCCGTCGGTGTTGTAGCGGCGGCCGAGCCGTTCATATTTGCTGCTGCCGGTATTGTGATAGGGCAGCAGGTCGATCCGGGTCAGGTTCAGTTGGCGGACAAACCGCGCGACGGATTCGATGTGGGCGTCGTCGGCGTTGAAGTTTTCGATGAGCGGAATACGTAGGTGAATGGACTGGCCGGTGGCGCTGAGGCGCAGCAGGTTGTCCAGAATCAAGGAATTGTCCTGGCCGGTGAATTTCCGATGTTGCCGCGGGTCGAGATGCTTAAGGTCATATAGGAACAGGTCGGCGCAATTGAGCAGCCGGGCCAGGTTTTCATACGGCGCGTGGCCGCAGGTGTCGATCGCGACGTGGATTCCCCGGCTCTGGCAGGCTTGCGCCAGTTCCCGGACCGCTGCCGGCTGGCCGAGAACTTCGCCGCCGGACAGGGTGACGCCGCCGCCGGATTGCTCATAGAACACGCGATCTTTTTCGATTTCCGCCAACAGTTCGGTGATGGTGGCCTGGCGACCGGCGATTTCCCGCGCTCCCTGCAGGCACTCGTCGGTGCAGTCGCCGCAGGCCCGGCAAGAAGCGCGGTCGGTGATGATTCCTTCCCCGGCGGCGCGGATGGCTCCGGCGGGGCAGGCGGGCAGGCATTGTCGGCAGGAAGTGCATTTTTCGGCGTTAAAAAGCAACTCCGGCGCGAAATCCTGACTCTCGGGATTGTGGCACCAGACGCAGCGAAGCGGGCAACCTTTGAAAAAAATCGTGGTGCGGATGCCCGGCCCATCATGGACGCAAAATTTTTGGACGTTGAAAATGAAGGGCACCGTCATTTGCGGGCCTTCTTTGTGGCAGTTGTATCCGCGGCGTTTGGCTGGCTGACGACCAGCAGGCGCACCATTTTGCTGGTATAGTTGGCCCAATTGTGCGGAATCGTCGAGGGGTAGTGGGCGGAATCGCCGGGAAACAGCTCCTGCCGTTCATCGTCCAGAAACAGGGTGAGCGTGCCTTCCAGCACATGTACAAATTCTTCGCCGGCGTGCGGATACGGGGCGATCGGCTCCTCGCTGTCCAGGGGCAGGATCTCGATGAGGCGGGGCAGAAGCGCCAGATTCGCCGTCCGGGGCGTCAGATGATAATGAATGAAGCGGCCGGGATCGACCTGGTACACTTCTTTTTCATAGCTGCGCAAAATATGCGGGTGCTGCGGACGAGTCGCCGTAAAGAAATAAGAAACTTCGACGCCCAACGACCGCGCGATGGCGGACAAGGAGTCGGTGGCGACATCGGTCAGACCCCGTTCCAGCTGCGACAGAAATCCGATGGAAAGATGGGTGGCCTGGCTGACATCTTTCAATGTCAAGTTGTTTTGCAGACGCAATTCTTTGATTTGCTGGCCGATCGATTGGTTCATGGTTTGAGCCTCGCTTTATTGCCAGATTCGTGAAATTTATTTTATGTAATTTCATTATATAAAAATTTTGCTAATAATCAAGACGATAAATATTTATGGGTGAAAATATTTTTGGAGGGTCTTCTGCCGGATCGAGTTTTCGAATCTGGCGAAAAAGGGTAAAATAAGATGGACGCGGATGTGCGGAATGGGCATCCGGCGACAGGCGAGGAGGGAAATAATGAATAACATCGATCAGTTGCAGCGGATGGTTGCCGAGAGCGACAACATCGTGTTTTTTGGCGGGGCGGGCGTATCAACCGAGAGCGGGATTCCCGATTTCCGGAGTGTGGACGGACTTTACCACGAGCAGTATAAGTATCCGCCGGAAACGATGCTGAGCCATACGTTTTATCGCGGCCACACCGCCGAGTTTTATGATTTCTACAAGAAAAAAATGATTTTCCCGGCGGCCCGGCCCAACCCGGCCCACCTCAAGCTGGCGGAGCTGGAGAAGGCCGGAAAGCTGAAAGCGGTCGTCACCCAGAACATCGACGGCCTGCACCAACTGGCCGGCAGCAAAAAAGTGCTGGAACTGCACGGTTCTGTGAAACGAAATTATTGTGAGCAGTGCCGGAAATTTTATGACGAATCCTTCATCCTGCGCAGCGCGGGGATTCCGACCTGCGCGTGCGGCGGGACGGTGAAGCCCGATGTCGTCCTGTATGAGGAAGGACTGGACCGGGACATCACGCAACAGGCAGTGATGTTCATTTCCCGGGCGGAACTGCTGATCGTCGGCGGGACGTCGCTGGTCGTGTATCCTGCCGCCGGCATGGTCGACTATTATCGCGGCAACAAGCTGGTGCTGATCAACCGAGATCCCACTAGCGCCGACCACAAGGCGAATTTGTTGATTCAGGGCAATATCGGCGAGGTTCTCGGCCGAATTTCGCTTGTTTGAGGAGTGAAGTTTTTGAAACTGGTTTCGTGGAACGTCAATGGGCTAAGAGCCTGTCTGAATAAAGGCTTCGCCGATTTTTTCGCTGCGGCGGACGCCGATATCGTCTGCATTCAGGAAACCAAGATGCAGCCCGGGCAGGCGGAAGTCGGCTTTGCTGGCTATGAACAATTTTGGAACAGCGCCGTAAAGAAAGGATATTCCGGCACGGCCGTTTTTTCGCGGCTCCAGCCGCTGGCGGTTTCCTACGGCATGGGCGTGGCGGAACATGACCATGAAGGCCGGATCATCACGTTGGAGTATGATGAATTTCAACTGGTGAATGTCTATACCCCCAACTCCCAACGCGGCCTCGCCCGTCTGGAATACCGCCTGCAGTGGGAGGATGCTTTTCGCGTTTATGTCGCACAGTTGGACCGCAAAAAGCCGGTGGTCGTCTGCGGCGATTTGAATGTGGCGCATCGGGAGATCGATATCAAGAATCCGGCGGCCAACAAAAACAATGCGGGATTCACTCCACAGGAACGAGGCAAGATGACCGAGCTGCTCGAATCGGGCTTGATCGACAGTTTCCGGCATTTGTATCCCGACCGGCGCGATGTATATTCCTGGTGGTCCTACATGGGAAATGCCCGGGAACGGAATGTCGGTTGGCGGATCGATTATTTCCTGGTTTCCGGTCAGATTCAAAACCGGATCCGCGAAGCGGCGATTCGGATGGAAGTGCAGGGCAGCGACCATTGCCCGGTAGTGTTGGAGATATAAGAAAAAGCCTGCGGGAGTTCAAGTTCCGCAGGCTTTGTTATGACGAGCGCCATTTGGTCGATATTATTTTTTCAGATGAAACGGCATGGTGGTGACGATGACATCGTTCCGCAATATGAGCAATGTCCGTAGCAACCAACCCGTCTGATTGTGCAAAAATCGGTGCCACCATTTCCGCGTCTCAAATTCGGGAATGATGACGGTGATGTAATCATTGGGGTTTTTCTGCTTCGCCATTTGGGAAATATAGTCCAATATGGGCTGCAGGATCAACCGGAAATCGGAAAGGATTGTGGTCAGCGGAAGGCCGGTGTTGCAGGCGTTCCACTTCTTTTGGACCCGTTCGGCTTCCTCCTGGTCTGTGGCGACATACAGAACGCTGATATTATTGCTGATGGCCTTGGCGTAGCGGATGGTTTGCGCTACCAGAATGGTCGGGCTGGCAATGGTGACGAGAACGAGGTTTTTGCCATCGACCGGGGCCTCGAACAGATTGGGCCCATCCAGCGGCAAATGGAGCTGCTCCGACATGTCGGCATAGTGGGAGTGGATTTTCTTGAAGATGAAGACCATGATGGGAATGAAAATCAAGACGATCCAGGCGCCGTAGAAAAATTTCGCTTCGGCGATAATCAAAACGACAATACCGGTAATGACGGCGCCGAGAGCGTTGATGAACGCCCGGGCACGCCAGTGACTGCTTTTTTCGCGCCGCCAGTACACGACCAGGCCGGTCTGGGCGATGGTAAAGGACAGAAAGACGCCGATGGCGTACAGGGAAATCAGATGCTCGACTTCTCCATTAAAAACCCAGATCAGGATTCCGGCGAGAATGCTGAGCAATACAATGCCGTTGGAATAGCTCAGGCGTTCGCCCCGAAAGCTCAGGTAGCGCGGCATGTATTTGTCCTTGGCCAGGATGGACAGCAACGGCGGTAATCCGTTGTAAGAAGTGTTGGCTGCCAGATAGAGGATCATCATGGTGGTGATCTGGATAAAATAATAGAACCAGCTTCGGCCGAAAACAGTCTCGGCGAGCAGCGACAGCATGGTCACGTTTTCCTGGGGCATGATATGGTAGTGAAGGATCAGAAACGAGATTCCGGCCAGGATCGACCCCAACAGGCCGGACATCAAATACGTCGTTTTGATGGCGTTGCTCGCTTCCGGCGCCTTGAACATCGGCACGCCGTTGGAGATCGCTTCCACACCGGTCATGGAACTGCAACCATTGGCAAACGCCCGTAATAACAGGACTAGGATGGCGGCGTCAAAATTTTGACGGACCGTGGATTCGTGGGGCAATATCGGCGCACTGCCCGTGAAGGCGTTGTATACGCCGACTGCGATCAGGATGATCATGCCGCCGGCAAACAGATAGGTGGGCCAGACAAATACATTGGAGGATTCGCGGACACCCCGCAAGTTGATCAGCATCAGCACACAAAATAGAATAATAAGATCAATGGCCACTTCATGGCCGATCAGGGAAGGAAAGGCGGAAGTCAGCGCATCCGTGCCGGATGAAATACTGACGGCGACTGTCAATACATAGTCGGCGAATAGCGAAGCTGCAGCGACCAGGGCCGGCAATTCCCCCAAATTATGAATGGCGACGGAATAAGAACCGCCACCGCCGGGATTGGCCCGGGCCACCTGGACATAGGACAGGGTGACAATGGAAAGAAGGAACAATACCGCCGCCACGACCATCGGCAGATATCCGTAGGCCAACAGGCCGGGAACCGCCAACGCCAAAGCAATTTGTTCGGGGCCGTAGCCGACCGATGAGATGGCGTCGGAGGAGAAAATCGACAAGGCCTTCCACTTGGGAAGCTTCTCATGCGATATTTCCCAGTTCAGTAAAGGACGACCGATTAAGAAGCGATGAATGTTTCTGAACAAAAACGTTTTACCTCCCCGGAAATACTGCCTTCAAGAAAGCTGAGAAGAACGAATTTAATTATATCTCGAATTAAAATAAAAGCGATGGACGAAAATAGGCAAAAACATCTTGTTTAAGACGTTTTATTGCCGATTATTGATGTTTGTTGGCACGGCACTGACATTTTCGCCGCCGGACGAGTTCTTTCGCTGTTTTTCGCTATGTCTCCGGCAGAATCGGTGTACAAATAGCAAAAGACCCACACCAGAAGGATTCCCTTGTCTGGAGAGGGTCTTTTCATTGCATTTCGGGTGAAAAACGAATCACTCCACGGGGGTGATTTTGACTGAAAAGCGGTCGCCGCTGGCGCCGGCGAATTCGAGGAAACTCCCGGCCGGCGCGTAAACCGCCTCGCCGCCCCAGACACTGTCGGACAGGACGACGCCGTCGGGACTGAACAGGATGACTCGGCCGCCTTGCGGGCGTACTGTTTCAAGGATGCCGGCGGCGACGACCTTGCGCCACTCGTTGTACCCATCCCTACCCAGAAGGACCGTGTCTGTTACGCTGGCCAGCGGCTGCGCCAAATCGCCGGGCATATATTCAAATCCGGATAACCAGGCCCAATAGCGGCCGCCCTTTTCGAAAAATACCAGTTCGGAGGCGTCCCGCACCGAGGCCAGGCAAACACCGGCCACCGTTGGCGAGACGACCTTCTTCAGGCCGCCAAAATCAACATAGCCCGGCAGAGAGTCGATTTGACGGAGAAGTTCCATGTGCTGGCCGACCATCAGGCTGCCCTCGTAAGGCTCGACATTCCGCCGCAGCCAAAGCGGCTGCGTTATTTTTGACGATAACTGGACCGGTGCGGCCAGCGGAACGATTTTTTCCACCAGGATTACATCCATACCGCTGGATTTGACCAGATATTGCTTCTGATCAACGGTTGTCAGGTAGTATTTCGCATCGCCGGCATCGAAAAACAAGCCGTCATGGTAAACCGCCGCCAAACTTGGCGGCGCGGCGGGATCGTCCGTGCCGCGTAAAGTCAGGGCGCCGGCATCCGCGGCGAGCGATAGCCTGAAAATGGCGCCGCTGTCCCCGGCATAGTAGCCTTCATACGCCAGAAGATCCGCCGGCAGCGGTTGCGCCGTTCGCGGAATTTTGACGGGCGCCGGCGCTGGTTTGTACAGACGCTTGTCGGCGGCAACCGCGTCGAGAAGTTTCAGGGCGATGTCGTAGGCCGGCGCACCGGGGCCGGTGGCGATCACCGCGACGGAAATCCGGTGGTCGGGAAGGGTGAACAGCATGGAGGTGTATTGATGCGTGCCGCCGCTTTTGCCCAGCACGGTCAGCCCCTGTTGTTTGTAATCCGGCAGTTCCGTGAAATCCCAGCCCAGCCCGAAGCTGATCATGGGCTTGCGCAGTTTGCCCCAAAACCGCGAAGGCTGATTCTTGCGGATTTCGGCCAGACTGCCGGCGCTGAGAAGCTGCTTGCCGCCGGTTGAGAACGAGTCGGCGAAGCGGCAGAGATCTTCCGCTGTGGCCGACAATCCGCCCGAGCCGAGGAACGAAAGCGCTTCCGGCGGCTCCGGCCGGGACTTGGCGTCATAGTAACGGGCGATGCGCAAATGGGCGTCATCCGGTCGCTGGGCAACGCTCAGGCCGGTGCGCGCAAGCGCCAGCGGCGCAAAGATTCGTTGCGCCAGAAATGTGCTGTATTTTTTCCCGGAGACCCGCTCCACGATGATCTCCGCCAGGGAAAATCCGTCGTTGCAGTACACCGCGCGCTCCCCCGGGGCATGTTTCAAATGCGACCGGGCGAGAGTCCGCAACGTTTCCTGCAGAAACGGATCGTGATATTTGTAGCCGAAGCTGTTGGCATAGCTGCCGCCCGGCAACCCCGACGAATGATTCAGCAGCATCCGTACCGTGATGTCCCGGTAGCGCTCGTCGGCCATCGTGAATTCGGGAATATATGCGGTGACCGGACTGTCCAGGTTGATTTTGCCTTCATCGACCAGCAACATGATGGCGGTGGCGCAGTAGGTCTTGCTGATCGAGCCAATGTTGAACACCGTGTTCCGATCGACGGGCAGGCTGTTCAGGCGGTCGGCCATGCCGAATCCTTCGGCGTATACAGTGCGGCCCTGCTCCATGACGGCAACGGTAACGCTGCCGGCGCGTCCGGACTGGATCGCTTTCCAGGCCTCCCGGCGGGCGGTCGCGATTGCCGGCGCAGGCTCCGGGAGGGCAGCGGCGGCTTGCGCGGCGGCGACTCCCCAAATCGTTAGCATAAAACCAATGCACAAGGCTCGGATCCATCGGTACATTCTGAGCCACCTCCTCGAATAATACCCTTTCTGATTATTGTTTCCCCAAAAGCTGGTGAATTCCTGCGCGTTTGCTTTTGCCATTCATTTTGGATAGAATGAATAAAAAGTGGCTTCCGTTCCCTGAGAGATGGATGAGTGGGAGGATGACATGGAAAACACTCCGGCGGAATTCGTTGAAATGCTGGTGGCGGCGCAGCCGTGGATAAAGAGCCTGATCGAGTCCATCTATGACGGAGTGTTGATTGTGGATACGGCGGGTCAGGTCCGCTATGTGAATCAAAGTTACCTGAAAATCACTGGGTTGAATGAATCGGACATTGTCGGCCACCCGCTCGCTAAGGTCCGTCCCGGCAGCGTGCTGTCCCAAGTGACCAAGTCCGGGGAACCGCGAATGGGAGTATACCGTCGGGAAGGCAATTCCGAATATGTAGTGGATATGGCGCCGATCCGGTATCAGGGACAAATCGTCGGCGGAATTTCGACAGTCAAGGAAATCGCCAGAATTCAGGCGCTTTCCAAGGAGTTGGAGAAGTATGCCAAGAAAAACCGGGACTTGACGTCGGTCGTAAGTCACATTTATCATGCCCGGTATACCTTTCAGGATATTGTGGGCGCTTCACCGGAAATCCGCAAGGCGGTGGCGTTCGCCGAAAAAATCGCCCAATGCGACGAAGATGTGTTGATTTGCGGTGAAAGCGGCACCGGCAAGGAAATGTTCGCCCAGGCCATTCATAACGGGAGCTCCCGCGCCCAGATGCCGTTTGTTCCCGTGAATTGCCCCACCCTGCATTCGACGCTGGTCGAGAGCGAACTGTTCGGTTATGAGAGCGGCGCTTTTACCGGCGCGCGCAAGGGCGGCAAAGTCGGCCTGTTTTTCGTGGCCGACAGCGGTACGATCATGCTGGATGAAATCGCCGAACTTCCCTACGAGATGCAGGCCAAACTCCTGCGGGTGCTTCAGGAGCGAAAAGTCCGACGCATCGGCGAAGCCGCCGAACAGCCCCTCAACATCCGGGTCATTGCCGTTACCAACAAGGATCTGTTGGCCTTGGCCAAGGAAGGGAAATTCCGTGAAGATTTGTATTACCGGCTAAATGCCATGACGCTGGAAGTGCCGTCGCTGAAAGTCCGCAAAGATGATTTGCATTTGCTGGCGGAGCATTTCCTCGGCGAATGGTGCAAACGGAACGGCAGATACCTTTCCTTTCACGCTTCCGCCTGGGAGATGATCGACAGCTACGACTGGCCGGGCAACATCCGGGAGTTGAAGCACGTGGTCGAATTTTCGGCTTATCTCAGCGAGGGCGGCGTCATTCATACGATTCGCCTGCCGCAGCACACTTCCCCGGCCAAGCCGACGGCGGGGGAAACAAACTACGCCAATCCGGGCAGTCTGAAGCGGATTGTGGAAAACACGGAACGCGCCGTACTCCAATCCATGCTGAAAAAATACGGCGAGAGTCTGGAAGCCAAGAAGCTGATTGCGGGGCAGCTGGGGATTTCGCTGGCGACCTTATACAATAAAACCAAGTATTTGATCGAGAATGAAAAAAACAGTTAATTCTACAATTTTAGAAGTTGAGAAGAAGGATTTTTAATTATTTAGAATAATTCTGATAATTATTTCGTAATCGGGATGAAAAGCGCTGAATTTCAGCGCTTTTTCTATTGGGGTTGATTCAAACCAATTTGGCACGATATTTGCAATATAGAATATCGTGAGCTCACAGCGGGTATTTTCCATCGGGAAAAAGACAGGGAGGATAAAGGCGACGATGAATTTATTACAGACGGAAACCGGCGCATTGAAGGGGGTTCGGATTCTCGACCTGACGCGGGTATTGGCAGGTCCGTTCTGCACCATGCTGTTGGCGGACATGGGCGCCGAGGTCATAAAAATCGAAGAACCCGGCAAAGGCGACGACACCCGGACCTATCCCCCGTTTTTGGAAGGGGTCAGTGCATACTTCTGCAATATGAACCGCAACAAGCTGAGCATTACCCTGGATCTGAAGAAGCCGGAAGCAAAGGCTGTTTTCAAGGAAATGGCCAAGAACGTGGATGTCGTCATCGAAAATTATAAACCGGGAACCATGACGAAACTGGGACTCGACTATGATGTTCTCAAAGAAATTAATCCCCGGCTGATTTTCGCCTCGATCTCCGGGTTTGGCCAATATGGTCCGTACCGGGAGCGGCCAGGATATGACATTATTGGGCAAGCCATGGGCGGATTGATGAGTGTTTCCGGCTGGCCGGATTCGCCGCCGACCCGCAGCGGGACGGCCATGGGCGATGTGCTGGCCGGCCTCAATTGCTGCATCGGCATTCTGGCCGCCATGAAAGGCCGGGAAGTTACAGGCCGGGGGCAAAGCGTGGATGTGGCCCTGGTCGACTCGGTCGTCAGCGCCATGGAAACCATTATCCAGCTCTATCTGGTGGAGAACCGGATTCCGGGACGTATCGGCAACCGCTACGAATTTATTTATCCCTATGACACTTTCGCGGCGTCGGATGGCTGGGCCGTAATCGCAGTCGGCAACGATGCCGTCTGGAAACGGTTCTGCCAGGTCATCGGTCGCGAAGACCTGATTGACCGGCCGGAATTTCAAAAGAACCCGGATCGGGTCAAGAATAATCATGAGCTAAACGCGATCGTGACGGAATGGACCCGGCAGCATACGGTGGCGGAAATCGTCGAGCTGCTTTTGGCGAACAGCGTTCCCAGCGCGCCGATCAATGACGTGAAGCAATTGGTGAATGACCCGCATATTGCGGGAGCACGTGAAATGTTCGTGGATATGTTGAATCCGGTGGGACAGCCGATGAAGGTGGTGGCGTGTCCGATTAAGTTTTCGGATACGAAGGCCACGGTGCGGACCACTGCGCCGAATCTGGGCGAGCACACGGATGAAGTGCTGCAGGATTTGGCGGGGCTGGATCCGGCGCAGATCGCCGCGCTGCGCAAAAGCGGCGCATTAGGATAAAAGGGAGGCAGGACAATGAATTTTCCCAAAGAAGTACGTATTGGCGACATTACCATTCGGGACGGGTTCCAACATGAAGAACGTTTTGTTTCCACCGATGCCAAAACCTATTACGCCGAACAGCTGATTTTGGCGGGCGTAAAACGGATCGAGCTGACAAACCTGGGCAATGCCTTTGTCATGCCGCAGTTCAAGGACGCGGAGGAATTGCTCCAACGCGTGCGGAACAGCCGGACTTTGGCGAAAGCCAAAGTCGACTGGGACGAGATCGAACTGACGGCGGTGACGATCCGGGAGAGTGCGGTAGACCGGGCCATCGAAGCCAAAAAGAACGGCTACGGGCCGGACCGGATCCTGATGATGGTATCCACGGACGAAGAGCATCACTTCGCCAATTCCGGCTGCACCTTGCCGGAATATTGGAAGGAAGCGGAGCGATGCATCAAAAAAGCGACGGACGCCGGCATCAAAGTGAATGGAACGGTGAGCACGATCTGGGGCAGTCCGATTTCCGGGCCGACGGATTTGAAAAGCGCGATTACCTTCAGCAAACGCTGGTTGGACATCGGCGCGGCGGATATCGAGCACGCGGATCACGACGGTTCGGCGCCGCCCGATCAGGTTTACCGCTATTATTCGATGGTGATGGATGCCATGCCGAACCCCGACTTGCATGTCGGCCATTTCCATGTGACGCGCGGCTGGGGCCTGGCCAATGTGCTGGCGGCACTGCAGGCCGGCATCAACATTTTCGAAAGCACCCTGGGCGGCATCGGCGGCCAGCCGGCCAATTTTGTCGATGACACGCCGGTTCCCGGCACAGGCGCCTACTATTATAAAGACCCCAATTCCGTCGGCTTGGTGAGCACGGAAGACCTGGTGGTCATGCTTGACGAGATGGGCATTAAGACGGGAATCAACGTGGACCGCATTCTGAAACTGGGCGTATTGATGGAAAAAACCATCGGTCGCCGGTTGCGGTCATCCTCGATTCTGCACGGGCGAATTCCCAAAGCGCCGAACGAGTCGTACAAGCGAAAAGGACTGAAAGAGAAAAAAGCTAAGCTTGGCGAAAAAGTTGGTCAGCTATTTCCTGACTGAATCAACCGAAGCCTTGAATAAGGGACGCAGCCGGCGAAGCCGAAAAAACCATCAGAAATCCGGTTGCGTCCACTGTTCAGGCCGTGCATTTCATTATAAAGGAGGCGGAGAAAATGCTGGCGTTTTGGGGATTTTGCATCATTTTAGCGTTGTTGATTCTTATCATGACCAAAAGGGCTTCAGTGATTGTGGCGTTGGTCGCAGTGCCGATGATCTTTGGAATCTTTGCCGGCTTCGGGCCGCAATTGGGCAAGTTCGCTTTTGAGGGAATCAAAAGCGTGGCGCCCGTAGGCGTGATGCTGACTTTTGCCATTCTATATTTTGGACTGATGAATGATGCCGGAATGTTTGATCCGGCGATCAAGCGGATCATTCAATATGGCGGCGGCGATCCGGTAAAGGTTGCCGTCGGAACTTCGATTATCACTATGCTGGCGCATCTTGACGGCTCGGGCGCCTCGACGTTTTTGATTGCGGTTCCCGCTATGCTGCCGATTTACGATAAGTTGGGAATGGATAGGCGAGTCTTGACCTGCATTGTGGCTATGGGCGCCGGTACCATGAATATGTTGCCCTGGGGCGGACCGACCTTGCGCGCCGCCAGCTCTTTGCAACTGAACATGACCGAGTTTTTTAACCCGATGATTCCTGCCCAAATCGCTGGCCTTGTGGTTGTGGTAGTATTGAGCTTTTGGCTGGGGAAAAAGGAACGCGCACGCATTGGCGTCAGGCATTCGAATGAGATGCAACCGGTTGGCAATGAACCTGAGCCGGCAAATGAATTGAAACGTCCCAAACTGGTATGGTTTAACATTTGCCTGACGATTGTGGCGATTGTGGCGCTAGTTGAGGGAAAATTGATCCCGTTGCCGGTAGTGTTCATGTTGGCGTTGGTGATTGCTCTGATTGTGAATTACCCCGATGTTAAAATGCAGCAGGAGCGGATCGTGGCGCAGGGAAAATCGGCGGTGTTTATGATTGCCATCATCTTTGCCGCCGGAATCTTCACCGGTATTCTCTCAAAATCCGGGATGGTCAAGTCAATGGCCCAGATGATGGTCAGTTTCGTCCCGGCCAGCTTCGGCGCGCACCTGCCGGTGTTTACGGCAATCACTTCCATGCCGGCTAGTTTGTTGTTTGACCCGGACTCCTATTATTTCGGTGTATTGCCGGTTCTGGCCACGGCGGCGGAGGCCATGGGCGTCGCCAAGATCGAGGTAGCGCGGGCGGCGATATTGGGGCAGATGACCACTGGATTCCCGGTCAGCCCGTTAACCGCCTCGACATTCCTGCTGGTAGGCCTCGCCAGTGTCGATCTGGGCGAGCATCAAAAATTTACGATCCCCTACACGTTTATTACCACGATCATGATGACGATTGTGGCGATTATTACGGGAGCATTCAGGTTTTAGACGATATCTCCATTATAGTGTGACTGAATCAGCATAGGACCGTCCGGTTCCATAAGGGCCGGGCGGTTTTATGCTGATTTTTTGTCCGCGCCGCCAATAACAACTAGGAAACAGAATCGAATCTGGAGAAGTGTTAAATTAAATACTAACGTTTGATAACAAAAGTGATAATTTACAAAACAATAATCGAGACACTAATATAAGAAGTAGGAATTGTTAAAAAAATTTAACGGATTTCGGTTTTGATCGAAACAGAGGATGTTTCAGTATAACGCGGCGCCTGTGTGGCAGGGTCGCGATGAATGAGAAAGAGGGGGATTGGCATGGAACTATTGGAACAGAAGTATTTCGAGGACATGCAGGTGGGGGACAAGTGCGTATCGGTGGGGCGAACCATCACGGAAGCCGACATTGTGAACTTTGCCGGTATTTCCGGGGATTATAACATTCTTCATACAGACGCCGAATACGCGAAAACTTCGATCGCCGGGGAGCGGCTGGCGCACGGTTTGCTGCCGTTGGTGGTCGCATCGGGGTTATATACCCGAACCCCCTACGGCATGTCGATGACCGGCACACTGACGGCATTTACCGAAGTGCGGTCCTGGAAATTCAAGAAGCCGGTTTTGATTGGCGATACTGTCCATGTTGAGGTCGAAATTATCGAGAAGGTGGATGCCCGTCCGGAAAGCAGCAGCGGCAAGATTGTCATGAAGCGGACCATTCTCAACCAACGACAGGAAGTTGTCCAAGAAGGGGAGTTTGTTCTGCTGATTAAAAAGCGCCGGTAAGGGGAATCTTCCAATAATGGCGGAAGCATGGCGGCGCGCGAGCGTTGCGGGAATAAATAAAGAGGGAGTGACTGACAAGATGGCAAAAGCGTTGGAAGGGTTAAAAGTCGTTGAAGTGGGCAATATTCTGGCAGGCCCGTTTGCCGGGACGTTGATGGCTGATTTCGGCGCCGAGGTAATCAAGGTGGAGCCGCCCAAGGAAGGCGATTTGATGCGCAACATGGGCAGGATCAAGGATTTGTGGTTCGCTGTCGAAGGACGTAACAAAAAAAGCGTTACCCTCAATTTGAAGGAGAAGCGCGGCAAAGAAATTCTGATTGAGCTTTTGAAGGACGCCGATGTATTGATCGAGAATTTCCGCCCCGGTGTGTTCAAAAAATTGGGCTTTACTTGGGAGATGTTGCATGATCTAAATCCCCGTCTGGTTTTTTACAGCGCCTCCGGGTATGGACAGACCGGACCTTGCAGCCATAAACCGGGTTTTGACCGGATTGGACTGGCCTTGGGCGGCTTTCTGCATGTGACCGGCTTCCCCGGTGAGCCGCCAATCAAACCGGGCGTTTCCGTGGCGGATTTTATGACGGCCATGTTTGGCACGATCGGGATCATGTTTGCGATCTATCACCGCGATGTTATTGGAACCGGATTGGGACAGCGGATTGACGGCTGTCTGACGGAAACCACACTGCGCATGATGGAATCGATCATCGCCGAATATTCCTACGATGGCAGCATCCGGAACCGGGTCGGGAACGGAACGTTGGTCACCATACCTTCCGGACATTTTCTGACCAAGGATGATCAATACTTCGTATTGTCGGTTGCCGGCGACAAGGTTTTCGAACAGTTCGCCAAAGGAATCGGCCGGGAAGATTTATTGCAAAGCGAAGAGTATAGCACTGCCAAAGGCCGGATGAAAAACCGCGAAGAAATCAATCAAATCGCCGAGGACTGGTGTCGGGCCCATACCATTGAAGAATGCATGGCGGCCATGGGCGACGAGGTGCCAAACTGCAAAGTCTACACGGCGGCGGATATTGTCAAGGACCCGCATTTTGCCGCTCGGGAAGCTTTGATCCAGGTGCCGACGAAAAAATTCGGCGTGCTTACGATGCAAAACGTTACACCGAAGCTTTCCGACACTCCCGGCAAGGTCGAATGGGCCGGACCGGAACTGGGCGCCAATAATGAAGAGATCTATCTGGAAAAACTGAAAATGACCAAAGAGGAACTGGCAAAACTTCAGGCAAATGGGGTTGTCTGAGTAGGAGACGGATTGCAATGCTGACATTGGGAATTGATATTGGGTCTACCGCCTGCAAATGCATCATCCTCAAAGAGGGAAAAGAAATCATCGCCAAGGCGATTGTGCCGCTGGGGACCGGAACGAGCGGTCCCCAAGCGGTGTTTGAGCAGGCGCTGGCCCAACGGAATTTAGTGAAGGCCGATATTGACCGGATCATGGTGACGGGTTACGGCCGCTTTACTTTTGACGCGGCCGACAGCCAGAAAAGCGAACTGAGCTGCCACGCCAAAGGCGTAAATTTTCTGTTTCCCTCCGCCCGAACCATTGTGGATATCGGCGGACAGGATGTCAAAGTATTGCGTGTCAATGCCAAGGGCATGCTGGAGAACTTTGTCATGAACGATAAATGCGCTGCCGGGACAGGGAAATTTCTGGATGTCATGGCGCGCATCATCAATGTATCGGTGGCGGAATTGGGGGACATCGGGCTGGCGGCGACGGACGAAGTCAGCATCAGCAACACCTGCACGGTGTTTGCCGAATCCGAGGTTATTTCCAAACTGTCCACCCATGTGAAGATTGAAAACTTGGTGGCGGGCATCCATCGGTCGGTTGCCAAACGGGTTTCCGCTCTTGCCTACCGGAACGGCATCGTGCCGGAAGTTGCGATGAGCGGCGGCGTGGCGTTGAACAAAGGATTGGTGGCTCTGTTGGGCCAGGAACTAAAATCACAGATTCTGGTGCATGAGGATTGCCAGCTGGCCGGTGCGCTGGGCGCGGCGGTGTTGGCGAAGGATGAGTTGATCCGGGGAGTATGATCCCCGCAAAATATTGTGATTGCAAGGAGGTTGAGATGATGTCCGAAACTGCCGAGAAAAAACCAAAACGTGAATTGCCGAAGTCGCGAATCATGGTGGCGGAGCAAACGGCCAAGGTGTATCAAGATGCCTGGGACGCCAAGGCGCGCGGGGAGATCGTTGGTTGGTCCACCGCCATTTTTCCCCAGGAAATCTGCGAAACACTGGATATTCCGGTTCTTTATCCGGAGAATAACGCCGCGTCGATCTCCGCAAAACATCTGGGGGACGAACTGATTCAATACGCGGAAGGCCCGATGCGGTATCCCATGAATATCTGTTCGTATGCCCGGCTCAATATGGCGCTGGCGGAAAAAATCAAGGATCCTGCTTATGACAAAGCCGATCCGCTGATGCCCACGCCGGACTTCTTGCTGTTGGCGAACAACAGCTGTACGCAACTGATGAAATGGTACGAAAGCCTGTCCCGAAACTTGAACATTCCCATTTTCTTCGTGGATTGCCTGTTCAATTATGATGAAGAGAAACCGGCGCCCCACAAGGTGAAATACATCCGCAAGCAGATCGAAAAATATATTGCGGATATGGAAAAATTTAGCGGCAAGAAGTTTGACTGGGATAAATTCCTGGAAGTTCAGAAACGGTCTCAAATCAACAGCAAACTATTTGACGACATTATCAAGCTGAATGAACGGATTCCGGCGCCGCTCAGCGGATTCGATTTCTTCAACTACATGTCCTGTCTGGTGCTTTGCCGCGGCAAAGAATCGACGACCAAGATTTTCGAACAACTGAAAAAAGAAGTGGAAGAGCATATTGCGAATGGGACCACCACGTTCCCGTCCGAAGAGAAATACCGCGTCCACTGGGAAGGGATCGCCTGTTGGCCCAACCTGGGGCACAACCTTAAGACCCTCAAAAATTATAATGTCAATGCGGTGATCAACGGCTATGTCACGGCATGGAACGTCGTTTACGAGCCAGGAGACCTGGATTCGATGGCGGCGGCTTACGCGACCTCTTCTACGAACAGTCTGTCCACCAAATCGATTATGAATATGCGGTCCGACACGATCGAAAAATACGGTTGCAACGGAATGCTTTGCCACGTCAACCGAAGCTGCAAAATGATGACCTTCCATATTTTTGTCGGCCGTCATATCGTTGAAGAGCGGACTGGCGTACCCTGCACGAATTTTGACGGCGATCAGTCCGATTCGCGCGTCTACAGCGAAGCGCAGTTTGAAACACGCCTGCAGGGGTTGGTGGAAATCATGCAGCAAAACAAGGAGGCGCAAAATGGCTAATTTAACGACAATGTTGGAAGAGCTTCAAACCATTGCCGCCTATCCTCGTACCATGCTGGATAGGTATCTGCGCAACGGGAAAAAGGTCGTCGGCTGTTTCCCCATTTATTCCGCCGAAGAATTGGTGCATGCCGCCGGCATGATCCCGATGGGAATCTGGGGCGGCCAGGTGAATCCCGCCAGGGCCGGTCAGTACGTGCCGATCTTTATCTGTTCGATCATGCGGTCCTGTCTGGAATTCGGCATGTTGGACAAATATAAAGGCCTGTCCGCCGTCATCATGCCGATCCTTTGCGATACATTCCGCGGCATGAGCGGGGCTTGGCGCGTCGGAGTCAAAGACATTCCGCTGATCGGACTGATTCAGCCGCAAAATCGGGATGTCGAGGGCGCGAAAGAATTTCTGGCGGCGGAATACAACGCCGTCAAAGCCAAGCTGGAAGAGATTGCCGGTCATCCGATCACTGACGAGGCGATCAACGCCAGTATTGCGGTTTATAACGCGCATAGCGCGGCGATGCGGGAATTCGCCGAAGTTGCCAATGATCATTTGGATATTATCACTCCGAAAGTCCGGCATGCCGTGATGAAGAGCGCGCATTTCATGGAAAAGACGGCCCACACGGAGATCATCAACAAGATTGTCGCGGAATTGAAGGCGCTGCCTGCTCATCATTGGCAAGGGAAAAAGGTCATTTTGACCGGAATTACGGCGGAACCGGAAGATTTACTGGGGATTCTCGCCGAGAACAATATTGCGGTGGTCGGCGACGACTTGGCGCAGGAATCGCGACAATACCGGACAGCCATTCCGACGGGCTGCGGCTCCCCTTTGGAATGCCTGGCGCAGCAATGGCTGGACCGTCGGGCCTGTTCCACGGTCCATGAAGTAAACAATACGCGGGGATCGCTGTTGGTCGACCTGGCGAAGCAATATCGGGCCGATGGGGTGATTGTTTGCCTGATGAGTTTCTGCGATGTCGAAGAGTATGAGTACCCGATGTTGGCGAAACACCTGGAGGAAGCAGAGATTCCGACCTTGTGCCTGGATATTGACCAAAGCACGGAGAATAGCGGTCAATCCCGGACCAAGATCCAGACGTTCGTGGAGATGGTTTGATTGCGCTTAACCGGCAAAATGCTCGGTAAAATTTCCGTAATGCGGTAGCGGATACGTTTTTTCCGACAGGAGTGTTCAAAAGTTGCAGCGTCGCAGCTTTGGACACTCCTATTGGAGGTTATGAATCCCTTACGATGAGGATAAGCAGCAGGAAAATCGGTTAAAAGGTGGTTGAAACATGGACAATGAAGATCAAGCCATACTGGACAATGTGGCGGAACTGTTGACGGTTATTCATCAGGCGTTTGGCGGTGAAGTGGGGGCAGCGGTCAGCGACAGGGAAAAATTTCTTCGCTACTGCCCGGCGAACGATCTTGATTTCAAGATTGAAGTGAATCAGCCGCTCAAGCAAGGAACCGGTGCCTATCGGGTGATTCACGAGAAACGGGCCAGTCTGAAGACCGTCATCGACAAAAGTGTCCGGGGCTTTCCCTACAAAGTCATGGTGGCGGCGATCCACAATCCCCGGAACGAGATCGTTGGTTCGCTGGTTTTGTCGCAGTCGTTGGCGCATCAGGACGAACTCAAGGAAATGGCCGGCGGGTTGCTGAAACATATCAGCGAATTGGCGGCCACGGCGGAAGAAATTACGGCCCAGTCGGAAGAAATTACCGGGATTACTCGTGCTCTGGCGGAGGTCGCCAAGGAGTCGCAAACGCAGGCGATGGAGACCAATCGCGTATTGGGCTTTATCCGGGAAATTGCCGGGCAGACCAACCTGCTGGGATTGAATGCTGCCATCGAGGCGGCGCGGGTCGGGGAACAGGGGCGGGGGTTCGGTGTGGTTGCCGAAGAAATCCGGAAATTGGCGACCAACAGTACGCAATCCATAGCCAAAATCAATGAAATCATCGCTGCCATTCAGTCAGGCAGCACAGCGACGGCTACGCAGATTGCCCAGGTGGAAGAGGGTATCAGCCAGGTTGCCGAAGCGACTTCGCACATGGCTGGTGCGATGCAGGAGCTGCGGGCCATGGCCAACTTGCTGGATGAAAAGGCTGTACAATTTTAGAAAATGAATGAAGGAGTGACGGAAGCGTGAAAATTGTCAGTGTGGATGTGATGCAGGTTCCCAGCGGGAATGCCGGTTCGGCGCGGGGAGACTGGAGCCCGGTGATTGTCCGGGTGAACACGGATGAAGGCATCAGCGGTTTTGGCGAAGTCGGGTTGGCCTACGGCAAAGGTTGGCGCGGCGGGTTTGGCATGGTGCAGGATTTTGCCGAAGTCATCATCGGCGAAGACCCCATGAATATTGAAAAAATCTGGGAAACTTTGTTCCGCAAGACGTTTTGGGGGATGGGCGGCGGAACTGTGGTGAATGCGGCGATCAGCGGAATCGACATCGCCTTGTGGGATATCAAGGGCAAGGCGTTGGGCTTGCCGGTATGGCAGTTGATGGGCGGAAAAACAAATGATGATTTGCGCACATATGCCAGTCAATTGCAATTTAACTGGGGAACCAAAATTGAAAAACAAGCCTTAATTACGCCCGATGAATACGCTGAAGTCACGCGGGTGGCAATGGCGGACGGCTATGACTGCATCAAGGTGGACCCGATTATTTACAGCAATCAACCGGATGGCAAAGGACCGTGGAAAATAACCGGCCCTCTGGAATATAAAGTGATCAAAACGGTTTATGACCGTGTAGCGGCTATGCGCAAGGCCGGCGGCGACGACTTGGACATCATTGTGGAACATCATTCCAATACGGACACTATCGCGGCGATTCAAATCGGTCAAGCCCTGGAAGAACTGCGGATCTTTTATTACGAAGAGCCGTGCCACCCATTGAACGCAAAGTCCATGCTAGAAGTGAAGCAAAACGTTAAAATCCCCATCGCCTCCGGCGAGAGAATTTATACTCGCTTCGGCTATCGCGAGTTTCTGGAGAACCGGTCGATACAGGTGATCCAGCCGGACCTGTGCCTATGCGGCGGGTTGACCGAGGCGAAAAAAATCTGCGACATGGCGCACACGTATGACTGCGCAGTCCAGATCCATGTTTGCGGCAGCCCGATTTCCAAAGCGGCTGCGTTGCAAATTGAGGCGGTGATTCCCAATTTCATCGTGCATGAGCATCATCAACGCGCACTGAATCCGGAAAGCCGCGCAACTTGCCTATATGATTATCAACCGGTAAACGGCCGGTACAAAGTGCCGGATCGGCCCGGGATCGGCCAGGAGCTGACGCCGGACACCATTGCGAAATGCAATGTGGTTACGGTGACCCGGTCCAAAAAATATATGAGCTAACCCAACCGACCTATGCAAAAGAACCGGAACCGTATTTGATACGGTTCCGGTTCTTTTGCAGATTCGGTTATGCCTGAGCCTGTTCCCCTTGGTGATAACGAAGCATAAAATCGCGGAAATCTCGGGCGGCATGCGACAAATAATGGCGCTTATTGGAAAAAATGACCTGGGTCCGGCGCAGCGGCGGATCGATGATATTGACAAAGACTGCGTTCTTCAAGGCGTCGGCCCGGGCGCCGGACTCCGTGGTAAAAACGATTCCGTACTCGGCGGCCAACATCATGGAACGGAGCATGTAATCGCATTCCAGGACAATTTTGGGGGTAAACCCGACCCGCTCACACGATTCGTTAAAAAAGCCCCGCATGGAAAAATCTTTGGTAACGGCGATAAATGGTTCATTCTTGGCTTCAATCAGGCGGATGGACTGCCGCTGGGCCAGGGGATGGTTCGGATATACCGCCAATACCGGACGGTCATCCGGGATCAGAATCTCATATTCCCAGTCTTGACCGGACAAGTCGCTGGCGGCGGTCAGGATGAAATCAAATTTATTGCAATAGTTGGCGTCGCAAAAACGGTCGCGCTTGATCAGGGTATGGGACAGTGTGATATGCGGATTGTTTTTCATAAATAATTGCAGGGATTGATGCCAAATGATAGGGCTGGAAATGGCGATATCCACGTGCTGGTTCTGCTCTCTGGAGTTGTCGTGCACTTCCAGTTTGGCGTTCGCCAGCGCGTCAAAGATAATGTTCACATATTTCAAATAGGTTCGGCCCTGGTCGTTGAGGTAAATGTTGCGGCCCTCCCGATTGAAGAGCTGGCAGCCGACTTCCTTTTCCAGCCGGGCGATGGTGGCGCTCAAAGACGGCGCCGAAATCATGAGGTGATTCGCGGTTTGGGTGAGATGCTGGCGTTCGGCAAGCTCTTTGAAATACTGCAACTGTGTAAGACCGACCAAAATGATCGCCCCCTAATAATAGCAGGATTGTATTGACAACTAATTCTATCACACAGTCGATTAACTGCAAAGTTAACAATAGATAGAATAATTGATAATTTACAAACCAAACGAGCGCAACGGATAATGATAGTAAGCACGCAGTATTTTCTGAAAATCGGAAAAGTGTGCAGATTTTTTACGGGAAAATGGAGGGCGAAACATGAAACTCAAAGGCAAGATTGCGATCATCACGGGCGGCGCAGCCGGAATCGGCTTTGCGACAGCCAAGACGTTTCTGAAAGAAGGCGCCAGCGTGGCGATTTGTGATGTGAATGGCGAAAAAATTGACAAGGCGGTTGCGGAGTTGTCTGCAGTCGGGACCGTGAAAGGCTATGTAGCGGACATTTCGAAAAAAGATCAAGTGGAGAATATGGTTCAGGCGATTCTGGCAGCTTTTGGCCGGATCGATATTCTGGTCAATAACGCCGGAATCACTTCCGACGCACAGTTTTATAAAATGTCGGAAGAGCAATTCGATCGTGTTATCAATGTCAATCTGAAGGGAACGTATCTGATGACCAAAGCGGTCGTCAATTCGATGATCGAGCAAAAGTACGGGAAAATTGTTCATTTGTCCTCCGTATCCGCCTTCAACGGCAATTTCGGACAAACCAACTATGCCGCGACTAAGGCCGCTATCATGGGAATGACCCGGGTCATGGGCAAGGAACTTGGCAAGTATGGCATTACTGTGAATGCCGTGGCGCCAGGCTCGATCATGACCGACATGTACAGCGCCGTGCCGGAAGAAGTGAAGCAGAAAAAGCTGGCGGCGATTCCGCTGCGCCGCTATGGCGATCCCGAAGAAGCCGCCAACCTGATCGCTTTCCTCGCTTCGGACGAGTCGAGCTATATCACGGCGCAGACGATCGTCATCGACGGCGGATTTAACTAAATAGTAACTAAATAGTAACTGAATCGTGCATGAAACCAGCAAGGAGATGTCAGTAATGAGAGAAGTAGTTGTTGTATCGGCAGTCAGAACGCCCATCGGATCGATTGGCGGGACGCTGAAAAACATTCTGCCGGAAAATTTATTGAAGATTGCTTATGAAGGCGCTGTTGAAAAAGCAGGGATCACGAAAGACATCATCGATGAGGTGATTGCCGGACAGGCGAAACAAACGACCGACGCACCCAACATTGCCCGCGTCGCCGCCCTGATGCTGCGGGTTCCGGAGGAAGTGCCCAGTTATACTGTTCACCGGCAATGCGCTTCCGGCATGCAGGCTATGCTGAACGGCATGCAACAGATCCAGTGCGGTTATTCTGATACGGTATTGGTCGGCGGCGTGGAAAGCATGAGCACGGCTCCCTTTTATATCCGCAATGCCCGGTTTGGCGTTGGCAACGGCAATGGCGTATTTGTCGATCCCAATATCGAAAGCCAGCCCAAATCTCAGCCCAATGACATTTACGGGACGTTCAACATGATTCAGACTGCCGACAACGTGGCCCGTCAGTTCCATGTCAGCCGCGAAGAGCAGGATGAATTTGCTTTGAATAGCCAGTGCCGGGCAGTAGCCGCCATTGACGCCGGAAAATTCAAAGACGAGATCGTTCCGGTGATCATCCCGCAAAAGAAAAAAGATCCCCTTGTTTTCGCCACGGATGAATATCCCAAGCGGAACACCGATATGCAGCAATTGGCCAAATTAAAACCGATTTTCGCGGAGGGATTCGTCACGGCCGGCAATGCCTCCGGACGCAACGACGGCGCTAGCGCGTTGGTTTTGATGGCCAAAGAAAAAGCCGCCGAACTGGGCATCAAACCGCTTGCGCGACTCATCGCCGGGGCTGCCGCAGGCGTCGATCCCCGGATCATGGGGATCGGTCCGATCGCGGCCACGCGCAAACTGCTTAAGACATTGGCAGCGGATGGCCTGGGATTGGATGCGTTCGAGTTGTTCGAAATCAATGAGGCCTTTGCCGCGCAATCAGTCGCTTGTGTCAAAGAACTGGGACTTGATCCGGAACGAGTCAATGTCAATGGCGGGGCCATCGCTCTCGGCCACCCGCTGGGCTGTTCCGGAGCGCGGATATCTACGACGCTGATTCATGAAATGCATAAACGGAATGTTCGTTATGGCATGGCCTCGATTTGCATCGCCGGCGGACTGGGCATGGCGATGGCCTTCGAAAAAATGTAAAATCGATTGTCACGACTACGTCGGATGCTTCTGCTCTCGGCTTTCCCTGGTCAAGCTAAAGTCGATCCAAGAACTGATTCCCATCACAACACTCGTCACGAGCATAAAAGGAGGGAATAATCAGAATGGAACAAAGCACGTTGGCAATTATCATCATCGGTCTTGCAATCATTTCTTTTGCGTGGGAAAAAATCCCCTTGGCGGTAACGGCAATGATTGCTTCGCTGGCCATGGGCATCTTCGGGATCATCAAGTTTTCCGATGTCTCGGCCGGCTTTGCCAGTACCGTTACGATGATGGTCGGCGGCATGATCATCGTCGGCAACTCCCTGTTTGAAACCGGACTGGCCAAAGTATTGGGAGCTAAACTGGTCAAACTGCCAATCGTGAACAACGAACGGATCTTTTTGTTCCTGATTGTCGTGTTGACGTCTTTCCTTTCGGCATTCCTGAGCAACTCCGCCGTTGTCGCCATGTTCATCCCTATTATTGGCGCGGTCGTCATGCGGTCCGGCGGGCGAGTCACCAATAAAAATCTGGTCCTTGGCGCCGGCATGGGCGCTGCCATGGGCGGCGCTGGCACGATGGTCGGCTCCACCGCCCAATTGATCGGCCAGGGAATCCTGATGAAAACGGCGGGTTGCCTCCGCTGACTTTCTTCGAACTAGGCTATCTGGTCGGACCGTTATGCGTGGTATTGGCGCTGTACTTTGTAACTTTCGGCTACAAATTGCAGAAAAAAGTGCTGGACTTTGAAGACCAGGCCGTCGACCCGAATGCTATGGCGGAAATGCAGGAAGAAGAAAACACCAAGTTCACCTGGCAAATGATCTTGTCCGGTTCGGTCATGGTGGCTTGCGTCCTGGGCTTTATCTTTAACGTATGGAACGTCGGAATTATTGCCTTGGTCGGTTGCGCGATTTTGATGGGCACCGGCTGTATCGACTTCAAAAAATCGATGCGGGACCTTGACTGGAACACTCTGGTTATTCTGAGTGCGGCGCAAGGCTTTGCCAAAGGATTGGATGTCAGCGGCGGCGGCAAGGTGATCGCCAATTTCATTTTGAACCTTTTCGGCGGGCAGGATGCTTCCGTTTACGCGCTGTTAGTCGTTGCGGTCGTGCTATCCACGATATTGACGAACTTTATGTCGAATACGGCGGTTGTGGCGATGCTGGCGCCGATTTTCATCCCGCTGGCGTTTGCACTGAAAGCATCACCCGAAACTTTCGTTATCGGCGTTATCATTGGTTCCAGTACGGCGCTGTCCACGCCAATCGGGACACCGGCAGTCACCCAGACCCTTGTTGCCGGGTATCGGTATATGGACTATGTTAAAATCGGCCTTCCCATCAATATTATTCTCACAATTATTACCTGCATCTTTTTACCAATCATTTACGGTTTGTAATTGCCGGATTTTTCCCGTCAGAGTGTGCGGGCGGATTAATGCGGTTCAATAGAGAGCGGATCCATCGGGAAAGCACCTTTGGGTTGGATGGCGGAGCCAAGTGGATTCGCCGGAAAACAACAGGGTGTTTTCCTTCTATCTACATGATTCAAATGAACGGGGGACAATGGAATGAGAACCAAATTGACCGAATTGCTGGGGATACAATACCCCATATTTCAGGGGGGAATGGCTTGGGTATCCGAAGCCATTCTGTCAACCGCCGTATCGAATGCCGGGGGAGCGGGAATCATTGCCAGCGGCGGGCGCCCCACCGAGTGGGTGCGCAGCGAGATTCGCCGGGCCAAAACGCTGACCGACAAGCCGTTTGGCGTCAATGTCATGTTGATGGCGCCAAACCGTGACGACATTGTCTCGGTTATCTGCGAAGAGAAAGTTGCGTTTGCGACATTGGGCGCCGGCAATCCGATCCTTTACTTTGAGCGGCTTCATGCGGCGGGAGCCAAAGTAATTCCGGTCGTTCCAAATGTGAAACTCGCGAAACGAGTCGAAGCGGCAGGGGCCGACGCCATCGTCATTGAGGGAATGGAAGCCGGCGGTCATATTGGGACGCAGACTACCATGGCTTTGTTGACGAATGTGTTGCCGGAAGTATCGCTGCCGGTCATTGCCGCCGGCGGCATCGTCGACGGGCGGGGGATGGCGGCGGCCTTGATTATGGGGGCATCAGGAGTACAGATGGGTTCGAGATTTCTGTTGGCCGCCGAATGCGCTTTTCATCCGAATTCCAAGGCCAGCGTGATGAACGCCAGCGACACCGACTCGGTGGTGACCGGTTATTCCCGCAATGTCGGCGTTCGGGGGTTGCGAAATAAATTAACGGATCAATATTTGAAAATGGAAACCAGCGGAGCGCCGCAGGCCGAACTGGACAAGCTTGTAACCGGAACCAATCGACTGGCGGCGGTCGACGGCGATGTGGAAAACGGCGTGGTCCAGGTTGGCCAAAGCTTGACGCCGCTGCGCCGGATTGAACCGGTGCGGGAAATCATTGATCATGTGATGACGGATGTGCAACGGATTTTGTTTCAGGCGCCGGAATTATTGAAGTAAACAAGGCGGAGAGAAATCCCGTCTCGGGCCGATTGGCCAAAGAATGATGACGGAGGAATGCCCAGTGAAGTATCGAGCTCTGTTTCAGCCGATCAAAATTGGCGCAGTCGAATTGAGGAATCGGATTTCCATGCCGGCGATCAATCATAGCTATTCCGAGGATGGTCAGGTCAATCAGCGATTGATCGATTATTACGCGGCTCGTGGGCAGGGCGGCGCCGGACTGATTATCGTCGGCGGCTGTTCCGTCCATGAATGGGGCCGGTCGTTTCGCAATCTGGGGATCTATAACGATTCGTTTCTGCCTGGACTTCAAAAGTTGACGGAAGCGGTTCATGCGACGGGCGCAAAAATTTTTGCGCAGCTCTATCATGCCGGCGGCTATGCCAAATCGGTGGAAATCGGCGCCCAGGCCGTAGCGCCCTCGACTTTTGCCTGCCGCTATACCCATGAGACGGCGCGACAAATGGAAAACGAGGATCTCTCATCTGTCCGAAAAAGTTTTGCGCAAGCTGCGTTACGGGCGAAACAAGTCGGTTTTGACGGAGTGGAACTTATCGGCAGCGCGGGATACCTGATTGCTGAATTTCTTTCGCCGTATACCAACCGCCGGAATGATCAATATGGCGGTTGTCTGGAAAACAGAAGCCGCTTCTTGCTGGAAATCGTCGGCGATATTCAGCAGGTAGCCGGACGTGATTATCCGGTCATTGTGCGATTAAGCGGGAATGATTTTGTTGCCGGCGGCAACGGTAGCCGTGAGGCGGCGGCTGTAGCGAAATTGCTGGAAGAAGCAGGCGTGGCGGCAATCGACGTTACCGGCGGGTGGCATGAGACCGTGATTCCGCAAGTCACGGGAGAAGTCCCGGGTGGCGGCTATGCTTATCTTGCGGCGGGAATTAAGCAGGCAGTCGGCATTCCCGTTATCGCCAGCAATCGAATCAATGACCCGGTTGGCGCGGAGCGCATCATTGCGATGGGGCAAGCGGATATGGTGAATATGGGACGTGCCCTGCTGGCGGATTCGGAGTTGCCGAACAAGGTCCGGGATGGTAAAGAAAAAGAAGTTCGGCGCTGCATCGCTTGCGGACAGGGGTGTTATGACCGGCGTTTTTCCGGGCAGGCTGTCGAGTGCATGATCAACTATCGGACGGGGCGGGAATTTGAATGGTGGAATCCGCCGGTCAATACCCCCAAGCGAATATTGGTTATCGGCGGTGGCGTGGCGGGAATGGAATTTGCCATCCAGGCTTCTGCACGAGGCCATAAGGTTACCTTGTGGGAGAAGAGAAATCAATTGGGCGGGCAGTTGCACTATGCCGCCAAGGCGGTCGGCAAACGGGATTTTTCCTATCTGCTGGAGTATCAGACCCATATGTTGGGGCAATATATGGTCGAGGTGGAATTAGGACAAGAAGCGACTGCGGACATGATTCGTCATTTTTCGCCGGATGCCTTGGTGATTGCCACCGGCAGCGAGCCGATTCCCGCGCCGTTCCCCATTGCGGAAGCGGGTTGCGAAGTCGTGCAGGCGAACGAAGTGCTGGCGGGTGAGATGATTCCGGGACGTCGGGTCGTGGTTGTCGGCGGTGGCGCGGTAGGTTGCGAAACGGCGGTGCTATTGGCCGATCAAGGGACCATCGGCGCGGAACAGGCCCGATTTCTTTTGCGACATCGAGCGGAAACGGACGACGTCATTCACGCATTGCTGGAGAAGGGAATCCGTGAAATCACCATCGTGGAAATGGCCAAAGATATCGGCCGGGATATAGGCCTGAGCACTCGCTGGGGCGTGAAAAAGCATATGAAGCAACTGGGAATCCGGTGTCTGAGCGAACGAAAAGTTGTGGCGGTCACGGAGTCTGGGGTTTTGGTTCGAAATCCGACGGGGGAAGAAGAAGTTTTGCCGGCGGATACGGTGGTTCTCGCAATTGGTTCGCGTTCCCGAAATGAGCTGGGCAAAGCGGTGGCGGGAATGTTGCCGGAAGTGTTCGTGATTGGCGATGCGGCGGTCCCGGGGAAAATATCCCGTTGCATCAGCGATGCAGTGGAACTGGCCTTGAAAATTTGAAGAAGACGAGCATGGCAATCGACAATAAAAAACGACCGCGCAGTTTAAAATTGCGCGGTCGTTTTAATTCTGGGGCCTTCAAAAACAAATCAGAATGATGCCGATGCAAAGAGCCACATAGAGGAAGGCAAAACCACCGTTGTCTTTTGGGCCGACAGTGACCGGGCTTTGCCGGGTTAAGCCGCCCAATAACAGAGTGGCGGCGGAAAGCGGCGACAGTACGGAATACAGCATATAACCGGTGAGATAGGCGCCGGCTATCTGAAGCGTGGACAGCGGAACGCTGCCTGGTGGCAGCGAGGTCGCCAATGCGGCAATGGTAATCATCGGGTGAATGCCGATGGTGGAGAACAGCCCTATGGCCAGAACCAGGATCGGTAGCAGCAACAAGGGCGTATCCAGGCCCAGTTGGTTGATCAGGAGGGGAATATAGCGGGGGATTTCGGAGATCCCGAGAGCGTAACCGAAAAAGCCGATCGCCGTAAACAGAACAATTTCATTGGTGATCAGCGGCAGACGATGCTGCAAATAATCCCGGGTCTGGGCGATGTACGCTTCGCTCCGGCCATAGGCCAAGGCCAGCATCATCGGGCCGATGAGCGAAACCAGCGGGACAATGACCATGGCGCTCTTTTTTGTAACTTGTTCCAGCGCAACAATCAGAAAAATGAGCACCGCCGTTTGAAAACTAAGCTTCCAGAGACTTTTGCGGGAGGTTTCGGAGACGTTCGAAGATTCGGGAACCGTAATAGAGCATGGAGTGGAGGCTCGGCCATATTCCAGCCACCCCAGGCCCAACAGCAGGGGGACGCCGGCGGCGGCCAGCGAGATGCCCAACGGAGCGAGAGCCAGCCAGGACAGGTTGACGTATTGTGCGATGAAGGCCACGGAAATATAACTGGGTGACCATAAAGTATTCGGCAAAAATCCCCGGATTAACGCGCTGCTGAATAATTTTACCGGGAATTTTTCCGCCAAAGGGCGAAACAGCTGGTGCACAAAATGAAAGCTGGCCAGGTTGATCAATGACGCGAGCAGGGTGAGAAGCGTCGAGACCACAACGTAGAACCGAAACGGCGACGATACATATTTTACGGCAAGTTCCGACAGGTTCTGCTGATAGGGCTCAAAATACAGGATGCTGCTGAGAAGCGGCACGGTCAGCAACAGGGAAATCAGCGGGGCGTTGAAGGCGCTGGCCTTGATCCAGCCACTCCAGGGAACTTGATAGGTCCACATGAAATAAAGGCCGACGGCGATCAACAGTAACGCCATATAACGGGTGCTGGAGCGTGTTTCGAAAAATGTCAGCCCGAACAGCGCCAACGAGACCACTGCCAAGACGATTGGCAGGACCGGTTGGGGAAAGAACGAGTTGATCAGGAACAAGGAGATATAAAATATTTTCAGGCTGTTTGCCAATAAACGTCGATTGTGAAGAATGTTGAACTGCCTCATTTCTCATGAATTTTTTACGGAGAGGTTTTTGGGCGTTTATGCCTGTTATATAAAATTCGTCACCGACAAGCCGTTTCCCTTTTCAATGCGGCGATCCATGCGATCGACTTCCTCTATTAATAAGGAAGTTGATCCGAAATAGAGACGCAATTAAAGACGATATTCAGACATTCGGTCCTGCAGGTATAATAGGCGTGAAAATAATGCCCGCAAACCGGGCGATTATAAACACGAAGGGAGATTCATTTTGGAACAGGATGCGATCGTCCAGGAGTTTCTCGAGTTGATTCGGATCAACGTCCAATCTTTAAATGAACGGCCTATCGCCGACCTACTCAAAAACAAGCTTTCTTTACTTGGTTGTGAAGTCACAGAGGATAGCGCCGGTGAAATTCTGGGCGGCAATGCCGGCAATCTCATCGCCCGACTCAACGGCAATGAAAACTACCCGGCGATTCTGCTGTCGGCGCACATGGACCGGGTCCCGCAGGGAAGCAATATCCAGCCGGTTCTGACCGGCGGAAAGATCACCAGCGATGGATCAACAATTTTGGCGGCCGACGACGTGGCCGGACTGGTGGCGATCCTGGACGGCGTGCGCAAGGTGCGGCAGGAAAAAATCGACCATTGTCCGATCGAAATCGTGTTTTCGGTATGTGAGGAACAGGGCGTGGCGGGAGCGAAGCATCTTGATTTCGGGAGCCTCCGGGCTAAAATCGCTTATGTTTTTGACTCTTCCGGGCCACTCGGGCGTATCGTCCAGTCGGCGCCGGCCAAGTGCAGGATCATTCTGAAGATCCACGGCAAGCCCGCCCATGCGGGAAACGAACCGGAAAAAGGACTCAATGCGATCAAAATCGCCGGAACTTTTATGGCCCAGGTCAGAGAAGGCCGCCTCAGCGAATGTTCCACCGCGAACTTCGGCAAGATCCGAGGCGGTACGGCGACCAACGTCGTATGCGATCAGGTGGAGATCACCGGCGAAGCCCGCAGCCGCAACCAGGAAGAATTGGACCAATATCTGGCCTACCTGTCGGAGCTGGTGTCCACGATCGCCGGGCAATACCAGACCCGGATCGACCTGGAGATCGAGCGACACTATGACGCGTTCTACGTCGAAGAGACGGAACCGGTATCGGTGTTGCTGAAGAAAGCGTTTCAGGCGCTGGGAACCGGATTCTACTTTTCCCAGGGGGGCGGCGGGATGGACGCGAACCGCTTTAGCAGCGCCGGCATCCGTTCCCTCGGCGTGGGCACCGGCTATAGCAAGAATCATACCCTGGAAGAGGAAATTGTCATCTCGGACTTGATCCGGTCCGGCGAACTCGTCAAACAGATCATTTTGCTGGCTTCTTGCGAGCCTGGCGATAATGGTGAATTTCAACAACAAAAGGACGGTGACGGTTGATGAATTCGACTCCGAAAACCCCGAAAAAAAGCACTCTCGAAACATTCATCCGGTTTGTAGAACATGCCGGAAACAAACTGCCTCATCCTTTTATGATCTTTCTCCTGTTATCCGTGGTGGTGCTGGTTCTGTCCTATGTGCTGAATCAGGCAGGGGTTTCAGCGACCTATACGCCCGGTTCGAGTAAACCCGGCGTCGTCAGCAAAGAAGTGACCGTAACGGTGAAAAACTTGTTGACGACGAGTATGCTCAAGACGTTTTTGGTGGATTTCGTCAAAACTTACATGAACTTTCCGCCGGTCGGGCTGGTGATGGTCATGACACTGGGCATCGGGTTTATTGAGGAAATGGGATTTTTCATTGCCCTGATGAAAAAAGTTCTGGTCGGCGTTCCTCCCTATCTGATCACCTTCATTCTGGCCATGGTAGGGATATGCGCCAATATCGCCTCTGATGCTGGAATCATTTTTGCAACGACGACCGGGGCGGCGATTTTTGCCGCCAGCGGGAGAAGTCCGATTTTGGGCGGAGTAACCGGCTATGTCGCCGGGCATGGCGGATTCACCGCCAACCTGATGGTCGCCGGAACCGACGCCCTGCTTGCGGGTATCACGGAATCAGCGGCCAAAAGTATGGGAATCATCGCTCCGACGCATCCCCTGATCAACTGGTATTTCATGTTTTTGGCCACGTTCGTGCTGGCGGTCGTAATCACCTTCGTAACGGAAAAAGTGATGCCGTCGCTGCTGAAAATCGAGTCGAGAACGAATATAGCCTACTCCGAAAACGCCAAGCCTACCGCGGACGAAATGAAAGGCCTCAAATGCGCCGGTTTTGCCACTCTTGGCTTCCTGGCGGTCCTCTTGCTCCTGACTCTGCCCTCCGACGCCGTGCTGCGAAACGCCAAAGGCGGCTTCCTGCCCAGTTCGCCTCTGACGCAAAGCATTGTTGGACTGCTGTTCCTTTTGTTCGCGACCGTTGGTACCGCTTATGGGATTGGCAGCAAGAAGATCAAGAGCAACCGAGATATTCCCAAATACATGACGAATGGCCTGAAGAGCTCGTTATCCTTCTTCGTTATCGCTTTCCCGGCCGCGTTTTTTATCGAGTTTTTCCGAGCGAGCAGCATGGCGACCGTATTCGCGGTAAAAGGGGCCGAGGCCCTGAAATACATGAATTTGCAAGGAATTGCCTTGGCGATCGTGTTCGTGTTGCTGGTGGCCTTCCTCAACTTGTTTATGACGAGCGGGTCCGCTAAATGGCTCATCCTGGCGCCAATCTTTGTGCCGATGTTCGCCATGATGAACTTTTCGCCGGCGATGACGCAGCTGGCCTATCGTATTGGCGATTCCGCCACCAATCCGATCTCGCCCATCAACTTTTTCATTCCGGTGCTGATGTCGCTGATCGAGCAATATAAAAAGGATGAATCCCCGGTCGGTCTGGGAACGGTGATCTCCCTAACCATTCCTTACAGCATATGCTTTCTGGCGACCATGCTCATCATGATGGTCGTCTGGATGCTGATCGGCGCGCCGATTGGACCGGGAACCTCCATGTGGCTCAATTAAGCTGTTCAGGAAAGTCCGTCGAAACAAGCCCGATTCGATCCTCCCGTTTGCGCGGGAGGATTTTGTGCGGTGCGCCCAGAAAAACGATAGAGCAGAATTAAACAGGGGGGTACGTAATGAAACTCGGGCTGGTCGGTCCCGCCGAAAGCGTCAGTCAGATCGAAAGGATCATCACGCAAAATTTTCCGTATATCCAGCTGTTTCCGCTCGTTTACGAGACATATAGGGACAGCGCCGACCTCGTTAGGCGTCGCCAGGCTGGGCTGGACAGCCTGCTGTTTTCCGGCCCGACCCCATTCAAATACGCCAGCCGTTTTGTCGTTCCCGCCATCCCCTGGGATTTCATTCCGAGGGAAAAAGCTTCGCTATTGACAGTATTGACCGAAGCCTCCGCCCTCCATCACTATGACATCGCCAAAATCAGCATCGATTCGGTCGATTACGGCGCATTGATGGAAACCTTCCAGGAAATCGGCTTGCCGGAGGCGACTCTGCAAATTCAGGTAGCGGAGGAAAAAATATTTGATGACGATTATTCCGGGTACCTGGCGGAGTTTCACAAACAAGCCTTCCGAAACGACAAGGTTTCCTTCTGCATCACAGGGATGTCCGATGTACAGAAAGCATTGACGGACGAGCAGATTCCGTGTTTCAAAATGAAGCGGATGCCGGATGTCATCAAAAATATCGTGACTAAATTGAAACTGAAGCATGAACTGAGGATCAACCAGAAAAATCAGATCGTGGTATTGGCCGTCGAAGTCGATCCGCCCGGCGAAAACACGCTGGTTGCCCACGATGACTATCAGATGGCGGTCAACAAGATGCGGGCTTCCGAGCAAATCTATCTGTTCGCGCGAAAAATCCAGGCCGCTGTCATTGAGCTGTCGTTGGGCAATTATTTGCTATTTACCCTGCGTAAAATTCTCGAAACGGAAACCAGCCAGATGAGCCATTTCGATTTTATCTATAGCAGTTCCCGACGAACGGATAGCACATTCAGTGTGGGGATCGGTTTTGGCAAAACAGCCGTTGAAGCGAAGTCGGGCGCCTGTATGGGCAAGGACAGGGCTCAAAAGTGCGGGGGCAACCGCATCTTCGTAGTCGATGAAGGCGAAAAAATCATCGGCCCGATCAGTTTCCTGAACAAAGAAGACCAACCGGAGAATGATCCGGATGGTCTGATCGCCAACATCGCCGCGAAAAGCGGGTTAGGCAAAAAAACGGTCTACAAATTGTTCAGCCTGATTCAGCAGTATAACCTAGATGTCGTCACTCCCGCCGCTCTGGCCGGCCTCTACGGCGTTACGCCCCGCAGCATCAACCGGATCCTCGTCCTCCTTGAACAATGCGGTTACGCGAAGGTCGTCGGCGTAAAAACGCCAACCGACTCAGGACGTCCCAGCCGGCTGATCAAATTGCTGTTTTAATTGGGACTTCGGGCTTCCTGCTGACAGAAGGGGATATTGAATTGCCGTTGCCGCCGATATGTCATTCACATATCGCGGGCAACGGCGATTGTTGTTTTCAGGCGTCGGACCGGCGGGAAAAAGTGGCTGCGACAATCCGGACGGTGGTCTGTCCTGTGGATTAGTGGTAAAATAATACGGTTACAGTGGACACAGGCAGAGTTGTTGGGGAGGATTTATGGATCAGGCGAACGTATTGGGAGAAGAAAAAATCACTACGCTGCTGCGGCGGTATTCGGTTCCGGCCATCATCGGCATGGTCGTGAACGCTTTATATAATGTAGTGGATAGCATTTTCGTAGGACAGGGCGTCGGCGAAGTCGGACTGGTAGCGGTGACGCTGGCGTTTCCCTTGATGGTCATTTTGATGGCGGTCGGCATGTTTGTCGGATTGGGCGCGGCCGCCATGGTTTCCATTCGGCTGGGCCAAAAAGACAAGGACGGCGCCGAGCTGATTTTGGGCAATGCCGTCATGCTGATGATTGTGCTGGTCCTGCTTACGACCGCCGTTTCGCTGGCGTTTCTGGACCCCCTGCTGGTCTTGTTGGGAGCGACGCCGGAAGTTATGCCCTATGCGCGGGATTTTTCGACCATCATTCTGGGCGGCAGCATATTCATGCACGTGAGTTTCGGCATCAATAACCTGATCCGGGCCCAGGGCGACCCGAATACGGCGCTGAAGACGATGTTGATCGCCGCTCTTTTAAATACGGCGTTGAATCCCTTGTTCATTTTTGTTTTCCACATGGGAATCAAGGGTTCGGCCTGGGCGACCGTTGCCTCCCAGGCGGTGGCGACGATTTGGGTGATGTCCTATTTCATCCGCGGCGTGGGGACGATGCGGCTCCAGCGGAAAAATCTGTCGCTACGTCGCGAAATCATCGCCGCCATCGCCCGGATCGGCATGGCCCCGTTTCTGCTGCAGGCCAGCGCCAGCCTGGTCATGGTGATCCTGAACTATCAACTATTGGCTTATGGCGGCGTACTGGCGGTGGCGGCCTTCGGTATCGTGAATCGGGTGCTGATGCTCAGCCTGATGCCGGTCATGGGAATCAGCCAGGGGGCCCAGCCGATTATCGGCTATAATTTCGGCGCAGGAAAGTACCATCGGGTCATCGAAGTAGTAAAAATTGCCACGATTGCTGCGACTTCCTTTTGCTGCCTCAGTTTTTTGCTCATCCTGGCGTTTGACGAACAACTCGTCCGCCTGTTCAACGGCAATGCCGAATTGATCCGGCTGGGATCAACCGGCCTGAAAACTTTCTTGGCGCTGTTGCCAATTATCGGCGTGCAGTTGATTGGCGCCAACTATTTTCAGGCGGTCGGCAAGGCCAAATATGCGATCGTGTTCAATTTGCTGCGGCAAATTATCCTGTTGATTCCCTTAATTTACATTTTGCCGAACTTCTGGGGATTGACGGGGATCTGGCTGGCCGGCCCGGCTTCCGACCTGGTGGCTTCGCTGGTGACGGCCTGGTTTATGGCCCGTGAGATAAAAAATCTGGAACGGCGCGCCAAACTGCGGCCGCAATAGAGGAGGAACCCGAGGATGGACAAGCAGCGCATTCAAGCGATCATTGAGGAAAAGGGCGAATGGTTCACAAGGGCCAGCGACGCCATCTGGGAATACGCCGAAATGCGGTTCGAGGAAACCCGGTCGGCGGACCTGCTCTGCGATATGCTCGCGGAGGCGGGTTTTACCGTGGAAAAGGGAATCGGCGGTCTGGCTACGGCTTTTGTGGCCAGCTATGGCAGCGGCGCTCCGGTGGTGGCGATTTTGGGGGAATACGACGCATTGGCCGGATTGTCCCAGGAACGCGGCGTTGCCGAGCCGATGCCTCTCGGAACTGGCGGGAATGGTCACGGCTGCGGCCATAATTTGCTGGGGGTCGGCGCATTGGCGGCGGCGGTGGCCGTCAAGGAATATCTGGCGGAAACAAAAATCCCGGGAACCGTCCGGTACTATGGCTGTCCGGGCGAAGAGGGCGGGTCGGGAAAAGCGTTCATGGCGCGGGAAGGCGCCTTCGCCGGCGCGGATATTGCTCTGACCTGGCATCCGATGACACATAACACGATTTTTTCGATGAGCACGCTGGCGAACTATCAAGTCGCCTTCAAATTCCACGGCAAGAGCTCTCATGCCGGGACGGCGCCGCATCTGGGCCGCAGTGCACTCGATGCGGTGGAACTGATGAACGTGGGCGTCAATTATCTGCGGGAGCATGTGGTTCAGGAGGCGCGCATTCATTACGCCGTGACCAATACGGGCGGCGTATCGCCGAACGTGGTGCAGGCGGAAGCGGAAGTCCTGTATCTGATGCGGGCGCCGCAAGTGGCGCAGGTCCAGGAAATCTACGAACGAATTTGCAAGATTGCCCAGGGCGCGGCGCTGATGACCGAGACGGAATGTGAAGTGATCTTTGAAAAAGCCTGCTCGAATTACATTCCCAACGAGATTTTGGGACAAATCCTGCTGGACAATTTTCAGGACATCGGCGCACCGACGCCGGACGACGCCGAAATGCAGTTTGCCCGGAACATCCAGGCGACGCTGACCGAGCAGGACCGGCGCAACGACTTGCAGATGGCGGCCAATTTTATGGGCGGGGCGGGTACGGCGATGGTGCGGGCCCTGTCGGAAAAGGTCGTGTCTGACGTGATTCTTACTTGCGTACATTCTTCGCGGTTGTTGACCGGCTCGACCGATGTCGGAGATGTCAGCTGGATTTTACCGACGGCGCAGCTGTGCGTGGCCTGCCAGGCTTTCGGAACCCCGGGACATTCCTGGCAAACCGTGGCGCAGAGCGCAACGAGCCTGGCCCATAAGGGAATGCTGATCGCCGCCAAAGTAATGGCCGGCGCCGCCGTTGATGTTCTGGAGCAACCTGCGCTGGCGGCGGCCGCGCAGGAAGAGCTGCGATCCAGCCTGGGTGGCAAGGGCTATGTTTGCCCGATACCGGCGACCGTCGCGCCCAAATTTGCCTCGCAGGGAAAATAGGAGGGCTAATGATCCCGGTTGGAAAACAAAAATCTACAGGGAGGAATGGGCAATGAACAGTCCGGCCACAGATTTGATCCGGCGTCGCTTCTCCTGCCGACGCCACCCGGAACGGGCGATCCAGGACGAAACGAAACACAAATTGCAGGCCTGCCTGAATGAACTGAAAATCGGGCCTTTTGGCGCCGCAGTCCGGTTTTTGCTGCTGACTGCCACCGAACGGGACCGCCAGGAGTTGAAGGGCGTCGGCACTTACGGCGTGATCAAGAATGCCGCCGGATTCATCGTGGGCGCCGTCGGTCCGGGCCCCAAAAATCTAGAGGATTTTGGTTATTTGATGGAGCGGGCGATTTTGTGCGCAACGGACCTGGACCTGGGGACTTGCTGGTTGGGCGGCAGTTTCACCAAAAGCGGCTTTGCCAAAAAGATCGCTGCGACGGCGACGGAAATTGTGCCGGCAGTGGCGTCCATTGGCTATGTGGCGGAGACCGGCAAGGCGGAAGACTGGATTCGGCGACGGGCGGATGGCGAACACCGACTGCCGGCGGAGCAGCTGTTTTTCGAAGAAAGCTTCGGGAATCCGATCCGTGCGGAGGATATCGGCGCGGCTGCGGTGGCGCTGGATATGGTGCGCTGGGCGCCGTCGGCCTCGAACAAACAACCGTGGCGGATTGTTCACGCGGGAGAAAGATGGCATTTTTATTTGCGGCGCACGCCGGGTTACGCCCAAGATAGCCTGATCGGGAAGTTACTGGGCGTGGCGGACGTGCAGCGGGTCGATATGGGAATCGCCCTGTGCCACTTTGAACTGGCCATGCGGGAACTGGGACAACCGGGAGGCTGGATCGACCAGGAACCGGTGCTGGCGAAGCCGGACCGGCATACGGAGTATGTCGCCAGCTGGGCGAGCGCGTGAATCAATAGCGAAAAAACAGGCGCTGGATAGAGAGCTATCCAGCGCCTGTCAGGTTTTTATGGCCCTGCAGGGATGCTTAAAATGTTTTGGTCATGCCGCCGTCCACCAGTACGGTCTGCCCGGTAATATAGGTATTGGCCTCGGAGCAGAGAAATACGGCCAGTTTGGCGAATTCCTCCGGGGTGCCGTAACGGCCGAGGGGGATCGTTTTGATCATGTTTTCATAGACCTGTTCCAGCGAAATTCCCGCCTTGGCTGCCCGAATCTGGTCGAGCTGCTGGATTCTTGCCGTTTCGATCCGTCCTGGGCCCATCACGTTGACCAGGATGTTTTCCTTGCCCAGTTCCTGCGAAAGAGTTTTTGTGAGGCCCATGACGCCGAGACGGAAGGTATTGGACAGGATCAGGTTTTCCAACACCTGCTTCACCGAAGACGAAGTGAAATTGACGATCCGTCCCATGCCCAACTGGCGCATGGAGGGCAATACTGCCCGGATGGTCCGGATATAGGAAAGCAGATTCAATTCATAGGCCTTTTGCCAGGCCGCATCTGAAAAATCGTCGAAGGTTCCGGCGGGCGGGCCGCCGGCGTTGTTCACCAAAACGAAAATCGGCCCGAATTTGTCGACGGTATTGTCCACCGCCCGCTGAATGTCTTCCGGTCGGGTCACATCGCCGACCGTGAAGGCCGGTTCTTTGCCAGTCAGTTCGCGGATTTCGGCCTGCGTGTCACGGAGCAGTTCTTCCCCCCGGCTGAAGAGCATGACATTGGCGCCTTCCGCCGCGAATTCCAATGCCGTCGCCTTGCCGAGCCCCGTGCTGGATGCCATTACCAAAACTGCTTTGCTGTTCAGTCCCAGATCCATGACGCTCTCACACTCCTTGCCGCTGATTTTCAGGTGAACACCGGAAGAAATAATTGAATTTTCTGCCTGATTATATTTTCTCTCAAAGTTAACAATTTTGCAACGAGGACGATGGCGAATCGGGCAGGACTTTGTCCAATGAATCGGGAAACAATGAAAATAAGGACGGGAAAAGGCACTGGTCGCGGTGGGGCGAAAAAAGTGTGAAATGGATAATGGAGGAAAAGATGGCGCAGGAACAGGATGTTCAGGTTCTACAGCTATTGGCGGAAAAGTATCCTTCCTTGCAGGCGGCTTCCAAAGAGATTGTCATGTTATCCGCGCAATTGCAGCTGCCGAAGGGGACGGAGCATTTCTTGTCCGATGTGCATGGCGAATTCGAAGCGTTTTCCCATGTCATCCGCAACGGCGCCGGTTCCATCCGGCGTAAAATCAGCGAATTGTTCGCCGATTCCCTGTCGCAGGACGAGCAGCAAAGCCTGGCGACACTGATCTATTACCCGGAAGAAAAATCAACGCTGTTGCTGCAGGCCGCGCCGGACCCGACGGAATGGAGCCGTCTCACTCTCGTTCGGTTGATCCGGCTTTGCCGGGTGCTGACGTCGAAGTATCGGCGGGAAAGCGTCCGGGCACTGCTGCCCGCGGCGGTGGCGCCCATTATCGAAGAGTTGCTGGATGAACAGGAAACCATCGAAAACAAGTCGAGCTATTATCAGGAACTGTTGGATGCCATCGTATTCACCGGCAGCGCCCGGGCTTTTATCATCGACATCGCGGAGCTGATCCGGCGTCTGGCGATCGCCCGGCTGCATGTGATCGGCGATATTTATGACCGGGGACCGGGAGCGCACAAGATTTTGGACGCGCTGATGGAACACCGGCAGGTCGACATCCAGTGGGGCAATCACGACATTCTATGGATGGGGGCGGCGGCCGGCAGCGAAGCCTGTATGGCCAATGTCGTCCGGACCTGCCTGCGCTATGGCAATATGGAGACTCTGGAAAATGGCTACGGTATCAGTCTGCTGCCGTTGGCGTCATTCGCCATCGAAACGTACGGAGAGGATTCCTGCGAAGTGTTTCTTCCCAAGGTGGCGAAGGACAGTTCCTTTACCCGGCAGGAAATCCGGCTGATGGCGCAGATGCAAAAAGCCATCGCCATGATCCAGTTCAAGCTGGAAAGCCAATTGATCAAGCGGCGGCCTCATTATCAGATGGAAAACCGACTGATGCTCGAACAGATCAACTACGCGACGGGAACCCTGTCGCTCGACGGCAAGACCTATCCGTTGTTGGACCAGTATTTTCCGACCATCGATCCGGCTTGCCCCGACGAGCTGACCGACGCCGAGCAGGGCGTCGTGGCCAAATTGCGGCTTTCCTTCGCCAACAGCAAAAAACTGCAGGAACATGTTCGCTTTCTTTATTCCAAAGGCAGCATCTACCTGATTCATGACGGCAATTTGCTGTATCATGGTTGTATCGCCATGAACGAGGACGGCTCGTTTCGGTCGTTTAACGTCGACGGGCAGGCTTTTGCAGGCAAAGTCTTCCTGGACCGGGTGGACCGCCTGGCCCGGCAGGGTTATTACGCCTCCCATGATCCGGCGCAAAAGCAATACGGCATGGATGCCATGTGGTTTTTGTGGTGCGCGCCGCAATCCCCCCTGTTCGGCAAAGAAAAGATGGCGACCTTTGAGCGGTACTTCTTGGCGGACGTGGATACGCATTATGCGGATACGGACCCGCACAAGGAACAGCGCAACGCCTATTATATTTTGCGGGACCGGGAAGAGACGGCCTGCAAAATTCTCGCCGAATTCGGGCTGGACTGCACAACCGGCCATATCATTAACGGCCATGTGCCGGTAAAGGTTGCCAGGGGTGAGCGCCCCGTCAAGGCCAACGGCAAGTTGATCGTCATCGACGGTGGGTTTTCCCGGGCCTATCAAAAAGTGACCGGAATCGCCGGCTATACGCTGATTTCCAATTCCCAGGGCTGGCTGCTCGCGGCCCACCACCCGTTCGAGTCCGCGGCGAAGGCGGTAGCCGAGGAACGGGACATGGATTCGGTGACGGAAATCATCGAGAGCCATCCGGTGCGGCTGCGTGTCCGGCACACTGATCAGGGAAAACAGATCCAGCGCCGGATCGATCAACTGAAGAGCTTGATGGAAGCCTACCGGGCCGGATTGCTTAAAGAACATCGCTGAGGAAGCCTTGACCGGGCTCATGCCCCCTGCGGACGCGGAACCGTTGGCAGGGGGTGCTTTATTTTGTAATATTTTCGGGGAATTTTCCGGATAAAATGCAATTTTTGACCTGATTATTGCAAAATCAACCCTCGAGATGTATAATACGACAGGAGTTTTGTTCTCTTGCACTAGCGCGATTGTCGCGCCGAACGATGACGGGGAGGGGAACCCGTCAAGAAGACCATGAATAGGAAACAGGAGGAGGATGGGGTTTTGCAAGAGTTTCATGATTGGATCAATTGGTTGAATGGGTATCTGTGGGGACCTCCGATGTTGGTGCTGTTGTTTGGCACTCATTTGTTTCTGACATTTCGGCTGAAGTTCATTCAAAAACACACGTTTACCGCGGTCAAACTCTCGTTGAGCAAGGATACGTCCGGCGAAGGCGATGTCAGCCAGTTCGGCGCCCTGACCACGGCGCTGGCGGCGACCATCGGCACCGGCAATATCGTTGGCGTGGCTACGGCCGTTGGCCTTGGCGGGCCGGGAGCCGTCCTGTGGTGCTGGTTGACCGGCGTTTTCGGCATGGCTACGAAATACGCGGAATCATTGCTTTCGGTGAAGTATCGGGTGAAAACATCGGACGGGACCATGCTGGGCGGACCGATGTATGCGTTGGAAAACGGGATGAATGCAAAATGGCTGGCCGTTTTGTTTTGCGTTTTCACTTCTATCGCCGCATTCGGGATCGGTAATACCGTGCAGGCGAATTCCATCGCCATCATGGTCAAGGAAACCATGGGGGTTTCCCCGCATATTTCCGGTGGAATCATGGCGATATTGACGGGCATTGTGATTTTGGGCGGCGTGAAGTCGATCGCCAGGGTTTGCGAAATGCTGGTTCCCTTCATGGCTATTTTTTATGTCATTGGCTGCACTGTTTTGCTGGTGATGAATGCCACGTATGTCTTTCCGGCGATATCGCTGATTTTTTCGTCGGCGTTTACGCCGCAAGCCGCCGGCGGAGGCTTTATCGGCGCATCGGTGACCATGGCCATGCGTTACGGGATTGCCCGGGGGCTGTTTTCCAACGAGTCGGGCCTGGGATCGGCGCCGATTGTCGCCGCTGCGGCGCAAACCCGGAACCAGGTTCGTCAGGCTCTGGTTTCCATGACGGGAACTTTCTGGGATACGGTTGTGGTTTGCGCGATGACGGGAATCGTGCTTGTCTCGGCGGTTCTGAAAAATCCGGTCGCTCTGGATAAATTATCCGGCGCGGCCTTGACCAAAGCGGCGTTTGCGCAGATTCCGGTCATCGGTCCGATTGTATTGACGGTGGGGTTGTTGACCTTTGTATTTTCGACGATCCTTGGATGGTCGTATTACGGCGAAAGAGCGATTGAATACCTGTTCGGGAAAAAGGCGATCATGCCATACCGTATTGCTTGGGTTGTCGCCGTTTATGTCGGTTCGGTGACTTCACTGGCGCTGGTATGGGATCTTGCCGATGCCATGAACGCGTTGATGGCCATTCCCAATCTGGTCACGTTGCTGACGTTGAACGGCGTGTTGGTGGCGGATACGCAGAAATACCTCTGGGATGACGGCGGCCTGGAAGCCGAAAGTGAAGAACTGGCAAAGGAACTCGCTTAATCCGGATAGAAACGTTTGAACCGAAGGAAACCGAGAGGGCGGATAGGGTTGCATAATCACCCATCCGCCCTCTCGGTTTCCTTCGGTTTCGCGGTCTCCCCTGAAAAAGGAAATTGCGCGAACTTCGCGAAATATATTATTAAATTGACGCAGCGCCTGGAGGCGGAACGTGAAAAAACCGATATCAACGCGGCTGGTTCTCTGGATTCTTAGCGGGACATTATTGGCGTTTATCTTGTTCAACATGGTGAGTTATTACCTGTTGGAACGGGCTTATTACGACCGTCTTGCTTCGGATAACCAGATTCATACGCAAAATGTCGCGCTCAGCGTTTCGTCGTTTTACGAAACAGTATTCTCGGTAGTCGGCGAGATGGCGCAGGCCGTCGAAATCCGCAGTCTGGACCCCGTCCGTCAGCAAGAATACATTCGGGAACGGTTTGACCAATATGATTATTTCAGCAATCTTGTGATCCAAAAAGTACCCGATGGTACACAGACGGCCCGGGTACAGGGCGAAAAGGCCACACGTCCCGAGCGCTGGTGGTTTCAAAAACTATTGACGGAAAAACGGCCCTTTATCAGCCATTCGTTCTATTCTTTCGGATCGGACAGCAATGACCCCACTACCGCGACGGCCGTCGTTTTCCCGGTGTTCCGGGAGAATGTGATGGTCAGCTCGGTGGCGGCCTTTCTGCGCATTGGTGAAATACAGGAACGGGTTGATCTTCATTATCGAGGTGATGATCGCTACACCTATATTCTGGATGAAGAAGGAACCATGATTGCCCATCCGGAATGGGAAAAGGTCAAGTCGCGGCACAATTACAAGAAGGGCGAGAAGGCGTTGGTGGCCCGGGACACCCAGGGCCGATATCTTTTGGCAGGTCAGGATTACCGGCAGACATACGAACCGATCGAGGTGGCGCCAGGTTTGCGCCGGATTGTGGAGAGAGTACTTGCCGGTGAATCAGGGACGGCTGAGTATGTCGATCTCGACGGGAAAGTGATGTTCTGCAGCTTCGCACCGGTGGCCAAACCCGGCAGTGGCGCCGCCTGGGCGGCGATTACCGTGCAGGACAAGGCGCTGGCGATGAACCCTCTCCAAAGGAACATCGGGCAAAATGCACTTCTCTCGTTTCTGGTTCTGACCGGGTTGGCGGTCGTGATCCTGCGGCAAAGCCGGGAAATGGCGAAGAAATCCCAACAACTGGTGCAAAGCAATGCGGCCCTGGAAGAGGAAGTATGCGAGCGGACTCGGGCGGAAACGGAGTTGACGGCCGCCAACGAAGAGCTGACCGCCATGAACGAAGAAATGCTGGAGGTTACCGAGGAGCTGCAGCAGGCCAACCATCGGATGATGGCGGAAATAGACATTCGTCAGGCGACGGAAAGCAAATTGCTTCTGAGAGAACGGCAATACCGGGCGATGTTTCGGTTGATTTCCGACACCGAAGCGGGATTTGACGCCCAGATGCAGGGCTTGTTGGCCAGTGCGCTGGAGCTTGTAAATTCGAAGGACGGATATGTTGTTCTATTGGAAAATGGCCGTCCCATCATTCGTTATATTCAGGGAAGCCAGCAAATGTATCTGGGCTCGGAGCCGTCAAAGACAGCAGGATTGTTGTCGACCGTTCTTGCCACGGGGGAATTGCAGTATCAGGAAGATTATCAGAACTATCCCGGGCGGATTCAGGGAAAACTCGGAGAAACTTTCCGCACTGTCGCTGTTTTTCCGTTAAAGCAAAAAGATCAGATTGTTGGGGCACTGGCAATTACTTGGCACGACGAAATCCGACCGTTGTCGGAGGACGAGCTGGAAATGTTACAGCAGTATTCCGATCTTGCCGCACTTGCCCTTCAGGATGCGAAAATACGGGAAGCATTGCGCCATGAACTGTTGCAACAGGAGCGACTGCATGAAAAAATCAGCCACATGGCCTATCATGACGCATTGACAGGTCTGCCCAACCGGGCCTGTTTGATGGAACGGCTGAAAGTGGAACTGGAAGCGACCGCGCAGGGCGCTGGCGGCGGAGTCGTCTTTTTCATCGATCTGGATGATTTGAAAAGCATCAACGATAATTTCGGCCACTTGGCCGGCGACCGGCTGATTATCGCCGCAGGGGAAACCATCCGGAACCTGGCGGGGGAAAAGGCTTTTGTCGCCCGACTGGGCGGCGATGAATTTATCATCGTCCTGTCAGATCGTTTGAACCCGGTGGAAATTTCCCAGCTTGGCGACCGTCTGGTCGATGGCATTTGTCAGGATTATCCGTTCGCCAACGAAGCCGCCCGCGTGTCGGCTAGCGTTGGCATCGCCCTCTTTCCGCAGGATGGAACGAGCGTGGAAGAGTTGATGAAAAAAGCGGACAACGCCATGTACGCCGCCAAGGCTGCCGGGCGAAACTGCTGGCGTTTCTTTGATCCGGCAATGCTGCGCGACGCGCAGGAGAAATTGCTGTTGACCAATAGCCTGCGGCATGCGCTGGAGAAAAATGAATTCCGGGTGGTGTATCAACCCCAAGTGAATTTGCGAACTGGACGGGTCATTGGCTTTGAGGCGCTGCTTCGCTGGAACAGTAAGGAGCATGGACCGGTTTCACCGGGGAAATTCATTCCTTTGGCGGAACAAAATCAGCTGATCGTCCCGATCGGAATTTGGGTGCTGGAGCAAGCCTGCGCTTTTGCCCGGAAGATTTCCCGGCTGGGGTTCGCCGATGTCCGCGTCGCGGTGAATCTTTCGCCCAAGCAATTGGCGGATGAAAATTTGATCCGCGAGGTGGACCGGCTCCTGGTTTTATTCGGCATTGCGGCCCGCCAACTGGAACTGGAGATCACGGAAAGCGCGATACTGGCCTCGATCGAGGAGAGCAGCCGAAAATTGCATCAACTGGATGCGCTGGGCGTGCGGCTGGCCCTGGACGATTTTGGAACCGGCTATTCCTCGCTGACCTATTTGCGATTGTTCCCGGTGGAAACGTTGAAAATCGACAAAACTTTCATTGATAATATCCCGGAGCGGGAAACGGTGCTGGTTCAATCCTTGATCCGGTTCGCCCAGAGTCTGGAGATGAGTGTTGTCGCCGAAGGCGTGGAACGGCAGGAACAGTGGGCCTATCTGCAGGAGTGCGGCTGTGATGTGGGGCAGGGGTTCCTGATTTGTCGGCCGACTTCGGACGAGGACGCCATTCGGTTCCTGCTGGACAAGAATCGCCCAGAACTCGGCTAGTCAAGCGCGTTGTATTCGATTTTCCGGGCGACCAGCCGCGCGGTATCTGCGTCAAAGAGTTCCCGCAGCAAATAGAAGCCCAGTTCCAGTCCGGAACTGACGCCGCCGGCGGTGACGATGCGTCCGGCGGGGACGACTTTGGCCGCGACGACTTCGACATCCTCATAACGAGCCAGTTCGTCGAGACATTCATGGTAGGTGGTCGCCTTGCGGCCGGTCAACAATCCAGCTTCCGCCAACAGGAAGGCGCCGGTGCAGACCGATGCGATAAAGCGGGCCTGCGTTTCCTGCCGCTGGATGAACTGCCGAAAATTGGCGTTTTTCATTGCCGCCAGGCGGCCTTTGCCGCCCGGGACCACCAAAACATCGAGGTCGGGACAGTCGTTGACCGATATGTCCGGTAAGATTCGCAACCCGTTGAAAGCGCGAAGTTCTCCCGTGGTTTCAGCGATCAGCGAGACCTGCACACTGTTTGGGATGATTTTGTTTACATAGCTCAGGACTTCAAACGGGCCGACAAAGTCCAGTTCTTCCACGCCGGGAAACAGAAGGATACCGATTTTCCACATCGTTTCTTCCCTCCTTGATCAGTTCTAGATGGAGTCGGTGGCTTTTTCCGCCGCCGGGGAAAGGAAGGCATCGGCCTTGATCGGATTGGAATCCAGGACGTAGACCAGCAGGAAAATCACGGTGCAGACTACCCATTCCAGATAAATCACGTGCGGCAGAATGCGGACGGATGGAACGAGCTGCCAGAGGATCAGCGTGACCAGACCGCCGAGGATGGTATAAAACGCCGAATTTTTTCGGCACAGGCCGGGCGTGAACAGGGTGAACAGCACGACGACGCTGAAGGCGGCGGTCAGGCTGAGACCGATCATGATGGTCTGGATGATGCCGCTGACCGTCATGGCCAGGATCAGCGTGAGCGCTCCCAAAATGAGCACCGATCCCTTGGTGACAAGCAACAGGCGTTTTTCGGTGGTTGTCGGATGGATCATGCGTTTGTAAATATCCTGCGAAAATAATGTGGCGGAGCTCAGCAGCAGGTTGCAGGCGGTGGAGATGTCGGCGGCCCAGAGGGCGGCGAGAGTAACACCGGACAAAATTGGATTCAGGGACATGATCATCAGCGGCAGGGCCATAGCGGCGCTGACGTTGGGGTAGTCGGCTTTGGCGATGATTCCGGTCAGGGCGCAGATGAACCCGATCGGCAGCATGATCACGCCGCCAAGAACGAAGCCGCGTTGCGCGGTGGCGACATCTTTGGCGCCGAGAGAGATTTGGATGATGCTTTGCAGGGAAAGATTCACGGTGACGAGAACCAGAATCCAGCCGATGATCCCCATGGGACCGACGCCGTCGATTAGGCTTGTATACGGGACGGCCGGCGGCAATTTGGCGATTACCGTACTGAGTCCGCCGTGCTGGACGACACTGACGAGAGTGGCGGCGACGATTCCGACGTAAATCAGCACGACGTTCAAAATGTTGGACAGACTGGCCGACCACATGCCGCCGATGAAGGTGATGCCGATAAATACGGCGGCGCTGGTCAGCATACCGGTGGTGAAGCTGAAAATTTCCGGCAGCATGGCGTGCAGAATGGTGCCGCCGGCAATGTACTGCAGCGAAGTGATGACGAGTTGGATGATGATTTGACAGAAGACGCCGATGACCATTCCTTTTCGATCATAGAAACGCTCCAATAGTTCCGGGATGGTGGAGATGGACAGCTGGCGGTATTTTTTGGCCACAAGCAGGCCCATGCAGATGGCGCCGATTCCCCAGGCGGCCGTGTACCAACCAGCGGACAGTCCAACTTTGTAAGCCTGTTCGGAGACGCCGATGGTGGAAGCTCCTCCCACCGCCAGGCCGACGATGGAAACCGTGACCAGTGTCGTAGTCAATTTTCGGCCCGCCAAAACATAGTTTTCCACCCCGCCCCGGGCTCTTTTCTCCGCCCAAAAACTGATCAGGAACAAGACGGCGATGTACAGCAGAACAATAATCAAGGGAATATTCATGAATAAAGACCTCCTGTCAATAGTATCGTTCCGGGGATCGGTTTTGGGGCAAAAAAAATCGTCCCCCGGACAGGGACGATTTCATCGCGGTACCACCCAAATAGACCAACGTCCAGAAAATAAAAAAGATACCGGACAGGGGCGAATTGTCGCGGTACCACCCTTTTAAGGACGATTGATCCTCTCAATACCGGTAACGTCGGCGGACGGCGCGGCCTACTGTCAGTTCAGCCTGCTGTTCGGGAAGGAACTTCAGCCTGCTTCCTCAACCGGCTCGCACCAACCGCCGGCTCTCTGATGATTTCCCAGGCGTACTTTCTTCCGTCATCACATTTGATGATTTACAATTCTGTATTGAATTATGGCGGAAGATTGTTGCTTTGTCAACACCAGATGAAGAAAAAATGGACCGAAGAAGAAAGAAAGGATGGAAAACGATGAAAAATTACGAGGTGGATGCGACGGTAAAAGGTGTATACGAGAGATTGCGGGCCTCGGTCAGCGTGCAGCGGGGAGTCAACTTTTTGGCGGCGGATCACCAAAACACCATTTCGGAACAAATCGCGATCAATGAAGTGCCGGCGCCGCCTTTCCAGGAACAGGAGCGGGGCTGGTTCTACAAAGAGAAATTGGCGGCGCTGGGGCTGTCGGATGTGACGGAGGATGCCGAAGGCAACGTGTTCGGCGTGTTCAGGGGAACAGGCAATGGACCGAAAGTTTTCGTATCGGCGCACCTGGACACGGTGTTCGCCGCCGGCACGGATGTCAAGGTCCGGGAAAAAGACGGCAAGCTGTATGCGCCGGGAATCGCTGACAACGCCCGGGGCCTGGCGGTCATTCTTTCGGTGATCCGCGCATTGAAGGACGCCGGGATCCAAACGACAGGCGACATTATCTTTGGCGGCGACGTCGGTGAAGAAGGCTTGGGCGATTTGCGCGGCGTCAAGGCATTTTTCCGCGACCACCCGGAGGTCGACGGCTACATTGCGATTGACGGCGTCAAAGAGCAGATCATCACTTATCTGGCGACAGGCAGCCGCCGCTACGAAATTTCCTACCGAGGTCCCGGCGGCCACAGCTGGAACGCATTCGGGTTGCCCAGCGCCATCCACGCCCTGGGGCGGGCCATTGCCAAAATCGGTGATGTGGAAACGCCTTCCCAGCCGAAAACGACGTTTACCGTGGGAACGATTACCGGCGGTACATCGGTGAACTCCATCGCGGCGGAGGCGACGATGCTTCTGGATATGCGATCCGCCGATGATGCCGAACTGAAAAAACTGGAAACAAAAGTGCTCGGGTTGCTCGAGGAAGCAGCGGCCGAAGAGAATGCCCGCTGGAACAGCAGCTCGATCAAGGTTGAGAGCAAACTGGTCGGCGACCGGCCCGCCGGTCAGCAGGATCCAGCGGCGGCGATCGTCCAGGCGGCCTGGGCGGCCACCGAAGCGGTCGGCATGACTCCGGAATTCGGGCCGGCAAGCAGCACCGACGCGAATCTGCCGATGAGTCTGGGAATCCCGTCGATCCGGCTGTGCGGCGGCGGAGCGGAAGGAAACAATCATTCCCTGGACGAGTGGTACGATCCGACCGAGGGCTATCGCGGCGCGCAGAAACTGTTTATGACGTTGCTGGGATTGGTGGGCGTGGACGGCCTCAGCGAACCGCTGCTGCCAAAACGCAAATAGCAGAAATGACAGAGGCGACTGGCTATTCGGCCAGTCGCCTCAGGTTTTCCGAGTGCTCGCTCGGCGTGAGCACGAACAGATAATCGCCAACCATCATCCGGGCATCGCCTTTGGGAACCAAATCTTGTTCCCCCCGACGGATGCTGACCAGCAGACAATCTGGCGGCCATTCGATATCCCGGATGAATTTCCCGTCCAGTTTCGAACCCATGCAAACCGGCAGTTCGATGACCTGACGCTTTTCAGCCGGCGTGGAAGCGATAAAGCGCCCCTGTCGGTTTAAGGAACGGGCCAGCAGGTCTTCATAAATTGGTCCGGTTTTGGCCAGATCGGCAACCAGGTAAGCAGTGATGGAAACGATGATGAGCGGCAACATATGGTTGAAGGACCCGGTCATTTCCATGATCAGGATGCTGCCGGTGACCGGCGATTTGACAACCGCCGAAAAGTAGGCGGCCATGGCCAATATAATGATGTTTGTCCGATAGGCTGCATCCAGAAGGCCGAACTGAATGTAGGAGTCGCCGCAAATGGCTCCAGTCAAGGCGCCGACAACCAACAGGGGCAGAAAAATTCCGCCGGGAACGCCGGACCCATAACTAAGCATGGTGAACAAAAATTTGGCAACTAACAGTAAGAAAAGCAAGGACAAGCTCATTGGCGCCACCGCCAATTTATTGACCAATTCGTTGCCGCCGCCGAGAATGTCCGGCAGGAAAAAACCCAGAATTCCGGCAGTGAACAGCGCAAGCACCGTCTTGCCCATTCCGGTCGCCCAAGTCGGCCGGTCAAAAAAATCCAGTGCAAAGACAAGGCCGCGATTAAAAGGAACGGCAGCAGCGCCGACGATCAATCCCAACAGGATGACCAGCAGATAATAGCGGGCGGGAAGAATGGGCAAACCCGCAAACTGAAAGACCGGACTGGGTCCAAAAAAATACTGGGAGATTACATCGGCGGTCAAAGCGGCGGCAATGGCCGGTAATAAAACCGCCGAGGAAAAATTTTTGTGCAACTCTTCCAGAGAAAAGATCACGCCGGCCAGCGGGGCATTGAAGGCAGCGGCCAAGCCGGCGCTGGCGCCGCTGGTGATCAGATACCTCTCTTCCATACGGGTTCGCCCCGACAAGCGGCTAAATCCCTGGCCGATGACCGCCCCCAACTGCACCGATGGTCCTTCACGGCCGAGCGACAATCCGGCGCCGATGGCCAATACGCCGCCCCAGAACTTGCCAAGCAGGATTTTCAGCCAATGCATTTTCATGAGACCGAGTATGGCGCCTTTAACTTGGGGAATGCCGCTGCCGGCGGACAATGGTTCCAGGATGACGATGCGGTGTAAAATAAAGGCGATGCAGAGCAGCAGAAAGAACCAGAGCGGGATAATCGGCCAATTCCCATCGAGGTAGTGGTTATATACGACGGTGCGCAATGATTCCGCCCATTCCAGCGCGTAGCGGAACGCGACGATCACCAACCCGGCGCAGGCGCCGACGATGATTCCCTCGCCAAACAACCGAAACTGGAATTTGCGCCAATTTGCCAAGGCGGTATATACTTTGCTGACTTTGCGAATTTTCATGGCAATCCTCCCCGAAATCTACAAATATCAGACTAGGACTTTTGACTGGCGATGTCAAGTCGGATGAACGCGAATTTCGACACGAGAAGAGGAATGAAAAATTTTCCTGAGTGGCAGGGAAACGCCGGTGCGGAGTGGAAGCAGTAGGGATAAAAACGTTGCGTGGAGGACACAATCAATAAGGAAAGTGAGATGGACGAGGATGAAATCGATGAAGTGTTTAATCGTGGCGTTGGTTCTGTTGGTGCTCTGTCCGATTGGACTGGCCGGGTTGCAAGCTGCGCCGGCCAACCCATACGCGGTGGCGGGGATCGAAAACCCGGCGGAATTTGAGGCGGCATTCGTCAGCTTGCAGAAAGCGGTCGCAGCGAACGACCGAAGCCGGGTGGCCGATTTGGTGCTGTATCCGTTGCGGGTGAATGGCTGGCGCGATGAAATCAAGGGCAAAGGAACATTCATGTTCGCAACGAAACCGGAATTTCTCGATAACTATGATGAAATCATGACGCCGCCGGTGCGAAAAGCCATCGTGGAGCAGAAAATAGCGAACCTGTTCGTGAACTGGCAGGGGGTCATGGTCGGAAACGGCGAAGCCTGGTTGTCGGTTTCCGGAAAAGACCCGAAGCGTTACGGGATCATTGCGGTAAATCTAGGGATCGAGCAATGATTGTGGTGAGCGCTTGTCTGGCAGGCGTGGCCTGCCGCTTTGATGGAACCGCTTTTTCCTGTCCGACGCTGGCGGCAATGGTCGAGGCCGGCCAGGCGATCGCGGTTTGTCCGGAAGTTCTCGGCGGGTTGCCGATTCCCCGTCCGGCTGCGGAAATCCGGGACGGGAGGGTTGTGACCGCCGCCGGGGGAGACGTGACGGAAGCGTACCGGACCGGCGGATTGACGGCAACGGATATTGCCCTGCAAAACCACTGTGAATTCGCCGTTCTAAAATCGCGATCGCCCTCCTGCGGGGTCGGGCTCATTTACGACGGCTCCTTTTCCGGCCGGCTTGTCGCCGGCGACGGCGTTTTTGCAGGCTATTTGCGGCAGGCGGGGATTCCAGCTTACACCGAAGAGGACTGTGAGATTTTGTTCCGGGGAACGGAGGCGGGCGGCGAATGAAGATCGGCGCGCGCATCCTGAAAACCGGCATCGCCGTGACGATTACGATGTTTCTTTGCCGCTTGCTGCAGCTGGAGCCGGCGTTTTTCGGCGCGGTTTCCGCCGTCGTGAATATGCAGCCGTCGATTTTCCTGACGGTAAAAACGGCGAAGGATCAAATTGCCGTCCACATGATTGGCGTTGGCGCCGGCCTGCTGTTCGGTTGGCTGATGGGCGGCAATCCCCTGATTATGGGCGCTGTCAGCATTTTGCTGATTTTGGTGTATATCCGGCTGGGCCTTCAGGGGGGAATCTCCACGGGGATTGTGGCGGCGGTTTTTGTCATGGGCTCTGGCCAGGAACTGTTCCTGCCTCACGCAATCAACCGGACCGGCGTGATTTTCACCGGGTTGGCGACCGCCATGCTGGTCAATGTATTGTTGTGGCCGCCCCGCTATGGCCAGCAGCTCAAGGCGAAGCTGCGCGAGGGAAACGAGGCCGCGGTTGCGTATTTTTGCTGTGCGATTGAGGAATATGTCCGGCTGGAAAACGAAGCGCCGACATGCGACATGGCGGCGCGAAACCGGGCGCATCAACTGAACGAGGAAGCGCGCAGCCTGGCGAATTTGTTGATCCGGGAAGGAGAAATGCCGGTCGTGGTTTCGCCGGACCAGAACCAGTGGTTGACGCTGGCCGACAAACTGATAGACTACAATTCGTCTCTGGCGGAAAAAGCCGACCGCATCATGGACCTGTTGCCGGTTCGATTGGAACGACGGCATCAGGCCGGAGATCCGCCGATCAGTGAGGAGTTTCGGGCCATTTTGGCGATTCTGGAACAGGGGTGCGACAGTATCCGGCGAATCAACGCCAAGCTGCGGACGTCGGTGATTGACGGGGAGAAAGTGGCGCCGGAACAAATCAGCGAGGTGTACTGGGAAAAGCTGACCGTGGCGATCGAACAATGGCAGCCCAAACTCACCGGCAGTTACTATGTGCACGCGCTGATCGAAGCCTCAGTGACCGCCAACGAGATCCGATGGGCGTCCCGTCAGGGAAAACGACTGTTGCAGGAATGCACCGGCAATCAGAATTGAAAAGAGGGACCTTCAATGTTGCAACCCGGCTTTTTCATCGACAATCTGGGCCTGAAGCCGCACGTGGAAGGCGGCTACTACAAGGAACTGTATAAAAACAGCCGCTGCCTGGGGGAGCGGCCGATTGCATCGGCCATCTATTATTTGCTGAAATCCGGACAGGTATCCCGATTCCATCGGCTGAAGTCCGATGAATTGTGGCTTTATCATTATGGTTCGCCGCTGCGGATCGTGCAGCTGCAGGAGGACGGGTCGCTGCTCGTCCCTGTTTTGGGATTGGCGGTGGAGCGGGGCGAGCGGCCGCAGGTCACTGTTCCCGCCGGTGTGATTTTCGGCGCCGAAGTGGTCGAGCCCGATTCTTTCTGTCTGGTGAGCTGCGTTGTGTCGCCGGGATTTGATCCGCGGGATTTCGAACTTTTTGCCGGCGCGGAGCTGCTTCAAAGATACCCGGAACAGGCTGCCCTCATCCGTCGCTTCTGCGGGGAGGAAACGAAGGCTTGACGACGAATTACAAACGATAGTTAAAAGCAGACATCATCAGGGAAATTTGATTCGCTGATTACGAAAAGGAGGAATCGCTCTATGATGAAAGAATTCAGGGAATTTATCATGCGCGGCAACGTCTTGGACTTGGCGGTTGGCATCATCATCGGCGGGGCGTTCGGAAAGATTGTATCCTCGTTTGTCAGTGACATCCTGATGCCCCCGCTCGGTCTGATCATGGGAAAAGTGAATTTCGCCGACCTGTTCATCAATTTGTCGGGAAAACCGTATCCGACAGTGGCCGCCGCCAAAGCCGCCGGGGCGCCAACCATCAACTACGGGATGTTTATCAACACGATCATTGATTTCGTGATTGTGGCCTTTGCCATCTACCTGATGATCCAACAGGTCAACCGGCTGAAAAAGAAACCGGCGGAAGCGCCGCCGGCCACTAAGGACTGTCCGTTTTGCTGTTCCGCGATTCCGATCAAGGCGGTGCGGTGCCCCAATTGCACCTCCAGCCTCGAGTAATACAGGCTGGTGTTAAAGACCCATCTGCTGCGAATGATAATGGGTCGAAAAAATGACGGCTCAATAGTGAAAGGGTACTGCTTGCGGCAGTACCCTTTCATTTACTCGGCGTATACGAAGGTGACGGTCTTTTTCAGGTCCGGATGCAGGCTGTTGAAGACCGGGCACTCTTTGGCGGATAATTCGAGGATTTTTTTGTGTTTGGCGCTGTAGTTGTTCGGCGGAAAAGTGAACTGGGTGATCAATTCGACAATTCGCCGGGGATCGGTTCCCATCACTTTCGTGGTTTCCACTTTCGCGCCGTCGATGCTGAAGCCGTGCGTTTTGGCGGCGATGCCCATGATGGTGAACACGCAGGCGCCGTAGGCGGTCGCGACCAGATCGGTCGGTGAGAAGGCTTCGCCTTTTCCCTGGTTGTCAGTGGGGGCATCGGTGATCAGCTTGCTGCCGGACTGCAGATGGACGGATTCGGTGCGCAGGTCGCCGAGGTAGGTGGTATGGACTGTAGCCAAAATAAGAACACTCCTCTTTTTTGATGTATGGCGGGGATTTTCACAGTGAACTTTAATTTCTACACCGGCGCTTGATCTTCCTGCCGTTAACATTGACGAGCCGGGGTGTGGCTTGTTATAATGACGGCAGCAAAATAACGGATGATGGGTTGGGGTGCCCCGTGAGGAACGGGGAGAATAGGGAAGACCAAGCATGCTGGCCATGCGTAGGCGCGGACCCGCCACTGTACCGGGGAGACTTTGCAAGGCCACTCGCAAGGGGAAGGCGCAAACCGTCGAGGAACCGGGAGCCAGGAGACCTGCCGCAACCACAGTGAATCCTTCAATGGAAAAGAAGGCTTTTTTGGAGTAACATCCAGCGAAGTCTTCTTGTTTTTTTGCGAATACTGTGGAGGAGCGGGAGGCTGACATGGGAAAACTACTGGAAGAAACGTTGCGAAAAATCGTGCCGCCGGATCAAGAAATCGGTCGGGAAATTCAGCGGGCGATGGACGGATTCACGCCGCCGCCCCGCACTTTTGGCCGCCTGGGCGAGATGCTCCGGCGCTATGCGGCGATATTGGGGACCCCCGTTCCTGTCGATCCAAAACCCTGCATGGTTGTTACCTGCGCGGATCACGGCGTGTCCCGCAACGGCGTCAGCGCCTACCCCATCGACACGACCCGTCAGATGACATTGAATTATGTGGTGGCAAAGGGCGCCAGCGCCAATGCTTTCGCCAATTATTCCGGCTCGGACATGGCGGTGGTCGATGTCGGAGTGGCGGGAGATCTATCGAACACACCGGACCTTTGGCATCGAAAAATTGCCGAGGGAACCCGGGATTTCACGCAGGGGCCGGCGATGACCCGCCAGCAGGCGATCCAGGCGCTGGAAACCGGAATCGAAGTCGTCAATGACCGGGTCCGCCAAGGATACAATTGTTTCAGCCTGGGAGAGATGGGGATTGGCAATACGACGGCCAGCGCGGTCATCGTCGCGGCGTTTACCGGTTTGTCCCCGGCGGAAGTCACCGGGCGGGGAACCGGCATTTCCGATGCGAAGCTGCAGGCGAAAACGGCGATTGTCCGGCAGGCATTGGAACGCAACCAACCGGATCGGACCGATGGGATCGATGTGTTGTCGAAGGTCGGCGGATTTGAGATCGGCGCACTGTCCGGCGTGGTTCTCGGCGCGGCGGCGGCGCGGCGGGCGGTGGTGGTCGATGGCCTGAATACAACGGCGGCGGCGATGATCGCCGATGCGATCCATCCCCTGAGTCGGCGGTATTTGTTGGCTTCCCACTTATCGGGAGAGCCGGCCCATATTTCGGCGTTGGGGCATCTGGATCTGGAACCCTGCCTCGATTTGGACGTGCGTCTGGGCGAGGCGATTGGCGCTTCCGTCGTCATCGAGCTGTTGAAAATGTCCGTACAGTTGTTTCAGTCGCAAACTGCGGCGGATCGCCAGGGAGGGACAAAGCATGCTTGCTGAAATCATCGCCGCCATCCAACCATTGGACGAAGCGGCCATGGAAAAGTGCCGGAAGCGGCTCGACAATCTCACCAAACCGCTGGGCAGCCTCGGCTCGTTTGAAAAATTGGCGCTGAAAATGGCGGGTATTACCGGCCAGCCCCGCTTGCGGGAACTGCATCCCCGACTGGTCGTGATTGACGGCAATCGCCGGACACCCGGCGTTCTGGAAGTTTTCGCCCGGCATGTTGGCGCGGAAATTGTGGCGATGGACACGGCCGCAGCTGCCGAAGTGAACGCGGCAACCTTGTCGGAAGCCCTGAGCCGGGGACTTCTTGTCGGGACGGAGGCGGCCAAGGCCCGGGTCGTCGGCCTCGGAATGGCGGGCGAGTTGTCGCCGGCCGCGGTTGCGGCTGTGTCGACATGGTTTCGTGACGGCGACGAAGAATGGCTGGGGGTTCTGCAACAGGCCGGCAGTCTGGAACTGGCGGAGATGACCGGCGTCATTCTTGGCGCCGCGGCCGGCGGCGCCGTCGTAGTCCTGGATGGGCTGGCGACGGGTCTGGCGGCATTGCTTGCGGTGCGACTGGCGCCGCTGGCGAAAGAGTACTTGCTGGCTTCCCACTTTGCGGCGGAGCCTGCCCACGCCGAAGTGCTGCGGCTGCTGGACCTGCCGGCGTATCTTTATCTGGGTCTGAATTTTGGCGAAGGCGTGGGAGCGGCGCTGGGGATCTCGCTGCTCCAGGCATCCCTGCACATGCTCAATGACATGAAAACGTTCGGCGAGGCGCAGGTGCATGTCGCGGAAGACGGACCCGGCTCTCTGGTGCAGAATCCTGCGGTTCGCGACTAAGCCAGGATTTTTTGGCAGACGATGATATCCAGCCACTGGTCGAATTTCCGACCGACTTCCCGGAGATGGGCGCATTGCTGAAAGCCGTTGCTGCGGAACAGAGCTAGGCTGGCTTCGTTCTGGCCGCAGATTGTCGCCAGCAGCACATGAAAGCCATGCCGACGGGCATGCTCCTCGAGATGCCGGATCGCCAGGGAACCCAGGCCTTTGTGTTCATAGCCGGGTTTCAGATAAACGCTTACCTCGCCGGTAAAATCATAGGCCTGTCGCGGTTTATGCCGGGCGATGAAAGCATAGCCGCAGACGGCTTTTCCATCCAGAATCACGAAAGCTTGGTGGCGGGGGTCCGGGAAAAAGACCAGTTCCCGCATTTCTTCGATTGTCAGCGCTTTGGCGTGGAACGTGGCGGTGCTGTTCAGAATATAGTGGTTGTAAATCTGACGGACCGCGTCAAGATGCTCTTCCTGCAGTGGCCCCAGTCGGTACGGGTGCATGTTCAGCCCTCCTTGGAATGGTTCTGTCTGTATTTTCCTCCTTTGTCCGGTGAAAATCCAGCCAAAATCGAAAATGTTTCCGTTGTACAGGAGTCATGACCGCGGATGGCGAAAATAGTCAATTAGAAACCATGGACGGCAGTAACTGTACCGGGAGGAATGGCGGTGTTCATCCGCTTGCCCCTATGGCTCATCCGAACGTTTCATAATTTGTCCTTGCGTCAGAAACTGAGTCTGGCGTTTCTTGTCATGACCCTGGCGCCGCTGTTCCTGGCAACTTCCTTGGCCGAACAGCGAGTGGAAAAATCGATGCGCGAGTTTGTGTTCGAACGGAATAAAAATTTGGCGATGGATATTGCCCACAATTTGGATGAAATGTTTTTGGATAAAATGCGAGTGCTGAAAATCATGGCGGCCAGTTCGGAGATTCGGTCCATGGAGCCGGTTCGCATGACTCCCCAGCTGGAACTGGCGACAGGGCAGTATCCGGAACTTCAGATTGCGGTGGTGACAGATATTGCAGGGCGTCAGGTTGCCCGCTCGGATGGGATGCCGGTGGACGGGACAATCTACTACGACGACCGGGACTATTTCCAGCAGGCCCGTCGAACCGGCACGACGGCGATTTCTGATGTCATTACCTCCAAAAGCGCCGGAATGCTGGGAGTGGTCATTGCCGAACCGATCCGAGGCAATGCCGGGAAAATGATCGGTCTGTTGATTTTCAACCTGGGCCTGGATAATTTGAAATGGTATTTTAACCATGTGGCGATGGGCGATCACGGATACGCCTATGCCGTCAACCGTCAGGGGCAGGTCATCCTCCATCCGAATCAAGCCTATATGGAAAGCATGGCGGATTTTTCGGGGCGCGCGGTGGTTACTCAGGCTACATCTGGCTTTACCGGCTGGTTGGAATATAGTGACGACGACTTGGCTATTTTGGCCGGATACAGCCATATTCCAAGCGTTTCCTGGGGATTGGTCGTCGAACAGCCGCTGCATTTTGCGATGGCAGACGTGGCCAATCTTCGTAGTATTAACCTGTTGGTGTTGTTGAGCTCGGCGCTTTTGGCGATTCTGCTCAGCCTCTGGATCGCCAAGACGATTGCCGAAGCCATTGCCAAGCTATCGGCGGCGACGGTCCGGATGGCGGATGGGAAGCTGGAGACGCGGCTGGAAGTCGAAACGACCGACGAACTCGGCCAGCTTGCGGCCAGCTTCAACCGGATGGCTGAGCAACTCGCCCGGCGCGGCGAAGCCCTGCGGCAGGCCAAGGAAGAACTGGAACAACAGGTTGCGGAGCGGACCCGGGAATTGACGGAGGCCAACTGCGAACTGCAGCGCCTGTCGTTGTCGGATGCCTTGACTTGCATCGGCAACCGCCGCTTTTTGGACGAGCTTCTGGAACGGGAGTGGCGGCGGGCGCTACGGGAGCAGACGCCGCTGTCGGTCGTGATGATGGACATCGATTATTTCAAATTGTTCAATGACACCTACGGCCATGTGGCCGGCGATGATTGCCTGCGCAAAGTCGCCGGGATTCTGACGGCCACGATCCAGCGAACGACGGATTTTGCATCGCGCTACGGCGGCGAAGAATTTGTTTTGGTGTTACCGGCTACCGACGAGCAGGGTGCCTTGACGGTCGCGGAGAAAATTCGCTGCAGAGTGGAAGCGTTGGCGATTCCGCATGAAAAGTCGCCGTTGGCCGGAGTGGTAACCGTGAGCATAGGGGTTGCCACGATCATGCCGTTGCGGGATTCGGACGCTGGCTTGCTGATGACGGCGGCGGACCAAGCCTTGTATCGGGCGAAAACCGCCGGCCGCAATCAGGTTCGATCGGCCGGAGCCTTTTTGAACTGAAAGGAAGCAATAACACGAATGGTAACGAATGAGTTTTTAGCCAAAGTGGCCGAGCGGTCGCGCCAAGCTTATGCGCAGAGAATGGAACAAGAACGGCGTGAAGCGGGCCGGGCCGATGGAATGGCGACAAGAATCCTCGTCGCGACTAGCGCCGGCGAGACGGAAATCTACTTGTATCGGCCGTTGCAATCAAAAAGGACAGGACCTTTGCCGGTATTCGTCAATATTCACGGCGGCGGATTCATCCAGGGCAGTCCCGGCGACGATGATCCCTGGTGCCGCCAGATTGCCGACGCGGTCGATTGCGCGGTGGTCAGCATCGATTATCATCTGGCGCCGGAATATCGGTTTCCGGTCACGGTTTACGAATGCTACGACGTCATTAAATGGCTGCATGACCAAGCCGTTTTCCTGGGGATGGATCCCGGCCGCATTGCGGTCGGCGGCCACAGCGCCGGCGGGAATCTGGCGGCGGCATTAACCTTGCTGGCCCGCGAACGCCGGGAGTTTTCTCTCGGTTTTCAAGTGCTGAATTATCCGGTGCTGGATTTTGTGCGGGATCCGTATGAAAAAGTCGGAAAGGATTTGTTGTTGACCGCCAAGGCGCAGAGTTTTTTCTCCAGCTGTTATCTGGAAGATGCCGAAGCGGCGAAGAATCCGCTGGCTTCGCCCATCCTGGCGGAGTCTTTCGCCGGGTTGCCCCCCGCGTTGGTGATTGCCGCCGAATTTGATCCGTTGCGGGTGGAAAATGAACGGTATGCCGAAGCGTTGAAAACGGCGGGCGTTACGGTGACATTCCACCTGTTTCCGGGATGCATGCACGCGTTCACGCACTTTGGCCCCGAAACGGCGGCGAATGAAGCCTGGCGGCTGATTCAGGATTCTTTGCGGCAGGCGTTTTGGGGAAGGGAGGCGGTATTCGATGGAGAACGTTAAGATCACGGAGTTTCCCGGCGTCAGGCTGGGCAATGCCCACGATCTGACAGCGGCGACCGGGTGCACGGTGATCCTTTGCCCCGAAGGCGCGACCGCGGGAGTGGATGTGCGGGGCGGCGCGCCCGGAACGCGGGAAACCGACCTGCTGCGGCCGGAGAACTATGTCGAGAAGATCCACGCCGTGGTTCTGGCGGGCGGAAGCGCTTTCGGACTGGACGCGGCCGGCGGGGTCATGCAATATCTCGAAGAACGCGGCATCGGCTTTGATGTCGGCGTGGCCAGGGTGCCGATCGTCGCGGCCGCCGTGCTGTTTGATCTGCCGTGCGGCGATGCGGCGGTGCGTCCTGATCGGGAAATGGGCTACCGCGCCTGCCGGGCGGCGGAAACCGAAGATTTTTGCATGGGGTCGGTCGGCGCCGGCGCCGGGGCTACCGTCGGCAAAGTGTTTGGCATGGAGCATGCGATGAAGGGCGGCCTCGGCGCCTATTGCGTGAAGCTGGGCGAGCTGCTGGTCGGGGCCGTGGTCGCGGTCAACTGCCTGGGTGATGTCGTCGATCCGGCGACCGGCAAGATTCTGGCCGGCGCCTGCCAACAGGAACCGTTCCAGTTTCTTGACAGCGAGGCAGGGCTGCTGCAACAGTGCGAAAAGCTGGGCAACCGTTTCGCGGGCAATACGACGATCGGCGTCATCCTGACCAATGCGCAACTGACGAAGGCCCAGGCCATGAAAGTCTCCTCCATGGCCCATGACGGCTATGCCCGGACGATGCGGCCGGCGCACACGATGCTCGACGGCGATACGATTTTCACCCTATCGGTGGGCGGAGTTGCGGCGGATCTTTCGGCGGTGGGGGCCTTGGCGGCCCGCGTCATGGCGCAGGCGGTGCTGGCGGCGGTCCGGGAGGCCCGGTCGCTGGCCGGATTCGCGGCAATGGTTGATTTGAAACCGTCTATCTAAATGATGAGATTTTGTTTCGGGCGGACAAAAAACGGAACCGTTCCGCAAGCCAATGCGGCCGGTTCCGTTTTCAATTGCGCCGGATCGACGTTTACTTCTTCTGCAGGGTTTCCTTCAACACTTCGATCGCTTTGTCGAGTTGGGGATCCTGCTTCGATTCCCGGTCGAAATCCTTGGGAATCTCGACGATGACGTCGGGGACGATTCCTTTGCCGTGAATGGAACGGTCATTGGGGGTGTGGTATTCCGCGATGGTGATTTTCACGGCGGATTCCTTGTCAAGCGGCATCAGGCGCTGCACGGAACCCTTGCCGAAGGTTTTCACGCCGACCAGCTTGCCAGCGCCGCGATCCTGTATGGCGCCGGCGACGATCTCCGAAGCGCTGGCGCTGCCACCGTTGACCAGCACGACCAGGGGCAGGGTGGTGACTGTCGAGGAGGACTGATAGGTTTCCCGGTCGCCGTCCTTGCCGATCACCGACACGATCGGTCCTTTCGGGACCAATAATTCAGCCACTTTGACGCATTGATCGATCAAACCGCCGGGATTGTTGCGAAGATCCAGAACCAGCGACGTCATTCCCTGTTCCTTCAGTTCTTCCAACTTTTGGGCAAAATCCTTGGCGGTGGTTTCGCTGAACATCGAGACCCGAATATAGCCCATCTCCTTGTCCAGCATCTTGCCACTGACGGATTTAATCACGATTGTGGCGCGGGTAAGCGGGAATTCCTGCGGTTCTTTGCCGTTTCGCTGAATGGTCAGCGTCACTTTGCTTCCTTCCGGGCCGCGTATTTTTCCTACCGCTTCATCCAACGCCATATCTTTGGTATCTAACGCGTCGATGCGGAGGATCTGGTCGCCGCTCAGTATTCCGGCGGCTTCCGCCGGAGTTCCTTCGATGGGGGCAACGACGGTCAGTTTTTTATCCTTGACGCCGAGAACGATGCCGACGCCGCCAAACGAACCTTTGGTTTCCAACATCAGTTCACTGTACATTTTGGGGTCCATATAGACGGAATAGGGGTCCCCCAGAGCGTTAACCAAGCCTTTGACGGCGCCGGTCATCAGATTTACGCCATCCGCCGTTCCGACGTATTGTCCCTTGACAATCTGGGCGGCGCGGAAAATTTTCAGGGTGGCGGCCAATTCATCCGGCCCCATTTTGGAAAGATAATAATTGATTTCCATGACCGCGATTTTTTCCGGCAGGGAGATGGTGGCGGCGGCTTCCTTCGGCTGCGCCTGGGCGGTCATCGGCAGCCAGGCCAGTTGGATCATTGTCAGGACGGCAATGATATGGAAAAGCAGCGTTTTTTTTCGGTTCGGCAGCATATTGTTTCCTCCAAAATCCAAGGATTGCCGGCGCGGCGCGGCTGGCCGTATTCGGCGGATTCAGGTGCGATAAAACGCTTTCTGAATCAAGTCTTCATTTATTATAGCGCATTTTTATATCCCGCGGTTGTTTTTGCCTAGAGGCTGGAGAGTTTTTTCGGAGTGTGCTATCGTATAGGTAATGGCCGGGGTGTCGCGTCCCGGAAGCCTAATAATTGGAGGGAACCATGCCGCATACGCAACGGAAAAACATTGTGCCGGGCCTGGCCGTGAAAGTGGTGCAGAAACAACACCAGCGGAGCGGACAGCTGACGGAGGGGATCGTCCGGGATCTGCTGACGTCCAGTCCGGTTCATTCC
>CAZRLN010000009.1:0-73959 GCA_964601085.1 uncultured Veillonellaceae bacterium | reverse complement strand
CGGGACCGCACCCCGTAGCGTCCCCCATCGTAATCCCCAACAACGGTTTCATTTTGTTCATTCCCCTTTTCCCCGCAATGCTTTTACCGACTCCACGATCGCGTTGTCGCCGCCGAACGCCCCGGCTTTCGTCACGACCCGCAGCCCCGGACAAGAACCGCCGACCAGTTGTCCCAGCGGGATCCCCGGCAAAACTTCCGCCAAAATATCGATCGATCCTACGCCCAGGGCACGGCAAACGGAAATCGCCGTATCCCCGCCGGTAAGAAAGATTCCCACCAGTGGCAGGGCGATCAACTCGTTCACGATCTTTCCCATGGCGGCGGCCACCCTTTCGCTTACACCCCGACTGTCCACGCCCTCTTTCTCCCCTTGCTTCCGGGCACTGGTCAAGGCATCCGCATCCATCGCCGAAGCCACCAGTACATCCTGATTCAGCGCCAACCAACTTTTCGCTTCGTGAATACAACGCGTTATTTCCGCGCTTTCATTACGGATCAGAGCGTCGGCCCGCAGCGAAACCAAACGGACATTGTCGCCGGCCAGAAATCGGTTCATTTGCCGGGCGGTGACAGGACTGACGCTGCCAGCCACGACCAGAACCGGTCCCGTTGCCTCGGTCACGACCATCCGGTTTTGTTTCGACCAGCCCATAACGGCCGGAACCATTTCGGCCAAGCCAGCCGACCCGACCCAAACCGCTGCTTCCTTCACTGTGGCGATGGCGGTTGCGATAGCCTGCAAATGCATCGTCGTTGATGCATCGAATGAAATAATACGAACTCCTTTGCGACGCAACTCGGCGATTCGCTTGACAATTGCTTCATTACCCTGACTCACGTCAGATAGATCCACATGGGCTGCCGGGTGCGAGGACTGCTTCGACAACAACTTCGGCGCCACGGATTCATGAACGGGCGTCTTGGGATCCCGGGCAATCTCGCTTTCGGCGATCGGCGTCTGATGCAACAAATGCCAGCCGCCAACCGTAATCCGGCCGTTGGCGGGAAACGCCGGCACGACGGCCGCCCACGCCAAATCGTATTCCGCCATCGCCGCATCGATTTCCGCCCCGATGTTACCCCGTAGCGTGGAATCAATTTTCTTGAAAATCAGCGGTTGAATCGCCGCTATTTTTCGAACTAAATCGCCCGTCGCCCGCACTCTTTCAAACGCCTCCACCGGCGACGCCGCGCGGCTGTCCGTATCGAGAACCATAACCTCCGGGGAAAGACCAAGGTCTTTCCCCATCAAATCATTCAAAAAAACCTGCACCTTCAATCCTTGTTTGGCAAACTGCACACCGGCGTCGTTCGCCCCTGTCAAGTCGTCGGCTATTACCGCCAATTTCAGCATGTCCCGACATCACCAATCTTTCTTCCAACTGAGGGAGCTTCCGCCATCATATGCAAAGGAATCCCATTTCAAAAGCAATGGTGTCCAGGGAAGTCATTTGTCTTCTCCCAATACAACATGTATTTATTCCGTGTCCATTTGTCTTTTCCCTGCTTGTTTTATAACTTTTTGCAGGATTTTAAGGAAATCGCGGGAAAAAATAGTGTATCATAAAGAAGTTCATTGTCGGGAAATAGAATTCTGTTAGGAGATTCTATGTCTATTTTTGCTCTCGCCGATCTTCATTTATCCGGTACTCCGCCGACAAAACCGATGGATCGGTTCAGCCCGGCCTGGGAAAACCATTGGGATAAAGTCCAGTCCGCCTGGCTCGCCGCCATTAAGCCCGACGATACTGTGCTGATTGCCGGCGATACCTCCTGGGCCATGAAGTGGCGGGATGCCCTCGTCGACCTTACCGCCATCGCCGCCCTGCCGGGGCGGAAAATACTGATCCGGGGAAACCACGATTATTGGTGGGGAACCTTGGGAAAGATGACGCAAGAAGCGCCGGATACCTTGTTTTTCCTTCACAACAATTTTTACGTGGCGGAGGGTTGGGGAATTTGCGGCAGCCGAGGCTGGCTCACTCCGTGCGATCCCTATTTTCAGCCAACCGACGAACCGATCTACCAGCGGGAAGTGTCCCGACTCCGCATTTCTCTGGCCGCAGCTCGCGCCAGCGGCTGTGAGCGGCTCATGGTCATGTTGCACTATCCGCCCATCTACCTAGAGGAATGCGACAACGGCTTCACGGAATTGCTCGAGGAATTCGCCGTCGAGTATTGCATATTCGGCCACATCCATGGCGATGGGGCCCATATGGCGCCACAGGGACAACTCAAAGGCGCCGCCTGCCATCTGGTGGCCTGCGACGCCTTGAATTTCCAACCCAAACTGATTGTCTGATCCCGTATTCTTATGCTTTCAGAATCGGCACGGTATTGGCCGCATGGCTCATCACTGCGATGGTGAAGTCATCGCGGCCGATTTTTTCCCGGGCGATCCGCATTGCTTCTTCGGCGGAACTCGCCGGAATCATGCCTGTTTTCCGAATAAAATCCGCATTTTCCGGCTTGGTCACCACAATCATTGAAATATCCTGGGCGATGGAGATGCATTTGAAAGCAATGAAACCGGGAACGGTAAACGCCGCCCGCAACGCGTTTTCAAAACTCAGCGCATCCGGATACTTGAACCAGTTGCTGAACTCCGCCGGCTCCATGATGTCCCGGCATTCCAGGAAGCAAATCGCGACTCCGCCCGATTTCGTGGCCATGTAGGCGTTATCGAGAGTTTTGGCGCCCTGGTAGAGGTTGATATCTTTGGGGAACCCGCCGGCGGAAGCGACCACCAGATCCGCTTTCTGCTCGATGGGAATCCCGTAAATTTTCTCAACCAGTTTGCAGCCCTCTTCCCAGGCTTTCTGCCAATGACCGGCAAAAATCCCGGCATACTTTCCCTCCGGCGTGCATACGACATTGAGCAGGAAGTCCGGATCGACCAGCGTGGCGATTTCCATCTGATCTTCATGCATGTCGTTGCCTTCGGTTTTGCCGGACATGCAATTGGGATTGAGTCCGCCGCCCACGTCCGGGTGGAGACAGAAACGATGATTGCCCTGAATCGTGTCATACCCGCTGATCCCCGGCATTACGGCCTTGCGGCCGGCGCCGAAGCCAGCCATGAGATGATAGACGATGCCGCCTGTCAAAATGATGCGGTCGGCTTCCATGACCCGTTTGTTGTTCCAGACCTCCACGCCGCGCGAGGTCTTGCCGCTATACACCAGCCCCTCCTTGTCCCGGGCATTGTGCTGGTATACCCGGACGCGGTGGCACACGCCGGCCCCGCAAACCATTACATCTTCTTCTTCCGTGTGGGGCCGGTGAGCGCCGAGCGCAATGACAATGAAAATGTCCCGGTCCGGAATCCCAGCTTCGTTGAGTTCATCCAACAGCGTCGGCAAAAATTGGTTGGATTTGATCCAGGCCCTCGTAATGTCGCTGACGATAATCGCCACCGTTTCCCCCGGTTTCACGATTTCTTGCAGCGGCGGCGTCCCGATCGGTTGACGCAAGGCAGTCCGCACCGCCGCCGGCACGTCTTCAATCGCCGTCGCCGGCCGTCCCTCGATCTCGTAAATGATCTTTTCTGCCGGTAAACTCAATTCCATTGCCGTGTTCCCATAGCCAAAGCTGAATTTTTTTTCTCCCATGATACTCCCTCCATTTGCCAAAATTCCTACCGACCCGGTATAATATTTTATATGTACCCCTACCCCCCGCAGGGGGATTATAAGAGAGGTGACCAAATGATGACAGATCCCGACGTGAAAAATGAAGTCCTCGCCCGACTCAAAAACGTCCGCGGCCACATCGCCGGCATTGAACGAATGTTGACGGAGGATCAGCCTTGCGCCAACCTGTTGGTGCAAATCGCCGCCGTGCGTTCTTCCATCGACAAAATCGGCTTTTTTTTGCTGGAAAACAATGCGGTCAACTGCCTGTGTGAAGACACGCCAACCCTTGCCGCCGACCGGCAGAAGGTCGAACAGGTTGTCAAACAATTGCTCACGTTCGTGAAAAAATAGGAGGCCCTTTATGCATCAATATCTTTTCCACATCGGCGACTTTCCCGTTCGCATGTATGGACTGGTGCTCTGCCTGAGCATTTTTCTGGCGACCGGCACGGCCTGGTTTCTGGCCCGTCAGGACGGCCGCTGGCACGAGCATGTCCCGGACATGGGGCTTTACTGCGGGCTGGCCGGTATCGTCGGCGCCCGGCTCTGGGATGTGTTTTTTTTCGACTGGGCCTACTATAAGGATCATCTGCTGGAAATTCCCTTCGTCTGGCAAGGGGGAATGGCCATCCAGGGCGGCGTTGTCGCCGGAATCGTCGTCGGTTACCTATATACGAAAAAACATGGAATCGACACCTGGGAATTCGCCGATATTGTAGCGGCGCCCGCCGTCATCATGGGACAATCCATCGGCCGGATGGCGAACCTGCTTAACGGCGATGCGTTCGGCAGTCCTACCGGCGGCGCTTTCGGACTGCTGTACCCGCCGGGGACATTGGCCCACGCCACGTACGGAACACAACCGTTGTGGCCAACCGAAGTCTGGGAAGGTCAGATCGACATTCTTATCTTCGTGTTGCTGCTTCTGGCTCGTTATGTTCCCCATTCCAAGGGACAGATTTTCGCCTTATACGCTATATTATACTCGATTGCCCGGTTCTTTCTTGAATATCTGCGCGGCGACTATGGAACACTTGCACTGGGCCTCAAATCCGCCCAACTGACCAGTCTGGCCGTTATCGTTGTCGGTCTGGCGGCATTTTGGTGGTTTGGTCGGCAAAAGACAATGCAACCGGCGCCAGAACTTCCGGAGCCGGTCCGCTCCAAACGCAACAAACAAAATAAACCAAATTCATGACGCAGTGCAGGCTTGTACAACAAGCCTGCACTCATTTTTTGATCAGTCGGGATTATTCCGGAAGAGAACGATGGGCCAGTCCCACCGCTACTTCATTCAGGTTCAAAACACCGATGCCCAGATAAATCGCCACGCAAAGATGCTCACCGTGACGGGCCACGCCAATCTTGCCGCCAACCGACAGTCCCACCGCTTGGGCGGAAATCTGTCCCAACGCGGCCCGAACGGCGCCGGCAACCGCGCCCTCGCCCACGTGATTGGAAGGAACCAGTCCCTGGCGCTGCGCCGCCACCACCGCCCGTTCAATGATCTTTTTGACCGATGGAATAAATTCGCCGCCAAAATCGATGGCAACCGCCTGAATCTGCTGCTGATCAAGCAATGTCTGACGTAGAGCCTGTTCTTCGGTCCGACTGTCGGTCACCGCCATTTTCAGTGCAGCACGCCCGACATCCAGGCTTGTTAACGAAAGCATTCAGAAGCCTCCTTGCACGGCAACGGAATCAAGCTGCCGCCTTCGACGCCAAAGCCGACGCCGGTATTTTTTCATTATCCAGTACCGCGACCAGGAAAAAGGTCACCAAACAGACCAACCATTCCATATAGATGGGATGAGCAAAGACCCGCACGGCGGGAATCATCTGCCAGGCGGCCAAAGCGGTCATTCCGGCGATGGTTGTGTAAAAAGCCGAGTTTTTCCGGCAAAGTCCCGGCGCAAAAACGGTAAACAAGAAAACTACGGTGAAGGCCGTTGTCAGGCTCAGTCCAATCAACATCGTCCGCAGAATGCCCACCGCATTGAAGGCCAACCAGAGCGTTACCAGTCCGATGGCAAGAATCGCCAGCCGATTTACCACAACATACTTACTCTCCGAAATATCTGGAGCGACAAACCGTTTGTAGATATCCTGGGAAAACAAAGTTCCCGCTCCCAACAGCAAAGTACAGGCCGTAGAAACATCCGCCGCCCACAACGCGGCCAGCGTTGTTCCGGAAAGCAGGGGGTCCAGGTTCATGATGATCTGGGGTAAGGCCATGGTCGCTTTAATATCGGGGTAGGCGACTCTAGCCGCCATTCCCATCACCGCACACAAAAAGCCGATCGGAAATATTAGCAAGGCGCCCCAAAGGTAGCCATTGCGGGCCGCTTTGCCGTCCCTCGCGCCGCAGGCGATTTGCACCGGACCCTGGGCCGAAATCGTCTGGGTTATCATAACGACAAACCAACCGATAACCGTCGCCAGACCAATGCCGCCGATCGGCGAAAACCATTCCGTGGTCTGCGGCAGTTTGGCGGCAATATTGCCAATTCCGCCCTGCTGAGACACCGTCACAAAAGTGCCGGCCAATACCCCGATATAGATCAGCACCAAGCTGACGATATTGGATAAACCGGAAGACCAGAGGCCGCCGATCAAAGTTACGCCGATAAATACCACTGCACTGACGATCATGCCGCCCTGGAAGGAAAATATATCCGGCAAAAGTGAGGACAATATGGCGCCACCGGCTAAATACTGCAGGGACGTAATGACCATCTGGATCACGATCAGTCCAAATACGGCAATAATCCGGCTTTTTTTGTCATAATATCGTTCAAACAGCTCCGGCACCGTTGTACAGTTCATTTCACGATACCGGGCCGCCGCAACCATTCCCATGACCAGAGCTCCAGCCGACCAGGCGCCATTATACCAACCTGCGGCTATCCCAATCGAAAAAGCCTGCTCGGCAACTCCAATCGTGGAGGCGGCGCCGACGGCAAGTCCGGCCACATTGACAGCGACCAACCCTGCCCCGAGTTTTCGTCCGGCAAATAAAAAATTGGTGCTGCCGTTGGCTGCCAGTCGTTTCGCATAAAAACTGATGCCAAACAATACTGCGATGTACAAAACAATAATAGCCAGTTGAATCGACATTCTTTCATTCCTGCCTTTCTACTTCGTTCTCGCCGCGGGACGTTAATTATTCCATCGGCCGTTCCAGAGTCATTCCGGCAAAAAAAGAAACACCCCCGCAGGAGTGTCGATTCTTTTTTCCCATCCTGCCTTACTTCTCGTGAAACAATCCGTTATTTCTGCTTTTCTACATGTTTCATCCTACCAGAGGCAGTACGACGTGTCAATGATTCCTGCAGGTTTTTCCCCTGGTGCTGGCGAATTGAATACGGCAATAATCTGCCTGGATTAAATTGACGGAAAGAAGGGACTCAATGATGTTCAGTTATCACCGAATTCTGGTGTCGATCCTTATCCTGATTGCCATCGTATGCGGCTTGTTTTCCCCGCTGCCAGCGGTGCAGGCAGTCGATTCCAGCAAAATTGTCCTCGCCGAAATTAGAGACCGCAGTGGCTATAACGACCCCAATCTGAACGCAGCACTGCTCACAAAGTTGCGTAGCCAGTTTCGATTTCCCAAGTATGAAATCGTAATGATTCCCGCCGCCAAAACTGCCATCGACCGCCCGACGCTGGAACGGATCGTCGCCGCCAACTCCGCCGACGGCACTGTAGCTTTGGAAATCGGCTATCTGCGGAATTTCACGATCTATCTCCGGGACGAAATATTAGAAGAAACGTATCTTACTCTGTTTCTCACCTATTATGACAAAAAATCCGGCCAATACGGTCAGTTCAAGGCCGACCGCTCGGCGACAGAAATCATGGGTGTTTACAGCGGACCCCAGCCCCTGGCCCTAGATGCGCTCGAAGAACTTCTCAATCGGTTAGATAAGGTGTTTCCCCGACAAATTCCCGGACCTCGCTATTAAGCATCCTGAACAAGCTACAGCCAAAACTTGAGATAAAGCCAACAAACATTCAGTCCGGCGGCAAAATACGCCAATCCCCAGCTTCCAGACAGCGGCTCCCGCCACGGCAATGGCAGTTTCGGTACAATAGCCAAAATCCCTTGCAGCAGTACCGCTGCCAGTACCGCACCAACCGTGTCGTACGTCCAGAAGAAACCCGCCAACAACAGCAGCATTGCGCTTCGGTAGCACTGCGACAACTGGATCAAAGCGTCCACCGCATCTCCTTCCGGTGCATTCGCGTCAACCGCTCTTGGTCCGGCAGCCTCAATCAGCAGCAGTACCAGCCACAACAAAGGCAAATTTACGCCCAAAACCCGGCTAATCTCCGGCGCCGGCTGCAGGGAAAAACCGCCTGATGCAAAAAACACGCCGGCGGCGATCAGAAACAACAACGGCTGACTGGTCAGAAAGGACCGCAGAGCATGATTCAGGCTCGGACCAACATAAGGAACTAAACGCGAACTCCCGGCTAAAACCATCGTCAACAGGCCAGCGGCCTGTAAAAACAGAACCGGCGGCAAACTTTTTTGCCAAACCAAAACCCCCAGTGCCGCTAGATGAAAAGCCAGCGACAGCGTTGCCCAGAAAAACCGTTCCGGTTGGAACATGCTCGGCTTGCGCCGCAACCGGGCAAGAAAATCCGAAATAGCGCTGAACAGGAATGGGGTTTCCCGGCCTGTTTTTTTTGCGTCATAATAGCGAACCGCGGCAACGCTCAATCCGCCGATCAGAGGCGGAGCAATCAGACAAGCGGCCCCAATCACAATCCCGTTCATCGGACTACCACCTCGAACATCAGAATAACAAGTCCTCCGGCAATCATCGTGGCATAAAATTCTGTCCGCCGTTCGTCCGGAAACAGGGAAAATATCGCGCAGCGCGGCGGTGTTATAATCGTCTGTCGGCTGTTATCCGCCGCCGGAATGATTTCCGGCGGGATTGCTACTGCTGATTCGGCGGCGGTTTGGTCTACTGGGGGAACTTCCGCCGACCCATTTTCCGTCGCCAGTTCAGCAACCTGAGTTTCTTCGCTTGGTTCAATCGGTGGAGCTTCCGCGGCAGGTTCGCCGACCACCAAATCGGCTGGCGGCATTTCCGGCGGTGAATTTTCTTCGGTCACCGGCTCGGCCAAATCCACTTCAGCCGGGATTTCTCTGCGCGCACAGATTCGCAGAATGATCCAGCATACTCCAACCGCAGCGCCAATCGCAGCAAAAGCCCACATCGGCTGGATGCCGGAAAAGTCCTGAATTCGAAATGCGCCGGCGCTCCCTTGCGCAATATCGTCAAACCGGTTGTAATTCTCCGGCAAAATTGGGGAAACAAACGCATTGGCAAACGGAACACTGAACACAGACAATCCAGTGATTCCTCCAGCCAAAAGCCACTGCGGCCCGTATTTTCGGCATTCTTTTTCGTTTGCCGACGCATCGGTCGGCAAACGAAGCAACGAATCGGCAAACAGTGTCCAGGCGACAAACGAAAACACAATCCCCGCAATTATCAACCCCATGGCCACGGGATTGCGGCCTGAAGACTCCAGGGCAGTCCATTGCGCGATCGGCGCCCCGAAGGGCGGTAGCAGCATCGATGCCGCCCCGAACAGCGTGATCCTGTTCATCACGGCGCTTGTCGACCGGTCACGGCTGCTTGTGAACAGCAACGCTTTAGAAGCGCCGTGCCAAAGCACCAGCAAAACAGCGGCGTAAATCGCCTGTAATTCTGAAAAACAGGCCAGTGTCAGCACCAGGCCCATCGCGGATGCGGTCGAATAGGCCAGAAGACGCTTCCGCTCGTGTTGCATCGCGGCGAGAATCGCGCCGGCGGCAAAGGAAAAAGCCCCAATCACGGCGGCAATGTTCGATAGCCACGTATTGATAAAAAGAGGCGAAAATCGCAAAAACAAGTATGCGCCGATACAGATGACTGTACAGGAATGCAACAGAGCGCTAACCGGAGCCGGGATAAATAAGGAAGCCGTGAGAACACGCTGGAACGGAAACTGTCCCGAATAAACCACTCCCGCCGCCACCAGACAGGTCAACGTCGGCGCCAATAAAACCGCATCCTTGAATTGCAGCAAATCCGTGATAGACAAGGCACGGGCGAGTTCGGGCAAGAACGCGATCCCGGCAAGCACCGCCGCACCGGCTACCGAAGTAACTCGCAAAAAGCTCCGGGCACTCCGCAGCGCCTGTTTTGTCCGTTCCTGCAAAATCAGCGCCGTTGCGCAGATGGTTGCCGTCTGACAGAAGAACAGCAGACAAAGCAATTGATTCGCCAAAACGGCGCCATGAACAGCGCCAAGCAATAATAACGCCGCAACAAAAATCAAGGAGAAATTTCGTCCTTTGGCGGAACGACGAGGTTTCGCCGCTTCCGGCCGAGCCGCCGCACATATCAGTAGCAAGGCTCCCACGCCATCGGCCAGAAATAACATCAACCCCGACAAATGGTCCAACACAAAAGCTCCTGAACCGCTTGGCCCGCCGGGGAGTGTCAATATCCACCCCAATAGCGTGACTTGGGCCAAGGCGAATCCAGTCAGCCAACGATCACCCCAGCGCCAGCCAACATAGCCGATGCCGAAAAGCAAGGCGCCATTTCCCAAAGAAAATAAATGTCCCAACAGCGACGAAACGATTCCGTCCGGCCGGAAAATTCCCTGCCCCAGCACAAGAACCCAGGCGGCGGTCAATAGCAACACCAAACCCACAAAAAAAACAGCGAACCGACGAAGGCGGCTGTTTTTATTCAGCAAAAAAAACAAAGCGGCCAAGACCGGGAACAGGAACTGGCTTGCCAGATAGTGCGAAAACAAATCGATTCCCCCGTAATATTAATTCGTTGTCAATTAAACGCGATGACAGGAGCCTTGCGGTAATTGATGCAATTACCAAATTACATTTTAATCTGTATATATTGGATGCCCGGTCAAAAAATCCTGCTCCAAAAGGCTGCCGGTTGCGAAAACTTTCCGCATCTAGTAAAATAATAACCATTAATATAGTGAAACTTTTCACAGCGCATTGGGGTGACGAAGCCATGGTTACCATCTCGGTCTGTCTTGGCAGCGCCTGTCATCTAAAAGGAGCCAACGGCGTTCTGGAAGCTTTTCTGGCGCTCATCGAACGTCATCAGGTTCATGCCCGGGTTCAGATGGCCGGGAACTTCTGTCAGGGACGTTGCACGGAAGGCGTTGTAGTTCAAATTGACGATTTGATTATAACGCATGTATCCAAAGATCAAGTTTTTGAGCTGTTCACAAAATATGTGCTGAACGGAGAAGCTGGATGAAACAGGTCATCACTACCCAAAAAGTCAATTGTCAGGACTGCCACCGTTGCGTCCGCTCCTGCCCGGTCAAGGCGATCGGCATTGAAAGCGGTCATGCCAGCGTGGTTCTGGATAAATGTATTCTGTGCGGCAAATGTGTGGTGGAGTGCCCGCAACAGGCCAAACAAGTTGAAAATCAGCTTGAAATCGTGAAAGCTGCCTTGGGCGCCGAAAAAAAAGTTGCTTTCAGTATTGCGCCATCCTTTGTTACCGCCTTTGAAAACTTATCTTTCGGACAACTCCGCACCCTGTTGAAACGCTTTGGCGCCTGCGCTGTGGAAGAAACCGCCGTCGGCGCCGCTGCCGTGTCCGAAATCTATGCCTCTCTGCTGGCAACTGCCGATTATCCGGTCATTTCCTGTTGCTGTCCGGTAGTAACCCGATTGGTTGAAAAATATTATCCCAATCTCACCCGCAATTTAGCGCCGGTGGTTTCGCCAATGATCGCTCACGGCCGTATCCTGAAAGAAAAATTAGGCGCGGAAGTGTTCGTTGTATTCATCGGCCCCTGCATCGCCAAAATCGCCGAAGGCCGCGATGCCGATCTCGTCGGCTCCATTGACGCCGTGCTCACTTTTGAACATCTCCAGCAATGGCTCGCCGGCGTCGACATGCGTCAAGATTCTATTCCCGAAGACAACGCTGCGCTCGACACACCGGGACCTTCCCGCTTCTTCCCCATCACCGGCGGAATATTGAAAAGCTTTACCGAGCATGACGAAACCGATACCGATGTCATAACCGTCCATGGCCTGCAAAACTGTATGGAAGTGTTTGAATGCATGAGCAATTGGGAGATATCCCCTCGGTTTGTGGAAGCTCTCGCCTGTGACGGCGGTTGCATCGGCGGGCCCGGAATTCCCGTGCAGGACGGCACACCGGTCAAGCGGGCCAAGGTCGTAAATTTTGCCCGTCAGGCCACCGACAGCCTTTTAAATTTTACGATGCTTCCCGAAGCCTTATCGCGCCACCACACCCCCGCGCCGATCCTATCCATGGAACCCAGTGAAATTGAAATACGAGAGATCCTTGCCAAAACCGCCAAGTTCAACAAAGCGGATGAAAAAAACTGCGGGGCCTGCGGTTACAGCACCTGTCGGGAGAAAGCCATCGCCGTCTGGCAGGGGTTGGCGGAAGTCGACATGTGCATTCCCTACATGAAATCGAAAGCCGAGTCTTTCTCAAACATGGTCATGGACAATTCTCTCAACGCCATCATCGTGGTTGACGAAAACATGATCATTCAGGAATTCAATCCGGCTTCGGAAAAGATGTTCGGTCATCGCGTGGATTTGGTGAAAGGGACCAGTCTGTCGCAAATCATGGACTGCTCGGATTTGATCTACGCTGTCGAAACCCAGGAAAAACTAGCGGCCCGTCGGATTGAATATCCGGAACGGTCTTTAATTACGGAACAAATGATTCTGCCAATCCGGGAACACAAAATGGTAATTTTGATCATTACGGACATCAGTGAACGGGAGAAACAAAACCGGGAGCTTCAGAAAGTGAAGATGGAAACAATCGATAAAGCCGCTGAAATCATTAATCGTCAAATGCACGTGGCGCAGGAAATCGCCGGATTGCTTGGCGAAACCACCGGCGAAACCAAGGCTGCCCTGCTTGATCTGGTAGGCCTGTTAAAGGAACGGGACGTGTAAACATGCCGCTGCACGCTGAGGTTAATGTTGCCCAACTCTGCAAAAATGGCGAAGAACTCTGCGGTGATAATGTCCAGATTACCCGGACCGCTGATTCGGTCATCGTGGTCGTTTCGGACGGACTGGGCAGTGGGGTCAAAGCAAACATTCTGGCCACGCTGACCACCAAAATCGCCTCCTCCATGCTGGCGCGCGGCGCCGACCTGGAGGATGTTGTGGAAACCATCGCCCAGACCTTGCCGGTTTGTCGGGAACGAAAAATCGCCTACTCCACCCTTCAGATTTTGCGGATTGATCATAATGGTAACGCAACGCTGGTAGAGTTTGACAGCCCCCGCACGTTATTGTCCCGTGCTGGACACGTGATGCCATTTCCGGCTCAATCCCGGACTATTGGCGGCAAAACAGTGCTTGCTGGACAGTTTGAACTTCGGGAAAATGACTGGGTCGTGCTCGTCAGCGATGGGGTAATTCATGCCGGAATAGGCGGATTGCTGCCATTAGGGCTGGGCTGGAATGGAATCGCCGACCGTTTTTCGGAAGATGTGACGAAAGCCAAAGACACCGCCGATCTTTGCAGTTCTCTGATTAATTGTTGTGAGGGCTATTATTTGGGGAAACCCGGCGATGACACCACCGTGGTCGCCGTTAAAATCCGCAATCCACGCCGGATCAACTTGATGATGGGCCCGCCGGCGTCGCCGGATCATGATGCGACTGTAGTCCGAAGTTTTTTGGCGGCTCCCGGCCAAAAGATCGTCTCCGGTGGTACAACCGCCACCCTAGTCAGTCGTATCCTCGGCAAACCGCTAAAGGTCTCTCTGGAATATCACGATCCGACAATTCCGCCGATTGCTCATCTGGAAGGTATCGATCTGGTCACGGAAGGGGTCTTGACCCTTAACGCCGCCGCTGATCGCTTGCGTTCCGTTACCGACCTCAAGCGTTCGAGCCGGCAGGATGGCGCCACTTTGGCAGCCCGTTTATTATTGGAAGGCGATCATATCCACATCTGGGCCGGCGGAGCGGTGAATCCCGCCCATCAAAACCCGCTGTTGCCTTCGGCCATGAACATTAAAATGCAGGTATTGGCGCGGTTGCGAACCCAGCTGGAATCTCTGGGCAAGATCGTCCATATTGAATGGGTATGACAGTAGTATAACCGTAAATTTCAAAGGAGTGATCGAATCCCCATGGTGACTGTAGAACTCTGTATGGGCACTTCCTGCCACCTCATGGGAACGCAGGAACTGATGGACGCGTTGGACGGCCTTCCCGCCGAGCAGCGCCAGCAATTGGAAATCAAGGGTGTCACCTGCTTCCGTAATTGCGGCAAGGGTCCAAACGTTCGAATCAATGGAGTGTTGCTGGAAAATGCAACACCGGATCGTCTGCTCGAAATCTTGCAGGCGAATTTATTATAATTTGGAGGGAAAACGATACAGTGCCGGAAATTAACGAGATTACAAAAATCCGCCGAAAAGTCTTGACCGAAATTGCCCAAATGACATTTGAAAATCGCTTGCACACGGATGTGGCCAATATTCTGCAGTCCGTTGTCACGGAAGAAGGGCCGCGTTATCGTTGTTGCGTTCACAAAGAACGGGCGGTATTGCAGGACCGTATCAAATCGGCGCTTAGCCAACCGATGAATGTCAGCATGACCGAGGCGGCCACCGCCGCTTTGGAAGGAAACATCGCCGATACCCCCATCATCCAGGTGCTGCCGGTGGCTTGCGACCAATGTCCTCTGGACCGGTTCATCGTTACTGATGCCTGCCGGAATTGTCTTGCGCACAGCTGTATCGCCAGCTGCCCCAAGAAAGCGATCTCCGTGGTTGCCAACCGTTCCTTCATCGACAAAACAAAATGCGTGGAATGCGGGCTGTGCAAGAGATCCTGCCCCTATGGCGCGATCATCGAAATTTCTCGGCCGTGCGAACGCGCCTGTGAACTCGGCGCCATCGCCGCGGATAAGGCCCGAAAGGCTGTCATCGACTATGAAAAATGCGTAGCTTGCGGCGCCTGCAAAATTGCCTGCCCGTTTGGCGCCATTTCCGACCGCTCCATGATCGTGCAGGTCATCCAACGTATCAAGGCGGGACAGCGGGTTTATGCCCTGCTGGCGCCGGCCTTTATCGGCCAATTTGGCGTGCAGGTCCGTCCGGGACAGGTAATGGCCGCCCTAAAAAAAGTCGGCTTCCACGAAGCGCTTGAAGTTTCCGTCGGCGCCGATGCCGTCGCCGTGGAAGAAGCCCGCGAATTCGCAGAACGCAGCCAGGAATCCGGCAGCTTCATGACAACCTCCTGCTGTCCGGCTTTTGTTGGCATGGTGGAAAAGCATCTGCCCAATCTGAAGGAAAATATTTCTTCCCTGGTTTCCCCGATGGTAGCGGCTGCGATGGGAGTAAAGAAAAACGATCCCGAAGGGATCGTCGTGTTCGTTGGCCCGTGCATCGCCAAAAAAGGCGAAGCTCAAAAATATCCTGACAATGTCGATTATGTGCTGACCTTTGAAGAGCTGGCCGCATTGGTCGTCGGCGCCGGCGTCAATGTTACGGAAATGACTGCCGATTCCTTCTCCTCCGCCGCGTCGAAAGACGGCAATATTTTTGCCCGGGCCGGCGGTGTCCTCCAGGCAGTGGAAAACGTGATGGTTCAATTAGCGCCAGAAGTATCGGTCCAGGCGGAACGCTGCGAAGGCTTGGGGAACTGCAAGAAATGCCTGCAAGAAATCGAAGCAGGTAAGCGTCCGGCCAATTTCTTCGAAGGGATGGCCTGCACCGGCGGTTGCGTCGGCGGCCCCGGCGTATTGACCGATTTCCGGGTTACGACCCGGTTGGTGGACAACTTTGCCGGAACGGCCCCGGAAAAATCAGCGGTTTCCAACCCCAAAAGCGAAGAAATTGCCAAACTCGGACTCCATCGTTCCCATGCAACTTCACCGACGGACTAATTAAATCAGATTGCTCAAACTTTTTCCGTCCACCACCTGATCGATAAAAACGGTCAGGTGGTTTCTCATATCCAAGGTCACCTCACCGGGGTACAGACGGCGATGTTTGTCCATGATCAGTCGCACCACGGGTCGGGTCGGCCAACCCGGTTCGACCAAAGTAACTACGCCGATATCGCCGGTATTCAGGCGAACTGCCGTCCCGACCGGATACAGTGCGATCTTACCCAAAAAAATCGGTAAGATTTCCGGATCAAAATGCTGGCTGCCGGAAACCAGCATCAATTCATACGCCTCATGCGGCAACAGCGCTTTGCGATAGGGGCGGTCGGAGGTAACCGCATCATAGACATCCACCATGGAAACGATCCGGGAAAATTCATGAATGTCCGTTCCGGCCAACCCTCTAGGATAGCCGGTTCCGTCATACTTCTCATGATGCTGCAACGCGACATGAATAGAGGGAATGGAAAGCTGCCCTCGCTGCGCCCGTAAAATTTCGAAGCCAAGCCAGGGATGTCGACGCATCTGTACCATTTCTTCCTCCGTCAACTTGTCCGGTTTTATCAACAGGTTCTGTCCCACTTGCAGCTTACCGACATCATGCATCAAAGCCCCCACCGCCAGCTCATTCAGCCGGCTTTCCGGGTAATCCATCGCCGTGGCGACCAGTACGGACAAAATGCAAACATCAACGGAATGGGCGAATGTGCAATCGTCATGGGCCCGAATTTCCGTCAGATGAATCATGGCCTGCCGGTTGTGAATGATCTCGGCGACAATCCGCCGCGCCGACTGTTGAAACTCCGCTACGGCCAAATCCGCCCGCTTGTTGCGCAAAGCTTCCAGCCCCCGCTTGACGGTCTGGATACTCGACTGACGGGTTTCCTCGTCGATGATCGTGGGGATTTCCACATCACTGAAGTACGGATTGCGGACATAGATCGCATAAATTGACAAGTCTTGCAACCGTCGGATATAGGAGTCCGTCACTTCCTGGCCGGCAGCCAGAAGCAACTTTCCCTCCGCGTTGAACACATTGCGGGCCGTGACCATGCCGATCTTCAATTCGGATACCAACACTCGCTGCACGGATACAATTTTTTCGGGAATAGAATCGGCAGTATACGGGGACACCCCACGCCTCCGTATCTGTCCAGAGGAGGAAAACCAATGAATCTATATCTCTGGCGGCATAACCGAAAATTCCATAGTTGGAGCATGATCAACGAACCCTGCGTTCATCAGGCCCTCTATACCGATGTCATCGCGATGATCGCCGCCGAGTCGGTCGACCAGGCTTTGGAGCTGCTGGCGACAACATCGGAAGGCTGGTTGATCGAAGAATTGCGAAAACTACCGCCGCGCGTTTTTCCGCTGAATTCCCCAGCCGTACTGTTCACGGACATTCGCAGCGAATAGCCGCAAGTGTTACCAAGTCGGCGGATAAATCACCCGGTCGGATACATGTTTCACATCGCTGGCGCCGGTCAGAACCATAGCGGTGCGTAATTCCGCGGCAATGCGGTCCATCACCATTTTGACGCCTTCCGCGCCACCGCCGACAGCGCCGACAATCACCGGCCGGCCGACCAAAACGAATTCCGCGCCGAGCGCCAACATTTTCAGGACGTCCGAGCCAGTTCTCACGCCGCCGTCCGCCATCACAACCAAACGGCCCTGTACGGCTTTGGCAATAGCCGGCAGAACTTCCGCCGTTCCCGGAGTATGATCCAGGGCTCGGCCGCCGTGGTTGGAAACGACAATGGCGTCCACGCCGGCTTCGACACAGGCCAACGCTTCGTCCACCGTCATGATTCCCTTGACAATGAAGGGAATGCGCGTATTTCTTTTGATATATTCCAGTTCGGCAAAACTCTTCGGTCCGACCGGCTGGCCCATCCGGGTCATGTTGATCAACGCGGCGGCATCGATGTCAATGCCGAAAGCCACGGCGCCGGCTTGGGCGGCTTCATTGGCCAGTTGCACGATGCGTTCCGGTTCCCGGGGCTTGATGATGGCAATGCCGCGTCCCTGTTCCGCTTTGATCGCGGCCAGTCCACCCTGAAACATGGAAGGATTCGGTCCATCTCCCGTCATTCCCAGCACACCGGCCTGAGCTGTTCCGGTCACCACGGCCGCGGCGTATTCCGCTTCGCTCAGTTCCGCTTTCATATTCATGGCCGTTCCGCCAATCGCCGCCGCCAGCACCGGCATACTCAAATCCTGTCCAAACAGGGTCGCGTTCATAAACGGCGCATTGACCCGATGTACGGTTCGCAAATTCAGTTTGATCTCGGCCAGGGCTGTAAAATTGTTGCGAAAACTCATCCCGGTTCCGACACCGCCCATCCCGGGCACTTCGCCAGCACAGGCAATTCCATTGCAAATCGGGCAGACCCGGCAGGCACCATGAAAACTCTCTTTGGCGCGAGCTTTTACCTCATTCCATTCCATTTAGAACACCTCCATTGTTTTCCTGTTTCCATTGCTTTTATTCGACTTCGCCTCTCACCGCCACAGGGCAACCGCGACGGTAGAAGGCCAAAAACGCCATAAACCCGAGCAACAAAATCCCGCTCCAACGGATCGTATGATCGATGGGTATGTGGATTTGCTCCGCAAACGTATAAGCACCGGTACCGAGCAACATGAACGTGTTTTCGGCGAAATTTTGAACGGTGGTGGCCCGCCCGGTGCCGATCGTCCGGTCCCCCAGATACTCGTTTAGTGTATTGACCGGCACGATGTACATCCCGCCGAGAAGTCCCACCGTAAATATCAGGCCAACGGCCACATTCAGCGTATGCACATAACTCAGACCCATTACGATGACACCCATGACGATTCCAAAGAATATCGCTTTACGATAGGTTCGGACCGAAACGAAACGAGGCGCCAGCAAGGCGCCAACTCCAATTCCGATTCCAATCACCGCCATCAGCAGGCTGACCGGCTTATTTCCCGCCAGACCGAGTTCTTCCGGCACCCACACAAACATGCCCAATCGCAGGATATTGGAAACCGTCCAGAAAAAGGCCGATCCAATCACCGAAAACCGGGTGTCGACGTGCTTCATGAAAAAGCCGATATCGGCGATAAAATCGCGGATCGCATTCCAGCCCGGCATGCAGCCGGTACCTGGGTTATGCGGAATCATATAGGTAAAACCAATGGAGATCAGGTACAACACCAAGCCCAGAAGGCAAGCCAGCGGTATCGAATAATCCGACAGGAATCCACCCGCCACCGCCCCGCTGAGGATGGCCGCAATCGTGGTTCCTTCCATCCAGGAATTCGCCTTCATCAATTGTTGTTCATCGGTGGTGAGAAACGGCAAAATTCCATATTTGGCCGGACTGTAAATCACCGACCCCAACCCGAAGATTCCATAACTCAAGGCGGGATTGAGACCGAAAATAAAGCCGACCAGACAAAAAGCCTTTACCAGATTGCCGATCAGCAACACTTTTGCCTTGGGAACAAAATCCGAAAAACCGCCGACCCAGGGAGAGGCCAGAATATAAGCAGCCAGATAGAGTCCCTGCACCAACGGCAAATAGAAATCCGGATACCCATCCCGCCGAATGATCGCCTGGGCGATAAACAGCAACATGTTGTCCACAAAAGCGGAGAGAAACTGGCCGGCCAGCAAGGCCCCCAGCGGCGAAAAAATTCTTTTCAAAGGGTCTTTCCTTTCGCAACATTGCAGTCGACAGTTATGCGTTTTTTTCACATTTGTTCCAGCGTCATGAACCGCTTGGACAAGCAAATCCGTCACGCCCGAAACAAAAGATTCGTATGTCGTAAATCATAGCAGATGCCCCTTTGTCTGTCAAAAACACAGCCTCGGCAAACCGCCGATATTAACCGAAATATGATATAATTTTGCCATGAATAAATCAACAAAAGTGCTTGTCGCCATGAGCGGCGGAGTTGACAGTTCCGTCACGGCCGCTCTGCTCAAACGTCAAGGCTATGAAGTCATTGGCGCCACCATGAAATTGTGGAGCGAGTCGAACGAAGAGGCTGCCTCCGGAACGGAAGAGCCGGAACGGGCCTGTTGTTCCCTGTCCGCCGTGGAGGATGCCCGGCGGGTAGCCCAGATGCTGGACATTCCGCATTACGTCTTTAATTTCCAGACGGCGTTCGAGCGGGATGTCATCGACTACTTCACGGCGGAATATCTGGCCGGACGCACTCCGAATCCCTGCATTGCCTGCAACCGGCACATCAAATTCGGCGCTTTTTGGCAAAGAGCCCGCGAGCTGGACGCCGACTTCATTGCCACAGGGCATTACGCCCGAATCGAATTTGATCCCCTCCTGCAACAGTATCGGCTTTTAAAAGGGCTGGATGAACGAAAGGACCAGTCCTACGTCCTGTATCACCTGAACCAGGAACTGCTCGCTCATTTTCTGCTGCCGCTTGGTGGCCTGACCAAACCGGAAACCCGTGAGTTGGCTGCCGAGTTTGGGTTTCTGGTAGCCAATAAGCCGGAAAGTCAGGAAATTTGTTTTATCCCCGATAATGACTATCGTCGTTTTCTGGAGAACCGGGCGCCCGGAGCCATTACGCCGGGTCTGTTCGTTTCGGCTGATGGTCAGGTTCTCGGCCGCCATAAAGGCTTTGCCTGTTATACGGTAGGACAGCGAAAAGGATTGGGAATCGCGCTGGGCCAACCCATGTTCGTCTCGGCGATTGATCCGGTCACCAATCAAGTGACGTTGGGCCCGGAAACCGCTATATTCTCCCATCATTTGACGGCCCGGGATGTAAACTGGATCGCGGACGTACTTCCGGCAACTCCGTTTCGGGCTTTGGCCAAGATCCGCTACAATGCCGCCGCCAGCCCTGCGGAAGTCACCGTTTTGCCGGATCAACGGATATCGGTTCGCTTTGAAGAGAAGCAACGGGCGATCACTCCGGGCCAATCGGTGGTTCTCTATGATGGAAACAGTGTCATTGGCGGCGGCGTCATCGAATAGCAGCAAAATGTCGAATAGTATAAAACAAAGTCACCTCTCAAGGGTTGAAGGTTGTTTTCGGGAGGAAAAAATGTCGCAATCAGCCAGAGATTTTCAGGATAAGATAGACCGCCTTAATCAACTTCTCACGTCCATGCAATCGGTGGCCGTAGCTTTTTCCGGCGGGACCGACAGCGCCCTGCTGGCTGCCGCCGCCTTTCGCTGTTTGGGGGACAAGGCTGTCGCCATAACCGCTTACTCGCCGACATTGGCAATGGAGGAACAGGAAGACTCGGCCCGGATCGCCGCTGGCATCGGAATCCGCCATATTCTGCTCCCCGCCGACGAGCTGGCGGAAGAAGGATTTCGCCGCAACGGCCCGGACCGTTGCTTTCATTGCAAAAAACTTCGGTTTAGCGTCTTGGCCGATTGGGCGGCGCAAAACAATGTCGAATGGATTATTGAAGGTTCCAATGCTGATGATGTCGGCGACTATCGTCCTGGCATGAAAGCCATCGAGGCCATGCCGAATGTCCGAAGTCCTTTGCTGGAAGCCGGTTTCACCAAGACCGAAATTCGTCTTCTGTCCAAAGAGTGGGGATTGCCGACCTGGAACAAGCCCAGTGCGGCATGCCTCGCTTCCCGTGTCGTATACGGACAACCGATCACGCCGGAAAATCTGGGACAAATTGAACAGGCCGAGCGTTTCATCCGGCAGTATGCTTCGGGGCAGGTTCGGGTCAGGCATCACGGGCTGGTCGCCCGAATTGAAGTGGAACCGTCCCAAATGACCAAACTGATTGACGCAGACGTTGCCGCGGCGATTTCAAAAGAATTGAAAAAGCTTGGTTTTCCCTTTGTCACGCTGGACCTGACAGGCTATCGCATGGGCAGTCTGAATGAAACTCTTTAGTCAGTTATACATTATTCATCATCGGGAGGGAGTATCATGAGTGAAAACGAAAAATCCGGTATTTTTTCCGTTGGGGTTGGCTCCGAACTTCCCCCACCGCCGGTATTCGATCCGACGCTCCGACGGGCGCCTGACCGCGGCTATAAACTGACTCCGGCGCAAACCCGAACGGCCTTGAAAAATGCGCTTCGGTACGTTCCCGAATCGCTTCATGCAACACTGGCGCCGGAATTTTTGCAGGAACTGAAAACCCGCGGCCGGATCTATGCGTATCGGTACATGCCGGCGGAACGTCTCTCCGGCCGGCCAATCGACGAGTACAAAGGCGCTTGCCTCGAAGGCAAGGCGTTTCAAGTCATGATCGACAACAACTTAAACCCGGATGTCGCGCTCTATCCTTATGAATTGGTAACCTACGGCGAAACGGGCAGCGTCTGCCAAAACTGGCTGCAATATCGCCTGATCAAGCAATACCTCGAAATACTCACCCAAGACCAGACACTGGTGATCGAATCCGGGCATCCGTTGGGGCTCTTTCCCTCGCGCCCCGATGCTCCCCGCGTCATCATCACCAATGCCCTGATGGTGGGGATGTTCGACAACCAGAACGACTGGGAAACCGCCGAACAGATGGGTGTCGCCAACTACGGACAAATGACGGCCGGCGGCTGGATGTATATCGGCCCTCAGGGGATTGTCCATGGAACTTTCAATACCTTGCTCAATGCCGGTCGTCTCAAGCTCGGTCTACGGCACGACGAAGACCTGCGCGGCAAGTTGTTCATCACTTCCGGGCTCGGCGGCATGAGCGGCGCCCAGGGTAAGGCCATCGAAATCGCCAATGGCGTCGGCATCATCGCCGAGGTCGACTTGTCCCGCATTCAAACCCGTTTGAAGCAGGGCTGGATTAGCTGCATGTCGGCCGATTTGCCGGAGGTATTCCGGCTGGCGGAAACAGCACTGAAGGACTCCGCCCCCCTATCTATCGCTTATCATGGCAATATCGTCGATTTGCTCGAATACGTGGTGAAACACAATATCCCGGTTCCCTTGCTGTCCGACCAAACTTCCTGTCATGTCCCCTATGATGGAGGCTATTGTCCGCAGGGAGTATCTTTCGCTGAACGCACCCGGCTATTGGCCGAAGATCGTTCCAGATTCCGCTCTCTGGTCGATGCCAGCCTGCGCCGCCATTTTGAACTGATCCGCACCCTGACCGAACGCGACGCCTATTTCTTCGATTACGGCAACTCGTTTCTCAAGGCCATCTTTGACGCCGGCGTAATCGAGGTGTCCCGGAACGGCATTGATGAGAAGGATGGGTTTATTTTTCCTTCCTATGTGGAAGATATCATGGGGCCGGAACTATTTGACTACGGGTATGGCCCGTTCCGTTGGGTTTGTCTCTCCGGCGACCCGGCCGATCTGGACAAGACGGACCAAGCGGCTATGGATTGCATTGATCCGAATCGCCGCGGCCAAGACCGCGACAATTATGTCTGGATTCGGGATGCGAAGCGCAACAAACTGGTTGTCGGCACACAAGCCCGGATTCTTTATCAGGATGCCGGCGGCCGCGTCCGCATCGCGCTGCGGTTCAACGAGATGGTGCGCAATGGTGAAATCGGTCCGGTCATGTTGGGGCGAGACCACCATGACGTCAGCGGCACCGACTCTCCCTTCCGCGAAACAGCCAATATCAAGGATGGCAGCAATGTCATGGCGGATATGTCCGTCCAGTGTTTTGCCGGCAACGCTGCTCGCGGCATGAGTTTGGTCGCCCTGCACAACGGTGGCGGCGTAGGCATCGGCAAATCGATCAACGGAGGCTTCGGCCTGGTGCTGGACGGCAGCGCGAGAGTCGACGCCATCATCCGTTCCGCCATGCTGTGGGATGTGATGGGAGGAGTCGCCCGCCGCGGCTGGGCCCGCAATCCCCACGCCGTGGAAACGCTCCGCCAGTTCAACCAGGAACAACGTGGCCGGGCGTTCGTGACCCTACCGCATCTCACCGCCGATTCGTTGCTGAATGAATTAGTGGCCGACAAATGATTTTCGAACTTCCCTTTCATAACGCAGTTGAATCTGCTATGATGGGGAAAAGGAAGAAATAGTATTTGGAGCGTGATAACGATGACCGCCAAAATTTCTTCGCAATCCCAATCTTTTGTTAATCAAGCTGCAGCTGATGCGATGCTTCGCAATGACGCCGCCGATAAAACCGCAGAAAACTCCAGCAAACCCGCCGCCCCGCTGACCGCTTCATTTTCGTTGGATCTTTCAGAAACGGCGCAATCGGCATTGACGTCTTCCCGAATGACGGTTCAGTCGTCGGATGAGGCTCGGCAACAATTGAGCCAAATCAAAGACAGTCTGCAACAATCGCCAGCCTCCGTGCAAAATCTGCAAAAATTCTCGCCGCAGTCCGTGATCGATCTGTTGGGGTAAGCCGGGCACGGGCACACCTCTCAAACAAAAACAAAAGCTGTTCTCCACAAAATGGAGGCAGCTTTTTTGTGTTTCTTGTGTCTCTATTATTTATTCCGGTTGTTGCTCCGTTTGTTCGTGACAAACCTGAATGAATAACTCCACCATTGCCGGATCGAATTGGGTTCCGGCGCAACGTCGAAGTTCGGCTATCGCCGCTTCACGAGTCATTGCCTTGCGATACGGTCGATCAGTGGTCATTGCGTCGTAGGCATCCGCAATGGCTAAAATTCGGCACTCCACCGGAATATGCTCGCCGGACAGCCCCAAAGGATACCCCTTCCCATTCCACCATTCCTGATGTTTCAGGACCCAATCCGCCACCGGCAACAAATCGGGGGAAGATTGGGCAATCCGGTGTCCAATTTCACTGTGCCGCTTCATTTCAGTCATTTCATCCGGCGACAACGGGCCCGGTTTCAGCAAAATACGATCCGGGATCCCCACTTTGCCAATATCGTGGAATTGCGCCAGCAACCGGAGATCGATCATCCGGCTCTCCGGCAATCCAGCCGCCCGGGCCAATTGTGTCAACATTCCCTGCAATCGGTCCGCATGGCCTTCCGTAATAAAATCCCGCGCTTCCAGAAGACTCATTACGGTCTGGACAATGGCGCTGCGGGCGCTTTGACTCCGGTGAAGCTTCTCGCGGTACATATTGTTGTCCGCCTCGCGGAACAAGTCTTTCATCACCACTTTTTTATTCCCGGCATACGAGTAGCCGGCCGACAAACTCAGCGGAATGCGCTGTTCCCGGTCCCGAAGCCCGGACACTTCCGCATAGACTCTGGCAATGGCCTCCTCCATGATTTCCGGCGAGGCATCCCGTATGACCACGGCAAATTCATCGCCGCCAATGCGAGCCACAATGTCTTCTTCACGGAAACAGCCCTGAATCAGTTCCGCAGTGCGCACAAGCAATTGATCCCCCTGCTCGTGGCCGAAAGAGTCGTTCACCAATTTCAGCCCGTCCAAATCAAACAGGATCAAGCCGACCGCTCCGTCCCGGCGGCGTTCCAGCCGGGTCAGCTCTTCCTCGAAGTATGTACGGTTATACAATCCGGTCAGCACATCGTGGAAACTCAAGAAATGCATTTTTTCTTCGATCATTCGGCGTTCCGTCACATCCCGCGCCGTCACCATGTAAACTTTTTTGCCCTGCAGATGAACCATAGCTCCGGTCCGCTCCACTTCGACCACATGTCCATCCTTATGCAAAAACGACCGCAACTCTACCGGCAATTCATTCTGTACCGGCAAAATTTCGTCGTAATACCGGTCGATTGATGCGGGCGTATCCTCCACGACATCGTATACTTTCATCCCCTGCAACTCCGTCTCGGTATATCCCAGCAATTCCTGAAAATGCCGATTGGTTTCGATGACCTGCCTTGTATCCGGATCAATCAATAATATAGCCTCCGAGGAACGATGAAGCAGTGCCCGGTAGCGTTCTTCACTTTCCGTCATTTCTGCCTGAACCCGCTGCAGTTCCGTTATATGTCGCCGTTGTTGCAGAATGCGCAGCGCCTGTTTCGACAATTGGGAGCCAAACACGTGCAGCGCCTTGCAGATCCCCTCGAATTGAACCCGGGACATATGAGGAATTTTTTTCGACTCCTGAAGCAAGAGTTCTTCCTCAATGCCCAAGTCTCGGGCAAAACCTCGAACAACTTCCTCATCAATCGGTTCATCGCTCACCTGTCCGATCAGCCAATTGCCGATCTGCCGATCGCCGATCATGATTCCCGTTCCGCCGTCAAAAATTCCGCCGCTATGGCAGCGGGCAAAGATCGGTCCGTTGGGATTCATTAAGCCGAGCTTGGCATCCGACTGCATGCATCGAGCCAATCCTTGGGGAGTACTACGAATCAATGAACAATAGCCGGTAAAATTGCTTGGCCGAGTGATCGGCGTTCCGTCAGAATCCGTAATCAATGCCGATACCCCCGTTGCCAGCGAAAACGCATCCTGAATTTGCTGGAGTTCTCTCATATCGAACAGATCCAACAATTTCACGGAAGAGGTGTCGATATCCATGCTGTCATTGGGAAAAAGAGAATCCGATTGCGTCATGCGATGATCTCCCGTTTCTCAAGTTTTCCGGGTTGCAGTAGCTTTAAGATAACCAAAGGAACTTTTCTTTAGAGTAAGTTCGACAAGCTTGGTCAAACCCCTGCCTGCCGCTAAACTAATACAGAAAATGGATTTCATTATAATTCTTGCAGGAAATCGGCATAGCATACCGAAAATAGTGTAATATATATGGAATAAGATTAACAAGAAGAGGTGGGCAAATGCGAAAAACCCGCGTTCTCGTCATTGATGACTCTCCCTTCAGCCAGGCGGTAATTCAAAAAACCCTGCCGGAAGCGTCATTTGAAATATGCGGATTGGCCGCGAATGGTCAACAGGGCATCGGAAAATATTTCATACTGAAACCCGACGTCGTCATCATGGACATCACAATGCCGGATATGGATGGACTGGAGTGCAGCCGGCAAATACTGCTGCGAGACCCTGCCGCTCGTATTGTCATTCTCAGTTCCATGAAAGATGACGCACTGACAGCCAGAGCCCGTCTGCTGGGGATTCGCTGGTTTTTGCAAAAACCGGCAACACGTGACGATCTGACCGGGATGATAAAAATGGCTCTCAGCCGGGTAGCGCCGGAATGGTGGGGACCCTATCTGGAACAGTTGCGCCTGTCCTTCGAAGAGTTTATCAGCAAATCCCTGGAACCCGAAATCTGCTCGTTCTCGCCCATCGGCAACCCGCCGGATTCGCTGGATTCACAGGGAATCTGCGCCATTATCGGCATCACGGGCTCCCATACCGGCCGGGTCATTTTGGATACAACCCATGAAACCGCCGCTGCCTTTGCCGCAGTGTTGCTAGGGCGGCCCGCCGGTGCTGATGAAGCGTTGGCCGGTCTGGCCGAGATGGCCAATGTGGTCTGCGGGCGGGGTATCTCGCAAGCCAATCGCATTTCCAAAGGAATGGATCTCCGAATCACGCCAGCGAGCCTCTTGGAGGGAAAAAAGCTGATGATTTCCAATCTGCCGAATCATCATGTTCTCTCCGTATCCGCCCAGACTCCGATCGGAGCCTTCCTGATCAGTATGGAAATGATGGAGGAATAGGTCATGGATGCCCGCTATATCAATCCTGTCATTGACGCTTTTCGGGAAATTCTCCCTCAACTCGGCTTTTCCGACATACAGCGCGGCAATGTTCGAATGGGAACCAATTCCGTTGAGAGTCTCGGTGTTACTGTCATTATCGGCATGACCAAAGCGATTCGCGGCAATGTCGCTTATAACCTGACGGAAGCCACGGCAATGGCGATTGCCAGCACCATGATGGGTGGCATGCCGGTCACCCAGTTTGATGATCTACCGCAAAGCGCTATTTCCGAGCTGGTAAACATGGTTACCGCCAACGCGGCGATCAGATATGAACAGATGGGTCTCCAGGTCGACATCTCCCCGCCCTCCCTTGTTGTCGGCGCCGATTTTCGGGCCAGACTGCTGCAAGACAAATTTCTGGTGATTGAAATGTTTGCCAACGGTCTGCTGCTTCAGCTGAATCTCGGTTTGGAAAACGTGCAGGAATAACGCACCTGATCCCATGCCGGGCGTACTGCAAATATTAATGGCCACGGCAGCTTAACGTTGTCGTGGCCATTTATTTATCACCGGATATCTCTCAGTTGCTTTTTTATTTTGAAGATATGTTATAATATTCAAAGATTTTCTAAAATATTTTCACCAAGGAGAAACCAATGTTCCGGAATTTATCGGATTTTGAACACCCTCTCGGTGCGTTGGAATCCGGGTATCGTCGCCAACATCTGCGGCAGGATATCCGCCAGAGCATTTTGGTGGGCGGCGTTTGGTTGCTGCCCAATTTTCTGCTCCTCTTCCTTGATTATCTAATGTATGCAAACCAGCCGATTTTCGCCGCACTGGCTTGGTCCCGGCTATTCCTGTCGGCAATGATTGTATTTACCTGCCTGACTTTGTCACGGATCAAATCGCCTGACACCTATGACCGTGTGCTGCTGCTCGGCATCTCCATCATCTTGGCCAGTCTTTTCTGGGCAAACCACTATCATCCCTCCGTCCATATCCACACGATCGGCCTGGACCTGTTGGCGCTTCTCAGTATCTATCTACTAATCCCGAATCGTTTGCCGTTCCGAATGATTCCCTGTATTGTTTTTTCCCTCGCAAATCTCCTGGAACACGCGTTACCGTCTTCCCCTCTATCCGGTCCGACGATGACGATGGTGGCGCTCTCTTTTTTCATGGCCAATCTGTTGGGTTTCTGGGCATCCAGCCATTATTATTCCTATCGGCGGCAACAATATGAGGCGCAGGTCCGTGCCTATGAACTTCGTAAAGATTTGATTCAAAACGCGTTGGTCGACCAGCTGACTGGCGTGTCCAACCGACGGCATTTTTTTCAGATGGCCGAAGCGGAATTCGAGCGGTTTCGTCGATATAAACGTTGTTTCGCCTTGTTAATGATCGATCTCGATCATTTTAAAAATGTGAATGACCAGTTTGGCCACCCCATCGGCGATAAAATTCTCAAAGATCTGGCCGATACCATCAACCGTTGTCGTCGCGATACCGATACTTTCGGCCGTCTTGGCGGTGAAGAGTTCGCCTTGCTGCTACCGGAAACGACGTTATCCGGGGCTACGGATATCGCAGTCCGGCTTCGCCGGGCTTGCCACGGGCTCATGCTGCCCGATTCGACCTCCCGCCGCATCACCATCAGTATCGGCGTCACGCAGGTTCGCGCCGAGGATGAAAGTTTTGACGCAGTTCTCGCCCGAGCGGATGAAACATTGTATCGGGCGAAAAACAATGGTCGGGACCGGGTCGAAGTGGCGTAATTGCAAATAATGCGCCTAAAAGCGAACCGACATCTCAACATCGTTAAAAAGGGGAGCGTTGAAAATTGAAATTTCAGCGCTCCCCTTTTTACACAGCTCGTCACGATTCATGCCTTCAAGACCCGGATCACCACACTGATAGTTTTATCCGGATGCTGATACGCTTTTAGGGTCCAGCCGCGGCAGATTACCTCGGATTGCAGCCAAGGCGGAACATGAGCGCACAATATCTCCAGTTCCTGAAAGTTTCCCTTTTTCAGCACCGGCGACAATACCTGTTTGGAGGTCAGACCACCGCTACGCTGAACCGCAAAAATCGACAGAAATATTTTTCCATCGCCACGATTTTCAATCGTTGGAAAACATGTTGCAGTTTCATCCGTAGCATCGACCGCCAACCGTTCCCGCTCACTTAGAATTTTATCCAGGTGCTGTTCGGGAAAACCTGCAACCTCCCACATTTCGACGTCCGCCTTTTCCAATTCATGCGGGATAATCCCAGGAAATCCCGCCGCCATCAAGGCTCCGCAAGACCCAAGAAACCTTACGGCATCTTTCATGTGTTGCCGGAGTTCAACAAGATTTCTTGCCTTGTCCAATTCCATGGTCATTCGACGATCTTTGCGCCACCTTCCCTGCTGCCGGCAGTAAATTTGCAAGAAGCCGGATTGCGACAATTGCGCAATTCTTCCCTCACTATCAACATAAGCGCCGATTTCTCTGCCCATGGATATATGCCCTCCCTCAGTCAACTGATCTGCAACTTTGCCACGACAACGCCATTTTCGATGTGCTCGTCCAGAATCGATTCAACATCATCCGGCGTCACATTGCCGTACCAAACATTATCTGGATATATGACCACGACAGGTCCTTGTTCACACAAACCAAAACAACCTGTATTAGAAACCATAACCGCGCCGGATAGGCCTCGCTCCTCCAGTTCCTCCAAAAACCTCCCAACAACCGCAACGCCATCCTTGGCATGACAATAGCCTTTTTGTTGTCCATTTGCCCGTGAACTAGTACAGACAAAAATATGCCGTTCCGGCTTTTTCACGATATCTCTCCTCTCTTGCTTGACAATTACCCGACTCTTGTTAAAACCAGTTCTTGAACAGCCGATTTTAAGCCAGCGGAAATATCATTGCATGCCTCAACCACCAAAATTCCCCGCATCATCAGTCGCTCCCGGGCAGCTGCGCCAATACGCATCGTCACAACCGCATTGCAATCCGCCAGCCTATTAACCGTTTCTTGTTTAAACTCCGGTGCGCTTTCACAATAATCATTCCCGCTGCAGTATTTAACAACGGAACGTCTTTCAAGCAAAGTGTTGTTCTTCCCATCCGTGACATAGATTAGAAAGTGCTCCGCATGGCCAAAATGTTGATCAACCAATGTTTCTGTTTTTGACGTCACCGCTACGCGGAATTTCATCCCCAAGCAGTCAGTTATTGGGGATACTTCCCCATCTTGGCGCCTGTCGCCGGAACAGACCGTTAAGTCGCGAAACTCAGCCGATCGGTCCTGCGTCAGCAGCCCGATGGCATCGGCCCGACACTGCTGACAATGACGCATCTGCGGCAAATAAGCCTCGCAACGTTCCCTCATGGCAGCTACCTCACGATGACTGGTTTGGGGCAAGTGGGCAAAGGCACTGCCAACAGCCGGAATCAATGGCATTATGTTGGTCAGGGAAGCTCCCGCCGCCTTGACCGCCTTGACCACTTCCGGAATCTGATCTTGATTGACGCCGGGAATCATCACAATATTCACCTTGATTAGTACGCCGCGACCGGCCAACAGCCGAATCCCGGTCAACTGATTGTCCAGTAGCCTTTGCATAGCACTGCGTCCATGCAGCCGCTTCCCTCCCCACTCAATATGTGCATATATTTTTTCACTGAGAACCGGATCTACCGAATTGACCGTGACAGTCGCATGCCGGACTCCAAGATCGACGATTTGCTGCGCGTAATGTGGCAACATCAGGCCATTTGTCGACAGACACGGAATCAAATCGGGATGATGCCGGCGCACTTCCATCAGCGTCTGTCGGGTTTGTTCCCAATTCGCCAGTGCATCCCCGGGACCGGCAATTCCGATCACCGCCAGATTATCCAGACTGGAACGAACTGCCGCAATTTTTGCCAAAACCTGATCCGGCGCCAAAATTTCGCTGGTTACACCGGGGCGACTTTCATTAACGCAATCATACAAACGATTACAATAGTTGCACTGAATGTTGCACGCCGGCGCCACCGGTACATGCATTCGCGCGTATTTGTGCTGAGATTCCGCCGAATAGCAGGGATGCCGTGATGCAAGCAATTCCTGTCGATTACATGGCATGGCGAATCGCCTCCTTGCTGTCAAAATGAGCATCATACAGATCTTGTCGATAGCTTTTGTGTTTTCGTTCCAGATAACGATTCACCATTTTATCCAACAATAAAGCGGTACCGTTATACCCTACCGATAAAATCCGTTGAGCACCAAGGCGATCCTGAATCGGAAACCCCAGCCTAACCAGCGGAATGTCCGCTTTCTCTTCCAAATATCGCCCCACCGACGGCCCTACCGCCATATTCGCTTCACCTGCCACACTTTGCTCCAAAACTTCCGCCATGCCGGTTTTTTCCTGAATCCAAGCCGGTTCCAACGCTTCCGCTAGCTGTTGCTGAACTGTCTTGCACCATTCCTTGTCGCCGCCACCGCTTGCCACAACTCGGGGAAACATCCCGTTTTCCGCGCAAAAGCCAACCATGGCGCCAACCATCTCGGGATCGCCAAAAAGCGCCGGGCGCACATGAAACGAGAACTTGTGAGCATCGATCATGGCGTCCATCAGCAACCCGCGTTCTCTCTTCAGCATTACAGGCAGGGGCCGGCCCGTCGCCTGACTTAATACGTTCACAAACAAATCCGTATTCTTGAGTCCAATCGGAACCGGCAACCGTAATAGCGGCGTCTTATACTCATCTTGCAACCATTTTCCCGGGGACAGTTTTTCATCAACCGCTCCGCCGAGTTCCATCGTGACAACAGCCCCCGGCATACGCCGAATATCAGAAAGGGCAGTTCCTCCGCCGGCAATTTTCCGGTACTCGGATTCAAAAGGGCGATCCATTGTTTCGCTAATGTCGGGCAGCAGAATATATTCCAAGCCGAACATTTCCAGATAGCGTTTGATTTCCCGCAAATCCGCCGGGCTCAAACATGCCGGAACGATGAGATTGACACCGGCATGAGGCGTTGACGGTTCCGCCGTCTGACGCAATAATTCCTGTAACGTCCCCCAGTAGCCCTCGACATGCGTGCCGCCATAGCCGGGTGTAGCCGCCGTGACGATCCGGCAGTCGCACTTTGTTTCTTGTCGGTATTCGTAAGTGATCCGGCGAATGTCTTCCCCGATGGTTTCCGCCAGACACGTGGTCAACACACCAATGACCTGCGGTTGGTATACACGGCGCACATTATCCAACGCCTGTTTTAAGTTGGCTTGACCACCATACACCGTTCCCTTCTCGTTGAGAGACGACGAAGCCACATCTACCGGCTCGTTGAAATGCTCGGCAATGTGCCGGCGCATATAAGTGCTGCAACCCTGAGATCCGTGCAATAACGCCATGCTGCCTGCGATTCCCTTCAGAGCCAGTATTCCGCCCATTGGCATGCACATGTGGCAGGGATTCTGCGTCAAATCGCGACTATACTCAAGCATAAGTCACACTCCTTTTAACAGCTGCCCAGACTGGCGATCCCAGCGTGGAATACACTTCCTCGGCAAAATTTACCGCACCGGCATAACCGCTCAACGGGTGTTTGCGATCATGATTATGGTCAACGAAGGCGACGCCCAGTTTATAAGCCAACGGTCGTTCCTTGACGCCGCCTACCAGAAGATCCGCTCCCTGCTCCAGCATGAATCGCTCGAGTTCGGCCGGGTTGGCATCATCCAGAATTACCGCGCCATCATCCACCAAAATGTCGATTTTTTCATATTCTTCCTGCCGGCCGGTCTGGGTACCGATCATGACGACATCCATACCGATTTCCCGGAATTGTTTGATGAGGGAAATCGCCTTGAAACCACCGCCGACATATACAGCCGCCTTTTTCCCCTGAAGCCGGTTGCGATATTTTTCTATTTCGGGCGCCACCCGTGCATTTTCCGTCGCTATCAGTTCTTCCGCCCGCTGGATGACCGCCGCATCGCCAAAATGACGGGCGATGGCGCGTAACGATTCGGCCGTGTCCTGCAAGCCCAAAAAAGAAACCGACAAACAGGGAATCCCATACGCTTCTTCCAACTTTCCCGCCAAATAGTGCATGGACCCTGCGCACTGAATAATATTCAGCCCGGCGTTGGCGGCTCCGCGAAGGTCTTCGTACCGGGAATCGCCGGTAAATACCGTCTTGACTTCTATGCCGATCTGTTTCAGATAACCCCGGATAATCCAGGCCTCTCCCGCCAAGTTGAAGTCGCCGAGAAAGTTGAGGCAGTGTGTTTTAGTAGACTGGTCGACCGGTTGCGGAGGATCGATCAACCGGAACAACACATCACAGGCGGCGCGATAGCCGGCGGCCTTACTGCCGATAAAGCCACTGGACTGAACTGGCAGGACCGGTATCCCGTACCGGTTGGAAGCCGCCTTGCAGACAGCTTCCAGATCGTCGCCAATCACCCCGACCACACAAGTGGAATATACAAAGACCAATGGTGGCTGAAAGCGCGGAATCAGTTCATTCAGCGCAGCCGTCAGCTTTTTTTCGCCACCGAAAATGATGTCATGCTCTTGAAGATCGGTGGAAAAACTGTTGCGGTAAAGATCATTCCCGCTGTTGAGGCTGCCTCGTATATCCCAGGTATAGCTGGCGCAGCCGATCGGCCCGTGCACCAAATGCAAGGCGTCGGTCACCGGATTGAGAACCACCCGGGCCCCGCAGTACACACAGGCGCGCTGGCTGACGCAACCGGCCTCGCTGTCGGTTTCACAGCGAATCGCCTGTTTTTGGCGGTTCTTTCGGATGATGGATTGTTGGCGTTGTTCGAGAATCGGTTGCGCACCCATATTTTCACCTCCCTACATGACTAATTCAAAATCCTCGTCCGCGGCGTCTCTATCCTGACGGTCAAGCAAAGCCCCGCTGATCATCTCGATCAGCCGCATAGCGCCATGGTAGCCGACCACCGGCAAATAGGACTGGACGCTACGATCCAAAATCGGAAAGCCGAGCCGAACAAGCGGAATATCCTCCGCCCGGGCGATAAATTTGCCGTAAGTATTGCCAATCAGTAAATCCACCGGCTCGTTCTTGATCCATTGATGCAACAGGAATAAATCGCCGGCCGCTTTGACATTGGCCTGAATCCCGGCGCTCTTCAACATCTCGCGAATTTCCTCTTCAAATCCGGCCATGCCGGAACCCAAAGCACCGCCGGGCGTACCGGTAAGGACATGAACTGGCTTCATCCCAAGGCTCAGCGCAAACTCCGTCATCGCCGTCACAATGTCCGGATCACCGAATATTGCCACCTTCTTGTCATGAAAATGGAAATGGGTATCTGTCATGATATCTACCAGTTGCCCTCGTTCATCCGACAACTCCTGAGGAACTTCTACGGCAAAGGCGCCCCTCAATGCCATGATCAAGGCATCGGTCGCCTTAATGCCAATCGGAGTTTTCAGGATCACAGCCGGAACTTTGCACTTTTTTCCCAAGGTTTCCGCCGCATCCGCGGAAGCAAATCGCCCTAAGGCCAAAGTCACTTGAGAATCACCGGTCTGACGCAATTCCGGGATCGTCACTCCGCCGCGCGGATACATCTGAAACGATCCGGTCATGGGGGAATCCAGCACACCGGAAGTGTCCGGGAACATGATCCAGGGAATTTCCATCATCGCGACCAAGCGCTTAATCTCACGCATATCGCCCGGATTAACAAAACCGGGAATCAGGTTAACCCGATCCGCCTTCTCCGCCAAAATACTTTCGGCAAAGTAGGTGACCATCGCTTTGGTCATATTGGAAAAGCCGGTAATGTGGGATCCCTGATAACTGGGCGTGTTCGCGTGGAACACAACTTTCCCTTCGGGCACTTCCGCCTGCCGGATGATCGTCGGCAAATCATCGCCGATCGTTTCGGACAAACAGGTGGTATGAACGGCCATAACATCCGGGTTATAGATCTCAAACACGTTTTTGATCGCAGTCTTCAGATTGGCGCCGCCGCCAAATACCGAAGCACCTTCGGTGAAGCTACTTGTGGAAGCCATAATCGGGTCCCGAAAATGCCGGGTCAGGTGCATTCGATGATAAGAGCAGCACCCCTGTGAACCATGACTATGGGGCAGGCAACCGTGAATTCCCAGCGCGGCGTACATCGCGCCAATCGGTTGACAGGTCTTGGCGGGGTTAATCATGCCGCCGCTTTTCCGTTCCAGAATTTTTTTGGGGGTTGCATCCAACATCAGACGGCGCCTCCTTCATTCATACGTCCATCCAGCAACGGCTGGCCCTGCCATGGTGGAACAATGTAGTTCCATGTCGGCGAGGTAAACGCCATAGTGACATCCCGGGCGAAATTCACCGCGCCGGCGAAGCCCGCGTACGGTCCGCTGTAGTCGTAGGAATGCAGTTGCTTTGCAGGAATCCCCATCTTTTGCACCACATACTTATCCTTGATTCCGGAAGCAAAAATGTCCGGTTTCAACAGACGAATGAATTCTTCCGTCTCATAATGGTTCAGATCGTCGACAATGACATGCCCATCCTGCATATCCACCGCTAGGCCGGGATAATCGTTCAGCGGAATTTTTGCCCGCAACTCCGCCGCAACCTCCGGCGGCAATTTTACCCGATACCGCTCACCATCCCGTTCCACGTGCAGTTCCGGGATATTTTTGCTGTCGGCGTCCGGTTTAATGGTCGGCAAAACCCGGCGGCCCTCATAATCATCCCGGTGCGCGAACTCATACCCGGCCAATACTGTTTCAATTCCCAGTTCGGCGAATAACCCCTGATAATGATGACCGCGTGAACCGCCCACAAAACAAAAGGCCCGCTTACCCTCGCACAACTTTCGGTACTGATCGATTTTCGGTTGGATTAGGGCCAATTCCCTGGCTATAACTTCTTCTGTTTTGTGACTGATTGTTTCGTCATTAAAATACAGCGCCATATTGCGTAACGACTCAATCGTAGACTGGACACCGATAAAGTTGACTTTCAGCCAAGGGGTTCCATATTTTGTTTCCAACATTTCGGCGATGTAGTTTATCGACCTGTGGCACTGCACCAAATTTAGCTCCGCCGTATGGGCCAGTCGCAGTTCTTCATACGACCCGTCACCGGTCATGACCGAAACCACGTGATAGCCGATATCGGCCAAGACTCTCTCAACTTCCCAACTGTCACCACCGATGTTGTATTCGCCGAGAATATTGATGGAAAACGGTCTGTTGGCCTTCTCCACATCGGTATTGCCAATCACCTTGTCCATCAGAATATTATTGGCGATATGGTGACCTGCCGACTGGCTGACCCCCTTATACCCTTCGCAGTTGAAAGCCATCACTTGAATGCCGTATTTGGCCTCCGCCGCGCGGGCCACCGATTGGATATCGTCGCCGATCAATCCGACCGGACAAGTCGCCGAAATTGTAATAGCCCGCGGATGAAAGATTTTCATGACATCGTCGATGGTCGCCATTAATTTTTTTTCACCGCCGAACACAATGTCGCTTTCCTGCATGTCGGTGGAGAAACAATAATTTAGAAAATTTTCGGTGGGATCTTCTGTTTTCGCTTTGTTGCGACGTGTCCCCCAAGCATAATAACTGCAACCAATCGGGCCATGGACGATATGGATCATGTCCTTCAACGGCCCGAGCACGACGCCCTTGCAGCCGGCATAGGCGCAACCGCGGTTGGTGATGATTCCGGGTATGGTCCTGGTATTAGCCTCAATCACTTGATCCGACTCGCAAGAATCTTTGATCAGGATATGTTTCCGCCTGTTTTTCTGAACTTTCGATGGAAGCTTATCCAAAATTTCGCCCAACTCTTTTTCAGTCATCGCCATAGCTTTCTCTCCTCCCTTACAACGCCATCTCGCCGCGTTCCGCCGTCCGGACGCGAATTACATCGGCAATGGGTAGAACAAAAATCTTGCCATCTCCCACCCTGTTGTCAGTACGATTGGCGTTCATAATCGCCTGGACAATGGACTCCACTTGTTTGTCTTTCGCTATAATGTGGAACATACGCCGTGGAAACAACCGTTGTCCATCCAAAAAACTATCAATCAGTATTTCCGCTTCCTTGGCGTCTTCGCCAATCGCCATTTCCATCATGTTAGCCTTGCGAGCTGCAATCACGCTCTTGTCTTCGACAATTTTTCCCCTCCCGAGAACCTTCAAAGCCGTAAAGCCAGCGGCGCCGGATTCAATCAATGCTTTTTTCGTCGCATTGGTTTTGTTCATCCTTACAACGGCGATAATTTCTTTCATAGCACCCTCCTACAGCTCTTTGGCGCCTGTGGACACCGTGTAAGCTTCCTCCAAAGGGCTGACAAAAATTTTACCATCGCCAAAGGCGCCTTTTTCGCTGGTCTTGGCGATCCGCAGAAGCACGCTGACGATATCATCCTTGTCATGATCCTGAACTGCCATAATGATCATAACCTTGGGAATCTCATCGTATACGATATTACCTATTTTTATACCTTTTTGCTTGCCACGTCCTACCACATCCACAACTGTTGCCGCGTTGAATCCAGCAGAAGTTAACTCATACAAAACCTCGTCTCTTTTTTCCGGTCGAATTACCGCCTTGATCAAATACATGCCATCATCCTCCTCTGTTACTTAACCGAGAATTCCGTGCGCCATCATGAGTTCTTCCAATCGATCCTGATTCATGGGTTTGGGAATCGTGAAGTTTTTGTTTCGGTTGATTGCCATGGCCAACGTGCGGTATTCATCAGCCTGCTCTGCTTTCGGCTCGTAGTCGATGACAGTCTTCTTGTTGATCTCCGCCCGCTGCACGATATTGTCGCGCGGCACGAAGTGGATCAAATGTGAATTGATTTCTTCGGCGAAAGCCGTCAACAGTGCCAACTCGTTGTCGACTTTGCGGCTGTTGCAGATAATGCCGCCCAGGCGTACCCCGCCGGTATTCGCGTATTTCTGTACGCCTTTGGCGATATTGTTGGCAGCATATAATGCCATCAGTTCCCCGGATGCCACGATGTAAATTTCCTGCGCTTTTCCTTCCCGAATTGGCATAGCGAAGCCGCCGCACACCACGTCGCCCAGAACATCATAAAAGACATAATCCAGATCCGCCGTGTATGCACCCAGCGACTCCAGCATATTGATGGAGGTGATGATCCCGCGACCAGCGCAGCCTACGCCCGGTTCAGGCCCGCCGGATTCAACGCACTTAGTGCCACGGAAACCCGGTTTCAGGATATCTTCCAGATCGATATCATCTCCTTCATCCCGCAATGTATCCAATACGGTTTTCTGACAAAGGCCGTTAAGCAACAAACGCGTCGAATCCGCCTTGGGATCGCATCCCACCACCATCACCTTTTTCCCGGCTTCCGCCAAGGCCGCCACTGTGTTTTGCGTGGTCGTGGATTTGCCAATGCCACCTTTGCCATAAATTGCAATTTGCCGCATAAGAATCACTCCTCATCAAATTTTCTTTCATTAAAAGCAGCTTGGTCCCTTGAAAGTCGGCAAGTGTATTTGTTACAATGACAAATGGGTATGTTCAATGAGCCCTGCCCGGGATTATTGGCGACCCGCGCCGAATGGGTATTTGCACTACCCATTCGGCATTTCTTTTTTCGAGTTTATGCTAACATCACAAATCGATTATCTTCCCCCTTTCATTGACTGCTCTCCGCATCAACGCGCCGCAGGAAAGCGAAGAAGCTTGGGGGCAGTGCCGATTGCCCGCAAGCTTCTTCGCTCAAAACCTCGCAAAAAGCACTCAAGGCTTGCGAACGTTCCCGTGTCGCAAGCCTCATTGCTTTTCTGCCGTATGATGTTGTAAACAATATAGCATAAATGGTTTTATCACACAAGCATTTGTCCAATAGTCGAAAAATTTCGAGATTCCAGGACTTAAAGTTGCCGAGTCATGGCCGTCTCGTCACAATTGGGAAACTTGCTGCAATTGATGCAATCCCGCCAGACCTTATGCGGCAACTCTTCCTTGCTGATTTCCGCAAACCCGGCGGCCGCAAAAAATTCCGGATGGTAGGTCAAAACAAACAACTTGCTGATTCCCAGCTGTCGGGCTTCCGCAACCACCGCCGACACGATTTTCAGTCCTACCCCGCTGCGCAAATGCTGCGGTGATACCGTCAATGCGCGCACCTCAGCTAAGCCGTCCCAAGCCAGTGTCAGCGCGCAGGTTCCTAAAATTTTTCCATCCTGTTCGGCAATCATAAAATCACGGAGAGTTTCAAAAATGGAATGTCGGGACCGGGGCAGGATCAATCCCCGTTCCGCATAATAATCCACCAGATTATAAATTTCTTCAATATCGGCCAAAACTGCCTTGCGAATGTTCACAAACACACCTCCGGATTCTTTTCATTCGTCTGCAATATCATAATATTATTCGACAGTAAACAAATTAACCCTTTTGATTTCCGGAATAACGGCAAAGCCTATGCCTTTATTTTCGCCACATCCACACGGTAGACCTTTCGGGGTCGGCCAGCGCCGCGATATTCTTCTCCGGTTTCCGTCGCCATGCCATGCTGGACCAACGTGCCCAGCAGGCGGCGAGCGCTCCGTTCCGTCATCGAGAGGTGCTGGGCCAGGGTTTCCGCGCCGATGGTTTCCCCCTCGATTTTGACGAACACCGACAACAGTTTGTTCAACGTCGTTCCACTGATATTCAGTTTTTTCGCCAAAGCCAGCCCCTCCGCTGTTTCGCTGCGGATGGAGTAAGTAAGCTGAAGGTCGGAGTTCAACGGTCCAACCACCGTTTTGTCATCCAGGATGACCATCCAATGGTTCTTTCCCTTCCGCCTCGCCAGCCCGAGGGCAATGGCGGCATTTTCATCGGCGCCGTAAGCTGTATCCCCGAAGCCGATTCCGCCGCTGGCGCTCACGGACAGGCGTCTGGCGATTTCGGCGACAACCGGCATCTGGCTAAACCCGCAGGTAATTTCTTCAATTGCGCCCCGGGTCGAATACAGGATATAACGACCATTCCCCTGCATCACAAGGGAGCCTTGAACTTTTTCCGCATAGTGCAGTAAAATCTCATACAGCTGAAGCTCAACCTTTTGCACGGAATAGCCCGAAACGGCCATCCGCCGAAACTCATCGTAATCATCGATCGTGATATGTTGAATTGCGATCTGGCCGGCCTTGGACAAGATGGCGTCAGCTTTGCTGACCGCCAAATCAAGGATGGATCGAATATTGCTTTTGGTCGGCCAGATCCGGAACGCCATCACGCCTTGTTTTTGGAGTTCCTGATATGTTGCATAAAAGCAGGTAACGGCGACTTTGGTCTTTCCCTCCCGCCAAAGATCCAGGTGAAATCGTGTCAGGTCGCTGGCCGACACTACTCCGTCGTAGTCATTGACATACAATGTGGGCAATGGCGTTTCGGCATCTTCAAATGTTTCGATGATTTCCTGACTACTGAATGTATCGAAACTCATCGCGCCCACCGGAATTTGGGCCTTGGCCAGATAGAGCAGTACCCGGTAGATACTGGTTCCGGTGTGCGGCATATATAATTTCGGCTTAACGCTGATTTTCCCGGTCCGCGCATATCGATACGGCACTTTGCCGGAAAAAATCCACATATCGACATCATTGTCATGATCCGAAACAATTTTCGGCACTTCCGAGGCATCTTCATATATATACCCCGTGGCAATCATCCGGTCTTGATATTCCGTTGCGACTTCTTTGATCAAAGTCACGGAATCTCCCGGCCCGACCACGCCGATTCTGATTTTTCGCATTGCCATTAACCGCCTTTCCCACTGAAGTATAGCAGTTTTTTCATCTATTTTACAGATTGAAACGATTATTCAGTTTGTTTTTGGTTCCGCTTACAATTTATATTAATTTCACAGTTTGTGTATATTCATGAATTATACGGAAATGTCTTTTATTTGTCCTTAAGTTATGATAGTATTTTTTCAAGTAAATCATAGCATTACCCGCACATTGCATCAATCGATTTGTGGACATAATGCATAAAGATTTGCAAGAATTGGAGGAAATACCCGATGACTGCGGCCAGCGTATTACCCAAAGAACTCGGGCGGATGATCGAGTGGCGCCGTGCGCTCCATGCCAACCCGGAAGTAAGCGGCAACGAATATCAGACTCGCGCCTATATCTTGAGCCAACTGGAAACGCTCGGAATTTCGGCGCAGACATTTGAAAAGCATGCCGGCATTTTAGCCACCATCGAAGGCAAGGGACCGGGCGGAGTCATTGCTCTGCGAGCCGACATGGATGCCCTGCCGATTACGGAAAACAACGATCTTCCCTATCGCTCGCGAAATGATGGCGTTATGCACGCCTGCGGCCACGACGGCCACATGTCCATGCTTCTCGGCGCGGCGACCGCGCTCAAGGAAAATCGTGATTCCTGGCGTGGAACTGTCAAGCTCGTGTTTCAACCTTCCGAAGAATCGGCGCCGAATGGTGGAGCACCGTTCATGATTGCCGATGGAATCCTCGATAACCCAAAAGTCGACATGATGTTCGGCATGCACCTTTGGCCGGACCTGCAATATGGCGATATCGGCATTTGTCGGGGAACCATGATGGCTTCCTCCGACCGTTTCAAATTGATTCTTCGGGGGGCAGGAGCCCATGCCGGCGCTCCGCACCAAGGAATCGACGCCGTAATGATGACTTCCGACGTTCTGACCGCCCTGAGCCGAATCATCCACCGGCAAACCGATCCCCGCGAAACAGCAACCATTAATATCGGGACAATCCATGGCGGCGAGCGGTATAATGTGGTTGCCAAAGAAGTGGTGCTGGAAGGGACCGTCCGGACATTGAATGAAACCGTCCGGCAGGATATCCCGAAGCGGATGCGTCGGATGATTCAGGGAATTTGCGACGGCTACGGCGGCAGCTTCGATCTGGATTATCAGTTTGGCTACCCCAGTCTACAGAACGCCCCGGATGAAACCGGCTTTGTCGTATTGGCCGCCAGCCGCTTTCTGGGCGCCGAGCATGTCCTATCCGACCACAAACCCGTACTAGGCGCCGAAGACTTCGCGTTCTTTGCCCAGAAAGTTCCCTCCGCTTATTGTTTCATTGGCTGCGGCCTTGCGGGCGCACCAATTCGTCCCTTGCACAACGGCAGTTTTGATTTTGACGAACGGGCCCTGTTTGTTGGCGCCCAAGTAATGGAGGAAACCGCCCTCGCGGCGTTGACTTTCCTGGAAAGAAAAAATTAAAACAAAGGAGGAATTGAATTGAGCAACCCAAAAACCGGCTCCCAAGTCGCCGGCGAAGGCACTTCCAGCTTCCTGCAACGTTTTTTGGACCTGCTGGAGTACATCGGCAACAAGTTTCCTTCCCCGTTCACCCTGTTTCTTGGCCTAGCCATGGCCGTCCTCGTGCTATCATATGTTTTTGAAGGAGCCTCCGCTACCTACCTGGGTGTTGGCAACAAACAGGTCACTGTTAAAGTAATCAACATGATCAGTGTTTCTTCCTTCCAGGAATTCCTGGCCAGTATGGTGAAAAACTTTGTGGCTTTCCCTCCCCTCGGTCTCGTCGTAGTCATGATGATGGCTATGGGAATTGCCGAGAGTACCGGCCTGGTTACCGCGCTTGTCCGCCGGGTGTTGTTGAACGTACCATCGTGGGGAGTTACTGCCGCCATCCTGTTTCTCGGCATCAACGGCAACCTGGCATCTGACGCCGCCACCGTGTTCATGCCCGCCGTAGCAGCCGCCGTTTTCGCCGGAATGGGTAAAAACCCCCTTGTTGGCATGTCGGTCGCCTTCGCCGGTACCCAAGCCGGGTTCAGCGCCAACTTCCTGCCAGCAGGGACCGATGCTTTGATTGCCGGCATCACCGCCACTGCGACGAAAATTCTGCCGCAGACGGTGAATTCACCGGTTCACGTTCTGATCAACTATTATTTCATGTCTTCTTCCGTCGTGATTTTGACAATCGTCGGCACCATCGTTGCAGAAAAGGTGGTAGCGCCGCGTCTTGACCGATTCATGCCCTACATGAATCTCGACGTCCTGACCCAATCCCATGAATTAACGGGGGAAGAAAAGCGTGGGCTCAAATATGCCGGTTGGACCACCGTTATCTACATTTTAATTTTGCTGGCCATGTGCATTCCCGAAAACGGCTGGCTTCGGGATCCTAAAACCCATGCGCTCGTTCCGAAATCCCCGCTGCTCTCCGGAATTATCCCCTTGATTTTCATTTTCTTCGTTTCCGTCGGAATGGCCTTTGGCATTGGCAAAGGCGTCATCAAGAGCGAAGCGGACATCCCCAAGCTTATGGCCAACGGCGTTAGCGGCTCTGTCAGTTTTATTGTTCTGGCCATGGCCGCCTCGCAATTCATTGCATGGTTTACCAAAAGCAATCTGGCCACGGTTATTGCCATTCAAGGCGCACATTTTCTGCAGTCCATCCATTTTACCGGCATTCCCTTGGTCATCGGGTTCATGGTATTGTCAGGTTTGGCCGACTTCCTGCTAATTAGCGGTTCCGCTAAATGGGTGTTCTTTGCACCGATTTTTGTCCCAATGTTCGGTCTGCTCGGTTATGAACCGGCGCTCGTTCAAGCAGCCTATCGAGTTGGCGAAAGCATTACCAACCCCATCAGCCCTCTGAACTACTACATTCCAGTCATGCTGGGAATCATCACCCACTATGTAAAATCCGGCGAAAAGAAAATCGGTTACGGAACCATCATCGCCGCACAATTGCCTTTTGCCTTCTGGTTCTTTATTGCCTGGGGCGGTTGGTTGGTATTCTTCATGCTGATGAACTGGCCACTTGGTCCCGGAGCAAAAATTTATCTGTAACCATTATCGGATCATTTCCAAAGAGAACGGCATCGCGCGATTGCGATGCCGTTCTCTTCTTGTATAGGTCCATATTGGGCGCTGTCTACCGTTTTAGAATCCAAGCAACGTTCCTCCCTGGAAAACAACGAACGCCATAACCCAGGCCAGAACCGTCGAATACACGAAACTGAACGCCGGCCATTTCCAGGAATTCGTTTCCCGCCGGATTACCGCCAGAACTGCAAGGCAGGGTGAATATAGCAGTGTGAACACCATCAGGCTCAAAGCAACCAGCGGATTGAATGTCGGATCCGTAGCCAGAGCTTCCTGCAAGGACTGCGAATCCTCTTCAATATCACCGACACTATAAATCGTGGCCAACGTGCTGACCAGGACCTCCTTGGCGGCAACCGCCGACACCAGACCCACGCCCATTTTCCAGTCAAAACCCAACGGCTTGATTATCGGTTCCACGGCATGTCCGAATTGTCCGGCGTAACTCAGCGCGATCTTCTCAGCCGCTTGTTCCTTGTCGAGGTGTTCCAGCAGAGGTTTCGCGGCTTCCTCGTCATATTGCGCCGCAACAGTTGCCTTTGCCGCTTCATAATCTTTTGCGTATTGTACTTCCGCCGGATAATTGGTCAAAAACCAGATCAAAATGGAGGCTGTCAGAATAAGTGTTCCCGCTTTTTTCAGATACAACACGCTGCGTTCCCACATGTGGAGCATGATGCTGCGCAATGTTGGCAAATGGTAAGACGGCATCTCCATGATAAACGGTTCGGTTGCGCCGGGAAACAGCCATTTACGAAACACAAGCGCCATGCCGATCGCCAGGACGATTCCCAAAAAGTAGATTCCAAACAAGACACTACCGGCCATGCTGTCCGGAAAGAACGCCGCGATCAGAAGGGTATAGACCGGTAATCTGGCGCTGCAGCTCATCAGCGGCGACACCAGAATCGTCACCATTCTGTCGCCCCGGTTCTCCAGGGTTCGCGTTCCCATGACCGCCGGCACACTGCAACCGAAGCCGAGCAACAACGGAATGAACGATTTCCCGTGCAACCCGACTGCCCGCATGATCCGGTCCATGACAAAGGCCGCCCGAGCCATATACCCAGTATCCTCCAACAGCGCAATCCCGAAGAACAGCAACAGAATACTCGGCAAAAAAGTTATGACACTCCCCACACCGCCGATCATCCCATCCACAACCAGCGATCGCAGCTCTCCCTCGGCCATATTCGCCGCCACCGTATCGCCCAGCCATTTTACGCCATCCTCGATCCATCCCTGCGGAATCTCACCCACAGTAAACACAACGTTGAACAACAACCACATAATGCCGAAAAATATGGGTAGTCCCATGATCCGGTGCGTCAAAATCCGGTCAATTCGATCCGAATAATTTTCAAACGTTTGTGCGTGGGAATCCACGAAATCGCGATACACTTCGCCGACATATTCATATCGCCGTTCCGCAATCGCGATTTCCAATTCTTCGCCAAGCATGACCGCAGTCTTATTGCGAATTGCATCCACCACCGACAAGGTCTTGGCTCCCTCGGGCATTTCGCTGATCGACCGGCGAATCTCCGCGTCATTTTCCAGCAATTTAAGCGCCAGCCACCGTATTGGAAACTTGATCCCGGTCAGACCCGTCATGGCTTCCATCGTCTGCCGAATCGCCGCCTCAATTTTTGTTCCATAATCGACGGAGAACGGTTTAAATGTATGTTTGGCGGAAACATCCAACACCGCCTGCAAGAGTTGATCCGTTCCCCTATTTCGGTTTCCAACCAATCCAACCACTGGAATGTCAAAGCGTCTTTGCAAAGATTTCTCATCCAGTTTGATTCCAGCCTGTTCCGCCACATCCGTCATGTTCAGGGCCAAAACCATAGGCCGTTCCAACTCCAGCAATTGAACGGCAAGATATAAATTCCGTTCCAAATTGGAGGCATCTAAAATGTTGACGATCAAATCCGGTTTTTCATCGATTATGACATTCCTGGCCACCACTTCATCCATGGAATTGGCCGTAAGGCTATACGTTCCCGGCAAATCGATGATCGTCAAATCTTGACCCTGGAATCGGCGAAACCCTTCCCGACGTTCGACGGTAACGCCAGGATAATTACCGACATGCTGCCGGGCGCCGGTGATATTGTTGAATATCGTAGTCTTGCCGGAGTTGGGGTTTCCCGCCAGGGCGATTGTTACGCACGCCGTAGACATTATTCTTTCCCTCCCGTCGAATTCACGTCAATGGTTGACGCCTCCGCTTTTCGCAGGGACAAATTGAAGTTTTTCACCTTTATTTCCATTGGATCGCCCAGTGGCGCCAATTTCAACACACCAATCTCGGTTCCGGCCACCAAGCCCATATCGACGATCCGCCGCTTTATTGGTCCAGTACCATTAACCCTCGTGATGACCCCGGTTTCACCAGGTTGCATCATCGCCAATGTTTTATTCATGCGACCACCCCTATTCACGAATTAATGATAATATTTTTCATTTGTTTTTATACTAGCGCAAAAGCCATTTAGTGTCAATGATAAAATGAAATATATTATCATTTAACTCTTGAGTTAACTATCTTTTCATCGTATCCTGTCAGTTGAATGCTCCAAGGCCGTTCACTAATCGCATAAAAAAATCCGCCTCGTTTCAGAGGTCGGATTTTTCATTCCAATAGTGCTGGTTGATAACTTGTTTCAGAGATTCATCCACTTATTCCCGGATGACTAAAATCACACCCGCAAAGATCAGGGCCGATCCCAACCAAAAGGTCCAACCGACTTGCTCGCCCAGAAAGATCCACCCAAACAGCGTCCCAACCAAAGGCTGAAAGAAAAAATACAATCCGCCCGTGCCGGCATCCACCATCTGAAGGCCCTTGTTCCAAAAGTAAAAAGCACCAGCGGTGGAAATAATGCCGATATATAAGATTCCGGCCAAAATATCCGGCCGGAAGATCACCTGCAAATGCTCCGGCTGCATCTGCCTAACAGCCAATGGCGTCATTGCCAACGTTGCGGCAAAGATTGCGTACGTTGTGACAATAATCAGAGAACATTCAGCTGGTATTTTTTTTACCAGTACCGACATCAATGCCCAAGTGATGGCCGCCACTCCCAAAATCAAACCGCCAAGCCGCGTCGCGTCTCCCATCTCGCCAACGCCGACAATACATAGAACACCAGCCGTCGCCAGTACCAACGAAATCGCTTTTTTTGCCGTTATCGGCTCATGGAGCAACAGGCGGGCAAAGATCACCATGAATGCCGGCGTTGCAGCGGTTATCACCGACCCCATCTGCGCCGACGACAAGTGCGTTCCGGCAAACTGCGCCCAAATGGAAATAAAATAACCCACGATCCCGATCAGAATGACCATTGGCAGGGATTGGCGCGGAATATGCCAGGACTCCCCCTTAATTCGAGCAAACAGTCCTAACGCCGCCAAAGCGATCACGTAACGGATCCATATCAGCTCCAAGGCTGGCAGAACAGCCAGAACAACCTTGCTGACTACATAGACGCCGCCCCAGATACTGGCGGCCAAGGTTAGATATAACGGTCCCAGATATTTTTTCATTTACTCAATCCCCAACACTTTTAACAATACGTTAACCTCGGCTGAAAAACTCACCTGCCGTCATGCAAAAGCAGAACGGTCAGTTTATCGCTACAACTTTTCAAAAATGTTCTGCAACACCTTTTGAAAACAGGCAATTTCACGGCTACTGCAACCCGCCAGCATCGTCCGCGCTACAAAATCCATTACATCGATCACCTGTCCCCGCATTGCCACCGCTTCTTCGGTCAGAAAAATCGAATAAGCCCGTCGGTCGCCGGGCACCGCCACGCGGGACACCAGTTTCAATCGTTCCAGCCGGTCAATCAGGCCCGTCAGCGTGGAATTGTCCAGGAAACAACGCTTGCCCAGGTCGGTGATCGACTCGCCGTCTTGTTTATACAACGTATATAAAACAATCAACTGTCCGGGAGTGATCCCCAAGCCCCGTTCATCCAAAATCTTTTTCGTAAACTGGAAATGTTTTTGTTCCGCTTTTGCAAGCAGAATACATACACTATCAAAAATATCGAGCATATCGAGCTTCCACATCCCCACCGTTTATTTTGTCCGCCAATATTTTCTAATGCTACTATTTTATCCGTTGTATCATACGGAACGCAATGTTGTTTTTCAATCTTTGGCGGTGCATATTGACAATGGAGTTCTTTTTGTTATAATTTAATCATACAAATTATTTGCATGCAAATAATTTACAGACAAATATTATTTTAGGAGGAACAGTGCGATGAAATGCCGACACTATTTCAAAAAAGGTGGCCTTATGGAACGAGTCAGCGAGTACATTCAAGCTCCACAACTTGCCGTTCATGCCCTTGCCAGCGACACGGCGCAGTCAATCGCCCGCATCTATTTCTCGTATCGGTAACTCTTCCCGAGCCCCTTCCGCCATTCACGATATTTCGAAAAGACCGGAGATGCTTTGTCGAAAGCGTCTCCGGTCTTTTCGCATTTTGTCTAAACCCGGATGAAATCGCTTGTGATTTGAAAACTAAAATACTATAATAGTTTTTAAGTGTACATGGGAAAGGAGAATTGCATGGACGGTATTGACAATATGATTCTGGACCGGGCCAAAAGCCGGTTTGACCGATTGGGTTTTCAAAAAACAACCATGGACGAAATCAGCCGTGACTGCAAGATTTCCAAGCGGACTCTTTACGAGCGGTTCCATGACAAGCAGCATCTCTTCGATTCTCTAATCGATCGGGAAGGTCGTCAAGATCTGGCGAACATTCTGGCTCGCATGGGAGAAGTCGATGATCCGTTGGAACGATTGCTGCAATTGTTGCGTACCGCCATCGCTTATTTCAGTGAAGATATTTTCCTGACACGTCTGCTGAAAAACGATTATGCCCTGTATTCCGCGATGTTGAATGGCAAATCCACCCTATTGATCACGGAGCATCTAATCGAAATCATCAACGACATCATTGAGGATGGGAAGCAGCGCGGCCGAATCCGGCCGGATGTCAACGGCGAGATCGCTGCCTATATCGGGTTTCGCTTGTTTCAGTCCTTCAGTTATATGCGAACCATTCCGTTCGATGCGGAAAAAGAAAAACAAGGTTTTTATACAGAAGCATTGGTCGACTTTTTCTATCACGCATTGGTAAAAAAATAGGCAAGTGGAGGAATCATGGAAATGAACCTGAAAGACACCGTTCTCACCAATAAAAAATCGATCATCGTCGCATTATTTCTGGTTCTGGCGATCGCCGGATCCGCAGTTTTTTTCGGCTTTTCCGCAAAAAAAGCCGAACCGGAACAGCCGCCCCGGGTTCGGTCAACGACGATCAAACTGAATAATGCCGATTTGGCCGCCATATATTCCGGTGAAGTCCGGGGCCGTTTTGAAAGGGCGCTGGCGTTCCAGGTCAGCGGAAAAATCACCAGCCGTAACGTGGAATTGGGAAGTAAGGTTTCAACCGGCGATGTTTTGATGGAGATCGATCCCAAAGATGTCCAACAAACCGTAAATATCACGGCGGCGCAAGTCGCCGCCGCACAGTCGCAATTGACACTGGCGGAAAGCAACCTGACCCGCTATCGTGCTTTGTTTGAAGAAGGCGCCGTCAGCCGCGCCGTATATGATCAATATGTCAATGCCCATGCCGCCGCCGTTGCTGCGGCCCGCCAAGCCTCCGCCCAATACGCCCAGGGGTCGAACCAGCTCGGCTATACCGCCTTGCGCGCCCCCAGCGATGGCGTGATCTCCAACATCAATGCCGAAGCGGGTCAGGTTGTAGCCGCCGGGCAGACGATCCTCACCCTGGTACAGGACGGGGAACTGGAAATCGAAATGGAAGCGCCGGAAAACCGGTACGAAACAATCCGGAACGCCAGCAAAATCCAGGTGACCTTCTGGGCCCTGCCCAATCGGGTCGTCGAGGGATCGGTCCGGGAAATGGCGCCGATTGCCGACAAAACATCCCGAACCTATAAAGTGCGGATCCAGCTCATCAATCCGCCGCTGGAACTAAAACTCGGAATGACGGCCAGCGTCAGTATCGCCGCCGCCGGCTCGCAACCCTCGGTGCTGGTTCCGCTCTCCGCCATTTATCAAACAGGCTCTGCCCCCTCCGTTTGGATCGTCAAGGATGATACTGTCCGCCTGCGGCCCGTCAAGCTGGGCGCTTTCGGCGACAGCTCCGTTCAGGTGCTGGAGGGCCTGGCCAACAATGACGTTGTGATCACGGCCGGAGTGCATAAGCTAAAGGAAGGGCAAAAGGTTCGTCTGGCAGGTGAAAAGAATTGAAGAAATTCAATCTCACCGAATTAGCGTTTCGGCACAAGGAATTTGTCTACTTCACCATTGCCATGATTTTTTTGGCCGGTATTTTCTCTTACCGGCAACTGGGACGCATGGAGGATCCTGATTTTGTCATCCGCCAGATGGTCGTGTCGGTGGCGTGGCCGGGCGCCAGTGCCCGGGAAGTAGAAGAACAGGTTACCGATAAAATTGAGAAGAAACTGCAAGATACTCCCGGAATCGATTACCTAAAGAGTTATTCCCAACCCGGGCAATCCATCATTTATGTCATCCTGAAGGAAAGCACGCCGGAAAAAGACGTCCGCCCCACCTGGCTGGAAGTTCGCAACATGGTGAGCGATATCAAGCCCACTTTGCCCAGCGGAGTAATGGGCCCATTCTTCAATGATCGGTTTGACGATGTGTTCGGCTCCATCTATGCCCTGACCGGCGACGGCTTCAGTTACGAAGATTTGCGGGTCCAGGCGGAAACCATCCGGCGGACGCTGCTGGGAATCCCCAATGTAAAAAAAGTGCAGCTAGTCGGCGTTCAGGCGGAAAAAATATTTATCGAAATGGAAAGCAGTAAGCTTTCCCAAATGGGGATCGATCCCAATCTGTTGATTGCCGCCATCAAAACGCAAAACGCCATGACCGCCTCCGGAATGGTTGAAACTACTTCGGACAATGTTTATCTTCGGGTCAGCGGCATGTTCGAAAGCATCGAAAACGTGCGAAAAATTCCGGTACGGGCCGCCGGGCGGACGTTTCGCCTCGGCGATATCGCCACTGTAACCCGCGGCTTTGTCGACCCGCCGGATCCGATGATGTTCTTCAACGGCAAACCGGCCGTCGGCATTGCCCTGTCCATGGACAAAGGCGGCAATATTCTCAAACTGGGCGATGACCTGGAAAAGACCATTGCGAGAATCAAAACCGACCTGCCATTGGGCCTGGAAATCAACCAAGTCTCGAATCAGCCGGAAATCGTCGAGGAATCCATCGGCGAATTCGTCAAGTCGCTGATTGAGGCGGTAATCATCGTTCTGCTGGTGAGTTTCGTCAGTCTCGGCCTGCGCACCGGCATCGTGGTGGCGCTCTGCATCCCCTTGGTACTGGCCGGAGTGTTCGCCTGCATGAAGGTGCTCGGCATCGATCTGCACAAGGTATCTCTCGGCGCATTGATCATTTCGTTGGGCCTGTTGGTGGATGACGCCATTATCGCCATTGAGATGATGTCGGTCAAACTGGAGCAGGGCTGGGGCCGATATGAAGCGGCCTGTTACGCCTATACCGCAACCGCATTTCCCATGCTGACCGGCACGTTGATCACCTGCGCCGGCTTCATCCCCATCGGCTTTGCCAAAGGCAATGCAGCGGAGTTTTCCAGCACTCTTTTCACAGTGATTACGATTGCCCTCGTCCTGTCCTGGCTGACCTCCGTCATTGTAACACCGCTTCTCGGTTTTCTGCTGATCAAACCGAAAGAAAACCACAACCCGGAACATGACGTGTATGATTCCAAGTTCTACCGACTATTCCGCCGCATCCTGACCTGGTGCCTGCAACGGCGAAAGTTGGTTCTCGCGTTGACGGCCGGTTGCTTTTTGGGTTCCCTGTTTCTTTTTCAGTTTATCCGGCAGGAATTCTTCCCGCCTTCCCTGCGTAAGGAAGTCCTGGTAGAGATGACCCTGCCGGAAGGAGCGGCCATTCGGGCCACGCAAGCGCAAGCCGATCGTTTTGCCAAAGAATTTGAAAGCGATCCGGATCTGGCCAGTTTCAGCTATCATGTCGGCGAAGGCGCTCCCCGGTTTGTGCTGACCAGTGATCCGACCTTGCCCAACAGCAACTATGCCCAGTTTGTGTTTGTCGCCAAAGATTTGACGTCACGAAATCGGCTTCAGGAAAAGATATCGACCCTGTTGGCCGAAAAATTCTCTGAAGTTCGCAGCCATGTTAAATTGTTGCAGACGGGTCCCCCGTCCCCGTATCCGGTGATGCTCCGGGTCAGCGGCGTCGATCACGAGCAGACGCGCCAGATCGCCCACAAAGTGAGCGAAGTCATGGCGGCGCAACCCTATCTTGCCGACGTCAATCTGGATTGGAACGAAAAGGACAAAATCATGCGCCTGATGGTCGACCAAGATAAGGCCCGCATGCTCGGCATCGACAATCAAACCCTCGCCACAAGCCTGCAAATGCAGTTGTCCGGCGCCGCCATCGCCGAATTTCGGCAGGAAGATAAGACCGTTGCCATCGTCTTCCGGATGAATCCCCAGGATCGCAAGGATCTGTCCCGGGTCAAGGATTTGCCGATCCATATCGGCGGCGGAAAATTCGTCCCGCTCAGCCAAATTGCGAAAATCAGCTACGACAGCGAAGAAGGCTTGATCTGGCGGCGCAATCTGAAGCCGACCATCACGGTGCAGGCCGAAATCAAAAACGGTATCACCGGCAACGATGCCACGAAAAAAGTTTATGCCGAACTGTCTTCGTTGCGAAACAGTTTACCGCCCGGCTTTCGGATCGATATTGGCGGTTCCCTGGAGAACAGCGGCAAATCGATTGGCTTTCTCATGCAGCCCGTTCCCATTATGATCCTGGTCATTGTCTTTTTGCTCATGCTGCAGTTGCAGCGCGTTTCGCTCATGCTGCTGACATTGCTGACTGCGCCGCTCGGCATTATCGGTGTCACGCTGTTGATGCTGGCAACCTTCAAGCCCATCGGGTTTGTCGCCGAACTCGGCATTCTGGCCTTGGGCGGCATGATTATCCGCAACTCAGTTATTCTGATCGATCAGATTGAAAAACATATCGCCGAAGGGCAAGCTCCCTGGAATGCCATCATCGATTCCGCAGTCCTGCGCTTCCGCCCCATCATGCTGACCGCCGCCGCCGCCATTCTCGGCATGGCGCCGCTTATCCCCAGCACCTTCTGGGGACCGATGGCCATTGCCATTGCCGGAGGTCTTTTCGGCGCAACCGTACTGACTCTTTTGGTCCTTCCCGTCATGTACGCCACCTGGTTCAAGGTCTATCCGCACACTCCCCCGGGTACTCCCGGCGATCCGAATCATTAGGCAAAAAGAGGATTTTGCCTTACCTACACGAATTTATTTATGTAAGTAGAATGCAATCGGGATTGTGGGAGGCGAATTATGGAAGACAGTAAAGGAATTTTGCTGGAATCTGGGACCAATGAGTTTGAAATTATCGAGTTTTCGGTCGGTGGCGTCTATTACGGACTGAACGTGGCTAAGGTCCGGGAAGTCATCAATGCTGTGCCGGTTACCTTTATTGCCAAATCGCATCCTAACCTGGACGGAGTTTTTACGTTGCGGTCCCGGGTTATGCCTTTGGTCAATCTGGCCCGAGCCCTGAAAGCTCCGCCAACTTCGGACGATTTCAAAATCATCGTCTGTGAAATTAACAACTTTCATGTCGGCTTCAAAGTCGATGCCGTATACCGCATTCACCGCATTTCCTGGACCCAGATGGAACCGGCGCCGAGCATCTCCGGATCGGACCTGGTAGTTGGCATCGTAAAAATGCCGGAACGCATGATTATCCTGCTGGATTTTGAAAAGATACTGGCGGACGTCAACCCCGAAATGAATAAAAAAATGACAGCCATTCCCGTATCTACACCGGACTTAGTCAAGCTCCGACAGAAAAAAACCATTCTGATTGCGGAAGATTCCCGTATGCTGAGGGATTTGTTGCTCAGCACCCTGCACACAGCCGGCTATAACACGATCAGCAACGAAAATGGTCAGGAAGCCTGGAACAAGCTGGAGGAACTGGCGGAAAAAGAAGCTCCGATTACCGATACGCTTCAGATGATCATCACCGATATTGAAATGCCGCAAATGGACGGCCATCATTTGACCAAACGCATAAAAAGCCATCCGCGGCTAAAAGATTTGCCAGTTGTGATTTTTTCCTCGCTGATCAATGAGGAAATGCGTCTAAAGGGTCAGGCACTCGGCGCTTTTGCGCAGATTACCAAACCAGAAATCGAGCAATTGATTGGCATAGTGGATCAAAAAATAGCAATGGAATAACGCGCTGCTCTCTCACCAGATACCTATATAAAGGGGCTGGCTCAAACAGGTTGTTAACCTGCTGTGAGCCAGCCCCTTTGTTTCACAATAAAAGGCAGATTGAAGATCGGCTTCAACCTGCCCAATACCCATGTCGAAAAAAATTCAATTTTTCTAACCACGCGCGTCAGTCTTTGACAACCAAAACCGGAATCGGCGACAGGCTGACCAGATTGCGGGTTACGCTGCCCATCAGCAGTCCTTCCAGAACGCCATGCCCTTTGGTGCCGGCGACGATCATATCCATGCCGTTTTCCTTGGCATACCTGATAAGCGCCGCTGCGATATTGCCGTTCAACAAGGCCGTCGTGATCGTCACGCCTTGCCGCTGGCCAACAGTTGCAATGGCTTCCTCCAATAATTTGCGGTCCGTTTCTTTGACTTCCTCAATATAGGCAACCAAGTCGTCACTGGATCCCGCTTCATACAGAGTGCTCATTTCGCCGATGGACATCGCCTCGATCACCTTGGCCACACAGATCTGTGCTTTGTTTGCCATGCCTAAATCAATTGCCCAATCCAATGCTTCCTTGCTCTGGGTCGACCCATCATACGCCACCAGGATTTTTTGTATCCGTGCCACATTGATGCACCTCCCCTATTGATTTCGCTAGATCCGCCTTTATTATACCATATCCTTTTCTCATGACAGGCAAAGCAAATCAAACGAAAGGAAGAATTATCCCCGGGAAGATGCGGTTCTTTACAACGCGGCCAGAATCTGCCGGCTGATGGTTTCCGCCAGGGCGTTGACTTCAGTCAGAAGTTTGTCGCCCTCCTTCTTATATTGGGTAACAAAAGCTTCATCCTTGATCCCGCCGAGATTGATCAGCACATTCAGCCAGGCGCCTTCGGTCGCAGCCCGCAACGAATAAGCCGCCACGCCGAGATCGCTTGCCGCCGAAGCATTGGTTTTCCCCACCGCCGTTGCTACAACCCTCAGGCATTCCAAGGCTGACTCCATCATGGCAAAGGGCGTTTGGGTCGCGTTTTTCAGTGCTGATTCGATGGCTTCTTGACGTATTGCCTTTTCTTCCGCCGTTTGCTTCGGTAATTTGTAGGCGGCGGATACCTCATTAAATGCCGCCGTATCCGCATCGATCAATTCCAGAAAACGCGTCTGCAGTTTATTCCCATTGTGTTGCAAAGTGACCGTCTGGACTTCGTATTCGCGGTATTTTTCTTTGCCCAGTGTCAATGCGGCAACCATGGCCGCCAAGGATGCTCCCGTTGCACCGGCCAACGCAGCCGCGGAGCCGCCGCCGGGCGCCGGCGCCTCCGACGCCAACAACTGCATAAATTCCGTCACTTTATAGTCTACAAGGTTCATGCTGTTTCCCCCGCTTCCGACTAATTTAGGATAAGGTTTCTTCAAAAACCTGCGACCGCTCGAATCCATCGAGACGCAGATAATATTCGGCGACGTCCAGTAGCGCCTGTAATGGCGTAAGGCCGATAATCTCGCTGCCGATGACATTCACGCCATACCGGGCCGCTTCGTTCTTGACTGTTTCAAACACGCGGAACAGGGGGGTCCCCTGATAGTTCACCATATTGATGGTGACTTGGGCGACATCGCGGCCCCGCACATTGACACTGATTCCCATCGCCCGCACGTACTTGAAGCCGCCTTTTGCTTCCCGAATGCTATTGGCGATTTTTTTGGCGATGCTCACATCGTCGGTGTCCAAGTTGATGTTGTAGGCGACCAGGAACTGGCGCGCTCCCACCACAGTTGCGCCGGCGCTCGGGTGCATACGGGCCGGCCCGTAATCCGGCTTTCGCTCCGGTTTGGCAATTTCTTCTTTCAACCCTTCGTACTGCCCCTTGCGAATGTCCGGCAGAGCCCGGCGAGTGGAAATCTTGGCGGCTTCCTCATAGAGATAAACCGGGATTTCCAACTTTCCAGCAACCTCCGCAGCCAGTTCATTGGCCAACGTTACGCACTCTTCCATCGTGACGTCTTTGACCGGAATGAACGGAATAACGTCAGTTGCACCGATTCGCGGATGCTCGCCATGATGTTTTTCCATGTCGATCAGCTCGGCGGCCTTTTTACAGCTGTTGAACGCGGCCAATTTCACGGCTTGCGGCTCACCGACAAAGGTCACCACCACCCGGTTGTGGCTGGCGTCCGGCTTCACATCGAGCAGTTTGACTCCGGATACTTTACGGACCTCGTCGGTGATCGCTTCAATGACTTCCGGCCGACGGCCTTCGCTAAAGTTCGGTACACATTCGACTAATTTCGGCATATTCTTTTCCTCCGTTCTATTTTGCTAGATAATTGATGAACCATACAATATTGGGGATCCCCACCAAATCGATCAACACGGCGCCGCACAAAGGAACGATAAGAAACGCCTTATGCGACATCACTCCGTACCGTTCACAGACAGCCCCCATATTGGCGACAGCATTTGGAGTTGCACCCAAGCCATGCCCCATCAAACCGGCCACGATCACTACCGCATCATAATCTTTGCCTAGAGCCCGGAACAGGACAAAAATCGCAAACAGAGCCAAACAGATCGTCTGCAGAACCAAAATGATGATCAGTGGCAACGCCAGGTCATACAGTTCCCAGATCCGCAACGTCATCATCGCCATTGTCAGGAAAATGCCGATGGACACGTCGGCAATAATATCAACGGCTTTCAGATTGATTTTGATGAACGGGGCGGAATCATTAATATTGCGAAATACGATCGCCACAAACATGGCGCCGACATATCCCGGCAGGTCAAATCCTGTCGCAGCCTTAAGTTTTGCTGAACCCAAGGCTCCAATTGTCATAATCACCAACACAAGCGTCATCATCGTCAAAATGTTGCGGCTGGTCACGTTTTCTGCATCCTTGTCCATGCCAATCGCCGCATTAAAGCTTTCATAAGTTCCTTCGCCAGTTTTAATGGCTACGTTATACTTGCCGATCAACCATTTGGCAATCGGTCCACCGATCAAACCGCCGGCGATCAACCCATACGTCGCGGACGCAATTGCCACCGCCGTGGCGCCCTTTACCCCAAGTTGTTCGGCAGTCGGCCCAAACGCCGCCGCCGCACCATGCCCGCCTTCCAGCGAAACTGCCCCGGCCATAACGCCAAGAACGGGGTGTATGCCAAGCAATCCGGCCAACGTTGATCCGAATGCATTTTGGAATACTGCAACAAACCAGCAGGAAACCAAATATATGATCAGCCCTTTGCCGCCTTTTTTCATAAGGGCCAGACTGCCGCCGATCCCAACAGTGGTGAAAAACGCGATCATAAAAGGAGATTGCAGGGTCGTCGTAAAGTTAAAATTGATCAAACCCAGTTGCTTGCAAAACAGCGCCAGTAAGGAAAATGCGAAGCCGCCGATGACTGGCGCCGGAATGCAAAAGCGTTCAAAGAAGTCCACTTTCTTGCGCAACTGATAGCCCAACATCAGTAACATGGCTGCCAAAGCGGTCGTTCCCACCATGTCCAGTTTCAGCACCCAGACATTCTTTACAAACTCTAATCCCATATTACACCTCCGCCATTAAATTTTATGAATTCGCAAATCTCCTGCAAGTCTCCCGATGAAATTAGCGGCGCTATCAAGTCTGTTTCGGCTTCCGCACAAAATGCGCCATCTGAAGCGGAATTTCTATGGACAGTTCTACGAAACCCATATACCGGCCGTTTTGATACCATGGCGACTGATGAATTAATTTCTTGATGCCGTTCTTCTCGATCGTATAGCTGTTGGAATTCTGATTTTTCAACATTTCGGCCAACTTGCTTCTGGCCGGCTCCGGATGGCAATCCAGAACATTTTTTCCGATGACACTCGGCCCCTCACCCACTAAAACTTTTACCGCCTTGCGATTCATGTACAGGATGATTCCTTGGGCATCACAAACTGTAATAGCCCCTGGGTATTCGTCGCTCCACTCAATTGGCGCCATCATTCTATCACCCACCTCTTTTCGCAGTATTGTTCCATATTGAATTGTATTGCAACTTTCATGCCAACTTGTCGTCACTACCCAACCCCTTGATTTTATTGCAGTATTCGTTTTTCGAAGCCGAATTACGCATCCGAATACTCTGCAAAATTTGCAGCCAGTGCAATTTTTGCAACAAAAAAGCAGCCTTGCGGCTGCCGTGATACTCACTCATATTCCTTTAACTTGTACCACAACTTCCGTTCGCTGATTTTCAGCATCTCGGCGGTTTTCTGTTTGTTTCCCTGAAAATGGTTCAAAGTGGCCAGAATCACATTCTTCTGGATGGTGTCCATATCCTGACCGATTCGGACCGGGATCAACTCCCCGGTCGGCGTGGCTTTGTCCGAAAAAGACCTCTGCCGGACTTCCAGCGGCAGATCGTCCAACCGGACCGCATCCCCGGACAAAAAAACCATAGTTTTTTCAATGATATTTTCCAGCTCCCGCACATTGCCCTGGTAGGGATGACGGGTCAGCGCCGCCAGCGCGGCGTCCTCGAGTTTCGGGACCGTACGCCCCATTTTACGGCTATATTTTGTGAAAAAGAACTGCACAAGCGGTGGAATGTCGTCCGGCCGTTCCCGGAGGGCCGGCAAATGGATATTCACAACATTGAGCCGAAAGAACAGATCTTCCCGGAACTTTCCTTCCCGCAGCAACTGACGCGGATCACGATTTGTGGCGGCAAGGATGCGGACATCCACTTTTTTTCTCTGTTCCGAGCCCACCGGCAGAATTTCCTTGTCCTGCACCACGCGAAGCAACTTGGCCTGCAGCTTCAGGTCCATCTCGCCAATTTCATCCAGAAAAATCGTCCCGCCATCCGCCAATTCGAACAATCCCTTACGGCGCTGGATCGCGCCGCTGAAGGCTCCCTTTTCGTGGCCGAAGAGTTCGCTCTCCAGCAGTTCCAACGGAATGGCGGCGCAGTTGATCGCCTCAAACGCTTCATTTTTCCGGGCACCGCCGAAATGCAGGGCTTTGGCGACCAGTTCCTTGCCAGTCCCGCTTTCGCCGGTAATCAGGACATTGGCATCCACGTTGCGCAGTTTTTCGATTTGGGCCACCACCTGTTGCATAGCGGTGGATTGGCCGATAATACCGCCGACTTCGTAAACTTCCGTAAGTTTGTTGTTCAGATATTGGACTTTCGATTCCAGATCGAGATATCCCGTTGCTTTGCCCAGCAGCATCCGCAGTTCATCCATATTGATCGGTTTGGTCAGGTAATAAAAAGCCCCGGCCTTCATGGCCGCCACCGAGGAGTGGATGCTACCGAAGGCGGTCATCATGATGACCACCATACGCGGTTTTTCAGCCTTGATTTGCTTCAATACGTCGACCCCATCGTCAAGTCCCAGCTTGAGATCGAGCAGAACGACATCAAATTCCCGGCTACCGATGACCTGGAGTCCCTCTGCCGCGCTATGGGCCTCGGCAACAACAAACGAATCTTCCAGCGCAAACGACAAAGACGCGCAAATCGCGGGTTCATCATCGATAATCAGCAGTCGATACATACTAAGCGGCCCCTTCCTGATCCCGGCTAAAAATCAGCCTTACTTCCGTTCCAAAACCTGGGCTGCTGTTCAGACGAATCTCCACATCGTTGCGTCGCGCCAGCTGATAACTCACAAACAGCCCCAACCCGGTCCCGTCAGACTTTGTAGTGAAGAAAGGCTCAAACACCTTGGCCTGAACCGGGGGGGCAATGCCGGGGCCATTATCGCTCACGGACAGCACCACCTGCCCATCAGCCCCCAATTCCGACGCTATTGTTAAACGCGGCTCCGCCTGATCCTTTAATGCCTGCACGGCGTTCAACAAGACATTGATCCAAACTTGTTTCATTTGATTCTTGTCCACCTCTACCCACAGGCGCTCGTCCAATTCCCGTCGGACCTGGATGTCCTGACGGGAAAAGACATCCACAAAATAGACCATCACGTCGTCAACCAGCGACTTCAGCAAGATTTTTTCTTTTTGAACCGCCGGCGGATTGGAATAGGTCAGCAAATCATTGACCACTCGATTCAGACGCTCGATTTCCTGCGGCACAAACCGGCTGATTTTCTCCCGAAAATCCGGATTGTCATATTTATGGGGCAAAAGTTCCGTGAACGCTTTGATGGAAGTCAGCGGAGTCCGAATCTCATGGGCGATGGAAGCGACCAGCTGCCCCAGGGCCTCCATCTTTTGGCTCTTTACGATTTCAACCCGCAAATATTTGTCTTCGGTGATATCCCGAAAGTGAATGATGATTTCTTCAGTCTGGTGGTCGGCCCCCAGACGAAGAATCGCATACTCCAGCCAATTTTGGTCAATCTGAACCTCTCCTGCGGCCGTGCCATCATCCAATGCATCCCGGATCCAGCCGCAACCGGGAATCTCCCGTAGATTCAAAGAGACTGGGTCCATCGGAAGCCCCAAGTGCTCACAGGCATACCGGTTGGCAAATCGAATGGCGCCGGCGGCGTCGGAAGTCAAAATTCCGCCATAGCCGCTATTCAGTACGCTGGATTGATAGCGATTCACGTTTTTGATATAGGCGTTTTTCCGGACGAGTTCCTCGTTCACCCGGCTGATTTCCTCGGTTCGTTTGGCCACTTCCCGCTTCAGAACATAATTGACGCGCCAAAAAATAACGATCAAAATCGCCATAACGGTCAACCCGAAGGCCAAATACTCAAGATATGTTTTGTAATAATATGCCGGATAATCGACCGGCTCCCCGAACCATTTATTATAGATTCGATCATAGGAACCATCTGCTTTGACTTTCCGCAAGCCTTCGTTAAATTTCAGCAAGAGCTCGGGATTGCCGCGTCGAACAGCCAAGCCATAACGTTCCGGGTTTATGACGCCACCGACGCTCTGAATAGAATTCATGGCCCCAAGGCGTTGTAAAATGTATTGTCCCGCCATCCGGTTGCCGACAACGGCATCCACTTTGCCGTCAACGAGTAGTTTCATGGCTTCTTCCTGGCTGACCGTCGCCGCGATCCTACTCACTTTGTTGATTAGCTTTTGGTACGCAATGTCGTCTTTTTGCACCGCAACTCTTTTGTTTTCCAAGTCTTCCAGTTCAACGATAATGGAAACTCCGCGGGGAACGAAAATCGCCAGGGAATTGATGAGATATTCTTCCGAGAAATCGAATCGTTGGATCCGGTCCGCATCGTACTTCATGCCGCTTACCGCATCGACCCGTCCGTCCTGCAAAGCTCGCAAGGCTTCTTCCCAGGGCATGGGAACAAACTGCACATCCAGGTCGGTTTTGTCCATCACCGCCCGAATCAAATCAATGTTAAACCCCCGGTATACTTTCAGTCCATTGCGTTCATCCAAAAATTCATAGGGTGGAAAGTTTTCATCACCAGCCACGATAATCAGCTTTTTGAATTCCGGTTCCGCATAACCGGGGCGTATCCACAGCAACAGTCCCATTAGGACGATGGCGAGAAATACCCCGCATCGCCGGCAAAAAATCCACCGCATCTTTGGTTCTCTTTTCACTCGTCTTTTATCGCGGCCGGTTTATGATTCGTTTCAGTGTTCTTTTCCTTTTTGCTGTCGGCGGAATAGGCTTTGTGATAAGACTTCAGCTTGGCAACGACGCGACCATGGACGGAGTCCCGCGGATAATCGCCGCGCCGATCTTTTTGTCCGGCGGTTGTTCCGGTCAACAATTCAATTCCCTCATCGACGCTAGCCACGGGATAAATATGGAACCGACCCTCGCCCACCGCGGCCGCTACTTCCTCGTTCAGAGTCAGATCCTTCACATTTTGCTGCGGAATCATGACACCCTGTTGGCCGGTAATCCCTTTGATTTTACACACTTCGAAAAAGCCCTCGATCTTCTCGGTCACACCGCCGATCGGCTGAATATCCCCTTTTTGGTTGACTGAGCCGGTCACGGCGATATCCTGACGCAGCGGCAATTCCGACAGGCTGGACAAAATCGCGTACAATTCCGTGGAAGAAGCGCTGTCCCCGTCCACTTCATCGTACATTTGCTCAAAGGTCAGGCTGGCGGTGACCGACAGAGGAATCTTCTGGGCATATTGATTGCCCAGATAAGCGCTGAGAATCAGTACTCCCTTGCTGTGACTGGCGCCGCTCATCTTTGTTTCTCTTTCCACGTTGACAATCCCGGCCCGCCCCAAATAAGTATTGGCGGTAATGCGGGATGGTTTGCCAAAGGCGTATTCGCCCACGCCCATTACCGCCAGGCCGTTCACTTGGCCGATTTTTTCACCGGCGGTGTCGATCAGGTATTTTCCTTCCCGGAACATGTCGTGGATCAGTTCCTCATATTTGTTGGCCCGGTAACGTTTCCCGGCAATCGCCCGGCGAACATGCTCGGCATCGATGATCGCCGCGCCGTCCAATGCCGCTAATGTATCGGCCTCGCAGAGAATTTCCACAATCTCGTTGAACCGGGTCGTCAGCTTGGTCTGGCTGCCGCTCAGCCGGACGGAATGTTCCACTACCCGGGCAACCGCTGCCCGAGTTAATTCCCTGAGCTTCTCTTTTTTGACGGTAGTGCTGGTGAAAGCCGCCATCTTGGCAATGTTGGCCGGAGTATTCTCCATCTGCACATCAAAATCAGCATGGATTTTGAACAATTTTCGGAAATCCCCGTCATATTGGTACAGCAGATGGTAAATATAGGAGTTCCCCATCATGATCACTTTCACATCGACGGGAATCGCCTGCGGTTTTACGGACGACATGGCGATCAGGCCGTATTGCTCGCCCAGACTTTCAATCACCATTTTTTTGGTTTTCAGCACTCGTTTCATGCCGTCCCACACGCCGGGATTGGTCAGGACATCCAGTGCGTTCATAATCAAATACCCGCCGTTGGCCAAATGAAATGCACCAGGTTTGATCATCGTAAAATCCGTGCTGACTACCCCCATGCGGCTGGCGTATTCAACCCGCCCGAACAGGTTATAGTAGTTGGGATTGATTTCGACGACCACCGGCGCTCCCTCGCAATTGCGGTTATCCACCAGCAAATTGACGCCGTATCGTTCGCGCATTGCTTCCTGGGACGTTTTCCGGAACAGGTTCATCGGCCCGTCTTCTTCGCCGGACGAAGTTTGTTTGAAGTCATTGATGTTTTTGACGACACTCTGCTTCACAGTTTCCAGGTATTGGCTAACACCTGGATTGTCCGCATATTTTTTCTGCAAATCATCGATCAGCTGACCGACAACATACAGACCGACCTTGCCATCCATTTCCCGCAGTTTGTCCCGCACTTCCCGTTCCAGATGTTGAATCTGGCGAACCACCACCATGGCCAGCTCATGAACGGCATGCATATGGGCGGCGATCTCTTCTTTTTTCTCTTTGTCCAGCTTCTCAAATTCTTCCGGCGAAACAGGATTTCCGTCAAGCAACGGCATCGCCATAAAACCTGTCGGCGACCACTGCGGCAGCACGGACAACGCTTCCGCCTTTTCGCCGAACTCTTGGAGCAACGCCCCTCGTTTGGCCTGAAACTCTTTCATGATGCCGTTTTTTTCCCGCTCGTAATCATCGCTGCTGAACGCCTTCGGCACGTCATTCTGCAGGTTTTCCAGCAGTTCTTCCATTTCGCGGCAAAAAGCATGTCCGGTTCCCGCCGCCAGACCAATGGCTATCGGGTGGCTGCTGTCTTCGAAGTTATTGACATAACACCAATCCTGGGGAATCGGTTTGCCCACGGCCCATTTGCGGACTGCCTGTTCGGCGTAGGTGAACTTGCCGGTGCCGACCATGCCGGAAATAAAAATATTGTAGCCAGGACTGTTCGTGTGCAAGCCAAATTCAACGGCATTCACTGCCCGTTCCTGACCAATCATTCCGTCCAGGGGAGCTACATTGGCCGTTGTCTCAAAATCCAGGCAACCTTCATCGCAATAGAAGCGCAACTGCTCGACCCCCAGTTCCTTGACCTGTCGCGGTGTTTTCATATTGCCGCCGGATTTCGCCATCTGTCCTCGCTCCCTTCCCTCATCCTGTCGAATAGAATGCGTGAATTGCTGCATCTCTTGCTTTTCAATTCTCTTTTGTACGCTCCATTCCCTGCCGGCAAAAAAATATATGCCCGTAAAGAAAAAAGCCGCCTTCCGACGAGCGGGCAGCAGCTTTTCCACTTATAAGTTATTCAATTACTTTCCCGGATTTCACCGATTGTCGAATAAAGTCTTGGCCACTTCCGTCATGTCGGTGGACAACGCCGCTAGATTCTGGCTGAATTTGGCCATTTCGCCGATCGCCGTTGTCTGCTCGTTCACGTTCCGATCGATGGTCGTCAGTTGGTTGGACAGTGAATCAATGGATGTTTGGATGTTGTGAAGAGACTGGGTGATCGTTTTTACCGAGTCGGCACTGGAGGAAGCCAGTTTACGGACTTCTTCCGCCACCACGCCGAAGCCTCGGCCCTGTTCTCCCACCCGGGCGGCCTCAATAGCCGCATTCAAACCCAAGAGGTTTGTCTGGCCGGCGATATTCTGAATGAAGGAAACCACTTCATCCATCTTATGGGTCGCCTGCGCGACTTCCTGACTCAACCGGGAAAGTTCCTTGGTTGTATTGGCGACTTCCAGAGCGCCGGCTGACAACTCTTCCATGCCGGCAGTCAGTTCCTGCGAGGAAGCGGCCAGCTCATCGCTGGCGGCAATGATTTTTTCCTGTTTGTCAATGCGGGTGGCCGTAATCGCACATCCCACAACGGCATTTCCATCCTTGAATGGTACCGCGTTGGCGGCATACGCCACCCCATACGTCGATTTTTCTTTGGAAACCACGCCGCTTTGCGCCTGTCCCGTTTCAACACAACGCTGGCCAATGCCGTTTTTGAGAGAGTCGCCGATCTTATTGCCAAAATTCAGCGTGTCCGCCGGGCAATAGGCAATATACTTTCCGTCCCGAATGACCGAGACGCTGACATCGCCGGAAATGAGGTCGTTAAAATAGGGTACCAGTTCCGCCATCATTTCAAGATATTCCGACGCTGTCCGATTCCGCTGGGGGTATTCCGCCGCCATTCCTGTTGCCTCCTTAAACTATTAGTGCTTCCGATCACGATGCTATTAACTATATTATATTTGCTGTATTTCGATATTCTCCTGCCAAAGCAATAAATAAATCAAAAAACGAATCAAAAAAAGGCATCCGGGGTCCGTCGGCAGGATATTTACTATTCATGGCGAAACAATTAAAATATGTTGTATGTGCGATCACAAAAATTCGAGGTGAATCCATGATACGACGTTTCATCAGTCTGATGCTGCTTGCCGTTGCGCTTCTGTCCGCTTTTCCCGCCAACGGCGCCGCCCAGGAACCTTTCGTGCTAATCATCAGCAAGTCTGCCCATACCCTGACCCTGGTCAAGGATGGGCAACCCGTCAAAAAATACATCTGCGTTTTTGGCGTTAATCCCGATGGCGATAAACTTCAGCAAGGCGACAACCGGACTCCGGAAGGCGTTTTCTTCATCACGGACAAGGAAAAGCTTGGTAATCATCCGTATCTGGGCCGCACCTGGATGGGTCTGAGCTATCCGGCCGTCAGTCATGCCGAGCAGGCGGTCCGGAAAAATCTCATCAGTTCCGAACAATACCAGGCGATTCTCACCGCCAACCGCACCGGCGAAATGCCGCCGCAAAACACCCGGCTCGGCGGCTGGATCGGCATCCATGGCGGACGCGAGGATCTAACCAAACAGAAAATCAATTGGACCGAAGGCTGTATCGCCATGTTGGATTCCGACCTGGAAGAGCTTTATACGCTCATCACGCCGGGTACAAAAGTCATCGTTCGTTCCTGATCCATTCTTTTTTTCCCGGCCTTGGGAACGCCGATCTTGCGTTCGTAAGGTTTCGCAAGATCCACCTTTACCGGCCAAACCGGTTCGCTGACCAACCGATAGCGATCGAGAAAAGGCACAAGCAACGCGAGATATTTTTCGCGCGAACTTGTGCCTTTGTCATAAATGTCGGCAAAAATGCGCACATACAGACCATCCGGCTTCTCCACAAATGTGATGGTTTCATAAGTGACGATAACCGGCGTGCCAATGTCGACCAAATCATAGAGCTCTTCCACATCCGGGTTGTACATCCGAACGCAGCCGCCTGATACCGGATAATCCACCGTCCAAAGTTTATGCGTCCCATGGATGCCAAACGCCGGTGCAAACTCAATCCAGCGACTCCCCAAAGGATTATCGGGGCCCGGCGGCATCGGCGTCTTGTCTTCAAAGCCAGAAGCAGGATACCAGGTCGGATTCTTTTCTTTAAAAAAAACGGTGAATTTACCAACCGGAGTTTGTTCGATAGCAGTCCCGACCGCCACTTCGTACTCCCTGACTACGGTATTCCCATCCATGAGCCGCAATGTATATTCAGGGATGTTCAAAAGCACTTCCGGTTTCGCCGACGCGCTGGAACTGAATGCTACCAGCAACGCCAGCGTCAATAGCCATCGTTTCATCGCGATCCCCCCTGTCGCAACCTGTGTTGCGCCGCCATCACGGCCCCAGAAAGTTGCTGTTTTCCCATCGTCCGCGGAATACCCGCCCGCTGCGGAGAGTAAATTCTCCATAACCGTGCATCTGGCCGTTCACGAAGTCCCCCTCATAGCGGGAACCCTTTATCCAAGTTTTGACGCCTTTTCCGTGCGGTTGTCCCCTAAAAAAATCACCTTCATATCGGGTTCCGTCATTCCACTCCATGCGGCCTTTTCCTTGCGCCAAACCGGCGACCAACTCCCCTTCGTATCGGTCTTCGTTGATCCAGACATAAATCCCCCGGCCCTGCGGCTGATCATCACGCCATTCCCCATCATAGCGATCTCCATTGGCAAAGACCTGACTCCCCTGACCGGATCGCAAGCCAGCGACAAACTCCCCTTCATAACGCGCCGCCGGAAAGGCCCAAGTCAGGATCCCCTTGCCGTGCGCTTTGCCCCTCACAAACGAGCCAATGAACTTGTCGCTCGGAGATCCGGCTTCAAACCATTGCAAGATGCCCGGCCCTTCCAGATAACCGTCCTGGCAACGTCCTGTCCAAACAAACGTGGCCTGCGGCCGGGGGTGAACACTCACGACTTTACAGCCGCCCGACCGATATTCCTGCCCTGCGGGTACAGCGGCATAGACTCTTTCCTGGCAGGTGGCGGACAGAACCATGATGCCCAGCAACAGCCAAAACCATCTTCGCATACGCATTGTAATCAACCTTCGCTTCCCCCGCCAACCTGGTATCTATTTCTAAAATTCGACAGTTTCAATCGGTACTCCTGTATAAAGCCGACGTTTTGCAATCAGAACCGGAAATCCCGTTTGCCTCCCGTGATGTCCGTCAAATGTTCGAGAGCGACCGCCCGGGCCTTCAGGTTTGGAATATTCGGCACTTCCCGCGCTATCAGCGTTTCACCCTTCGCCTTGGTATCCGGCGAAGCGTAATCCTCCAGGTATTCCTTGAGTGTCATCAGTGCGTTCGGATGGCAACAGTTGGCGATCTGACCGGATTTGACCAAGCTCATGAATCGGTCGCCGGTGCGTCCTTCCCGATAGCAGGCCGTACAAAAGCTTGGGATATAGCCCAGGGTCAACAGCCAATTCACTACTTCATCCAAGGTGCGCGTATCATTCACATTAAACTGCGCCGAATTGTCGTCCGCCGCTTCCGGCTCGACATAGCCGCCCACGCTGGTCCTCGAACCGCCGCTGATCTGGGAAATTCCCAATTCCAGCACCCGTTCGCGGCACTGCTGCGATTCGCGGGTCGATACGATCATGCCGGTGTAGGGTACTGCAATTCGCAGTACCGTTACTATTTTTGCGAAAATTTCATCGGAAATGGCATTACTGAAATTCGCCGGATCGATGTCGTCCGCCGGACGAATCCGGGGCACGCTGATGGTGTGGGGACCGACCCCCATCGTCGCTTCCAGATGCTCGGCGTGCATCAGCAGGCCGACGAAATCATAACGGTACAAATTCAACCCGAACAGTACGCCGATGCCGACGTCGTCAATGCCGCCCTCCATCGCCCGGTCCATCGCCTCGGTGTGATAGGCGTAGTCGTGTTTTGGCCCGGTCGGGTGCAACTGCTCATAGGCCTTTTTGTTATAGGTTTCCTGAAACAAAATATAGGTGCCGATTCCGGCTTCCTTAAGCTTTCGGTAATTCTCCACGGTGGTGGCGGCGATATTGACATTGACCCGCCGGATGGCGCCGTTTTTGTGTTTGATGCCATAAATCGTCTGGATGCTCTCCAGCACATATTCTATCGGGTTATTCACCGGATCTTCCCCGGTTTCCAGCGCCAGCCGCTTATGCCCCATATCCTGGAGGGCGATGACTTCCCGCGCGATCTCTTCCTGCGACAACTTTTTGCGCGAAATGTGCTGGTTTCCCTGGTGATACGGGCAGTAAACGCAACCGTTGACGCAGTAATTGGAGAGATACAACGGCGCAAACATCACGATCCTGTTGCCGTAAAACTTCTGTTTGATTTCCCGCGCCAACGCCTTCATTTTTTCATTCTCGTCCGCAAGGTCACATTCCAGCAGCACCGCCGCTTCACGATGTGACAAACCTTTGCAGGCCCTGGCCTGCTCGAGGATGCTGGAAATGAGTTCGCGATTGCCTTTGTTCTGTTGGGCGAATTCCAACGTGTCCAGAATCTCCTGATCATCGATGAATTCGGTGGCAATCTTTGATGTCCGTTTAACCATGCATTTCATCCTTCTTTCCCGTTGTATCCGATACTTTTGAGTAGACGGTCTTGATGTTCACATAGGGAATCATGCCCAGTTTTCCGGACAAGGCGCTGATGACATCATTCGGTGCATCCATCACCACGCTGATGACGGAAATGTTGCGCTTGGGGTACGGAATTCCCATCCGGCCGATAATGTGCTCCCCGTACTCGTGCAGAATTTCGTTGATCCATTGAGCGGATTCCTTGTTTTCCACTACGATGCCGACCAATGCGATACGTGTTTCCATACAGTCCCTCCTCATCCCAAACAAATAAAAAATCCCTGTACCTGATGAAGGCACAAGGATATAGCAACACTTCGCCAATCCATCGCCTTCCCGCTCGGGACAAACCCTCGCGCGTCAGTACGATAATTATTATTGGTTAAATTGTAATCTTTTCAACAAAAAATAGCAACATGCAAGATGTCCGAGCGTTAGACTCAAGGCCATTCATCCCGGAAGGTTTCGGAAATTTCCTGGAAACGGTCGGCCAGGGTCAGAAATGCCTGAACAACTACGGGATCAAACTGTTTGCCGGATTCCTCCCGGATTATTTCCACGGCATTCTCGTGCGACATCGGGTCTTTATAAACCCGGCGACTGATAATCGCGTCGTAGACATCGGCCAAAGCCATCAGCCGGGCTGAAACCGGAATCTGCTCCCCTGCCAGGTTTTCCGGATAGCTGGCTCCGTTCCAGCGTTCATGATGGGAATAAGCCATTTCCTTGGCATAACGCAAGAATGAATCCTTTGTCCCCAAAAGTTTTTCCGCCCCCTCGATAGCCCGTTTGCCGATTAGGGGATGCCGCTGCACCAGCGCAAATTCTTCCGCATTCAGCTTGGCCGGTTTCCAGAGGATCATGTCCGGAATTCCCATTTTGCCGATATCGTGTAACGGCGCCGACTTGGCCATCAGATAGATGGCTTCAGGTGTCAGAACATCATCGTAAATTCCCTGACATCGCAAATGTTCCCCCAACACTCTGACATAGTTCGCGGTGCGCTGGATATGCCCCCCGGTTTCCCGGTCCCGGGTTTCCGCCAGCGAAGCCATGGCGGTGATGGCCACTTCCTGCAGCAGCGTGATCTCATTCACCCGCCGCACGATTTCAGCTTCCAGAAATTCGTTCCGTTCATTAAGCGCATCCTGCGTCTGCTTCAGTTGCAGATGGGTATTGACACGGGCCAGAAGCAAGGATGGATTGAGCGGTTTGGTAATATAGTCAACCGCCCCTAGCGAGAATCCTTTTTCCTCGTCTTCGATTTCCGCCCTGGCGGTGAGAAAGAGCACCGGAATCCGCCGGAATCGTTCGTCGGCTTTCAGTCGCGAACAGGTTTCGTACCCATCCAGCCCCGGCATCATCACATCCAGCAGGATAAGATCCGGTGGATCACTGTGAACCATGGCCAGAGCCTGTTCGCCGCTGGCTGCTGTCCGGACCTCATAGCGTTGCCGCAGCAAAGCCCGCACCAGCGCCAGATTGTCCGGGACATCGTCGACTGCTAATATTACCGGTCTTTTTTCTGTCATGTCCATTCCTCCCTCCGAATCCCGCCCTTTATTCACCCACCACTGCCCGGATCTGACCGATGACTCGAAGGGGATCGATCGGTTTCTCCAGATAGGCATTCGCTCCCGCCGCCAAAAAATGTTCCCGGTCGCCTGCCATCGCGTAGGAGGTCACGACGATCACCGGAATGTCCTTGCCAATCTCCGTCAGGCGTAACCGGCGCAGGACTTCCGTACCGTCGATGTCCGGCAATTGGATGTCCAGCAGGATAAAATCAGGCAGCTGCTCGACAACCATTTCCAGGCCCCGGCAACCATTTTGCGCCCACAAGTACTCGTAACCCGCTTTCTTCAACAACCGGGTGATCAACATCATATTATCCTCGTTGTCTTCAATCACTAGACCGCGTTTCATGGTGCAGTCCTCCCTTCTTCGACCCGCGCCGGAATCCGTATGGTAAACGTGCTGCCCTGGCCCTGGATGCTCCGGACATCGATTTCGCCCTTCAGCACCTCCATCACCAGTTTTTTGGTCAAATACAGGCCCAAGCCCGTCCCGCCCGCTTTCACCTGCAGATGGGACTTCACACGTTCAAAAGGCTCGAACAGCTTCGGCAAGTCCGTCTCGGCAATCCCAATGCCGGTATCGCTCACCGCCAGTTCGACCGTCTGTTCCAACGTACTGACCTCCACGCTGATCTTGCCGGATTCCGAGTACTTCATCGCGTTGCTGAGCAGATTGATCAGGCATTGCAAGAGCCGGCGGCGGTCGGTAAACATCGACACTTCAGCGGGCATCGTCACTTCCATCACCATGCCCTTATCCTCGACCTGGGTCTGGATCGTGTCCACCGCCTCCTTCACCAGATCGTTCAGAGAAAAGGTCTGGGAATAGGAATCGATCCGGCCGGACTCGATTTTTGAAATGTCGATCACATCCGTGATCAAGGCCAGCAGATGATTGGCCGATCGTTTGACGCGGCTCAGGTTATCCTTTTGTTCCTCGTTCAACGGACCGGACATTTCCTGCAGTGTGATGCCGGTAAAGCCGATGATGGAATTCAGGGGGGTCCTCAGTTCGTGGGACATCGAGGCGATAAACATCGATTTCATCCGATCCAGTTCTTTCAGCTTCTGGTTCGCTTCGGCCAGCGATTCGCTCATCCGTTCCTTTTCGGCGATTTCCCCCGTCATTTTGTGGTTCATCTCATCGAGAGTCTCGTTCATGGCGAGCATCTGTTCGTTCAACGCCCGCAGTTCTTCATTCGCCGCCATCAGTTCTTCGTTGGATGAGGTCAGGGCTTCCGTCCGTTCTTCTACCTTCATTTCCAGCTGCGCGTTGATTTGCCGCAAATCCGTCTCCAGTTGCGCCTGCCGTTTTCGATAGTAAAGCAACAGAGCGATCAAAACCGCCTGCAGGGTGATCAGCAATATGGTCCCGATGATTTCCCCCCGGTATCGGTCCCAAACGGTATATTCAATAAACCGGACCTGACGTTTGGCCGGCAAACGGGATTCCGGAATCTCCCATCGTTTTAACTGCCGCCAGTCGTACATGTATCGGGTGGATGCGGTCAACGCAAAGAACCGTTGTTCCCCTGACAACATCCGGTCGGCAGCGGCGGCCAGTGTTTCACCATAGGCTTCGGTACTGGTCAGATTCCCGCCGACAATGCCATGACCGAATACCGTATCATAAAAGCTAAACACCGGAATATGCAACAACGGCGTCACCGTTTTCAGCACCTGCACAGTGGTCATCGGTTGCCCCTGACGATTGGCTACATACGTAAGCATCATGACGGCGGAATCTTTGGATGCTGCGGACAGCGCATGCACCAGTTCGGTTGTCCCCAATCCAGTCAGGTAGGTCACCTGATCAAACATCTTCTCCCGTTCCAGATACCGCCGCGTCCGGTCCATGTATTCCCGGTCGTCGGCGCCGGCTCCAGCCACCACATACAAATGTCGGACATTGGGCAACACCGTTTTAACATTTTGCAACGTGCCTAAAATCGCATTGCCGGTGCTTTGAACAATCCCAACATTGGCTCGGGAAGATATTTTTTCGACTTGCGTCGCCGCCGGCAACACATATAACTGTGGAATCCCTTGCGCGAACTTATCGCCGTGTTCGAGCAAAAATTTGCACCCGGAAGGCATGACGGCAATAATCAAACGAAACTGACGCCACTGATATTTATGCTTCAAAAACTCAATCACGGTCGCGGCCACCGCAGGATCATTGGCAATATTTCCGTCGATGTATTCATAACTGATCTTGAATTCGGCTGGCTGCAAACGGTTGATTTCCTCCACGAACCGGTCATTCAGCGAGTTAAACCATTCGGTCGTGTATGGTTGGGAATTGATCACCAAAATGCGATCCGCCAAATCATTCGGTTGCGCCGCAACATTATTCATGCCAACACTCAAAAGCTGGACCGCCAACAGCAGAATCAGGGCCAGGCGCCAAACTTTGAACAGACCATTTTTGCAGCTTGTACAACGCATGTTGTCACATCTCCACAAAATCATTTTCGCCCGTGATGTTGATTTCCCTATCTGCCCATATATATCCTGCAAAACAAAAGTAATATTTTCCCACTGGATTAAGCGGGAACAAACCAGACGAATCCACCGCCCAAAGTTGTTGTTTTATGCCATATGCCCAAATCGATATCGAGCTGTCGCCCTTCATCCAGAATCGTCGCCACGGCCCGGCTGCCATCCGGCGCTAAGTCCAGGGCAACGATCGTGACCCAATGCCAGCGATAGAGACATTGCTCCTCGCCGTTGCATAAATTTAGGAAAGCCACCGGCGCATCGCTCTGCAGGGCTTTCTCGATAAAACGCACAACATCGAGCAACACGGGGCGACCTGCGACATCTTCCGGCACATCGCAAACCTTGCAGGCCATCTTGAAATCACGGGTCCGCGCATAGGAAAGCGCCGATTCGCAAAACAATTGAGTCGTCGGCATTCCCCGATCCGTCGGCGTCACATAGTTCCAGACATCTTCCATCAGCGTCAGCCAGTCGCTTTGCGATTGCGTCTTGGGCGCCATTCCGAACGAGTAGGCGAACAGATGGCTGGCCACCGACGGGCCGCATCCGGCGCGACGTTGCCATTCGTCGCCATACCAGGCCTGGTTGCAGCCAAAATAAAGTTCTCCCGTGGCGGGATTCCGGACATCAAGTACATTCGGTCTTTGAATCGCTGCCTTCATTTGTCAAACCTCTTTTTCGGGTACTCTTCCATGCACTCCATCCTTTCCAGATCACGCACCATCTATATAGGATAGT
>CAZRLN010000008.1:0-81046 GCA_964601085.1 uncultured Veillonellaceae bacterium | reverse complement strand
GCAATATGGTGCACTGCGCCGGCCTGTACGCACAGGCCGGTTTTTCTTTGCCGGACAGGAAGCAGGACGGGAGGGAAAAATATGCGAAAGGTGGATGAACTGGAAGAACAGGCGGAGCGGCTGCGGCAAAAGAAACGAAAAATCGTGGCGGCGTTGGCGGTGTGCCTCCTTGGATTCAGTAGTTACAGCTGGTGGAGCAAAACCACTCCGCCGCAGTCCGACGTTTCATCGTCCGGAGCGGAAGTAGCGGAGGCTTCCCGACAGCCGCGGGGTGAAATCGTCGTTTATGTGAGCGGGCTCGTGGAACATCCCGGCGTCATCAAGCTGCCGGCCGGCAGCCGGGTGTTGGACGCAGTGAACGTCGCCGGCGGACTGCTGTTCGGTGCGGAAGTGTCCAAGCTGAATTTGGCGCAACCCCTGCGCGACGGCATGCAAATCCATGTGCCGGGAACTCCCGCCGTGAAAAACGACGGCATCAGTTCGCATTATCAGATGGCGGCGGGTACTGGGAAAAACTCTTCCACTCCGCCAGGCTCTATCGCGCCATCGGACAAGATCAACATCAACACCGCCACAGCGGCGGAATTGGACAAGTTGCCCGGGGTGGGGCCAGCCATGGCCAACCGGATCGTGGAATGGCGACAGGCTAACGGACCGTTTCAGTCGGGCGAAGACTTGAAACAAGTGAAAGGGATCGGTGCGGCCAAGTATCAGAAGTTGAAGGATAGAATCTCTTGGTAGCCTTTGCGACTGCTTTTGGTGCGGGAATATGGGCCGTCGGCGCGGCGCCGCCGGGAATGGCGGTTATGTTGGCGTTGACAGGGATCCTGGCGTTAACGATCCAGGCCGGACGGAGGCGGTGGCGGGGCAATGCGGCCGGCTCCCTGCTTCCGGGCGTGGTCCTGTTGTTATTCTGTTTGGCCGGGATGGCCCGCATGGCGAACGTCAATCGAACGGTCACCGGTTCGGTCCGGGAATATGCCGGCCGGAACGTTACGGTTCATGGCACAATCCGGGAAATGCCGCAACTTGTGGGCGGAAATCCGGGGGAGTGGAAAATTCGGGTTGATGTCGATACCGACGGAGTAATGACCGGCCGAAACGGCAACAGGTTGCGACCACTTCAGGGCGGACTGCGTCTGACAGTAACACAGAAAGAGCGGATGTTTCCGGGCAAAGCTGGTGATTCCATCACGGCGGCAGGCGTCATCCGGCTTTTTCACTCCTATCATAATCCGGGGCAGATTGATTTTGAAACGACCCTGGCCATTCGGGGCCTGGATGCCCGGATGTCCGTGGCGCCGGGCAATCTTCGCGTGGTCGGCAAAGAAGCTTCGGAAACGTTGGCGACCCGTTTGGCGCGTTGGCGTTTGCAGGTGCGGACGGAACTGCGCAAAGCAATGCCGGATGCGGACGCCGCATTGATTCAGGGGATGTTGTTCGGCGGATATGATGGGATAGAACGTCAGACAGTCCGAGATTTTGCGGCGACGGGAATCGTGCATATCCTGTCGGTATCCGGGGCCCATGTCGCGTTGGTAGCGGGCGCGGTGTTTTGGCTGACCCGGCGATTATTCATCGGCGAAATCGGCAGTGCCGCCATCGCTGGAACCGCCATCATCGGCTATGGATTGATCAGCGGTTTTTCGGCGCCGGTTGTCCGTTCCGTAATCATGGGGTTGATTGCCATGACCGCCATCGGTCTGAGGCGCAGGGAATCCGCCGCCAGGGCGCTGACGCTGGCGGTGCTTGGAATGCTGGTTTATGAACCACGGTACCTGTTCGATATCAGTTTTCAACTGTCGATCGCCTGCACAGGCGGGTTGTTGTATTTATACCCGCCTTTGGAAACCTGGCTGGGAAAAATAAAGACGGAGAAGAAATGGCTAATATTCATCCTGCCGGGGCTTGCTCTGACTTTAGCGGTCCAACTGGCGGTTCTGCCCTTGCAGGCGTGGTATTTTGGCTTATTGCCATGGATATCATTTTTTGCCAACCTATTCGTGGTTCCGCTGCTGGAAGCAGTGATTCTGTTGGGCTTGTTCGGCGTAATGCTGGCTGGCGGCATGGAAACCTTGACCCAGCCGCTTTTTGCCGGCATCAGTTTGTTAACCGGTCTGGCTGTAGAATTGAATCGTTTTTTCGCCCGTCTGCCCGGGAATACGATCCCTTTGCCGGCCTTCAGCATGTCGTGCAGTATCCTGTATTACGCTTTGCTGAGCTGGCTGTTCGGGTATTGGACAATTTGCGGGCATTCCCCCGCGACCTGCTGGCGAACCCTGAACCGTCGCCCCAAACCGTCGGCGTTTCTGGGGTTGACGGTAATTTTGTCTTTGCTGTTCCTGTGGCAGCGTCCGGGACCATTGCAAGTGCATTTCATCGATGTCGGGCAGGGGGACGCGACGCTGGTGATCACGCCGCACGGCCGCGCGGTTCTGATCGACGCCGGTGGGGCGACGGGGCCGCAAAACACTTTCGATATCGGCGAACGGGTGGTAGTTCCCTATCTGCGTCACTATGGCGTGCGACAGGTCGATTGGCTGATTTTGACGCACAATCATCAGGATCATGCCGGCGGGGCGGCGGCAGTGGCGGAGTTTCTGGGGGTCCGGCAGGCGCTGCTGCATTTGTCGGCAACGGACGAACCGCCGGCGATTTTGCGCCTGCGTCGGGCCATGCACAACCGGGGGATTCGCGAGGCGACGGATGTCGGGGTAATCCGGCTGGATGGGGTTCGTATTCAGCTATACCAGGCGGGCGATCCTTTGGTCGGCGGTTCCGGCAAGAGTGCGAACCGAAAACAGGAATCGGAAAACGGCCGGTCGACGGTGGCGCGGGTCGAATTCGGCCGGCACAGTTTTTTGGTGACAGGAGATTTGGAAGGGGAAGGCGAAACAAGAATAAGCAGAAACAACATCCGTCCTTCGACAGTGTTAAAGGTGGGACACCATGGTGGCCGAAAATCGACGCAAGCCATTTTCCTCGCTAAAGTTTCCCCGCAATATGCCGTGATTTCCGTTGGCGCCGATAACCGATACGGACATCCGGCCCCAGAAACGCTGGATCGATTGCGGGAATGGCCGGTCAGCCTGTGGCGAACGGATCGGGATGGCGCGGTGGTGTTCCGCAGCGATGGTGAAAAACTGACGGTGGCAAGAACACTTTACTGAATGGGGAGCCTCATGACCGAACAACGAAACAAGCCGCGGGGCCGTTTCGCGCCCAGCCCTTCGGGGCGGATGCATCTGGGTAATGCCTGGACGGCGCTGTTGGCCTGGCTGGACATTCGAAAAATGAATGGCGCCATGGTGCTGCGCATGGAAGATCTCGACCCTGACCGGAGCCGGCCGGAGTATGCCGCAGGACTGATCGAGGATTTGCGTTGGCTGGGTCTGGATTGGGACGAAGGCCCTGATTCGGGCGGCTCTTTCCGACCTTACTGTCAAAGCGGGAGAACTGCGTTATATCAGACGGTGTTCGACAAACTGGACCAGGCCGGACTAGTATACCCCTGCTTCTGTTCCCGGGCCGAATTGCGATCCGCGGCCTCCGCCCCCCATGCCGGCGAACCGGAAATTCCCTATAACGGTCGTTGCGCCGCGTTGGACACGGCGGTGGCGAAGCAGCTCCGGCAGCAGGGAAGACGGCCGTCGTATCGTCTGCGGGTCGACGATGCGCGCGTGGAATATGTTGACGCCGTGTATGGGGCGCAAAGCCAGGAACTGCGGCAAGCTTGCGGCGATTTTGTCATCCGCCGTTCCGACGGCGTGTTTGCCTATCAGTTGGCGGTGGTTGTTGATGATGCGGCGATGCAAATCAACCGGGTCTTGCGGGGCGCCGACCTGCTTGCCTCCACCCCCCGGCAGATCTATCTCTGGCGATTGTTGGGCGAGCAGCCGCCGACGTTTCTGCATGTGCCGCTGCTGGTCGGCAGCGACGGCGGTCGTCTCTCCAAACGGCACGGCTCATTGGCAATTGCGGCGTTGCGGGAGGCCGGCGTATCGGCGGAAAAAATCGTCGGCCGGCTGGCGGCCTGGGCTGGATTGATCGATCATCCCGCTGCCGTGAAGCCGCGTGAGCTGATCCGGCGGTTCGATGCGGCGCGGTTGCCGCGGGAACCGATTCGGGCGGATGATCCGTGGGATTTCGCCTGAGTGTGCGAAACCGCCAAACATCGATCAAATTAGTGAAGATAAAGGAGTCGGACACATGCCCCGTGCAATTTCCCCAAAACCGCAGATCTATCTGTTCTTTGGCGAAGAAGGATTCCTGATCCGGCAACTTGCCGATCGGGTTGTGGATTCGCTGTTGCCCCCGGACGAGCGGGAATTCAATTTGACGATTCTGGAGACGGATCCGGCGATTCCGGAATTGCTGCAACTGGTGGAAAGCGCCCCGTTCTTCGGCGAGCAGAAAGTGGTGGTGATCCGCAATACGAAACTGTTTCAGGCGCCTCGTCGCAAAGTCGTTGCCGATGACACCGGCGAACCAGGGGAGGAAGAAGGGGAAGGCGGAGAAGAGGGGGCCAAAGAATCCGGCGATTCGGCAGATCCGCGCCTCATGCAATTATTGAGCCATATGCCGCCGTATTCGACATTGATCTTCACTGCAATCAAGGCCGATAAGCGGCGCAAGTTGACAAAATTGGCCGCGGAGAACGGACAGGTGCAAGAATTGAATCCGTTCCGGCCGCATGAGGAGCGGGAAATCCGGGCCTGGGTGGAGGAGCGGTTGGCGCTGTTGGGCAAACAGTTGAACCGGGAGGCGATGGAACATCTCATGGCGGTCGTTGCCACGATGAACCAGGTACCCCGTGGTTTCCTGTCCTCCGAACTCGAGAAGGCCGCCCTGTTTGTCGGCGAGGATCCGAAGATCAGCAAAGCGGCTTTGGAAGAAGTAATGGCGGCGGTGCCGGAAGTGTCAGCCTTTGCAATGACGGATGCCCTGGCCCGGCGCCATGCGGGACGTGCGCTGGCCCGACTGGAAGAGTTGTTTGTCAGCAAAGAGCCACCGCTCAAAATCATTGGCCTGCTTGCCTATAACGTGCGACGGTGGTGGCAAGTCCGCCAGGTCATCGACCGGCAGGGCAGCGAACGGGAAATGGCGGCGGCGCTGGGGCCCAAAAGCGGCAGCCCGGGGATGGTCAACCGGGTGATCGCCCAGAGTCGGTCGTTTCAGAGCGATGCCTTGAAACAGGCATTGCTGACCCTGGCGGATGCCAATGTGGCCAGTCGGTCGGGCGGCGATCCCAAACCGTATCTGGAGCGGCTGATCATCGAGCTGTGCCGGTAAAGACCGTCTCGGCAAACTCAAAAAACCCTGTCCGCATGGACAGGGTTCAGGACACAAAAATCTACGCTGCAAAATAATTATTCGGCGGCGGCGTTGACCTTTTTAGCCAAACGCGACTTTTTGCGTGCGGCGGTATTTTTATGGAGTACGCCTTTGGACGCAGCTTTGTCGATCGTGCTTGCCGCCTTGGCAAGCAGAGTCGTTGCGTTGTCAACTTTGCCGGTCGCTGCGGCTTCTGCCGTTTTACGGACAGCAGTTTTCACAGTGGATTTCACGGCGAAATTCGAGGCGCGTCTTTCAGCATCAGTTTTTACGCTGCGGATGGAAGATTTGATTTGTGGCAAGGGATTCACCTCCTTGTGCAAAGGTTACACAGGCTACGAAGAAAATTTTAGCACGATGAATCGGAAAATGCAAGGGAAATCCGGCGTTCACTCCGGATTATTTGCAGGCGACAGGCAGGGCACTTGACCAGCCGGCCAAAGTCAATATAATTAAGAAGAAAAGACCAACGAGAAAAGGAGCCGAAACTTGAAGACTTCCCACATTCGCAATTTTTCGATCATTGCCCATATCGATCATGGCAAATCGACGCTCGCCGACCGTCTGATCGAGATCACCGGCACGGTGGCCGCCCGCCAGATGGAGAACCAGTTGCTGGACCAGATGGAGCTGGAACGGGAACGCGGCATCACCATCAAGGCGCAGGCCGTGCGACTCGATTATGTGGCGCGGAATGGGGAAACTTTCATGCTGAATCTGATCGACACTCCCGGGCATGTCGACTTTTCCTATGAAGTGTCGCGCAGTCTGGCCGCCTGCGAAGGCGCCCTGCTGGTCATCGACGCCTCGCAGGGAATCGAGGCCCAGACGCTGGCGAATGTCTACCTGGCGCTGGACCATAACCTGGAAATTATTCCGGTGATCAATAAGATCGATCTGCCGAGCGCCGATGTCGAAAAGGTCAAGCGGGAAATCGAAGAAGTGATCGGCATCGATGCCCAGGATGCCGTACTGGTGAGCGCCAAATCGGGCGAAGGGGTGCCGGAAGTCCTGGAGGCGATCGTGAACCGGATTCCTGCGCCGAAGACCGATCCGAGCGCGCCGACCCGGGCGCTGATTTTTGATTCGCATTTTGATTCCTACCGGGGCATCATTTCCTATGTCCGGGTCGTGGACGGCACGATCGCCAGCGGGATGAAAGTCCAGATGATGCATAGTGGCCGCAGCTTCGAAGTGACCGAAGTCGGCGTGTTTCGTCCCTCGCTTACCGCCATGCCGGAGCTTGGACCAGGGCAGGTCGGCTATGTGATCGCCGGAATTAAAAACCTGAAGGAAGTTCAGGTGGGCGATACCATTACGGATGCCGCCCGCCCGGCGAAGGAGCCGCTGCCGGGATACCGCAAGGTGACGCCGATGGTCTATTGCGGCATGTATCCGGTGGAAAGCAGCGAATTCGACAATTTGCGGGAAGCGCTGGAAAAATTGCAACTGAATGACGCTTCGCTGACATTTGAGGCGGAAACATCGGCGGCGCTTGGATTTGGCTTCCGCTGCGGATTTTTGGGGCTGTTGCACATGGACGTGGTACAGGAGCGGCTGGAACGGGAATATCAGATGTCGCTCGTCATCACGGCGCCCAACGTCATCTACCGGGTTCGCAAAACGGACGGGGAAGTTCTGTTTATCGACAATCCTTCCCGTATGCCGGTTCCGCAGGTGATCGAGGCGATTGGCGAGCCGTATGTGAAAGCGACCATCATCGTGCCCAACGATTTCGTCGGCGCAATCATGGAGTTGTCCCAGGAAAAACGCGGCGAATTCAAGGATATGAAATACATGGACACCACGCGTGTGATGCTGACCTATCATCTGCCGCTGTCGGAAATCATTTACGATTATTTCGACCGCCTGAAAACGGTCAGCCGGGGTTATGCCTCGTTGGACTATGAACTGATTGATTACCAGGAATCCGACTTGGTGAAGATGGATATTTTGCTCAATGAAGAACCAGTGGACGCCTTGTCAATCATCGTGCACCGGGAAAAATCAGTGTATCGGGGCCGGCAGCTGGTGGAAAAACTGCGCGGGCTGATTCCCCGGCAACTGTTTGCGATCCCGATCCAGGCCGCCATCGGCAACAAGGTCATTGCCCGCGAAACGATCAGCGCCCTTCGCAAGGACGTGCTGGCGAAATGTTATGGTGGCGACATCACCCGAAAACGCAAGCTGCTGGAAAAGCAGAAGGAAGGCAAAAAACGCATGAAGCAGGTCGGCAGTGTAGAACTGCCGCAGGAAGCGTTCATGGCGGTTTTGAAACGGGATTGAGCCGGATGCCGCCGAATGCGTTGGGACTCTACGTTCATATTCCGTTCTGCCGGGCTAAATGCAGTTATTGCGCGTTTGTATCGCAGGTCTGTGACCCTTCGGTCCAACATTCCTATGTCGCCGCTCTCTGCCGGGAAATCACCGCAGCGGGCGGCGATTTCTCCGTGCCGGCGGACACGGTGTTTTTTGGCGGCGGTACTCCGACGCTGCTGCCGGCCGCTGACCTGGCGCGAATATTGCAGGCGATTCGGGAAACATTTCCATTGGCGGACGACGCTGAAATTAGTCTGGAGGCCAATCCGGGCACAGTGGACGTCGCTGGGCTGAAGGCGTTGCGACAGGCAGGTTTCAACCGGTTGAGTCTCGGCGTGCAAAGTTTTGATGATCAGGTGCTGCGGGGCATCGGCCGAATCCATCGGGCGGCGGAAGCGGTGCAGGCCGTTGGGATGGCCCGCAGCGCCGGATTCGAGAATATCAGCATGGACCTGATGTTTGGCCTGCCGCGGCAGAGCGTGAACAGCTGGCGGGAAACCCTGGCCCGGGCGGTATCGTTGGCGCCGGACCATATTTCGGCGTATGGACTGAAACTGGAAGAGGAGACCCCATTGGCGGCGCGGGTGGCGTCCGGACAGGTCGCTTTGCCGGCGGAGGGCGACGAAGAAGCCATGTATGATTGGCTGAATGAATTCTTGCCGCAGCAGGGATTGGCGCGTTATGAGATTTCAAATTACGCCCGACCGGGCCGAGAATGCCGCCATAATCTGAAATACTGGCGCTATCGGCCGTATCGCGGGTTCGGCGTCGCCGCCCATTCCTTCGACGGGATGGCCCGATTCGCCAATACGGAAGAGCTATCCCGGTACATTGCCCGAATGACTGCCGGCGAGTCGGCGGAAGAGTTTCGTGAAACCCTGGCCGATCCGGACCGGATGGCGGAGTATGTCTTTTTAGCCTTGCGGACAACCGCCGGGTTATCGGCGTCGGATTTCGACGTTCGGTTTCGGCGCGACTTCGCCGAGAATTATGCAGTGGCCATTGCGGAACTGAAAAAATCCGGGATGCTGACAAATGAAAAAGAACAATGGAGACTGACGGAAAAAGGATTGAAATTGAGCAATCAGGCGTTCGTGAAGTTTTTGCCGTAACCGCTTGAAACAGGCGCGGGAACAGGGGGCGAGTCTTGACAGCGACGCTATTGCATGGTATGTTTGTGTATATGTTAGCACTCTACCTCGTAGAGTGCTAACAAGAGGTGAGAAAAATGTTGGATGAACGAAAACGACAAGTATTGCAGGCAATCATCGACGATTATATTTCGACCGCCGAACCGATCGGTTCGCGGACAATTGCCCGCAAATACGGGTTGGGCGTCAGCCCGGCCACGATCCGCAACGAGATGTCCGATCTGGAAATGCTCGGCTATCTGGAACAGCCGCATGCCTCGGCGGGGCGGATTCCCTCCGTCAAGGGGTATCGATTTTACGTCGACTGTCTGATGGGTCCGCAGCAGGTTTCAGACCGGGATACGATGTTGATCAATCAATGGTTCGAACAAAAAGTGCGGCGGCTGGACGAAGCGTTTCAGGAAACGGTTCGCGTATTGTCGCGACTGACCCGGAATGTCTCGCTGCTGTTGGCGCCGCAGGCAGCGGCCTGTAAATTCAAATATCTGCAGTTCCTGCCGTTTGACGAAACCCGGGTGGTGGTGATCATCGTCACCGACACCGGGGTGATGGAAAACCGGCTGATGGAGATCCCGGCCGGAACTTCCGCCGAAGAACTGCAACGGATCGCCGGGGCCATGAATCACTGGCTCGGCGGGTTGGACATCTCGGATATTCAGTCGTCGATTTTCGCCCGGATCAAGGAGGATGTTTTGCCGCGACCGGAGCTGCTGGAAAGCGCGTTGTCCCTCATCCGGGAAGCGACGGGCGGCCCATCGGCCGGCGACAAGCTTTACCTCGGCGGAACCACGCAGCTTCTGAATCAGCCGGAGTTCCGCGATGTGGAGAAGGTGCGGCATCTTTTGTCCCTGTTGGAGGAAGAGCGCCTGATGCATGATATTCTGCACACGCAGGACGGCAATGGCGTCATCGTGACCATCGGCCAGGAAAACAAATACTCGGGAATTCAGGACTGCAGCGTGATTCAGGCGTCCTTCCGCCTAGACGGACAGACCGTGGGAACATTGGCAGTGCTGGGACCGACCCGGATGGAATATGCCCGGACGATGGCGGCGATCGAATTCATGCAGAAACATATGGAGCAGATCCTGAAAAAATATCAGCGGTAGAAGCGGAGGCAACGGAATGAACCTGAAACAGGCGGGCGGCAGCGAAGTCGACGAGAGTCTGGCGGCGCTGATGACCAATGCGGCGGCGGTGCGGGCGATCGCAGCGGCCGTGCAGGGAACGATCGGGCCCAAGGGATTGGACACCATGCTGGTGGACCGCTTTGGCGAGGTGATTATCACCAATGACGGGGTTACCATCCTCGATAAAATGGACGTCAATCATCCGGCGGCAAAAATGGTGATCAATATCGCCAAGGCCCAACAACATGAAGTGGGCGACGGAACGACGACGGCGACGATCATGGCCGGCGCTCTGGTGAACGAGGGCGTGGCGCAGGTGCTGCGCGGCGTGCCGGTGGCCCGGGTCATCGAAGGAATTCGGGCGGGAATTTCCCTGGCGCAGACGGAATTGGGCAAACGGGCCCGCAGTTTTAAGGATCTTAAAGATGCAAAACTCGCCAACGTGGCTATGGTTGCGGGGCGCGACAACGCGGACATCGCAGAGTTGGTCGTGCAGGCGGCCCGCCTGATCGGCCGGGAGAAACTACTGGAGCCGAACTACAAACTGTCGGAAATCATCGTGGCGGAAGAAAATGCCCGGAATGAAGTGTTTATGGGCGTTATTATCGATAAAGAGCGGATGAGCAAGGAAATGCCGGAGACTGTCGAACAGGCGCCCATCCTGATCATCGACGATGCGCTGGAACCGGAAGAACTGGATAACGAAGCGCTGGGAACCGAGGCTGGCTTCCGCCGTTTTCGCGAATTGCAGGACGAATTTGAAACGAACGTGCGGAAGATCGTGGAGCTCGGAGTGAAGACGGTGCTGACCGATCGCGGCGTTCACGCCAAGGCGGAGGAAATACTGACCGATGCACAGATTCTGGTGGCGCAGCGCGTGCCGACCAACGAACTTCGCCGGGTCGCCGAACATGTCGGCGCCCGGATGATCAAGCGGACCGGCCTGAAAAAAGAGCCGGCCGACTTGAAAAAACTCCTCGGCTATGCGGAAAAAGTCTATGAAGATGAGAAACTTGAGCATGTCCGGATCATGGGCGGAGGCGGCAAGCCGGCAGCCACGATTTTGGTGGGCGCGGCCACCCAGGAAGTGGTGGGAGAGCGGCAGCGTATTGCCCGGGATGCGGCTTCCAGCGTGCAGGCGGCGGTTCGCGGCGGCTACGTGGCCGGCGGCGGTTCGATTGAAATCGCGATTGCCCGGGCCATAGAAAAGTCCCGGGGCAGTCTTAAGGGAATGACGGCATATGGACTGGACTGCGTCGTGAACGCTTTGAAACGGCCGTTGGCGCAGATTGTGGAGAATGCCGGCTATAACCCGCTGGAAAAAGTGGAAAATGTTGTGGCGGCGCAGACCGGGAAAAAAGCCGATTCCCTCGGGATCGATTGTGAAACCGGCGAAATCGTCGATATGGTGAAAATCGGCGTGATTGACCCGGCGCCGGTGAAACTGCATGCACTCAGGGCGGCCGGTGAAGTGGCCACGGCAATATTGCGGATCGATACGATCATTCGGAAAAAAGACGAAGGCGAACCGGCGGGACGTCCGGTCGGCGGGGAACCGCCGGCGGGCGCACCGGATTTTTAGGAACCAAGGACAGGAGGGAACAAGATGACGCAGAATAAACAAACCGATCCTAATGAAGAATTGAAAAATATTCCCCAGGAAGAAACGGCGACAACTGACGCGTCGGAAACCATGGAAGGCGCTGTGCCGGAAACGGCGGCGGAACCTGCTGTTGTCGCGGAAGCCGTAAAAGCGGAAATGATGGACCGGATTTTGCGGTTGCAGGCGGACTTTGACAATTATCGGCGGCGAACCCGCCAGGAACAGACCGAATTGAGCGCATTCGTCACCCAGAACCTTCTCAAGGAACTGTTGCCGGTCATCGATAATTTTGAACGGGCTTTGGGCAGTCGGCCGGCGGAAGATCCGTCCGGGTTCGGCGCCGGCGTGGAAATGATTTTCCGTCAACTCTACAGTGTGCTGGAAAAACAGGGAATCGGCACAGTGGCGGCAGTAGGCGAAATGTTTGATCCGAACCGGCATGAAGCGATTCTCAAGGATGCGGACTCCGACCAACCGGAAGGAACCGTCGTGGCGGAACTACAGAAAGGCTATGCGGTGGGCGGCAAAGTGATCCGTCCGGCGCTGGTCAAAGTTGCGGGAAAATAACGCCGGGCAACCGGCGGAACAGATAAAAATGAAACATTCGACAAAAGCTGCGCGGCCAGGCCGGCGGCCATTTAAGGAGGAACTATCATGGCAAAAGTAATCGGCATCGACCTCGGTACAACCAACTCGGTAGTAGCAGTAATGGAGGGCGGCGAACCTGTAGTTATCGCCAACGCGGAAGGCAGTCGCCTGACTCCGTCGGTTGTGGGATTTTCCAAGACCGGCGAACGCCTCGTTGGGCAGGTAGCGAAACGGCAGGCAATTTCCAACGCGGACCGGACGATCAGTTCGATCAAGCGGGAAATGGGCAGCACTTATACCGTTTCTATCGATGATAAAAAATATTCGCCGCAGGAAATTTCGGCGATGATCCTGCAAAAACTGAAAACCGATGCGGAAGCGTATCTGGGCGAAAAAATCACTCAGGCCGTCATCACGGTGCCCGCGTATTTCAGCGACAGTCAGCGGCAGGCCACGAAAGACGCCGGCACCATCGCCGGCCTGGAAGTGCTCCGAATCATTAACGAACCGACGGCGGCCTCGCTTGCCTACGGCATTGACAAGGGCGACGACCACACGATCCTGGTTTTTGACCTGGGCGGCGGAACTTTCGACGTATCAATCCTGGAACTGGGCGACGGCGTGTTCGAAGTCAAGGCGACCAGCGGCAATGGCCGGTTGGGCGGCGACGACTTTGACGAGCGGGTTATGAAATGGCTGGTTGCGGAATTCAAAAAAGATTCCGGCATCGATCTGTCCGCCGACCGCATGGCCATGCAACGGTTGAAGGAAGCGTCGGAAAAAGCGAAGATCGAGCTGTCCTCCCTGATGACCACCAACATCAATCTGCCGTTTGTTACGGCCGACGCCAGTGGCCCCAAACATCTCGACCTGAATCTCACCCGGGCGAAATTCGACGAGCTGACGGTAGATTTGGTCGAATCGACGATGGGGCCGACCCGTCAGGCCATGACGGATGCCGGACTGTCCCCGAAAGACATCGACAAAATTATTCTCGTCGGCGGTTCCACCCGGATTCCGGCGGTTCAGGAAGCGATCAAAAAATATTTCGGCAAGGAAGCCCACAAGGGCGTTAATCCCGACGAATGCGTCGCGGTTGGCGCGGCGATCCAGGCCGGCGTGCTGGCCGGCGAAGTCAAGGATGTCCTGCTGCTTGACGTGACGCCGCTGTCCCTTGGCATTGAGACGTTGGGCGGCGTATTTACCAAGATCATCGAACGGAATACGACCATTCCCACGGCGAAGAGCCAGACTTTCTCCACGGCATCGGACAACCAGCCGTCGGTGGATGTGCATGTACTTCAGGGCGAACGCGAAATGGCCGCCTACAACAAGACGCTTGGCCGGTTTGAACTGTCCGGCATCGCGCCGGCGCCGCGCGGCGTACCCAAGATTGAAGTGACCTTTGACATCGACGCCAATGGCATCGTTCATGTCAGCGCCAAAGACCTCGGTACCGGCAAGGAACAGAAGATCACCATCACTTCGGCGTCGCAGGGCGGCGGCCTGTCGAAGGATGAAGTCGAACGCATGGTGAAGGAAGCCGAAGCGAACGCGGCGGACGACAAAAAACGCCGGGAAGAGGTCGAAGTCCGCAACAATGCTGACTCCCTGATCTACCAGGCGGAAAAGGCAATCAAAGATTTTGAAGGTAAGGCCGACGCGGCGATGGTCGAAAAAGTGCAGGCGGCGATCGGCGTGCTGAAAGAAAGTCTCAAAGGCAGCGACATCGAGAAAATCAAAGCAGATACGGAAGCGCTGTCCAAGCCTTTGTATGAAATGTCGTCGGCCGTGTACCAGCAGGCAGGGCCTGAGGAGGGAGCGCCGGGACAGGCTGGACCGGGCGCCGCCGCCGGCGGGGCCAAAACCGATGAGAAAGTTGTCGACGCGGAATACAAAGTCGTGGATGACGAGAAGAAATAAGCACACCGCAGGGGATCTGCAAACAGGAATAAACCAGCCGCCGGCGAAGCCGGCGGCTGATGCGGGTTGGTGAAAAAGTGGCGGACAAAAAAGATTACTATGAGGTGCTCGGCGTACCCCGCTCCGCATCCGAGGACGAGATCAAGAAAGCGTTCCGCAAACTGGCGCGGAAATATCATCCGGATGTGAACCGGGACGATCCCAAGACCGCTGAAGCCAAATTCAAGGAAATCAATGAAGCGTACGAGGTCCTGTCCAATCAGGAAAACCGGGCCAAATACGATCAATTCGGTCATGCCGCTTTTGACGGCGCTGCGGGAGCCTCCGGCTTCGGTGGCGGCGGAATGAACGACATCTTTGACATGTTTTTCGGTGGCGGCGGCTTCGGCGGATTTGGCGGCGGCGCACGACGCCAGGGACCGGAACGGGGCGCCGATCTCCGTTATGACATGGACATCACGCTCGAACAGGCGGCAGCCGGCTATGCGCAGGAGATTGAAGTCCCGCGGACGGAGGATTGTCCGGCCTGTCAGGGAACCGGCGCGGCTGCCGGCACGCATCCCGAGACCTGTCCGCAATGCGGCGGAACCGGCCAGACGCAAGTGGCGCAGAATACACCGTTCGGCCGGATGGTCAACGTCACGACCTGCAGCCGGTGCCGCGGCGAAGGGAAAATCGTGCATACCCCCTGCAACGAGTGCAAAGGGCGGGGAAAAGTGCGCAAGACCCGCCGGATTCAGGTCACGATTCCGCCGGGCGCCGACAATGGATTGCGGCTGCGAATTTCCCAGGGGGGCGAAGCCGGAACGCGCGGCGGCCCGCCAGGCGATCTGTATGTTTATCTTTCCGTCAAACGGCATCGGACATTTGGCCGCGACGGCGACAATCTTGTTTATGATTTATCCATCAGTTTTCCGCAGGCGGCGCTGGGCGACGAAGTCGAGGTGCCGACCCTGGAAGGAATGGCCAAGCTGGAAATTCCCGCCGGAACGCAATCCGGTACGGTGCTTACGCTCAAGGACAAAGGGGTTCCCCATCTGCGAGGTCATGGCAAGGGCGATCTCAAGGTGCGCCTGACCGTGGTCACGCCGAAGAAGCTGTCCGATAAGCAGCGGCAACTTTTGCTGGAATTCGCCAAACAGGGCGGCGAAACCATCAAGACGTCCAGCACGAGTTTCGTAAAAAAAGTCAAGGATGCGCTGAGCGGCTCCTGAACAGGCAACAATAATAAAGCCGGGAGGTGACGAAAATGAACGACAAGTGGGCGGAGATCAGCATCCATACGACCCAGGAGGCTACGGAAGCCGTCGCGGCCGTCTTTCATGAGCTGGGCGCCGGGGGCGTGGTGATCGAAGATCCGGATCTGATCCAATCATACCGTCGTTCCGGCAATTGGACCGACTGCATTTTCCCGGACGAGCCGGCCGTCGACTTTGTGACGGTCGTGGCTTACTTGCCTTCGGACGAGGAGTTGCCCGGCAAGTTGCGCATCCTGTCCAGTCGTATCGATGAGTTGGCCGGTCATTCCCTGGATAAAGGCCAGGGGACGATCCGCTGGCGCGAAGTGCGGGAGACGGAGTGGGCCGATTCCTGGAAACAATATTTTCATACTTCCCGGATTGGCGAACAGTTTGTTGTCAAGCCCTCCTGGGAAGAATACACGGCTCAGCCCGGCGATCTCGTCCTGGAAATGGATCCGGGTATGGCATTCGGCACCGGAACCCACGGCACGACTATCTTGTGTCTGGAAAGCATGGAAGACATGGTCCGACCGGGAATGACGGTGTTCGACATCGGCGCCGGTTCGGGAATTCTGTCGATTGCGGCGGCCAAATTGGGGGCGGCGCGGGTTGCGGCCATCGAGTACGACGCCATGGCGACCGAAACGGCCCGGCGAAATGTGGCGGCCAACGGCGTGGGCGATGTCGTGGAAGTGTCGCAGGGCAATCTTTTGGATGGCGTAACGGGACAGGCGGATGTGATCGTGGCCAACCTGATTGCCGATTTGATTCTGAAAATGGCGCCGGCCATTCCGGCGCATCTGGCGCCGTCCGGCTGTTTTCTCGGTAGCGGCATTATCAAGGACCGCTTGCCGGATGTCACCGACGCCTTGGCTCGACAGGGTCTGACGGTGACCCGGGTAACGGAAGCCGGCGAGTGGGCGGCAGTGGTCGCCTGCCGGAACCAGGACTGACGATGCGGCGAATTTTTGTACAGGGGCCATTGGCCGATTTTATGGATGTAAAGGGCGAGCCCGCCCGACACATCGGATTCTCACTCCGGATGGCGGTCGGCGATGAGATCGGCGTGGCCGGCCAGGACGGACGGTGCGGTGAAGCGGAAATTGTCCGGATGACCGGCGATACGGTAACATTGGCGCTGAAAAAAATCATGGATTCCACGGAACCGCCAGTGGATGTGTGGCTGGCGCAGGCCCTGCCTAAAAGCGACAAAATGGACTGGATCGTCCAGAAAGCTGTCGAATTGGGCATCAAGGGCCTATTTCCTTTGCAGACCGCCAATTGTGTGGTCCGTTATGATGCTGTCAAACAGGCGGAAAAAATTCGCCGCTGGCAGAAAATCTCCCAGGAAGCGGCGCAACAAAGCGGCCGGGGCATGATTCCCGACATTGGTCCGTTTGTCACTCTGGAAGCGCTGTTCGACCGGACGCCGACGGATACGCGGGTATTGACGTTATACGAGGGGACCGGACGGCAGGGATTGCGCTCGATTCTGTCGACGGATTTTTGTGGCTCCTGGATTTTGGTCGTGGGGCCGGAAGGCGGTCTTGCCGAATCGGAAGCGGCGTACTGCCGGAGCCGGGGAGCGTTGCTAGCCGGCCTGGGGCCGCGGATTTTGCGCACGGAAACCGCGGGAATCGCGGCTTTGTCGGCTATTCTCTATGAGTGCGGCGATCTGGGAGGAATGTAATGGCCAGGGTGGCTTTTATCACGTTGGGTTGTAAAGTGAATCAGACGGAAACCGACGCCATGGCCGGTCTGTTTCGTCACCAGGGGTATGACGTGGTTGATCCCGATGAACGGGCGGATGTCTATGTGGTCAATACTTGTTCCGTTACCCATCTGGGAGAACGAAAATCGCGCCAGATGGTGCGCAGGGCGACCCGCCTGAATCCACAGGCCGTTGTCGCCGTGACGGGCTGTTTTGCGCAAGTATCGCCGGCGGAAGCCGCTGCGATCGAAGGGGTTGCCGTGGTTATCGGAACCAGCGACCGTCATCGCATCGTTGACTTCGTGGAAGCGGCCCGGCAGGAACAACGACCGGTATTCGCCGTCGGCGACATCATGAATGAACGCGAGTTTGAAGATATTCCCCTGCAGGGAACTTCGGAACGGACCCGGGCCTTCCTGAAAATCCAGGACGGTTGCGACAACTATTGCACTTACTGCATTATTCCCTATGCGCGGGGCCATCTGCGATCCCTCCCATTGGCGAGCATCGCCCGGGAGACTCGTAATCTGGCGGCGGCCGGGTTTCGGGAGATTGTTTTGACCGGGATCAACCTCGGCGCTTATGGCCGGGAAGACGGACGGCATACTCTGGCTGACGCCGTGCGCACCGTTCTGGCAGAACCCCGGATTGCCCGGGTTCGTCTCAGTTCGACGGAATCGCTGGAGGTTTCGGCAGAGTTGATCGACATCATGGCGGAGGAGCCCCGGATGTGTCCGCATCTCCACTTGCCGCTGCAGGCAGGCGAAGACTCGATTCTCGCCGCCATGCACCGTCCTTACACTACCGAGGATTATGCCCGGTTATTGGATCGTTTGCGCAGCCGGGCGCCGGAGTTGACGGTGACAACCGATATCATCGCCGGTTTTCCCGGCGAAACCCCGGAGTTGTTTGCAAAAACGCTGAATTTTGCCGAAGTGATGCAGTTCGCGAAAATTCACGTGTTTCCATACTCTCGTCGATCCGGAACTCCCGCAGCCGCTTTCGCCCGGCAGGTGGGCGATGCGGAAAAAAAACGGCGCGTAGCGGAATTGATGGCGTTGAGCGATCGCAGCGGCGAACGGGTTCGACGCCGGTTAATCGGTCGGGTGATGCCGGTATTGATCGAAAAAGTGGAACAGGGATTGGCGGAAGGGTTGACGCCAAACTACCAGCGAGTTGTTTTTGCCCAGGACGATCCGGAATTGGTTCGTGAGAACGAACTGGTCGATGTGGAGCTGGAGACAGTGACTTTGGAAGGTTTTGGCGGGCGCCTGCGGAAGAAATAAGGTTGATTTTTTTTAGGTGTCGGCAGGAATGTGACCGTCCTTTACAGAATTTTCATATATAGGAAAGTCAGGGACTCGCTTTTGGGCGCTGTTCCCCGGGAAAGAAGGGACATTCATGGCGGAAGATTGTATTTTTTGCAAGATCGCGTCCGGCGCCATTCCCGTGAATTTTGTCTACGAGGACGAATTTCTGGTGGCCTTTCCGGACATCAATCCCATGGCGCCGGTGCATATGCTGGTAATTCCGCGCAAACACCTTGACAGTATTGCGGCGGCGGGACCGGAAGATTCGGCCTTGTTGGGGCATGCGCTGCTGACATTGCCGAAAATCGCCGCCAAGCTGGGGATTGCCGAATCCGGTTTCCGGGTGGTCATGAATACCGGCAAAGATGGCGGCCAGTCGGTCATGCATCTGCACTGGCATCTGTTGGGCGGTCGGTTTATGGAGTGGCCGCCGGGCTGAAATGCGGCGGCGCTGATTCCGATAATCCAATTGCGTTACCAACCATAATAGGAAAGGAGAGTTTCATTGTGGCGCAAGATGTTCAACTCGTCATTTTCAAACTGGCCAACGAAGACTATGGATTGCCGATCCAGAAAGTCCAGGAGATCAACCGGATGGTTCCCGTTACTAAATTGCCTCAGACTCCGGAGTTCATGGAGGGAATCATCAATCTGCGCGGCCGCGTCATTCCCGTCGTGGATCTGCGTAAACGCTTCGGTTTGACGGCCAAAGAACACGAGGAAGACACCCGGATCATGATTATCGACATCAACGGGCAGACCGTGGGCATCATCGTCGACGCCGTTAATGAAGTCGTCCAAATGCCGGGCGCTTCGATCGATCCGCCGCCGCCGACCTTTATTCTTGAGGCGCAGTACATCGAAGGGATCGGCAAAATGGACAACAGGCTCGTCATCCTGCTGAATATCGACCGGATTCTGACCAGCCAGGAGTCTATTCAGTTGAAGGCGGCCGTGCAATAGCCCGGAACAAGCCTGCGAAGCGGTGAAGCGTGTTAAGAATTGAACGATGGTTGCAGAATCCCCGGGAGCAGACCGCGGCCCAGCCCCTGATCTATGTGGTGGATGATTCGGCCCTGGAACGCCGGGTTTTGCGCGACGAAATGCAAAAAAGGGGCTACCGGGTCCGGGAATTTGTGGATGGCAGCGATGTTTTAGCATGGTTGCGCCACCTGGATGGCAACTGGCCGGACATGATCCTGCTGGACGCCATGATGAAGGTAATGGACGGATTTGCAACCTGCGAAGCGATCAAAAGCTTGCCCCAGGGCCATGATTTGCCAATTTTGATGATCACGGCCCGCGATGATGAAAAAGCAATCAATCAGGCGTTTGACCGGGGAGCAACGGATTTTATCGTCAAACCGGTGAATATGCAACTACTGTGTCGCCGGATCGACATCTTGCTCCGGGCCCGACGAGCGGACCGGATGATGCGGGTGATGGCCTTTCATGATCCCTTGACGGGCTTGCCGAACCGCAATTTGTTTGAATGTGAACTTTCCCGCTGGCTGGCTGGGGCACAACGCAGCCAACGGCCTCTGGCCATCTTGTTTCTGGACTTGGATCGTTTCAAACTGGTCAATGACAGCTTGGGGCATTCGGCTGGCGATCAGCTATTGCAGGAAATGTCGCGCCGGTTTCGGCAGGCGATTCGTTCCGACGATTTTGTCGCCCGACTGGGTGGCGATGAATTCATTTTCATTCTGCCCGATGTTCATGGCGCCAAAACGCTGTTACCAGTCATTTCATCCGTGTTTGAGACTTGCGATTATCCGGTGATAATCGACTGCAATCAGGTACAGGTCAGTGTCAGCATTGGAGTGAGCTTTTTTCCGCTGGATGGAACGGAAATAAAATTGCTGATGAAAAAAGCGGATGAGGCTTTGTATCGCGCCAAAGAAAAGAGGGGCAACGCGTTTAGCTGTTTTTCCGAACGGAATTAGCCGCTCGTTGTCGGTCGGCGCTTGTAGAAAAAATGAAAGAGATTGTCCCGCCGAAAGGATAAACCTTTGGTGGGCAGTCTCTTTTTGTCTGCGAGGGCTGAAAAAAACCCTCCGGCTGGCGCCGGAGGGAAAACAGGGGAGGAGGAGGAGGGGTTTTAGAAGCGGCAACCGCCGCCAGGGCCACCTTTGCCGGGACCGCCAAATCCGCCGCGACCGGCGCCGCCAGGGCCACCGAATCCTTTTTCACCCATGTTGCTGATTCGTTGCTGCATCCGCTCGATGCGGGCATCAGCCTGGGCTTGGGTAATCTGTCCGGCGGAGACCAAGCGGGCCAGATTTTCTTTCTGGAGACTCAGGCGTTCTTCGGCCAACTTTTTCATATCGGCTTTCTGCTCATCGGTAAGCGGTCCGCTGAAGCGGGCGCCGGGGCCGACCAGGTTGTTTTTCATCCGGAACGCGTGTCCGCTGTCCATCATTTTGAGTTTGGCGTCAGCCTGTTCCTGGGTGAGATAACCGGATTTCACCATCAATTGGACTTGTTCTTTTTTCAGCTGGAAGTTTTTCTCTTGCCAGGCTTTCCAGTCGGCTTGTTGCGATTCGGTCAGTTTGAGTGGTTCCATACGACCGGGTCCGCCGCCCATTCCGAAGCCACCGCCCATCATTCCTCTGCCCATCGGCGACGCCATGGTTACGCCGGCCACCATTAATGCCAATGCCGCCACACCGGCTATTACGACTGCTTTTTTCTTCATTTGAAATTCCCCTTTCATTTTTGCTTGTCGCGGATTGTTCCGCTCTCAGTTATGATTATAGGGGGAAGATTTTAAGAAAGCATGTCAAATTTGTGACGCGTTTGTGAAATCTACCGAAGAACATTTTCGGATTACTTGCCGCAAAAGCTGGTGATGAATGAATAAAAATTGCAATAGTCATTAATTCGACATCGACAAGGCGGAGCCTGAACACTTGAGTTCGGCCTTTTCTTTTTGCCTAGGTTGTTGTGGAAGGGTAGTGCGAATTTTTTTTGCCGGCAGTCGGATTTAAGCAGGATTTTTAATTATGAAAGTAAAATTAATTACCCAATGCGGCAAAGTTGACTCTAATCTTTAGCACAAACGAAGTTGGGAGATGCTTGGGTGAAAAAAGGGATTGTTGTGGCACTGTTGGTGGCGTTCTGTTTGGTCGGTTCACAGAATGGGACGTTAGATCGGGCGTTGGCGAATGAAAAAGTGGCGCACGTGGTGGAATGGGTGAACAATCTGGGGAGAGAAGCGGACGATCCGGCCTATCTGACACTAAATTACCGGATGAGGCGAATGTATTTCGCACTGACCTCCGGCAGCAAGCAGAAGCCAGTGGTCTTTTTTGGCGACAGCATTACATTTGGCGCCGACTGGCAGCGGCTGTTTCCGGAGTCCCCCGTCGTCAACCGGGGCATTAGCGGCGATACGACGTTGGGACTGTTGAACCGCCAAAGCGAAGTGATTGCACTGCATCCCCGGCAGATTTTTCTGATGATCGGTACCAACGATCTATGTTTCGGCCGACCGGTGGAGCAGGTCGTAGCGAACTATGACCGAATTTTAGCCCGCTTTCATGCGGAATTGCCCGGAACGCCGGTGTATGTGCAAAGCGTTTTGCCGTTCAACGATCAGATGTTTCCATCTAACGGGTTGCGGAAAAATCGGATTATCCGCGACTTGAACCAGGCCATCAAGCCGCTGGCCCAAAAGTACGGCTATGAATATTTGGATTTGTCGGGCGCCTTCACCGGCTCCGACGGCCGGTTGTTGCCGCAATATACATACGATGGACTGCATCTGAACGATGATGCGTATCTGGTCTGGCGGCGCCTGATCGATTCCTATGTCGCCAAGGCTCCTCTCCGGAAATAGCTCTTCTTTGCCTTGAAATAGTTTGGAAAGAACTGTAGCACTCAAGCCGGGCTGCCGCAACAGGCAGCTTATTTTTTTGCAGGAATTCCGCGAACTGAAAAAGAATAGGGTATGCAGGCGGCGTCTTTGGTTTGCGTCGCATCCCCAATATGGACATGGCTGGAAAGGATGAACATGTTCAGCTTTCGCGCAAAAGTGACCGTGTTGGCGATCGCTACCGTCTGCATCACGCTTTTATGCAGCAGTTTATATGTCCAATATGTGATGGCCGACTATCTGCGCAAAGATGCCTTTCAGGCGCAGAAGACGGCAGCGCAGGCCATTGCCATGCATGTCGACGATTTTGTCGGCGCCCATGCCGGCGTGATCGCCGTTGCGGCGACTTTGCCCCAGGTCCGGGACACCGTCGATTTTGCCAAAGCCAGCGAACAACACCGGGGCGTGCCGTCGGAAGCCGGGTTGAGGCAGCGCTTGTACTTCCGTGAAATCCTTCGCGTGCATCCGGAGTTCAACAATATCATCCTGTATTCGCCGGATGCGGCCCGACCCTTGATCAGCGAGCCGGTTTCCCATCAACTGGGGACGCCGCTGCAAAATTACCGGGAGGGTTTTGTCGGCCGGGACTGGTTTCGGGGAGTGTCGGGCAGGGATGTGCGGGAGATTTACATCAGCGAGGCCTATGTTAGCGCACAGGGACAGTTGCTGACGGCAATCGCGACCAGGGTCCATGACGACGAGAACCGGGTGGTGGCCATCCTGGCCGGCAATCTGAGGTTGGATCGTCTCAATGAATATATTCAGGCCTTTTCGTATGGCAAAAATGTTCGGACGTATTTGGTGGATAAAGCCGGCAATGTGTTGGCGCATCCCGACAAATCGTTGTTGCGGGCGGCAAGTCTCACCAATCTGAAAGATCGGGAGACGGTCCGCGAGGCATTTCAGAATCCGCAGGCGACAGAGTCTGCCGCCATTCTGACGGAGGCGGCGACTGGCGCGACAATTTACTCCTCGTATGTGAAACTTTCCCGGATGGGCTGGGTTGTGATTACGGAGCAGCCCGAAGCGGACGTGATGGAAAGAACCCGCCAGTTGCGCGAGGGAATCGCCATCGTGGCCGTGCTGTTGAGCCTGGCGGCGATATTGGCGATCGCGTTCCTGATCCGGACGGTTACCCGGCCGTTGTATCAAGTGGTGGATCATCTGCTGTCACTCGGCGGCGGCGATTTTTCGCCGCGGCTGGACCCGGATTTGCGGGAACGGGACGACGAAATCGGTCAAGTCGCCCATGCGGTGGACGTCATGCAAAGAAACCGGCAGTCGGCGGAGCAGGAACTGGATGCCAGCCATGAAGAATTGCGGGCCTTGTATGACGATTTGGAGATCGCCGAAACCAAGCTGAGAATCCAATATGAAGAACTGCAACGGGAAATCGCCGAACGGGCCAAGGTGGATCAGGCGCTGGCCGAAAGCGAGCGGCAGTACCTCATGGTAATCGAGCAGTCGCCGGAAGCCGTCTTGTTTTTTGACCCGGAGACGGGAAAAATGGTGAAAGGAAACGCCCAGTTTGTTTCTCAGTTTGGTTATGATCCGGAGCGGGAAACGAATCTGACCATTTTTGATGTTGCCGTGGATTCGAAGGAAAACCTTCAGGCGATCCTGGCTGCGATCCGGCGGACGGGCATGTTACCGCTGCAACGTCGCATGTTCCGCCACCGCAACGGGATGCTGCTGCATGTGGAACGCTCCGGCATCCTGATCCGCTATCGGGGCCAGAATCTCGGCGCTATCTATATTCAGGACGTATCGGAGACGGTGCGTCGTGAGCAGGAAATTCAGCGAGACGCTCAAATGGCGACGCGGGTGCAGCACGAAATGCTGAGTGTGCCGCAATCAAGCGAGTTTCTGGAAGTCCAGACCGTATTTCAACCCTACCGGTATGTGGGCGGCGACCTGTATTTTATGGACTGGCGTTACCGGGGGCAAGTGTTGCGCGGCTTTCTCGTGGATGCCGCCGGCCATGGATTGGCTACCGCCTTGCATACCTCGGCCATCCATGTTTTGCTGCGGGAAGTCAACGAATTCGATCTGCCGTTGGCGGAACAGATCCGTTGGCTGAATCGGCGCTTGGGGCAGTATTTCAATGAAGAGGCTTTCGTGGGGGTTATCGCTTTCGAAGTGGACCTGCAGACGCGTGAAATGCGTTGGGTCTGCGCCGGCATTCCCGGCTTCTGGGTGGCGACGCCGTCAGTGAAGGGCTGCGTGACCAGGCCGGGCATGTTTTTGGGAATGCGAACGGACGAAATTTTTGAAACCCACCGCATGCCCATCGATGTAGGGGATTGTTTGTATTTCATGACGGATGGACTGACAGATCGGATTGACCGGTGCGAAGAACTGCCGGTCGACGATTTTGCGGAAACGCTTGGCCGGATTCGTAAGTTGGCGGAGGCGAAGGATCAGCGGGATGATGCGACGGCCGTCTGTATTCGGATTCAGGCGCTTCCGGACGCAATGCACCGGCAGCAGGGATGGCCGAGGACTCTCGTCTTCAACGGCTATGGCGATTATCGCCGGTTCCGGGATGCGGTGACGGCCATCTTGGCGGAAGTAACCGGCTTACAGCATTCGATGCAGGAAGTGGCGGTAAACGAGGCGCTAGCCAACGCACTGGAATGCCGTGATGGCATTCCCCGGCCGCATGAAGCTAGATTGCGGTTCAATCGGTTCGGAAAATGGTTCGTTGTCCGGGTCAAAACTTCCCGCATGGGGTTTGCCGGCAACGCGCTGTTGCGACGTTTGCGGATTCATCCGGAAGAAATGTTTTTATACGGTGAAGATTCCGGGATGGGCCGCGGTATTCCGATCATGCTTTCCGTGACCGATCGGATGCTGTATAACAACGAAGGCACGGAAACCCTATTGGCCTGGCGGATTCAGGCGGCAACCATCTTGAGCCTAAGGGAAAGTGGAGGAAACTGATTTGGTGAACCGTCAAACCCTGTTGCAAAGGATTGCGGAAAAATTGATCGATCAAATCGATCCGGCGGCTATGTTGCAGGAAATCCTGCAACAAGCCGTCGAGATGCTGGACGCGGCCAGCGGTGCATTGTCGCTGGTGGACGACGAGAATCCGGATTGTTTATGCATCAGTTACGGCGTGGGAATCGATGCCGTACGACTGGGGGTCCGCATTCCCAAAACAGACGGACTCATCGGCGAGGTGTGGCGGTCCGGGGAAATCCTGATTGTTCACGGGTATCATGAATGGGAAAAACGGATCGCGGATCAGCGGCTGGATCAGGTGACAACCGCATTGGCGGCGCCGGTCAAGGTCGGCGGCGAAATGGTGGGCGTGATCCAGCTGGCTTGGCAGGATAAGGAAACCACGGTTTTGCCGGAGGAAAAATTTATTTTCGAACAGTTTTCCCGGTTGGCCGCCGTGGCTATGGAAAATTTGGTGTTGCAGCGACGTCTCCGGGAGGAGGAAGCCATCGTCAACACTTTGTTTGACGGCATGCCGGGCATTCTGTACATGTTGGATGCCGAGGGAAGGCTTGTTCGCTGGAACCGAAAACTGGAGGAAGTCAGCGGGTTCTCCGGCAAGGAGCTGAAACAAAAGGACTGCCTGGATTTTTTTCGCAGCGACGACCAGGGAAAAATCCGCCACGCCAATGCCACCGCACTGCGCATCGGTCATGCCGAAGTGGAATCCGGGGTCTGCACGCGTGATGGCGGGCGTCCCATCTATTTCTTCACAACGACAGCGCTGCGGATGCGCGATGAGGTCTTTCTGGCCGGAATGGGCGTGGATATCACGCAACGCAAGGATATGGAAAATGAATTGAGACTGCACCGGGGAAGGCTGGAAACCTTGGTGGACGAGCGGACCACCGACCTGTCCGCGGCGAATCAGGAATTGACTGCCCTGAATGAAGAAATGACCGCAATGAACGAGGAGCTGACCGCGATGAACGAGGAACTGCAGTCGGCCAACGAGCTCCTGGGTGACGAGGTTCGTCTGCGGTTGGATAAAGAAACGCAGTTGCTGCTTCGGGAAAAGCAGTATCGGGCGGCGACCCGGTTGCTGACCCAACCAACCGGGGAAAGCAACGATCCTCTGGCAATGATCCTGAAGGATGCCTTGCAGCTGGTCGGCGCGCCGGCCGGTTACATCGGTTTTTTTGATGAGGACAGACGCGTGATCGACCGACGGTATTCGCAAGGCCCGATTCCCTTCGACCAAATGGAACCGCAGCCGGCGGATACCGGCATGATCGGCCAGGTATTCCGGGAGAACCGCAATGTCCAGGTATCGGATTACCGGCAATATGCCGGGCGGATGTCCGACCCTCGGCTGGAGCGTCTCACGACCATTGCCATGGCGCCGTTGAAGCTCGGCAACCACATTCGGGGAATGCTGGCCGTGCATTGGCTGGATGAAGTTCATCCCCTGCCGCCGGAAGATGTGGAGATACTCCAGCAGTATGCCCATCTGGCCTCGGTGTTTTTGGAACGTATGGAAGTCCAGAGAGAAATTCGTCAGTTGGCCTATTTCGACAGTTTGACCGGGATGGCCAACCGGGCCAGCCTGAATTCCTGGCTGGAGCAGGAACTGGCGCAAGCCCGGCAACATTTGAAATCGGGCGTACTGTTTTATCTGGATCTGGACGAACTCAAGGTGGTCAATGATACTTTCGGCCACTCGGTCGGCGATGCCCTGATCCGTACGGCCGGTCGCCATATTCGGGAATCCTTCGACGAGGGCGCCTTCTGCGCCAGAATCGGCGGCGACGAATTCGCCGTGGCGCTACCCGGCGAGGTCGGCCGCCGGCGGGCGACGGAGTATGCCAACCGGTTGCTGGCCGTGCTCGGCAAGGAATGCGATACCGGCAATGAACGATTTCCAATGTCGGCCAGCGTTGGCATCGTGTTGTATCCCGAACATGGCTCAACTCCGGACGAAGTGTTGAAGAACGCCGATATCGCCATGTATGCGGCGAAAGCCGGCGGACGCAACTGCTGGCGCATCTATGATCCCGGGATGCAGCAGGATGCGTATGAAACCATGAGAATGACGAACAGCCTGCGCCGGGCGTTGGAAAATGATGAATTCACTCTGCAGTATCAACCGAAAGTGCGGCTGTCCGACCGGAAAATCGAAGGGTTTGAAGCGTTGCTGCGCTGGAATGGCGCCGAGCATGGGCCGGTGCCGCCCGGAAAATTTATTCCGTTGGCGGAAAAAGCCGGGATCATTGAAGGAATCGGCGAATGGGTTCTCCGGCAAGCCTGCGGATTTGCCCGACGTCTCGCCGAAGCCGGTTGGCGCGGTCTTCATGTGGCGGTCAATCTATCGCCGCGGCAATTGGCGGCCGCTGATTTTATCGCCAAGGTGGAAAACATTTTGCTGGAGAATAGAGTCGAGCCCGGGCAGCTGGAGCTGGAAGTGACGGAAAACGTTCTGATCGAATCGATGGAGGAGAGTATCCAAAAACTCGCCGGCTTGCGGGCCTTGGGCGTAGGGGTGGCCCTCGACGACTTCGGGACGGGATATTCCTCCTTGACCTACCTGCGACGGTTGCCGGTCAGCATTCTGAAAATCGACAAGTCGTTTATCGATGAAATTTTGGCAGACACCGCACAGGCGGAGTACGTGGGATTCATCATCGATCTGGCCCATGCGCTGCATTTGCGGGTGGTGGCCGAGGGCGTGGAAATCCCGGCCCAGATTGACAAACTGCAAGAATTGGATTGCGACGCCATTCAGGGCTTCGTCTTCAGTCATCCTTTGCCGGAGGCGGAGGTCGTTGATTTGCTGGCCGTCGCCCGGATGTAACCATTGCTTCGGAGTGGACCTGCGTATTGGACGGAAAACCTCGAAGGAGGTACAATAGGAGAAACTGGAGAGGTGTAACCGGGATATGTGGCGTAAAAATTTATGGACGCTGGTCGCGGCCGTAATTCTCTGCGGCGCCAGCTACACGATGATCATCCCGTTTCTGCCGCTCTATCTGCTGGAATTGGGAGTCAGTTCGGACAACGTAAAAATGTGGGCAGGCGTCGTATTCGCCGCCTCGTTTCTGGTTGCAGCGGTGTTGGCGCCGTATTGGGGTCGCCGGGCCGACCGGTCCGGGAAAAAACGCATGATCATCCGGGCGGGATTGATGCTGAGCCTGTCTTATTTTCTGGGCGCTTGGGTTCGGAATCCGCTGGAAATGGTGCTGGTCCGGGTGTTTCAGGGCATTGCCAGCGGTTTTGTTCCGGCTTCGATGGCTTTGGTTGCTTCGTCGTCGCCGCCGGAAAAAATGGGGTTCTGCATGGGAGTCATGCAGACGGCGTTGGTGGTGGGCGGCATTATCGGTCCGTTGATGGGCGGAACGTTGTCCCATCTGTTTGGGATGCGAACGTCGTTCCTGCTTTCCGCCGTGATTCTCAGCAGCGCGACTTTTGCCGTGTGGCGGCTGGTTCAGGAACCGGAGCGGTTGGTCGAGCCTATGAAGAGCAGCTTGTTGGACGACTTGAAAACGGCTTTTCATAACCGGGTTTTGGTTCGCATGCTTTGCCTGTTGTTTACGGTTCAAATGGTCAGTATGACTCTGCAGCCGCTGATGTCGTTATATGTGGCCGAACTCCAGGGAACGCTGACCGGTGTCGGGTTGACCACCGGATTTATTTTCAGCCTGTCCGGCGCTGCCAGCGCGATTGCGGCGCCGCTTTGGGGCAGGGCGGGCCAGCGGCGGCCCTTGCGGATCCTTTTGGTGACGGCGTTCATCGGCGCCGGACTGTTCAATATGGGGCAGTTCTTCGCTCCCGGCATCGCGCCGTTTGCCGGGTTGCAGTTTCTGATGGGGTTGTTTCTGATCGGCGTGTTTCCGACGATCAACATGATCGCCATCCAGTCCAGCGATGCCGGTTTTCACGGTCGGGTCTTCGGCCTCACCAACGCCGCCAATCAGCTGGGTTGCATGGTGGGGCCGTTGGCCGGCGGGTTGATCAGTTCCTGGACCGGAATCCGGCCGGTCTTTTTGCTGACCGGATCCATACTGGTCCTGCTGGGCGTATATTCGTTCCGCCTGAGGATTCGGGCGGAGCAGTGACCAATTGCAAACGAAAAAACACGGGAGTGAAACAGGAACGTATGAAGACACGGGGTGTATTGTTCGACCTGTACGGGACGCTGATTGTTTACGGTGAAATGGAGAAGGCGTGGGATGCCTGGTGCGATGTGATTTATGACGCTTTCTGCGGTTATGGCCTGACGATGTCGGCGACCGAGTTTCGCCCGCATTGCAGCGGCTTTTTTGACAAGCCGGAACCGGCCGATGCGGAAGGGGAAATGACGGTTGTCGAACGGCGGCTTCATCGCATGGCGCGAGAACTGAATGTCGCCATTCCCCGCCGGGAAGCCCTGCAGGCGATTGAACAGGCGCTCGACGTTTGGCATGACTATGTCCGGATCGATCCGGATGCGGTGGCGGTGCTGACGGAGATCGGCAGTCGCCGGTCGGTCGCTCTGGTGTCCAATTTCGACTATGCGCCATATGTCTACCGCTTGCTGACCCAATGGGAATTGGGGCCGCTCTTTGACCGGGTTCTGGTTTCCGATGCCGTCGGCGTGAAAAAACCGCATCCCGGGATTTTTGAAGAGGCGTTGCGGCAATTGAACCTGCAGCCGACGGAAGTGATTCATGTCGGGGACAGCCAGGAAGATATCGACGGGGCGACCCGCGCCGGGATTCGTCCGGTATGGATCGACCGGAGCCGAAAAGATCGTTGGCGGGCGCAACCGCAGGCCGAAGTCGTCCGTATCGGCGCCTTGCCGGAACTGTTACCGCTGCTGGATTGAAGAATGTAAGAAATGGGGAAAGCGGGGAGGATTCGACGATGACAAACCGATGGGGAATATTCTCGATCCTGTTGTTATGCCTGACGCTGATACAGCCGTCAATGGTGAGCGCCGCCGAGCAGCCGGACAGCCCGGCCGACCTAGCCCGGGAACGGATTGCCGCCGAATTTTCCCGGTTGGATGTCGCGTTGAAACAAACGGCGGAAAAACTGGGAACGGTTGGCCTGAAGGGGGAGCCGGCCCGAAAGGCGCTGCACGGGTTGTGCGCGGCGTTTCCCTATGCTGTGGACTGTACCGCCGTTGATGTCCGCGGGATCATGGTCACCGTGGAACCGGAAAAATACAAGCATGTGGAAGGAACGAACATCAGCGAGCAGCCGCAAGTCATGCAGGTATTGACGCGGAAGACGCCGGTACTGAGTTCGCTGTTCCGGGCGGTGGAAGGATTTGCAGCGATGGATGCGGAATATCCGGTGCTGGGGCCGGATGGGCAATTGCTCGGTTCCGTCAGTCTGTTGTTCAAACCGGAAGAGCTGCTGCGAGATCGGATTAAGCCGTTGGTGGCGGATCTGCCGGTGTCCATCTGGGTAATGAACCGGGAAGGCCAGATTCTGTATGATGAAGATCCGGCCCAGATCGGCCTGAACCTGTTCCTGGCCAGACTGTATCAGCCGTATCCGCAACTCGTCCAATTGGGACGTCAGATCGTGGAACAGCCCGCGGGCGCTGGCGAATACGAGTATCCCTCTCCGCTGTCGGCGGAACCGGTGCGAAAAAAAGCGTTATGGCAGACGATTTCTCTATTTGATTCGCAATGGCGGTTGGTGATGACCCATATGGAACAGGAGAAATCCGGCCGTAAAATCGGCGGGGCGCTGCCATCCCTGCGTCCGGAAGAGGCGCTGGACAGCTTGGCTGCGGAGCGACCGCTGGCCGTGATGCTGCAACGAAACGACCGAAAAAAGGCCATGGAGATCCTGAAAGGATTTTATGAAGAAACTCCGGGGATCTACTCTGTGCAATGGATCGACGCGCAGGGGGTCAACCGCTTCGGTTACCCTGAGGAGAACAGCCTGATCGAGTACGATTATCGCACGGGACGCCGTCTTGGCGACGCGCGGTTTCTTCACGCCGTTCACAAGCGGCAGGCGACGCGGCTGGAGGAATCCTTGTACGAAGGGATTCCGGGGATATTTGATTTGCGGCCGGTGGTTTGGAACAATGAATATTTGGGAATGGTCTATATCGTCCGGATCAAATAACCGATGGGCGGGTTCAGCAGTAAACGAATAGAGTTTTGACAGGATGGGCGCGGCGGATTTGAAGCTGCGCTCGCTTTTTATTTCCTAAAAATTAATGGCGGGGAGAACTATTTGCGAATCGGCAAAATCGGAGTATACTATAGGATATGTGTCAACAACGGAGGTCGGGCATGCAAGATTCAGAACTTCAGGAACAGATAAAAAAACGGCGGACGTTCGCCATTATTTCCCACCCGGATGCCGGGAAGACCACGCTGACGGAGAAACTGCTGCTGTACGGCGGAGCGATCCATCTGGCCGGCACCGTCAAGGGGCGGAAAGCGCAAAAATATGCCGTTTCCGACTGGATGGAAATCGAAAAGCAACGCGGCATTTCGGTGACATCCAGCGTCATGCAGTTTGAATATGACGGTTGTTGCATCAATATCTTGGACACTCCCGGCCACCAGGACTTCAGTGAGGATACCTACCGCACCCTGATGGCGGCAGATAGTGCCGTGATGTTGATCGACGCGGCCAAGGGCGTGGAAGAACAAACCCGGAAACTGTTTCAGGTTTGCCGGCAACGCCGCATCCCGGTGTTCACGTTTGTCAATAAAATTGACCGGTTCGGCAAGGATCCGTTCGAATTGATGGATGAGCTGGAAAAAGTGCTCGGCATTCGTTCCTGCCCCATGAACTGGCCGGTCGGTATCAATGGGGATTATTGCGGAGTTTACAACCGGCGGTTAAAGCAGGTCGAACTGTTTGAAGCCGACGGTTCGCATGGCAGCAATATCATCAAATCCAAAGTCGGCGATCTGAACGACGAAAGTTTTTCCCGCCAATTGCCGGCGGATATCCACGCACAGCTTTGCCATGACATTGAATTGCTGGATATGGCCGGGGATTCGTTTAATACCGAAGCCGTGCTGCAGGGGGAACTGAGTCCGATGTATTTTGGCAGCGCCCTGACCAACTTCGGCGTGCGGGCGTTCCTCGAAGAGTTTCTGACGCTGGCGCCTTCGCCGTCGCCGCGACTGGCGAAAGAGGGCGTGATTCAGCCGGACGCGGCGGGATTCAGCGCGTTCGTGTTCAAAATCCAGGCCAACATGAATCCGGCGCACCGCGACCGTCTGGCGTTCGTGCGGATTTGTTCCGGCAAATTCACGCGAGGAATGACTGTCCGCCACAAGCAGTCCGGTCGAACGCTGGCGTTGACGCAGCCGCAGCAATTCGTGGCGCAGGAGCGGACCATCGTGGAAGAAGCCTATCCGGGAGATGTCGTGGGCTTGTTCGATCCCGGCATTTTCGCCATTGGCGACTCGATCTGCGAACCGGGCGTCGATGTCACGTTTGAGGATTTTCCGGTGTTTCCGCCCGAACGGTTTGCGAAGGTGCAGGCGAAAGCGACGCTGAAACGAAAGCATTTCATCAAGGGAATCACCCAACTGGGGCAGGAAGGCGCCATCCAGATTTTTCAGCAACCGATTGCCGCCGATCAGGGCTATGTCATCGGCGTAGTCGGCCAGCTGCAGTTCGAAATTCTGGCCTACCGCCTGCAGTACGAATATGGCGTGGAGATCGACATCCAGTATTTGCCGCACACGGCGGCCCGCTGGCTGGTCGAGGATCCGGCGGATGCCCGGCCGCTCAAGTATATGGATGAAAATTTGGTGGTCAGGGACCGGTTCGACCGCCCCGTGGTGCTCTTTTTGGGCAACTGGCAAATGAACTGGACGATCGAGCAGAATCCGCAGGCGCAGTTTTTGTTGGCGCCGCCGCGATAGAAGACTGTCCCTGTCCTGTGAATGCGCACGAAAATTTTTGTAGATACTTGACAAATTGTTCGGGTTTTCACTATAATTGCAAATGGCGGACAAAATCAGTCCATAACTGAATACAATCAGTCCATGTGAAGTTTGCGGAACGCGTGCGGTGCACCGTCGGGAACCGTAAATGAATGGAACTCTGGAGAGCCCCTGTCAGCAGGGCGCCGAAGGTGCAAATCGGTCGGATCGGCCGGTGAAACTCTCAGGCAAAAGGACAGAGATGATGGAGCGACCCTCGCGAAGGGGTTGCGCCGTTGCCTTTTTTGCGCATGTCCAGAGTCAGATCGAAAGATTTGACTCTTTTCATTTGAGTTGAGAACCTTCCGCTGTTGGCAGGATGTTCAAGGTTCCGCATGGCATGGGTCCAGCCATAGGAAAAAGGGGAGGTTGTCACATGAACAAAAAGAATCTGGTTCTGGTCGGGTTTCTGGTACTGGCGCTGATGGCGGGGAGTCTGCTCGCGGGATGCGGCAAGGGCGCCGATTCCAACAGCGTCAAGATCGGCCTGCTGAATGAAATGACCGGCGGCAACGCGACTTTTGGCACTTCGTCAGCGAATGGCGCCAAAATGGCCTTCAAAGAAATCAATGCCAAAGGCGGCGTGCTGGGAAAACAAATTGTGGCGGTAATCGCCGACAATAAGAGCGAGCCTTCCGAATCGGCCAACGCGATGACCAAATTGGCGACGCAGGACAACGTCGTGGCGGTGACCGGCGTGTTCGCCAGTTCGAACGCCATTGCCGCTTCCAGTGTGGCGGAAGCGACCAAGACGCCGTTTTTGGCGGTTGGCGCTACGAACCCGAAAGTCACCGTGGACGAAAAGAGCAAAAAAGTCAAGGACTACACTTTCCGCGTCTGCTTCATCGATCCGTTCCAGGGCACGGTGGGTGCGAATTTCGTTCTCAATACGCTGAAACTGAAAAAAGCCGCCATCATGGTGGATAACAGCAGCGACTACAGCAAAGGCCTGGCGGCGTTCTTCAAGGAAGCCTTCACCAAGGGTGGCGGCAGTATCCTGTCCGAAGAAGCCTATCTTCAGAAAGACCAGGATTTCAAGGCGGTCCTGACGAAGCTGAAATCCTTGAACGCCGAAGTGATCTATGTTCCGGGGTATTACGAGGAAGTCGGCAAAATCGTGAAACAGGCCCGTGAGATGGGCATTACCGCGCCGATCATCGGCGGCGACGGTTGGGATTCGCCGAAACTGGTGGAACTGGGCGGAGCTCCGGCGCTCAACAACACGTTCTTCACCAACCACTATTCCGTCGATGACAACAGCCCGGCGTCCAAAGCTTTCGTGGAGGCCTACAAAAAAGAATACGGCCAGAATCCGGACGCTCTGGCGGTGCTTGGCTACGATGCGGCCAAACTGCTGATCGACGCCATCCAGCGCGCCAACAGCCTGGACAAGGCGAAAATCCAAGCGGCGTTGGCCTCGACCAAAGCCTATCCGGCGATCACTGGCGCCACGACTCTCAATGCTACGCATGATGCGGTCAAGAGTGCGGTCATCATCGAAATGAAGGACGGCAAACAGATTTTCAAGGCGACTGTAAAGCCCTGACAGGATTTTAAAAACTTGTGACGAACAAAAGAGATGTGGGGAAACCTGCATCTCTTTTGTGATTTGGCGGATAGAACCGTAATACGGGAGGGAATATCTTGCATCCATTTATGAAAATCGCCAGCGAGGAGGCGGTTGCCGGCGCCCGCAACAACGAAGGCGGGCCGTTTGGCGCGGTAATCGTTCGCGAGGGAGAGGTCGTCGCCCGGGGTCATAACGAAGTCCTGAAAAGCAACGACCCGACGGCGCACGCCGAAATGGTAACGATCCGGCGGGCGGCGGCGGCGCTCGGGCGCTTCGACCTGTCCGACTGTGTGCTGTACACTTCCTGCGAGCCGTGCCCGATGTGCTTGTCGGCCATCTACTGGGCGCGCATTCCCACCGTTTTTTTTGGCTGCAGCAAGGAAGATGCGGCGGATATCGGCTTCGACGACCAGGCCATCTATGAATATATCCGACACCCGGAGCAACACCAGGCGGAATTGTGCCTGATTCCCCAAGATCGCGAGGAGTGTTTGCGTAACTTCGAAGAGTGGCGCAACAAAGCGGACAAAACGATGTACTGAACACGGAGTACCGAACGGAGAGCTTGGGGGCGGCAGTTTGCGGCGTTGGCGAAAATGGATTGATCCGACCTTTACGAACCCGGAACTGGAAGAGAAGTATAATGCGGCCTATCTGGAAGAGAATATATCGATAACCCGGATCAGTCTATGGATCTGGCAAGGCGCCAATTTGTTGCTGATCGGCATGGATTATTTGCTGCTCGGCTGCGGACGGACGTTTTTTTGGGTAGTGGGACTCCGATTATGCGCGGTTGTTTATTTCTTATTGTTCACTCGCTTTTTGCGTCGGGTCCGGCAAGTCGCCATCTACCAACGCACGCTGTTTGTCGCCATGATTATCGGCGCCGGTCTGTTCCTGGCGATTAATCTCACTCGACCGCCGACCTATCTGCAACATACAGTGGTCGATGTGGTCGGTGTTTTGTGTCTCTATCTGTTTTTCCCCAACCGCTTCCTGTATCGGTTGCTGCCGGCGCTGCTGCTGACTGTTGGCAGCATATTGTTGTACCTGTTTGTCAAGACGGTCCTGAATCCGGGCATTATCCTGGTTACGCTGGTTTCTTACGCTCTGGTCAACGTCTTGGGATTGTTCGTTTCCGCTCGGTTGTACGGAGCTCGGCGCAAGGAATTTCAGAGCCATTTGGCGGAACAGGCGGCGCAGTCAAATATCGCTCGGTTGGCGATGCAGGATGATCTCACGGGAATTGCCAACCGGCGGCATTTTTACCGGCAGGCGGAAGCCGAATTCGCCCATTTCCATCGTTCAAAACAGCCATTGACGCTGTTGATGCTGGATTTGGACCATTTCAAGCGCATTAACGACCAATACGGCCACGGTGTCGGCGACGCGGTGTTGATCCGCTTTACCCAATACGTTTCGACGCAAATCCGACAGGAGGATTTGCTGGGCCGGGTGGGCGGCGAAGAGTTTGCCATCCTGCTGCGTGACGCCACGATTGACCAGGCGAAGACGATCGGGGAGAGAATTCGCGAAGGAGTCGCGCAGCTGCCGATTTTCGGCGGCGATGACGCCGACCGCTTCACGGTCAGTATTGGCATTGCTACGGCGGAAGACGCGGATGCGTCATTTGACGTTCTGTTTGGCCGAGCGGACAAGGCGCTGTACCTGGCGAAACAAGATGGCCGGAATCGGGTGGCGATCGCTGCCCCGGTCGTGTCGGAGGGGAAGGGAAGAAATGAGTAATTTGCGAAACTTGACGGTGACGTTCCTAGTGCTGGCGCTGATTATCGTTGTCCCCGGCCTAAACACATACGCAACCGCGGCGTCGCAGCCGGCGGATGCAGAAGTCGACCGGATTCTCGATACCCTGACCGCCCAGACGCCGGAAATATTGGCGATGGCTCGCCGAAATCCGCAACATCGCTTAGTGATGTCGGTGGAGGCAAAACCGGATCCACAGGCGAAAAACCGGGTTGAGCGGGATTTTTACCAGATCTATGTGGGATTTGTGGTTCAGGACGGCGAGTCGGGGCATCGGTCGCGTTGGGCGACCTTCCTGGTGCATAAAGACCGAAACGAGATTCTCTGGGGGAACTACCAGACCGGCAACACCCATATTCCGTTGGCCGACTGGAGGCAGTTCATTTACCGGTCGCCGGCGGAAGGGGTCAATGACTGGGCCTGCCTGCCCTATATGCGGGTCGGTCCCATCCAGCCCTATAGCACGATTGCCGATCTGGAAAAGTTTTTTGGCGCGGACAATTTGGAACGGCGGACGGTATACGGCGCGGAGGGCGCGGAAAAATTCGACACCACTGTTGTTTTTCCGGGGACAGCCAATGAACTGATCGTATTCTGGCGCGACAATAAATACGGAATCACTCCTTCTTCGGTTTCCGTGCGGAAAGAGGGAGCAAAATGGAAAACCGTCCATGGAATCCGCATCGGCACGGATCTGGCGACATTGAACGAGATCAATGGCCGACCGTTTTCGTTCTACGGATTTAGCTGGGATTACGGCGGCATCGTCACGGGAAAATGGGATGGCGGCGTGATGTCGTCGATGTCGGGGGTTCATCTGGTGCTCCGGGCGACGCGGGAGTTGCCACGGGAGTATTACGGCGACCGGAAAGTGCGTTCAGACAGTGCGGAACTGCTGCCGGACGGCGCCCGGGTTCGTCGGATCGATGTGCAGCTGCGGTAAGGGGAAGGATAGTTTTTGCCGTGCAGGAGGAATCGCTGTGACAGTACCGGATCCGTTATATACCTTGCTGAGGGATACATCGCTGGAACTGATCCGGCATCGGAGCCTGCCGGAACTGTTGCCGGACATCTTGCGCCGGGCCCAGGAGTTCGTGGGCGCTGATGTCGCGTATATGGCCCTGCGCGATGAAAAGGGCGATGTCATGCGTGTCGCCTATTATCGGGGAACACTCCATACGTTGCCGGAGGATTACTTCATCCGCCGCGGGGAGGGCGTCAGCGGACAGGCCTGGGCGACAGGACGCGTGGTGGTGACGGAGGACTATCTGAACTATGAGCACCGGCTGCCGGAACCATATTGGGGATCGATGCGGGCGGCGATGGGAGCTCCCCTGTTTGTCAACGGCGCGGTGTGGGGCGCATTGATTTTGGCCCATACAGCCCTTGGCAAGAAATACACGGCGTTGGAAATCGACGGAACAGAGCAACTGGCGAATTTTGCCTCGCTCGCGATCGAAAATGCCCGGATCCTGGACACCGCCAATGCGGAAATCGCCCGGCGCAAGGAGCTCGAAGCGACGATGCGGCGCAATGAAGTCCGTTATCGGACGGTACTCGCCGAATCGGCTTCAGCGATGTGCAGCGCCGACCCGGACACCTTGCAGTTGCTGGAGGTCAATCGGAGTTTTTTGCAATTGTTCGGGTATTCCCTGCGAAAGGCGCTTACCCTGACGCTTTATGATTTGGCGCCGTATTCGCAGGATACCGTGGATCACATTTGCAAGGAGGCTTTGCCGGAACGAAAAATCTTGCCGCCCTTGGTGATTACCGCGTGCCGGGCTGACGGCGATGCGGTGGAAGTGGAATTACGCTTACAGCTGATTCATGATGTCGATCAGACGATTATTTTTATTTTGTTCCGCGATTTGACCGAGCAGCGGGAAAACAAGTTTCTGCTCGCTTTGCAGGATACAACCATAGATTTGTTGCGACGACGGCGCTGGGATGATTTGCTGCGGGCCGTACTGGATCGATGCCTGGAATTGGCGGCGGCGCCGTGTGGTTTCATCTGGTTGGTCGATGCCGACAGCGCTGCGATTTCACCGTACATTCTGGCTGGTTATGAGGCGGCAAAAGAATGGACTTCCTTGCAAAAAGGCCAGGGCGTGGTGGGAAAAGTCTGGGAAAGCGGCGAACTGGTGGCGGTGGATGATTATACGACCTGGCCGGATCATCTGGGCTATTCTTCGTCAAAATTCTTGTTTGCGGTGGTCGGCTTCCCGTTGCTGGATTCCGCCGGCGTCGTTATTGGCGTCATCGGCCTGGCGGATACCCGGATGTATCGAGAGTTTGACCGGCAGGAGATCCAGTACCTTGGCCAGATGGCCCGGATGGCGTCATTAGCCCTGCAATCCCGCTGCGAATAGGTTGATAGTTTTTATATGTTTTGATGCAGTGAGTAATTTGTGCAGAATTTGCAGGAATTCTTGCGTTTGCGTTGAAGAGATAACAGGACAAGTGAATCTTGGTTGCGTGCCTTGTAGGTTGAAAAGAGACTGGGTGACCTGGTTTTCCTTTCTTTCTCCGGGTAGGGTGGTTCTGCAAGTGGCCTGGCTAACTGTTCGGACGCCAAGGATTTTCCTTATCGGAAGCGACAAGGGAAGGTCTTTGGTTTTTTTTTTTTGCAAAGTGGATTCTTTAAACCTCACACCCCGACGGGGAGGGAATGGAGGGGCCATGAAACGGAGCGGAAATAGTTATCGCAGAATACTGGCGGAATCGGCGACCGCCATGTGTGGTGCTGATCCGGATAACCTGCGGATTAAGGAGGCAAACCGCAGTTTCTTGGACCTGTTCGGATATTCGCTTCGGGAAGCCCTGTCGCTTACCCTTTATGATTTAACGATGCAGGATCGCGAGAGTGTGGATTATACCTGCAAGAAAGTATTGCCGCCCTCCAAAGTTTTGCCGCCCATTTCCCTGACCGCTTTGCGCAAAGACGGCGGCCAAGTCGTCGTCGAGTGCCGGCTGGAGTGGATCCACTTGTGCGATAGGGATATTGTCCTGGTTACACTACGAAATCTGTCTGACTACAAGGAAAAGAGCTTTCTGAACATATTGCGGGAAATCTGCGGGGATATCTTGCGCCGCCACGACCGTGACGCCGTTTTGCGTCCCTTATTGCGGCATTCGATGGAGCTGGTATCGGCTTCCCAAGGGACTCTCTGGATGGTGGCGCAGGACGAAAAGCACATTGTTCCGTTTCTGGCTTCCGATCATCAACCGCCATCAGTCTGGGCCCGCACCCGGGTGGGAGAAGGATTGGTCGGCACAGTCTGGCAGACCGGTGAAGCTCTGGTCGTGAAAGATTATTCGAATTGGCCGTACCGCTTGCTTGTCCCGATGGTTCACGACGTGTATACCGTGGCCGGGTTTCCTCTGACTGATTCCCGGGGGACCGTAGTTGGCGTTTTAGAGTTGGCGCACTGCGATCCGTTTCGGATGTTTGATTGGCAGGATCGATACTATTTAGGGCAAATGGCGCAGATGGCGGCATTGGAATTGGAAAATTCCACTTTGATGGATTCGGCCCGGCAGGAAATCAAAGAACGGGAGAAAGCGGAACTGCGGATTTGCGAAGCTTATGAAGCGTTGGACCAGGCCTACGAAAGCACTTTGATCGGCTGGGTGCAGGCATTGGACATGCGGGATGGCGAAACACAGGGCCATAGTCGGCGAGTGGCGGATATGACGCTCAAGCTGGCAAAAATTATTGGAATGCCTGAGACGGAATGGGTGCATGTTTGGCGCGGGGCGTTATTGCATGATATCGGTAAAATGGGAATTCCCGATTCGATTCTGCTATATCCCGGACCGTTGGGAGAGCGGGAATGGGAAGTAATGCGGCGACACTCCCTGTACGGTGTGGAGTGGGTGGAACGGGTCGAGTATTTGAAACCGGCGATTCCATTAATCCGGCATCATCACGAACGCTGGGATGGCGGCGGTTATCCGGACGGGTTGAGGGGAACGGAGATTCCTTTGGCGGCCAGAATTTTCTCGATCATTGATGTGTGGGACGCCTTGCTGTCCAAGCGTCCGTATCGCGCCGCCTGGACGCGGGAGCAGACTATCGGTTATCTGAAGGAAAATGCCGGTCGACAATTTGATCCGGATTTGGTTGAAGTTTTTTTGCAGCTGCATGAGAGGCTTGCCTTGCGACAAGCCGACGAATAAAAAAATAGGGAAATGCCTGCGTAGGCTTATGAGTGGTCGATTTTCTTTCTGTTCAGATGTATGTTGAGAAATGGGAGATAGAGTGGTCAAATCAAAGGAACCTTTTCGGCAGCAGGCGTTTCTTGCCGAAATGACGCGACTGGTTGAAAATAATTGCCGGGAGATAGGCTTCCCGCGGCACACTTTGCTCCATTGCTGGGGACGACGCGATGTGATCGTGATCCAACTGTCTCGCCCTCTGCTTGCGTGGGAAACGGCAGTGGCGGAGAATCAGGAACGGGAAACCGCTCAGGCAAAATTGTGGCGAGATCCGGCTGTCGTTGAGTTGCTGCTGTCCCGCTGGGATTCATATTGCCGCAAATGTTTCGATAATCCGGTCAAAAGGATGCATTGCATGTCTCGCTTTGTTCTGGAAGGGCAAGAAATCGGCTACGAAGTCATCGAACTGTCCCGACCTTTATTTCCCGAACCTTTCGACTCCAACGCAAAGCCAGCAAATACAAACAAACGCATTCCTATACTATTACCCCGTTATTGGCCCGAAGAGCGCCTGAATGTTGAATTGTGCCGGCTTTTGCGCGAAAGCAGCGGCAAGGGTCCGGATCGGTGCCGGGTTATGATGCTGGACGACCAGCACTTGCTGCTGTTGCTGTCGGGGGTGTTGACGGAAGGACTACTGGATATTACCGATAATGAACCGAAACTTGCCACTTCCCTGGAGAACATCATCAAGCGGCAGTTATGGGTTTGCACGCAAAAATTCCTGCGGGAAATGAGTATCCGACCGAAGCGGGTTCAGATTGAATTGGATTTGGAACACAATGAAGCCGTCATATTGGTTTTGATATAATTTGAATAGATTTCGGTAGTCTCGCAAGTGGCCCGGCTAACTGCGCAGCACGCCAAAAAACTCCTTTTGTTAAGGAGCTTTTGGCGTGCTTTTTATATACGGCAAAAATGCAGAAAGAAGGGACGGACATTTGAAAATGCGGGTCGGAGTCAAAATTGCCATGGGATTTGCCCTCGTTGTCCTGATTCAGTTGGCGATGGGCGGCACATCCTACTTCTCGGCGGGACAGGTACAGGATCAAGTGGGCGCCATGCAGCGGGCCAACCAGCGCGTCGAACTGGTTTCGTCGGTGGAGCAGGCATTCACGGCGGCAGTGCTGGAATCGCGCGGTTATATGTTGTACGGGACGGACAAATATGCCCAAGTCGCGGCGGAACACTATTCCCAGGCGATCAAGCAGGCGACGGCCCTGTTGCAGGTCGCCCGTCCGGAGAAAAAAGCCGAGATCGAAAAACTGATCGAGAATATCAAAAAATACCAAGACGGCATCCAAAACCAGTTGTTCCCTGTCGTTCGTCAGTTCCACCGGGAGAAAAACAGCGGGGCGGCGAATGCGGCGCAAAGCAAATTGCTGGAGGATCGGCAACTGGAGATCGGCCAGACACTCGCGCCACTAACGGAAGCCATTACCAAAACAATGAACGCCCAGGTTGCCGATAACCGGAAAGTCACCGCCGATCGCCTCGTGGAAGCCGCCGGCACGGCCGGAAGAGTAAAGACGACCACACTGGCCTTCAGCGTGGCCGGATTGATTCTGGTCATTATCATCAGCGTTTGGCAGACTCGCATGGTGACCAAACCGTTACTGACGGTAGTGGCTCGCGTCGATGAATTGGCGCAGGGGCATTTTGACAAAGACATTGCTCAAAGTTATTTGAAACGCAGCGACGAGTTTGGGGACATGGGAAGAGCCTTTGATCGAATGATCCGCAGTTTGCGGCAGTTGATCGGCAACGTTTCCCAGAGTGCGGCGCAGTTGGCGGCGTCTTCGGAGGAACTGACCGCCAGCGCCGAACAGTCAGCGCAGGCTTCCAACCAAGTGGCCGTATCCGTGACGGAAATGGCGCATGGATCGGAAAAACAGGTTGCTGCCGTGAATGACACCTCGGCGGTGGTGCAGGAAATTTCAGCGACCATGGAAGAATTGGCGGCAACGGCGCAAGACATGACGACGTTGGCCAATGCTGCCGCACGGGCCACCGGCGACGGGCATCAGTCAGTCGAGCAAGCTGTCGGGCAAATGAAAAACATTGGCACGGGAGCGCAGAAGGCGCAGGGAGCAGCCGGTGACCTTGAGTCCGGATCACGACAGATCGAAGTGATCGTTGGGTTGATCTCCAGCATTGCCGGTCAGACGAACCTGCTGGCGCTTAATGCGGCGATCGAAGCGGCACGGGCGGGCGAGCAGGGGCGAGGTTTCGCGGTGGTGGCCGAAGAAGTGCGCAAACTGGCGGAACAGTCGGAACAAGCCGCCCATCAGATCAAGGAACTGATCGGCAAAAATGATGCCAACATCAAAAATGTGGTCGAAGTCATCGGGGCAACAATCCAGGAAATCGAACAGGGGATTGATTTGGTCAGCAAAGCGGGAAATGGTTTTGTCGAAATTCGTGACAAAGTGGAATCCGTGACCCGTCAGGTCGAGGAAATATCGAAGGCGATCGGTGAGATTGCTTCTGGCAGCCAGCAGATTGTTCACTCCATGAAAGATGTGGAGACGGTCAGCCGGGCGACCGCATCCGAAGCGCAAACCGTATCGGCGGCCACGGAAGAACAGTCCGCTTCCACCGAAGAAATCGCTTCCGCCAGCCAAGCGCTGGCCAAATTGGCGACTGATCTCCAGAGCGCCATGAGCAAATTCCGGGTTTAACCGGCTCTTACAACTACCCGTTCATTCAGCAATGCCGCCCGGGATTCCCGGGCGGCATTGCTGATAATTGGTACTTAAAATACAAAAAAGGTTTGGTGTCGGCAGGAAAATGCCGAACAATATGGAAAGACAATACAATTAGGTCTTGTGGGATTATAGTTGCTGCGTTATTTTTCCGTCCAGAGAATGGAGTTGAAGGAGTGAATGGATTCCGTGTTGTTGCATCAAATCATTAACTTTGGGGAAGAAGCCGCCATTGCTTTCCATGACGAGCCGGCCGTCACTTACGGCGGGCTGCGGCAGGAAGTGGCCAGGTTTCGCGATTATCTCTATCAAACCGGGATTCGCCGGGGTGAAAATGTCGGGTTGCTGCTGCGGAACTCGCCGGCGTTTGTCTATTCCTACATGGCGATCGTCAGCCTGGGAGCGCTGGTCGTACCGATCAATTACCAGCTGACGGCGCAGGAAGTGGGGTTCATTGTCAAGGACGCCGGTATGAAACATCTCGTTGTATCGCAGCCGCTGGATTTGACGGCCGCTCTGGCGGCGCACGATTATCCGATACCGGTTAGTCAGCATCCGGTCGCCCAGATCGGCGACTTTGAGCCGACAACAGAGAACGCGGCGCCAACATTGGACGATCAGATCGGTGAAGACGATCCCTGCACGATCATTTACACTTCCGGAACAACAGGTAATCCGAAAGGCGCGGTCCTGACGCACAAGAGTCTGGTCAGCGACGCCGAATGCTTTTCACAAGCCATGCCGGTATCGGCAAAGGATAACATTTTGTGCATTTTGCCGCTGTATCACTGTCTGGCCTGGACCTGCATCATTCTGTCCGGCTTTTTGCATAAAGCGTCGGTGACGATTCTGGATACTTTCGTTCCCAAGGATGTGATCGCCGGGATTCGGAAATATCAGGTGACGGTGATGTACGGCGTTCCGTCGGTATACGGCCTGTTGCTCAAAACGGCTTCGGCCGACGACTTGAAGAGCCTGCGCCTGTTCATGTCCGGCGGCGCCTCGTTGCCGCAACAGGTGGCGGAGGATTTTCAGCGCAAGTTCGGCATCGGCGTGACGGAAGGGTATGGTTTGTCGGAGGCCTCGCCGGTCGTGGCCACCAATCCGCAGCACCGGGCCAAGCACCTGTCCATCGGTTTGCCGATTCCCGGGGTATCCGTGCGCATCGTCGATCCAGAGGGCAACGATCTGCCGGATGGGAAAGTCGGCGAACTGGTGGTGCGCGGCCCCAACGTGATGCAGGGCTATTTCAATCTGCCGGCGGAAACGGCGCTGACGTTGCGGGATGGTTGGCTCCACACCGGCGACTTGGCCTATCGGGACGAGGAAGGGTATCTGTTCATCAAAGACCGGCTGAAAGATATGATTATCACCCATGGCGAGAATATTTACCCCCGGGAGATCGAAGAGCTGCTGTACCGCTATCCTGGCGTGGTCGAGGCGGCGGTGATCGGCCGGCCCGATCCGGTTCGCGGCCAGATGGTCTGCGCTTATCTGGTGTTTCAGGAAGGGCAGGTTCTGGACAAAAAAGCGATCAAAGCCTATCTGCGCGGCAAGCTGGCGGCCTACAAAATCCCCCGCGAATATGTCCAACTGGCGGCCTTGCCAAAAAATCAATCGGGAAAAATCATGAAAAGAATGTTGACCGAGGCGTGAACTAAAAAAAGGCTGTTTCAAGCAGGGACGAAAACCCACTTGAGACAGCCTTTTTCTATGGAATAATGTCGGTGTTGTTAGTTCTCCGTGACGCCGATATGTTTGTAGCGGTCGTGTTCTTCGGCGCGTTTGGCGTTATTGAAGCGATCCAGGGTGCCGACCAGATAGCCGGTGATGCGGCGAATCCGCTCGAACGCCGGCCCGTCGGCTTCGGTGCGGCCGCATTTCGGGCACGTGCCGTTGATGATGCCGTTATACCCGCAGACCGGATCGCGGTCCACCGGATGGTTGATCGAGCCGTAGCCGACGCCGTTTTCCTTCATGCAGCGGACGATGGCTTCAAGGGCCGCCGGATTTTTGGCCGGGTCGCCGTCCAGCTCGACGTAAGTGATGTGGCCGGCGTTCGTCAGCGCGTGATACGGCGCTTCCAGAGCGATTTTTTCCTGAGCGCCGATCGGAAAATAGACCGGAATATGGAATGAGTTCGTGTAGTAGGCGCGGTCGGTCACGCCGGGAATCGAGCCGAAGCGTTTGCGGTCGATCTCCACGAAGCGGCCGGCCAATCCTTCCGCCGGCGTGGCGAGAAGGGAAAAGTTGAGCTTGGTTTTTTGCGCGGCTTCGTCGAGTTTCCGCCGCATATGGCCGATGATCTCCAGACCGAGTCGCTGGGCCTCGGCGGTCTCGCCATGATGAACGCCGATCAGAGTCTTGAGGCATTCGGCCAGGCCGATGAAACCAAGCGAAAGAGTACCGTGCTTCAGCACTTCCCGAATCTCGTCGTCGGGTCCCAGTTTGTCCGAGTCGAGCCAGATGCCGTCGCCCATCAGGAATGGGAAATTGCGGACTTTTTTGCGGCACTGGATCTCGAACCGGTCCAGCAGTTGATCGATGCATAAGGCGATCGTGGCGTCAAGCCTTTGATAGAATTCTGGGACGCTGCCGTGACTGAGCAAGCCGAGCCGGGGCAGATTGATGGACGTGAAGCTGAGATTGCCGCGGCCGGTGACGATTTCCCGCGAGGGATCGTTGATGTTGCCGATGACCCGGGTCCGGCAGCCCATGTAAGCGATTTCGGTTTCCGGCTGGCCGGGTTTATAGTACTGCAGATTGAACGGGGCGTCGATGAACGAGAAGTTTGGGAACAACCGTTTGGCGCTGACCCGGCAGGCGAGCTGGAACAGGTCGTAGTTCGGTTCGCCCGGGTTATAGTTGATTCCTTCCTTCAGTTTGAAGATCTGAATCGGGAAAATCGGCGTTTCCCCGTAGCCGAGACCGGCTTCGGTCGCCAGCATGACGTTTTTCATCACCATGCGGCCTTCGGCGGACGTGTCGGTGCCATAATTGATCGAACTGAAGGGCACCTGGGCGCCGGCGCGGCTGTGCATGGTGTTCAGGTTATGGATCAGGGCCTCCATGGCCTGGTAGGTCAAGCGGTCGGTTTCCTTCAGGGTTTGTTCCCGGGCGAAACGTTGGGCCTTCTCAAGAAGCGCGGCATCAAAACTGTCGGCCAGAAGACGCTTTTCTTCCGCTTCGTAGCCATTGTCGCCGCTGATTGCCGGCCGCAGATCCAGACGGTTGGCGATATCCTTGATCACGCCGCGCACTTTGAAAGCGACTTCTTCCGGAGCGTCGGCGGCGAATTCCAGAGCTTTGACGAGATTCTCGCGATATTTGTTCGCGAAGGTTTTGCGGACGCCGTCAGCCAGGGCATAATCGAAGTTCGGGACACTTTGGCCGCCGTGCTGGTCGTTTTGGTTCGACTGGATGGCGATGCAGGCGAGCGCCGAGTAACTGGCGATGTCGTTGGGCTCGCGCAGGAAACCGTGGCCGGTGGAAAAACCGTCCTTGAACAATTTTTGAATATCGATCTGACAGCAGGTCGTGGTCAGGGTGTAAAAATCAAAATCGTGGATATGAATGTCGCCGTCCTGGTGCGCTTTGGCATGTTCCGGCTTCAGTATATACATTTCGTTGTAAATCTTGGCGCCTTCCGAGCCGTATTTCAGCATGGAGCCCATGGCGGTATCGCCGTCGATGTTGGCGTTGTCGCGCTTCAGGTTGCTGCTGCGCGAATCGCTCGTGGCGATTTCGTCATAGGTTTTCATCAGGCGGGTATTCATTTCCCGCGCCCGGGTCCGTTCGGCGCGGTACAGGATGTAGGCCTTGGCGGCATCGGTCAGGTTGGCGCTCATGAGAACCTTTTCGACGATGTCCTGGATTTGTTCGACGGCCGGCGGTGCGCCAGTCGCCTGGATCCATTCCTCGGTCTGTTCCACCACGCGGGTGGCCAGGCCTAGGGCTTGTTTTTCATCGGCGGCGCCCACCGCTTGCAGGGATTTCAAAATGGCGTTGGCGATTTTTTCAAGATTGAAGGGGACTTGACGTCCGTCCCGTTTGACAATGGTTGTGATCATGTTGTTCGGCTGGTGCGGTCGTGTTGATGCGACGTTGCAGCCCTGCCCTCCCCTGCGAAGAATTGTTTTCCGGTAAATTCATGATATCACTATATGTTGTGTTTGTAAATATAAAATGACGCAATATGTTGTAAAAGAATCTATAGATTGGGACAAAACGGACCGGCAGGAGAGTGTCCTGCCGGTCCGGTGAGAATCGGGGGGCAACGGATCTGTATTGACGGGAAACGATAATCAGAAGGTTTCGAGCGACTCGATGACCGGCGGCAGGAACGCTTTCGGCGCTTCCAGCACTTCCGTGGGCAGGCCCATCTGGTTGAGCAATTCGATGAAGGGCGTCGGATCCAGTTCTTCCACGTTCACCATTTTCTTCACATTCCAATCGCCGCGGGCGACCAGAATTGCGGCGGCTGTCGCCGGCACGCCGGCGGTGTAGCTGATGGCCTGGGACTCGACTTCCTTGTAGCATTCGGCATGATCGCAGATATTGTAGATGAAGATGTCGCGGAACTTGCCGTCTTTCGTTCCCCGGATGTAATTGCCAATGCAGGTTTTGCCGGTATAGTTCTTGGCCAGGGAAGAGGGGTCAGGCAACAGGGCTTTCAATACTTTGAGAGGTACGACTTCGGTACCGTCGCCGAGTTTGATCGGTACTTCCGATGTCAGGCCGATATTTGACAATACCCGGAACACATTCAGGTAATGGTCGCCAAAGCCCATCCAGAACCGGACGGAATTCGCATCCATGTTCTTGGAGAGCGAGTGCAGCTCATCGTGACCGGTCAGATAGACGGGCTGGCTGCCAACCACCGGGAAATCATAATCCATCCGGATGGAGTGGACTTTTTGCAGCACCCATTTGCGGTCGATCCAGGTCCAGACTTTTTTGAACTCGCGGAAATTGATTTCCGTGTCGAAATTTGTGGCGAAATACTTGCCGTGGCTGCCGGCGTTCACATCCAGAATATCGATGGTGTCGATGGTGTCGAAATAATCTTTTTTGGCGAGAGCGCACCAGGCGTTGACCACGCCCGGATCAAAGCCGATGCCCAAAATGGCGGTCTGGTTGTTGGCCTTGAACCGATCTTTGCGTTTCCACTCGTAATTGGCGTACCAGGGCGGATTTTCACAGACCTTGTCCGGCTCTTCATGAATGGCGGTGTCCATGTATACGGCGCCGGTTTCCAGGCAGGCTTCCATGACCGCCATGTTGATAAAGGCTTGTCCCACGTTGATGACGATTTTGGATTTGGTGTCCCGGATCAGGTCCACCAGGGCAGGAACGTCCAATGCATTGACCTGCCGCGAATAGAGCTTGCGCGAAGGATCCTTCAGATGTTTCTTCCGCATTACGCTTTCAATGATAGCCTCACATTTTTTTCGCGTTCTCGAGGCGATACAGATATCCCCCAAGATATCGTTGTACATCGCACATTTGTGGGCCACCACATGCGCCACTCCACCAGCGCCGACGATCAATACATTTTTACGCATTTTTTTCCTCCCCTGTCTGTTGTTATCTTTTCAGGACAAGTTGTCCAGAAAATCGTTATAGCTGAAGTCACGCAGAATTTCTAGCTCCCCGTTCAGGCGGCGCACGACGATGGCCGGCATTTGCAGGCCGTTGAACCAGTTCTTTTTGACCATGGTGTACCCGGCGGCGTCCGCAAACCGGACTTCATCACCGATGGCGAGGGGGTCGGGGAAACGGTATGTGCCGAAAATATCGCCGGCCAGGCAGGAACGCCCCGCGATCATGTACTGGCGTCCATCCGGAACGGCGTCGTCGATTTTCGCCGACAGCCGGTAAATCAGCAGATCCAGCATATGAGCTTCGACCGACGCATCCACGATGGCGACATCCATTTCGTTATGGACGATATCCACCACCGTCGTGACCAGCTCGGCGCAGCCGGTAATGGCGCTTTCGCCGGGTTCAAGATAGATCTGGACACCGAATGTGGTTGCGAATTGTTTCAGTCTGGCGCAAAACTCCGCCACCGGATAGCCGGCTTTGGTAAAATACAATCCGCCGCCCAGACTGACCCATTCCACCCGGTGCAGGGCTTCCGCGTACTGCTCACCCAGCTCGTCGAGCTGTTCGGAAAAAGTCGCGAAATCATCGTTTTCACAGTTGAAATGGAACATGAGGCCACTGATGCGGGGCAGACAGTGCATTAATTCATCCGTACCGGCGACGCCCAGGCGGGAGTGCCGGCGCACGGGATCCGCCAGGTCGAAATGGGAATAACTGAAGCCGGGATTGACCCGCAGGCCCAGTGGTTTCATTTTTACCGTTTCATAGTGAGCATCCAGCTGGGAAGCGGAATTGAAGATGATTTTGTCGGCATAGTCAATAATCGCCGCAATGTCGGACGGTGAATAGCCCACGCAGTAGGCATGGGTCTCCTTGCCGAATTTTTCGCAGCCAAGACGCGCCTCGAACAAGGAACTGGAAGTCGTTCCGTCCATGTATTGCTGCATCAGGTCAAATACGCCCCAGGTGGAAAAACATTTCAGGGCCAACAGCGATTTGGCGCCGGACAGTTCACGGACTTGGCCGATGATCTTCATATTACGCAGCAGTTTTGTTTCATCAATGAGATAGTAAGGGGTCGCAATGTTCATTCTTACGAAGCTCCTGTCGTTTCCCAATGGATTGGGTAAAAAATCATCAAGTTATATATTATCAATAATCAACGGATTTGTCGAATATAACGGAAATTTTTGCGAAAAGTGGGGCGTGACACTTCTGTGGCCTGAAATATAAGCCGGAAGAACGCCGAAAATTCGACTGAATAGCAGGAAAATGGCAAGCATTGTCGAAAATATTTAACAATATAAGTGCGTGAGCGTTTTGGTCACTCAAAACAGGAATTTTATGGGGGGAAGAAAAGATGGCATGGTTCCAGAGTATTCGTTTCCGACTCATGGGGTTGATCGCGTTATTGGTTATCACGGCGCTGGCCGTGGCTTCTGGCGGCGGCTATTATTTCTCGGACAAATATCTGGGGGAAAGTTTGAATCAAACGGAACGGGCCGTCGCGGAAACTGCGATCACCCGGATTCAGGGCGAAATGCAGACCGGAATGATACAACTGGAAGAACTGGCGAATACCGCCCGGGTGCAGAGCGGCGACAAGGCCCAGCTTCTGCCGGCGTTGACCAGCCTGTTCAAACGGAGCGGCCGTTTCGACCATGTCTTTTATGCAGCGATGGACGGCACCTCCGTCAGTGACGAAGGGGTGACTGGGCAATACGCCGATCGGGAATATTTTAAAAAAGTGGTCGAAACGAAAAAACCATACATCTCGGACCCGTTGATCTCCCGGACGACCGGCAAGCAGTCGGTGGTCATGATCGTGCCGGTCCTGAAAGCCGGGACCAATGAGATGAGCGGCGTCGTGTTTGGAACCTATTCCGCCGAAAAACTATTGCCGGTAATCAAAATTATCAAATTCAAGGAAAAAGGTTACGGCGCCCTGCTGGATGACAACGGCGTTTATCTGGTTCATCCGACCCGGCCCGATCTCAACGGAAAAATGAACCTGAAAACCGGCGCCATCGACGAGGAAGTCAAAAAGAAATTGCCGCCGAATACGGCGTTGGATCCTCAGTTGCTCAACGGGTTCAAGAAAGTGACGGAAACAGGCGAACGGTTGCGGTTCCCGTACAAGGCCACCAATGGCGCGGAGCAGATCGGATCGCTGAATATCATTTCCCTGCCGGGCGGGCAGCGCTGGGTCTTGCTGCTGACCACCAGTCAGGCGGATGCCGCCAGTGAAACGGCGGCCTTGTCGAAAATTTTGATCGGCTTGGCGCTGGGCTGTCTGGTTTTGGCGTTACTCGTGACATTCTGGGTCAGTGGCTCCTTTGTGCGGCCGATTGTAAAAATTTCCGCGGTGGCCCGGAACATTGCCGGCGGCAATTTGCAGGAAATCCGCAAAGAGAGTAATGACCAAAGTGAGATTGGACAACTTTGGGATAACATCATTCTGATGAATCAGAATCTTCGCAGTCTGGTGCAACAGGTCCAGAACCAGTCCCACCAGTTGGCCGCCTCCAGCGAACAATTGACCGCCGGAGCTCATCAGTCGGCGGATGCGGCCAATCAGGTCGCCGGATCTATCACCGAAATGGCCAAAGGGAGCGAGGACCAGGTGGCGGCGGTCAATGAAACAGCGTCTATTGTGGAAGAAATATCGGCTACGATCGAAGACGTTGTCCTGACTGCCCGGGAAATGGCCGCAATGGCGGAAAAAGCCGTGGCGGCGACCAACGACGGCCAGCAGGCGGTTGACCGCGCTGTGACGCAGATGGGAAGTGTCGGCGAAGGCGCCCGCAAGGCGCATGCGGCGGCTGGCGATCTGGAAAGCGGGTCGCGTCAGATCGAGGAAATTGTCGGCCTGATTTCGAATATCGCCGGACAGACGAACCTACTGGCCCTGAACGCGGCGATCGAAGCGGCGCGGGCCGGTGAGCAGGGCCGCGGCTTCGCGGTAGTGGCCGAGGAAGTGCGAAAACTCGCGGAACAATCGGAAAGCGCCGCCCAGCAGATCAAGGGAATCATCGGCAGCAACAACGCCAACATCCAAAATGTGGTCGTGGCGATCGGCGAAGCCAGCGCAAACATTGAGCAGGGCGTCGGCCTGGTGAACTCGGCCGGTGAAGGATTCGCAGCGATCGGCCGGCAGGTCAATGATGTGGCCGGCAAAGTCGGTGGTCTCTCAACAGCATTCGCCGAAGTCGGGTCCGGCAGCAAGCGGATCGTGGAATCCATGCGGCGCGTAGAAAAGATCAGCCGCGACGCTGCCGTGGAAGCGCAGAGTATTTCGGCGGCCACGGAGGAACAATCGGCTTCCACCGAGGAAATCGCCTCGTCAAGTCAGAGCCTGGCGAAACTGGCCGGCGATTTGCAGGAAGCCGTAGCGAAATTCCAATTATAATTGCCAGACAGCATTGATGGCGCATTACTGGAAGGGACGGAAGGTTAGCCGTCCCTTTCAATTTTTTGGGACGGGATTGCGCACTTGCCCTTCCGGCATGATTGGCGGTACAATATCATCAGCGGCAGGCTGGAATCGGCATTGCCGGTTGAGAAAGGAGGACTGAAAATGAGCAGAAAATCGGCTTTGAAGATCGTAGCCATGGTGTTGGCGATGCTCATGCTGTCCGCATCGATTGCCTGTGCTGCCACAAAAGAAGAAAAACGGCAGCATATCCGGGATATATCTCAAAAGACCTTGAACAAGCTCTATGAATTGCAGCCGTCCGCCCGGCACTATGTCGAGAAAGGCGCCGGCTACGCGGTATTTGGCAACTGGGGGGTAAAGCTGCTGTTCATCGGCGGCGGGACCGGCAAGGGAATGGCGGTAAACAACGAGACCGACGAAGAAACCTTCATGGATATGGTGACAGGATCCGTCGGTCTGGGGATCGGCGCCAAAACCTACAATGTCGTGTTTGTTTTCGAAAAAGAGTATGCGCTGAAAACATTTACGACGGATGGTTGGCAGTTCGGCGGCCAGGCGACGGCGGCCGCCACCGACAGCGTGTCGGGTGGTGCTTATCAAGGGGCGTTCTCCGTCTCCCCCGACGTCTGGATGTATGTGATCACGGATAAGGGCTTAGCTTTGGAGGTTACGCTCAAGGGGACCAAGTATTCCCGGAATGATTTGAACTGAATCGGCGCCACAAACGCAGCCGAAATTTGAGAAATAATGTCGGTTGACAGCCGGCCCGTCTTGTGTTACTATTCCTCTGGACATTGAATTTTTGAAAATTTCATACTGGGATAGGTGCCCTACGGGGCTTAATAGGGAAGTCCGGTGTAACGCCGGCGCGGTCCCGCCACTGTATTGGGGAGCGAACCCATCAAACGCCACTGGAACGAAAGTTTTGGGAAGGTTTGGGCGAGCGAAGATCCAGAGCCAGGAGAACTGCCTGTCTGACAATCACCGTTTTTACCCACGCGCGATGGGGAGGGGATTCTGACACAGCTCCTGTGTTGAACTTCTTCCCGGCAATTCTTTTGCCGGGATTTTTATTGGAAAAAACCAGAGAGTGCAGACAGCCTTCCACGCCGGGAGGCTGTCTTTTTTTACTGGTTCCACGAATTGCGCGCTGTATTGGCTGTGGCGCGGATTCATTAGCCGGAGGCTCTTTGCAGGGGAGCCTCCATAAAATAGCCGGCAGTTCGTAGGGGTCGCTGCAGCGATCTCATTGAGCGCCTTTGGATATAAAGTTATTGGTGATCGTGCCGAATGATTTCGTCTTGATTCATGGAGATCATATTTCGAAAGGACTGGATGCGATGAAGCTGCGAAAGAAATGGACTCGTGAATGGGCCCGACGAACAATGGCCGGATTTCTGGCCGGAGGGTTGTGCCTGATGACGCCGTTGGCGGCGCGGGCGGAAGAAAAACAGGAGTACACCTTCGACCCGGTCCTGATCACGGCGTTGCGCCGGGAGTCGACCGAGTTGAAAACGCCGGCGTCGGTGCAGGTATTGTCCGGCGAAGAGATCAAAAACACCGGAGCTTCCAATATGCTGGAGGCGCTGAAATTTGTGACGGGCCTGACGTATGATGGTTATGGAGCCATGGGGCATCTGTACTCTTCGATGACCGCCAAGATGGTAATCCGGGGGATGGACCGGGGGACGGTGATCCTGCTGGATGGCGTTCCGACCAATTTGTCCGGTTATTATGCCCTGGAACACATGCTGCCGGAAAGCATCGAAAAAGTGGAAATCATTAAAGGCGCTTCCTCGACGCTTTACGGGACTGCCGCCATGGGCGGCGTCATCAATATCGTTACCAAAAAGCAAGTGGCCAATCAGTTTACGGTCGAAACCGGCAGTTTTGGCACGAATCGCCAGACGATAGCGGTTCAGGCCAAGCCGTTTTCGTTTACGGTTAGCCATTCCAAAACCGGCGACATGGGAGCGGTCAGCGAACCCTGGTCCAGCAATGGCCTGAACCGCAAGTATACCGCATTTCGCGGCGATACCCGCGACTTCTTTCGCTGGTCCTGGAAAATCAGCGACAATGTAACGATGGTTCATCAATACGACATGGACGATTTCAACGTAGACCGGGTCAACGAGATTGGCGATTCGGTTTACGAAAGAATCGCCCAGAAGGACACCAAGAACTCCCTGGCGTTCCATATCAAGAATGGCAGTTGGACGACAAAACTCTATGGCAACTGGCTGTCGCGCCAGTATCGAAAATTTAATTCCACCGGCGCCCGCTCCGGCGACAACACCACCTATTTCCGCACTTTGGGACTGGACAGCCAGACCAACTGGAAAACTGGTTTTGGCCAATATCTGGCGGGATTCTCCTGGCAGAAGGACTCCATCAGCGCCGATGAAAATTTTTATGCCCAAAATAGCAGCAGTTCCGCCTATCTTGCGGAAAAACAGAGGGACTTCTTTTCCTTGTTCGGGCAACTAACCCGGCCCGTATCCGCAAAAACCAGTCTGATCTTCGGTTTGCGGCAGGAGTTCATCCTCCAACAGGGCGGAGCAAACAATTATAGCGAACTCTGTCCGCAGTTCCAGGTGCTGCATACGTTGAACAAGGAGCAATCGTTATATCTGAATGTGGGGCGCGCTTTCCGGATGCCGGGGCTGTCCGACATGTACGGATCGACGTGGCGAAAAACCGCCAATCCGAACCTGGAGCCGGAAAATGGCTATACTTATGAAATCGGCTGGAAAAAAATCGGCAAGTCGGACGCTTTGAAAATCGCGCTGTATCGGATGGAGTTCACCAATTACATTCAATGGGAACAAGTCGCGAACAATGTATATTCTCCCTATAATTCGGAGTTTCGGAACACAGGCCTGGAAATCAATTACGACCGAAGATTGAATCAACGCTGGTCCTTCAATTTGGGAAGCAACATCAATAATCCCGAAGAACGCCGGTCAGGACAGACCTGGCAGCCTACCTTCGCGAAGTATCAGTTAAATGGAGGGCTGACCTACAACATCGGCAAGTGGAGCACCAGTCTGTCCGCCAATTATCTGGCCGGGCGCAAAGACAATCTGTCGCCGACGCTGCCGGTAAATCTGGTGGTGCGGTATGCCGCTTCCAAGCATACGCAGGTTCAGCTGCGGGTGGAAAACCTGTTGAACCGGAAAGATGTCGTTTCCAACGGATCATCGCATTATCTTTCGCCGGAACGGGCGGTTTATGTCAGCGTGACCCAGAATTTTTAGAAGGTAGTTGAGGACAATATGTTTGAGTTGATAGCCAAGGGCGGTTATGTCATTGTCACCATCATGGCCTGTTCCCTGGTCGCCTTCACGGTGATCATCGAACGGTGGCTCTTTTATCGGGCGGCGGACGCCAGCGCCCGACGGTTCCAGAAGTTTTGCCAGGATCCGGGGGCGGCTGACGTGGCGGACAGCAGTTCGAGCGGCGCTGCGGCGACGATCTTCGAAAAGATGTGGGAGGCGGCGGCCCGTCTCCCCGAAAGCGCCCGGGAACAGCGGCAGCTGGCGGTGGACGATACCGTCCGGAGCGAGATTCCCCGGTTGGAGAGCAACCTGTACATTCTGACCACGGCGGCCACGATTGCGCCGCTGCTCGGGCTGCTGGGAACGGTGCTGGGGATGATCAAGACCTTCCAGGCGGCGTCCATGACCGGACTGGGCAATCCCCAGATGCTGGCCGAAGGGATATCCGAAGCGTTGTACAATACCGCTGGCGGCCTGATGGTCGCCATTCCCTGCATCATGGCCAACAACCATTTTCGCAGCCGGGTCGAACGGCTGATTCACTGGACCGAAGGCTGCGCCGGCGAAATCGTCCGGCGGGCCCATTCCTAAGGCGGGGAGGGATTGTTCGTGAAGTACCGTCATAACTCGTCGCATATTCCCGTTCATGTCGACATGACGCCGATGGTGGATGTGATGATGCTGCTGCTCATCTTCTTCATGATGTCCACCACCTTCATCGTCGCCCATCCCGGGTTCAACATCATTCCACCGCAGGCCAATTCCGGCGCGCCCCAGCCGCCGGAACACATTACCGTTCTGGTGAATCGGGACGGCAACATCGCCCTGGGCGAAAAACCGGTTAGCGTCGGTGAACTGGCGGCCACCGTCGCCGCCAAGTCCCATACCGCTCCCCTCATCTTCATCAAGGCGGACAAGGAAACCCGGCATGGCCGGATCGTGGAAGTCATGGATGCGGTGAAACGGGCGGGGGCGGCGAAGATCGCCGTGGCCGTGGAACCGAAAGGTTGACGGGATGACGTCGAAAAGCAGATGGCGGACCGCGCTGGCGGGTTCGCTGTTTCTTCATGTCCTGGTCCTGGCGTTGGCGGGAGCGACCTGGACGTGGCATGCGATACAAACGGAAAAGCAAAAAGCAAAAGAACCGGTGTACATGGAAGTCACGATGGCGGACCTGTTGGCGCCGGATAATGATCTGATCGAGTTGCCGGGACCGGCTGGCGGCGGGGGAACCCCGGCGGGCGATCCGGGCGGAACGACCGAGAAGAGCGACAGCAAATTGCCGATCGCACAAACTGCGGCAGGCTTTTTGCCAACGCCAAATCCAAATGCGGCTTCGTCGACTGGCGCCGAAACGATCCCGGCCGGCGGACGCGGTGAATACGGCAAAGGCACTGGCGGCGGAGTCGGCGGCGGGACGGGCAGCGGGGGCGGCGGCGCAGGTGGCAGCGGCGGCGGGACCGGTGGTGGCCATGGTACGGGCCACGGAACGGGCATTGGACCGGGAACCGGGACCGGATCGGGAACGACGCGCGGGCCGCGCATCGTATCGGGCGAAAAGCCGGACTATCCGGCGAATGCCCGGGCCAAGGGCTGGGAAGGCACGGTGCGGTTGCAAATCCTGGTCAGCGTTGAGGGACAGGTCGAAGACGTGCGGATTGTGGGCAGTTCCGGTTATGCGGAGCTGGACGAGGCGGCGCGCCGAGCCATCCAGGAGTGGCGATTCCGGCCGGCGTTGCAGAACGGATCGCCGGTGGCGGCGTGGGCGACCTTGCCGATTGTGTTTGATTTGCGGTAATGGAACGCGAAAGGGTGACAATGTGAAGGGGTTTCCTTGGCTACGGCGCATATTCCTGTTATTCCTGGCGGGTTTCACCCTGGGGTGGATGGCTCCGGTGCAGGCGACTTCGGCTGATTCGTTGCAGGTCAGTCTTGATGTTCCTTACTCTTTGGGGGTTCGTCGGACAACCGTCGCACCGGGGGAAACGATTCGGGCGATTTTTAATATGGAAAGCACGGCGGCGGCGGAACGGGAGATTCCCGTGGAAATCCAGCTCCCCGCAGGGATCGCGCCAACCGGGGACAATGGCCGCTGGCAGGTGATCCGTCAGGAGGAAGGATGGCTGCTGCGCCGGAACGTTGCCCTGGCTGGTTCATACGGTCAATGGTTCGATTTGCTGACCTTCAGCGTTGCCGACGATTTGCCGGTTGGCAAACATAAAATCATGATTCGAGCCGGCGACCAGGCCCAGGAAAAAGTCGTGCAGGCGGCGTCGCTGGCAGCTGGGGTTTCGACCCGTCAACCGCCCGTGTTTGAACGGATCGTCCTGCCGCTGGACAAAGATGGCCGCCAGGACGAAAAACAAAGCGGCAACGCCATCGTATTGCGAGACCGTTCCCTCGATACCTACAAGAATATTTTGCGCGGCAAAGGCGCGGCCAATCTGGAGATTGAAGCCATTCACCCGGTGACCCACATGGGGCTGGATTTCAGCAATCCGGCCGGTCAGCAGAAACTGGTGCTGGTCGAGGCCGAACTGCTGGATCGGAATACCCGGCGGCATATTCCGGGTCTTTATACGCCTGGCAGCAATTCCGACAATGACGGCGCCGGGGCCATGGCCGACAAGCAGGAGCGGCTGACGGCCTTTGTCGCCCTGAACGGCGAAACCAGGCAACGGATTCAACTGCCGATCTACGCCGACGAGTCGTTGCTGGCGGAAGGGGAATACCTGCTGCGGGTCACGGTGGAAGATGGGGCCGCGCAGGTTTGGTCCAACGAAATCCCGGTCACGATGGTCAAGAAGAATCTGCGGGGGATGCTGACGCTCGGCGTCGCGCTGGTTTTGTTGCTGGTGTTTTTGGTCGTTGGCGGCAAACGACTTCCGGCGGTCCTAAGCGCGATGAAGACCCGTCGCCTGATTACGGTGGCGCTGTTCGGCACTTGCGCTTTCGCGGTGGTGAACGTGCCGTCGACCTTGCTGAACGATTTTTTCCATATCTTCCTGGGGCCGTTTGCTTTTGTGCTGACCGGAATGTTCAGCGGCGTGATGTTGTATATGCTCACTGGCGCTTTGATCACGCTGATTCCGCTGCAGGGCGTGGTGAGCCTGATGGCGACGATCCGTCTGCTGCTCGGGATGGTGGCATTTGGACACATGTCGCCGATCGTATTTTTGTCGTATGGCGTCAACGCATTTTTACTGGAAGGGGCGTTGGCGCTGAGCGGATTTACATCAAAAACTCTGGCGGATGGCCCGCCGGCGGGATTTAGTCTGCGGCGTCTGGCGATTCTCGCCCTGGCCTGCGCGCTGGCGGATACGGCGGCCACCTACGTCACGCTGCAGGGGATGTCGGTGCTGTACCGGCTGTATTACGCCGATTGGTACATTTATTTGGTGATGGCGGTCAATGGCTTTCTGTACACCATGATCGGCGCCGGCTGCGGCCTGTTACTCGGCTGCCGACTGGCCGATGTGGGAGGGGATTGACGATGACCGGCATCGTGGAATGTGCGAATTTGTCGTTCACCTATAAAACGCGCACTGCACCGAGTCTGAAAAATATCAGTCTGTCGATCGACAGCGGCGATTTTATTCTGCTGACCGGGTCGACCGGCTGCGGCAAAAGCACCCTGTTGAAAGCGCTCAACGGCCTGATTCCGCATGAGATCGGTGGTGAATTGACCGGCGAACTCCGGATCAACGGCATGGATTCCCGGCAGTCGTCGGTGGCGGAATTGAGTCGGACCGTCGGGTTGATGTTCCAGAATCCCGATGATCAGATTTTTTCGACGACCGTGGCGGACGAGGTCGGTTTCGCCCTGGAAAACATGGGGATGGAGCGGGAGATGATCCGGCGGCGCGTCGCCGAGACGCTGGCCTGGGTGGGATTGGCGGGACGTGAGAACGGCAGCGTACACGCCCTGTCCGGCGGAGAACGCCAGCGCCTGGCTTTGGCGGCGGTGTTGGCGGTGCGGCCGCGTCTGCTGGCGCTGGATGAGCCGATCAGCCAGATGGATCCGCGCGGCGCGGTGGAACTGCTCGCCGTTTTGCAGAAGTTGAACCGGGAACAGGGAATCACCATCATTGTGGTGGAGCACCGGTTGCACGAAGTGATGCCCCTGTGCCGGCGCGTGATGGTTATGGACGAAGGCGAAATCGGCTGGCAGGGAACGCGGCAGGAGGCATTCCGCGATCCCAACATCTTTTTGCGGTTGGGGCTGCGGATTCCCCAACCGGTGCATATCTGTCATAATCTCGGCCTGACGGCGGCCGGCGCGACGGTGGAGGACGCGGTGCGGGACATTCGCTTGGCCTATCCCCGTTGCGGCGATGCCATTCCGGCGGCGCCCGGGAGCTTGGCGGCGATTGACCCGTCGAATCCGGCGGTAACGGTTCGGAATCTGGATTTCCGCTATGAAGCGAACGGCCGCAAGATTCTGGACGGGATCAATCTGGAGGTGCCGCGGGGGCAATTCGTGGCGTTGATGGGCAACAACGGCGCCGGCAAATCGACCTTGTTGCAGCATATTTGTGGTTTGCTGAAAACCCAGTCCGGCCGGGTCGAGGTATTGGGCCGGCCGGTGCGGGCGCTGGAACGGCGGGTCGGCATGGTCATGCAGAATCCGGACCTGATGCTGTTCAATTCGACCGTGGCGGCGGAAATTACGTTTGGAATCCGTCACGGGGCAGCCATAACCGATGCTGGCGACGATTGGCGGACGTTGCTGGAAAAGACCGGGCTGGCAAGCCTCGCGGACCGGTTCCCATTGGCGCTTAGCCAGGGGCAGCGGGTCCGGGTAGCGATCGCATCGTTGTTGGCCTGCCGGCCGGAAGTGCTGTTGCTGGACGAGCCGACTACCGGGCAGGATTTGGGGCATATCGACGATATTATCGCCTTGTTGCAGGAGTTCACCGGCCAGGGCGGGACTGTCATTTTCTGTACGCACGACACGGAAGTCGCCGCCCGCTACGCGGAGCGGGTGGTGGTGATGACGGCGGGAGCGGTGGTCGCCGATGCGCCGCCTCGGGAGGTCTTTTCCCGCGAGGACCTGCTGCTTCGCGCCGGGTTGCGGGCGCCGGCGGCACTGAAGGTTTCCCAGAAGCTATATGGTGGTTGCGCCCTTTGCGTGGAGGAGGTGGTCCGGCATGTACAACAGGCAAGTCTGGGAAGCCACGCCGGCTAATACGCCGATCCATCGCGCCGACGTGCGGACCAAACTGTTGTTGCTGCTGGCGGTCATGTTGTTCGCCATCGGCCTGGAGGGACCGCGCCCGTTATTTTTGTTGTTTGTGCTGTCGCTGGGGCTGCATGTCCTGGCCCGTTCCTCCGTCGAACGTTGGCGGGTGCTGATCGTATTTTTGCTCGTGGGCATCTGGGGCGCCATGGTCAGTCAGGCGCTGTTTTACAATCAGGAACCCCGGACCATGATCGCCTGCCTAGTATCGCCGGCTACGCCCTGGATCGGTGAACTCACGGGCGGCGTGTACGTGTACCGGGAAGGCCTCGAACATGGCGCGGTGCAGGCGCTGCGCTCCGGCATCATGCTGACCTGCGGCCTGCTGATTTGTTGGACCACCGATTCACGGCAACTGCTGCAATGCTTTTTGCACTGGCGGATGCCTTACGCGATCGCCTTTATGCTGATCACCAGCCTGCGATTTTTACCGGTGATTTTTGAAGAGACGGCGATTGTGTTGACCGCCCAGCGTCTGCGCGGCTTCGAGCCGGTTCGGACTCTTTCGCCGCTGCGCTGGATTCGCACGGCGTTCCATGTGTTGTTTCCCATTCTGGCGCGGGCGTTGCGGCGGGCGGCGACGCTGGCCTTGTCGGTCGAAAGCCGGGGCTTCGGCCGTAACGGACATCGGGCGGATCTACCGTTGTGGCCACTGGGGCAGCGAGTCGCCTGCGGCTTGGCGTTTACGGCGCTGGGGAGCGGCGCGACGCTGAAAATCCTGTACTCCCTGCAATTCAACGGCATCGCTTACTTTCCGGGGTTGCGCGGTGTATATGATTTTATGGCGGTGTGGTTGTGAGCAATTTCAAGACCAGGATTTGGACAGGATTGTTGTTCATTGCTTTTGCCTGCAGCTTGGCGGCATTGGCGCTGCACATCTTTCCGGAAGTGCAGCCGGCGGACAATGCGGCGGCGTCGAAAAAAAACGCCAGCCGCACGAGACGTTATGAAAAAGTGGCTGAAGTTCCCTTGGGCAAGGTGGAGATTCGCGGCTACAAACAGATGGGGTCCACGCCGGGACTGCTCCGGTTGTCGCCGGACGGCGGCCGGATCGTTGTGGGTACGGAGTCCGGCGAGGTTTTGCTGCTGGATACGGCCGGAAATCGACTCTGGAGCCGAAAAATCGGCATGGGAAAAATCAGCGCCTTGGAGTTTTCCCGGGATAACCGCCGGATTCTGATCGGTGAAAACAGTCAGCAGGGAGCGGTGATCTGCATTGATGCCGTGAGCGGCGCCGAAATTTGGCGCAAGGCCAGCGCCGACGAGCTGGGTGTGGATATTCGCCGGAAGACATTCCCCGGCATTATGTCCATCAAGGTCGATGCCCAGGATAACGCTTACGCCGTGGCCTTGCGGTCAATCCGGCACCCGTCCGGCAAAACGGATTACTCTGCCCGGGTGTATCGATTCGATTCCCAGGGAAAGGTCACGCTGTTTCCCCGTGAGCATAACATCGATGTCTGGGTGAGTTGGTGCGCCGTGACCCCGGACGGCGGCGCGGTGGCCTTCGCTACCTCGGATTATACGCCGGGCCCGGAGCGGCGATTCCAGGACAATATCTACGCCTATGACAGCCGGACCGGCGAGCTGCGTTGGAGTTTGCCGCTGCCGACAGTACCACCCTATGACCGGACGAACATGCGGTTCGGGCCGGAAATATCGGCGGATGGGCAGGTTTTTGGCGGCGTGTCGGCGGACGGGCGGGCGTTTCTCGTCAGTGCCGATGGGAACTTGCTGTGGCGCCGGACATTGAGCGCTCCGCAACTGATTCAGGGGGTTTATGTGAACGCGATGGGCCATGCGGTTCAGCATGTGGGAGATTATATAGCCTATTCCACCGGCAATACCTATAACCGGGCCAACTGGCAGTTGCCGACGCCGGTGGAACATCCGCAGAGCAACAGTGTGTTTTTGTTCGACCGAGCAGGAATTTTTCTGAAACGGCGTCAGTTGGGCGGAATGGTGGAAGAACTGCAGGCGACGGGCCAACAGTTGGTTGTCGCTGTCGGCCGGAACATCCGGACAAAGGACCCCACGGTTCATGGCATGATGGTAATGACCGCACCGACGCTCGAGGTGGTCGATTTTTTGCCGATGGATGGCCCCTGTGTCACGGCAGTGTCGGATACGGTTCACATCGTTGGCTTGGAGACGCCGTTGCAGCTGGACAGCGGCGAAGTGGTCGGCCAATACCGAATCCATATCTGGCGGAGAAGCGACGTCAAGTGACCAGGAGGCAGGGAATAGAGGCGAAGTGCAATGAGTTTGAAGAAGAGAATGCCATGAGTGATTCTTTTCCGCGAAATTTAACGGGGAGGGCTGAATCATGAATGAAATGAATGATCTGATTCGTCAATACCGGGATTGTTTGGCGAGAGTCCGGGAAAAAACGCATGACTATGACACGGTCGGGCTCATGGAGCAGATGGCGTTGCTGCTCAGCATTGCCTGCGCAATATATCGGGAGTCTGTAATGGCCCGGAACGACGCGTTGATTGCCGGCGCTCGGTCCATGATTCAAAACACGACGGCAATTATGCTGAACCTGGGCGAAATCCTGTCTAACAAACAGGCGGATTTGCCGTCGGCCGCAGCAGGGATCTTGTCAGCATTCGAGATCGTGAATCCTATGCGGCGTGTTAATTAATTCATAAATATAATTTATCATTGTTTGAGTTTTAAAACTGTTGACTATGATTGAAAATTTGGATAAAATGAACTTGGAAATAATTTGGATTTTGGGGTAAGGGTGAACCAATACCGTCCGGTCGTGCAGAAGTAGATAAGGGCAAACTTGTTAAAAGACAAGGACGCAAAGCCATGGGTCTAATAGTAAAAAAGTTTTACTAATGATCGCCAGGTTGCATTCTGACAAAGAATACACCGGCGTTTTTTCATTCTTTCGGTTGACCCGGGACAAAAGCGGGAAAGAGTATTCCGCAGGCGAAGAGGAGTGAATCCGGTCGCCATTGTCCTGTTTTAGACAAAGAAAATGTCAGGAGATGAGAAAATGGAGTACCAAGACAAGACACTCAAGTGCAAGGACTGCGGCGCGGACTTTATCTTTTCGGCAGGCGAACAGGCTTTCTACGCCGAAAAAGGGTTCGAAAACGAACCGGCTCGTTGTCCGAGCTGCCGGTCTGCTCGCAAACAGCAGATGAACAGTGGCGCACCCCGGGAACGCGTCATGTATCCGGCTGTTTGCAGTGAGTGTGGCGCCGACACGGAAGTGCCGTTCGAGCCGAAAAACGGCCGGCCGATTCTGTGCCGCGACTGCTTCCGGCGGCAACGCGAACAGTATTAAGCCTGATCCTTGAACATTTGAGCCATGGAGGATTGACGGTTTCGCCAGAAACCGCGACTTCATGGCTTTTTTGCTGGAATGAATTTGAAAGAAGGTGTAAAATGAATTCTGTGTTAGCTATGAAAGACAAGCAATGAAATTGTGGGGGAGATTATTTTGCGTTGTGCCCAATGTGGAGTTGACAATCCGAATTCGACAAACTTTTGCGTCGCTTGCGGAGCAAGTATGCCGACGAATCCGCCGCCGCTGCCGGGGAATTTTCCGCCGGTAACGCGAACCTGGTATGTATTGATCGCCGGGCAACAGTCGGGACCCTATCCCGAAGAGCAGTTGCGGGACTGGGTGATGCGGGGGCAGGTGGCCGGCGACGCGCTGATCTGCAGTGAAGGGATGACCGAGTGGGTCAAAGCCGGGGAGTTTTTCGGCCGGACCGCCGCTCCCGGCGGGAGACTTTCTCCCCAACCGCTGGAATTTGTCGCCGGCGTCGGTGCACTGTTTGGCCGAACCTTGCTGCTGATCTTCGGCATTCTTTTGATAATACCGTCGCCCTGGGCGATAACTTATTTTTATCAATGGTTTATTGCCCATCTCCGGTTGCCGCGGGTGTCGCGTCTGGAGTTTACCGGCGCTCCCGGCGACAAGTGGATTCTTTGCATCGTATTGGCGTTGGGCGGTTACATCGGCGCCTTGAAGAATCCTGCTTTTCAGCTTGTTCCGCTGTTTTTGCAGCCCTATCTATCGCTGTTGCTGATCCGCTGGGTCGTCGGCAAGCTGACGGCGGACGGCCATCCGTTACCCCTCCGGTTTACCGGCGGATATTGGCGATTCTTCGGCTGGTATCTCCTGGTCGCGGTGTCAATGTTCACGATCATCGGCTGGGCCTGGGCCATTGCCGCCAATATGCGCTGGGTATGCCGGCAGGTGGAAGGGACCAATACGCAGGTGACGTTTACCGGCACGGGGTTGGAAATCTTGTGGCGAACACTCGTATTTGCTTTTTCGGCCATTGTCATACTCCCCATTCCCTGGACACTCCGTTGGTACACGCGTTGGTTCATTCGGCAGTTTTCCCTGGAAAGCCGGAGTTAGGGGTAGCGAAGACTTGACAGCAACAGCGTTTCCCGCTAATATGAACAAGGCGGGATGCACCGCCAGACACCGCTGAAGCGGTGGCAGTGGAAACAGAGATCAAGCCATGAAGGTTTGTCGGTTTCACCGGAAATCGTAACTTTCATGGCTTTTTTATTTTTTGGAAAAAAATTAATGGCTGAAGCCGCCGGATTCTTTGTAAAGCCGGAATTGACCGTCTGAAGATGGTTGATTCCGGCTTCTATATTTTGAGGGGGGAGGATCGTTGTGGAAGTGTTGGCGCTGCGGAATGGAGCGAGAGGGGCGGTTCTCGTCGCGGCAGGAGTTTTATTGCCGATCGCGTTTCATGCTGCCGGGGCCGCCGGTTCCATCTTTTTGCCGATGCATATTCCGGTCTTGTTGGCCGGATTGCTGTGCGGGCCGATGACCGGTGCGCTGGTCGGCATTCTGACGCCGGTCTGCAGTTCCTTATTGACCGGAATGCCGCCGCTATTTCCGGCCCTGCCGGTGATGATTCCCGAGTTGGCCGTATATGGCGGTGTTGCTGGCTGGCTGCGTCCGGGCAGAGGATTGCCGACGGCCTTGATTGGCGCGATGTTGGCCGGACGGATCGCCGCCGGCATGACGGTCTTGTTGCTGGCGCAGTTCGTGGCATTGCCCTGGACTCCCTTGATTTATCTTGGCGCAACGGTCGTCAAAGGAATCCCCGGTCTGATCATACAGTTGTTGTTTATTCCCTTGCTGGTAAAACGTTTGGAAGGATGGATGCATGGATGAATCGAAAATATGTGAGGATATTGCCGGCCTTGCTGTTGCTGGGGGCGTTGTTGCTGATGCCGCTGCCTGCCGCCGCCGAAGCGCCAAACTATGATCTGCAGGAAATCGTAATCGTCGGCGAATCGACGCAGACGCCGGTTCCGGAGGACACTGTCAATGTCCGCCATGTCAACCCGGCGAAAACCGCCACTTTGCCGGAAATCTTGAGCCAGACCGCCGGCATCGACATTCAACAGAGGAGTTCGGTCGGTGACAATCAGGACGGCACAGTCAAACTGCGTGGCTTTGATGCCCGCCGATTTACCGTCCTGCTCAACGGTCGTCCTGTCAATTCGGCGGGCGTCATGGGCGGGTATTATATTGACTGGAACACCATTCCACTCGACACCGTCGAAAAGATCCAGATCATCAAGGGCGGGAAATCCGCCGCCTACGGCAACACGCTAGGCGGCGTCATCAATATCGTGACGAAGGAGAAACCATCAGGCGGCGAAGCTACGGTCGTTCTCGGCGATCAGGGACGCCAGGGTTATTATATCCGGCAGGGTGGATCGAACGGCAATTTTACGTATGATATTTACGCCAACCACCAATCCGCTGATGCCTATTTGCGCAACAACGACTTCAAGCAGGATCAGATCGGCGGCCGATTCGGCTGGGGCAACGAGAAGGACAAGTTTCTGGTCGGCCTGAACTACACGGAGACCCGGCGGGGCTTCATTGTGAAGAACGATCCCTCTGCGGCCAATTATGATCCCAGCTATCCGACCGCTCTGGGGGATACGATTTCTCCCGGCGGGCCTCAGACCACCGTGAATCCCGGCGCATACTGGAACAAACGGAATTTCAATTACGACCTGACCTATCGCCACAAGACCCAAAACGGTCACTGGCAATTCGCCTATTACAAGAATGATGAGAAACGGCGGGAAGTGAACTATTCCGCCGCCGGCATGCTGGTTCTGGACCGGGATGTCATCACCGACACTTCCGACAGCTTCGCTTTTACCGGCAAGGAAAAGCGTGACCGCCACGAATTCGGCTATGGGCTGGAATACAAACGGCTGCGGTATGGCGATGGAACCTGGTATGTGAAGCCGGCGGGGTCCAGCGATATGTACCCGTCCCAGAAGATCAACCTGTTCGGCTTATACCTCGACGATTCCTGGCAGCTGAATAAACGCTGGAGCGCCTATGCCGGTCTGCGTTACGACAGTTACAGCGGCGGCGTTGACTCCGACCGCTGGACGAACGCCCAGCCCTCCAACGGCAGCGCCCTGTCGCCCAAACTGAGTTTCGCCTGGAAAAACGACGCCGTGACCACGACTTACATTTCGGTGAACCGGCTGTGGCGGGCGCCGTCGATGGCCGAGTTCTACTGGTGGGGACAAAACTACAATTCCGGTTCGGGCGTCAACCCTTCCTATCACAAGGCCCTGAAACCGGAGCAGGGCACCGGCTACGAGTTGGCCGTGGAGCATAAATATAGCAAGCAACACAGCGGCAAGGCCACTGTTTATTATCAGTCGGTGGATGATTTCATCCAGTTCCAGCATGTCTATCCATTCTATTCCTACAACATCGACCATGTGAATCTTTGGGGCCTGGAGCTGGAGCATCGCTGGCAAATGGACAAACGCAATTCATTGACGTTGGCGTATACCTATCAAAAGACGGAAAAAGCCGGACAAGTTGCGGCGGATAACAAAGGGCTGTCCGATGAGCTGGACTATCGCCCCCAGCATAAACTCGGCCTGACCTGGGCCTATGACGCGAAGCCGTGGCGGCTGCGTTATACCTTCAACTATGTGAGTCCGCAGCGGGACGGTCTGACGACGCCGGGAACCATCTACCGGATCAACGGCTATACGGTGCACAACATCGAATTCGTCCGCGATCTCGGCGACAAGCGTACGCTGGGCCTGTATATCCAAAACCTGTTCAATCAGTCCTATGTCGAACAATACGGCTACCCGATGCCGGGGCGGCGCTTCTTGGTGTCGCTTACACAGGCGTGGTGAGGATGAATATGGAACGCAATGACCGGGAATTCTTTAATGCCCTGGCGGAAAGCTGGGATACGACCCGCGCCCACGATCCGACTCGGCTGCGGGAATTGACCGCCCGGACCGGCATCGGTCCCGGCGACGCCGTGCTGGATGCCGGCTGCGGCACCGGTGTACTGATTCCGTTCCTGCGGGAATACGTCGGGGATTCCGGCTGCATCCTGGGCATCGATATCGCCGACAACATGGTGAAGATCGCCGCCGACAAGTTCGCACGGTTCGACAATGTTGCCGTCCGGCGCGCCGATATAATGGAATTTTCTACGGATTGTCTGTTTCAGCATGTGACTTGCCTGAACTTTTTTCCCCATATCCAGGACCGGCCGGCATTTTTGCGCAAGGTGATCGGCGAATGGCTGGCTCCAGAAGGCTTTCTGCACGTTTTCCACGATATTTCCCGCACCCGGGTCAACGCGATTCACGGCGAAAGCAAGACCGTGAAGAAAGACCGCCTGCCGCCGTGCGGCGAGGTCGGCGAGCTGTTCCGGGCGGCGGGGTTTATCGTTGAAGTCTGCTTTGAAACCGACGAGAGTTATTTTGTGCGGGGGCGGAAACCGGCGACGCCTTGACAGTACCGGCGGTTGTCGCTATGATGGGGTGTAGCGGGATGCACCGCCATTCGCCGTTGAAGCGACGAAAGAGAAACAAAGGGAAGACCATGAAGGTTGACCGGTTTCACCATGAAGCCGGTTTCGGCATGGTCTTTTTTATTTATGCGGCGAGTGCGAATGCAATGGCGGCAATCCCGCCAAGATTTTGATACAGGAACAAGGAGGGACTATCATTGAAAAAGTTGGCAGGAAAAATCGTATTCATCAGCGGCGCCAGTAGCGGCATCGGCGAGGCTTGCGCCGAAGCCTTCGCCCAAGCCGGGGCGAGATTGATTTTATGCGCCAGAAGTGTCGACAAGCTGGCGGATTTGGCGGAAAAGTTGAATAAACGCCATGGCACGGAGACCCTGACGATGGTGCTGGATGTGCGGGACCGTAACATGGTGGACGCCATGATCGGCAATTTGCCGGCTGTCTGGCGTAATGTAGATATTCTGGTCAATAACGCCGGCGGCGCTTTGGGGTTGGAGAAAGTCCAGGAAGGGAACCCGGACGACTGGGACACCATGATTGACACCAATATTAAGGGCCTGTTGTATTTGACGCGAAAAATCGTGCCGATCATGCTCAAAAACCATGGAAATGGTCATATTGTCAATATTGGCTCCATTGCGGGCATCCATGCCTATCCGAACGGAGCGGTTTATTGCGCGACAAAAGCGGCCGTGCATTTCATCAGCGATGGGTTGCGCATGGATCTCGTCGACACGCCGATCCGGGTTACCAACATTCAGCCGGGGCTGGTGCAAACCAACTTCAGCAAGGTTCGTTTCCACGGCGATGAGCAGCGGGCGGCGAAAGTCTATGCCGGCATTACTCCGCTGGAAGCCGCCGATGTTGCCGATATCGTCCTTTATACCGTCAGCGCTCCACCCCATGTCCAAATCTGCGAGGTAACGGTAACACCGACCCATCAGGCGACCGGTGGTGTGATTCACAAAGAAAATTCGTGAGGATATATGCGAGGGGGAGCTTGTTTTGGTTGATCGTCAAACCGGACGGAAGTTGACGGCAGCTTTTGTCGGCATGGTCCTGCTGATTTTGTTGATCGTTTCCGGCTGCGGCGGCGCGGCGGACCCGAAACCGACAAAGATGCCGACAAAGGAAGAGCCGGGCATCTTGACCATCGCCGACCCGGCGGGCGACTGGGGCTTCCCGTCGCCGTTTCTGCACTATCAACGCGGGCCGGGTTATATCCGCATGAGCCTGCTGTTCGACACTTTGGTCTGGAAGAATGCCAAAGGCTTCGTGCCGGCCCTGGCCGAAAAGTGGGAGGTCTCGGCGGACGGCCGGACATACCGTTTCTTCTTGCGGAAAAATGTCAAATGGCATGATGGACAACCGTTCACGGCGGCGGACGTGGCCTTCACGTTCCGCTACCTGAAAGAGCAGGGCTACACCTGGTCCGCGGTGACCATGATCGATCGTGTGGAAACGGTCGGTGAGCACGAAGTGAAGATCATGCTGAGGAAAGCTTACGCCCCGTTTTTGGACAATGTGGCGGGTACGGCGCCGATGTTGCCGCAGCATATCTGGCGGGGGGTAAAGGACGCGAGACAGTTTCTTCAGCCGGCCGCAGTGATTGGGACCGGGCCGTATCGTCTGGCGGATTACAGCCGGGAACAGGGCAGTTATCGTTACACGGCAGCGCCGGAGTATTACGGCGGCAAACCGAAATATCGGGAGATCCGGTTCGTGAAGATGTCGCCGGAAACGGCGGTGGCGGCTCTGCGGCAGAAACAGGTCGATTTCATCCAGGCCCCGCCGGACATGGCTGACCGGCTGAAACAGGAAGGGTTCGCCTTGGCCGTGGGCAAGCTGGACTGGGTGGCGAAGTTGTTGATCAATCACCACAAGCCGCCGTTCGACAATGGCGACTTCCGCCGCGCGTTGGCGCTGGCGATCGACCGGAGCGCCTTGGTTCAGATCACGCTGCGCGGACACGGCAAACCGGGTAACCCGGGACTATTGGCTCCGGACAGCCCCTGGAACAATCCCGAATTGCAGTTGCCTTTTGAACCCGCCAAGACGGCGAAGTTGTTGCAAGGGCTCGGCTATGTCCGCAACGGCGCATTCTGGGAAAAGGACGGCGCGCCGCTGACATTGGAATTGCTGGTGGCGCCGGGAGGGATCGGTGTTCCCGGATCCCCGCAGGAACGCCAGGGCGAGTTCATCAAGAGCCAGTTGGAGCAGGCCGGGATTCGCGTGGCCATCCGGGCTCTGGACGCCAAGGCGATCGACAGCCGCGTCGCTGAATGGAACTTTGACCTTGCGCTTTCAGGACATGGCGGTCTCGGCGGTGATCCACAGGTATTGGTCCGGATGATTACGGGCGATAACTTTCTGAGCGCCCGTTGGCAAGGCAATCCGGAGTTGACGCAGGTGCTGGCGGAACAGACGACGGCCATCGATCCGGACGAAAGGCGGCAACTGATATACGAGGCCCAGCGGCTGTACGCGGCGGATCTGCCAGCGTTGTCCCTGTACTATCCGACTTGGTATTACGCCTACAACGACCGGGTCCAACCGTTTTTCACCTTTCAGGGCGTCGCCAATGGCATTCCCCAGCCGTTCAATAAACTGCAATTCATCGAGGGAGGAAAATAAGATGGAAAAGTTTGAAATTCCCGCCGAGCTGGCGGAGTCGGTCCGGTTCCACGGACACGTTTGCCCCGGTCTCATCATCGGCTATCGGGCGGCCCGATTGGCGGAAAAGGCGTTGGATCTGCGCCGCGACCGGGACGAGGAACTGGTGGCCGTGGTCGAAAACGACGCCTGCGGGGTCGATGCGATCCAATGGCTGCTCGGCTGTACCCTCGGCAAAGGCAACCTGATCTTCCGCGACCAGGGCAAGCATGCTTTTACGATTTTCCGCCGCGACACCAGCAAGGCGGTTCGGCTGGTATTCAAGGGACAGGCGGGGGCAAGTACGCCGGAGGGGATCGCCCTGCGTAAGAAGGTCATGGGCGGAACCGCGACACCGGAAGAAACAGCCCGGTTCGAAGCGCAGAAAAATCAACGGATGCAGTACCTGATGACGGCAGCGGACGACGAACTGTTCGACTGCAAGCAACCGGGATTCGAGCTGCCCTCCCGGGCCCGGATTTTCGATTCCTTCGCTTGCGAGTCCTGTGGCGAAGTCACGATGGAACCACGGTTGCGTCTGGTGGACGGCAAAAAGGTTTGTCTGGCCTGCGCCGAGCCGTACCATCGCGGCTGGTAGCCGACCGGGAGAAACAGGATGCGGGTTCGCCGATTATTGACGGATTACGGGATCGCCTTCGTCTTCCTGGCCTCGCTGGGGTTTATTCTGCCGCGCCTGTTGCCGGGCGATCCTTTTCTGGCGATTTACGGCGAGGAAGCGGCGCTATCGATGACGCCGGAAATGAAAACCGAGATTTATCGCCGATTTGCCCTCGATCAATCCTGGTCGAGGCAGTTCGCGGCCTATGGCGGATCGTTGCTTAGAGGGGAACTGGGATGGTCGTATTATTTCAACGCCCCCGTGACGAAAGTCATGGCGGGCTTTTTGCCGTGGACGGGTCTGCTGGCAGGGGCCACATTCCTTTTCTCCACGATCGGCGGATTCATATTGGGCCTGGAAAGCGGCGCGCATCGGGGCGATTGCTGGGACAGGGGCTTGTTCGCGGGGCTGATGGTACTCGGCGGAGTGCCGGACTTCTTTGTCGGCACGCTGTTGCTGCTGGGGTTTGCGGTGATTTGGCCGGTGCTGCCGCTCGGCGGCGCGACAACCATTTACGGCGAGCTGACCGGCGGGGCCTGGCTGATCGATGTGCTGCGCCATCTGGCCTTGCCGCTGGCCTCCCTGGTATTGGCCCGTCTGACGATGATGTACCTGTTGTGCCGAAACTCCGCCGCCGTCCTGCTGCGAGCGCCGTTTTTGCGCACCGCCCGGGGCAAGGGCTGCGGTGAACGGCGGGTCCGCTACCGCCATCTGGGCCGGAGCGTTCTGCTGCCGGCAGCCACTTCGGCGGGGTTGCAGCTATCGCATCTGTTCGCCGGCATTCTGATGATCGAGGTCGTGTTCAACTATCCCGGTATGGGAACATTGCTGCACCGGGCGTTGGCGGCGCGGGACTATCCGTTGCTGCAGGGGATTTTGTTGTTGGGATCAGTGACGGTGTTGGCGATAAACCTGTTGATTGACTTGGTGTATCCGATTTTGGATCCGAGGGTGAAACCGGTATGCATATCCGATACGGAAAAAAACTGACAACCGGAATTGGCGCCTGGGGAACCGGGCTGCTGCTGTTTTGGGCCGGCATCGCCCTGTTGGGCGGAATCGTTGCGCCCCATGCCGCCGATGCCTACGTGGGCAAGGCGTTTCTGCCGCCGGACGCGGCCCATTGGTTGGGAACGAACGACGTGGGGCAGGACATCGCCTCCCAATTGCTGGCCGGGGCCAGGACTTCGCTGCTCGTCGCGCTGGGCGCGGCGTTAGGCTCCGCCCTGCTTGGCGCTTTGCTGGGGGCGGGCGGCGCGCTGGCGGGCGGCTGGCTGGAACGGTTCACAGCCCGACTGATGGATGTTGGCTTGGTGATTCCACCGGTGTTGGCCGCGATGTTGGCGGCCGCCTATCTGCAACCGGGCTTGCCGATGCTGGTCGCGATCCTGGCGTTTTTCTTCTGGCCGGCCACCGGGCGGCTGCTGCGGGCCCAAACCCTGCTGCTGCGCGAATCCGGTCCGGCGACGGCGGCCCGGACATTTGGCGCGGGGAAATGGTATGTATTGCGGCGGCATATTCTGCCGGATCTGGCGCCGGTATTATCGGCGGCGATGATTCACGATGCCCGGCGGGCGGTGTTCCTGGAAGCGGGGCTGGCCTTTCTGGGAATCAGCGATCCGACTTCGCCGAGCTGGGGCCGGATGATCCAGCAAGCGCTGGCCTTCACGTATCTCGATGTCTGGCGGTGGTGGCTGCTGCCGCCGGGGATCGCCGTCAGCTCGCTGGTGTTGGCGTTTGCCCTGATTGGTGCGGGACTGGAGGAAACGGATGTTAAGGATTGAGGAACTACGGGCCGCCTACGACGGCGAAGAAATACTGCATGGCGTATCCCTGACGGCCCGACCCGGAGAGACGCTGGCGATCATTGGCGAGTCCGGCGCGGGGAAAACGACCTTGGGCTTGAGTCTGCTGCGTCTGACAGAAGCGAAACTGAGCGGTGCAGCCTGGTGGAAAGAGCGGGATCTGTTGGCGCTCGCCGGGGAGGAACTGCGCGACCTGCGCGGACGCAAAGTTGCGATGGCGCATCAGAATGGCGGCGAAGTGCTGCACCCTTTGGTTACGGCGATCCAACAAGTCGCCGAAGCGGTGACCGTTCATTTTCCGGTGACGCCGGCAACCGCCCGGCAAAAAGCGGCGGCGGTCCTGCAAACGGTCGGCCTGTCGCCGGACCGGCAGGAATGCGAACCGCACCGATTGAGCGGCGGCGAGCAGCAGCGCGTATTGTTGGCGATGGCGTTGGTCAATGACCCCGAACTGCTGATCCTGGACGAACCGACTTCGTCGCTCGACCCGCTCAACAAGGCGCAGATTTTGGCATTGCTGGCGACGGCGTTGCGCGGCCGGACAAATCTGCTGATCACCCACGATTTGGCGGCGGCCGCCGCCGTAGCCGACCGGGTGGCCGTGTTGTACGCCGGGCGGGTTCTGGAAACCGGACCCTGCGCCGAAGTGTTCGCCTCGCCCCGGCATCCCTACACACGGGCCTTGCTGCGGGCTTATCCGGATATGGCGACCTATAAGGATATCCAGTGCATCCCCGGCCGGGCCGGAACGAGTGCGGGCGGTTGTCCATTTTATTCCCGCTGCAGTCAGAGCCTTTCCCTATGCGCCGAAACCATGCCGCTGCCGCAAGCGGTGACGCCGGAACGAACCGTGGCCTGCCATCGGGGCGGGATCGTGCCGATGCTGGAGGTCGCCGGCCTTGCCAAGAGTCTGGACGGCCGAAGCGTTTTGACGGATATCGACCTGACCTTGTACGAGGGGGAAACGATGGCGCTGGTCGGTGAGTCCGGCTCGGGGAAAACCACGCTTGCCAAGACTTTGCTTGGCCTGTGGCCCGCCGATGCCGGCAGTTTTCGAATCGACGGACGGGATGACTGGCCCCGGCGGCAATTCTACGAGCGGATTCAACTGGTGTTCCAGAATCCGAAAGAAGCCTTCAGCCACCGGCTGAGCGTCGGCGAGATCGTCCGGGAACCGCTGGACATCCACGAGCGGGGGACGAAAGCGGAGCGGGAGGAAAAGGTCCGCCGCACCCTCCAGGAAGTCGATTTGCCGGCCACGCCCGAATTTTTGCGGCGCTATCCCCACCAACTCAGCGGCGGCGAGGCCCAGCGCGTCGCCATCGCCCGGGCGCTGATCCTCGATCCGAAGCTGCTGATCGCCGACGAGATCACCGCTTCGCTCGACGCCGGCGTACAGGCGCGAGTGGTGCGACTGCTGATGCGGCTGCAGGATCTGCGGGGGCTGGCGATCCTGTTCATTACCCATGACATCGCCCTGGCCCGCAAGATCAGCGACCGCACGATCGTGCTGAGGAACGGCCGCATCGTCGAAACCGGACCCTCCGGCGAAGTGCTGACGCAGCCGGTCCATCCCTACACGCAGGCGCTGGTGGGCGCCGCACCCCGGTTGCATCGCTGACGCGCCAAAAAAAATCAGCAGATTGAAAAGCAGGAATTTTTCGCAACGAACAGAAATAATACGTTGCGGCCGGAGCGATGGCTTTCGCCCCGAAACAGAAAGAGGTGGTTTTGCAAACCGGACCGTGAACAGATCGTTGGTCACATTTGAAATATAAATAGGGGAGGGTAAAGAAATGGCGGACAAGGAAAAGGAAAAGCTGACCACTGTCGCCGGCGCTCCTGTTCCCGACAATCAGAACGCTGTGACGGCAGGCCCCCGGGGTCCGATGTTGCTTCAAGACGTCTGGTTTTTGGAAAAACTTGCCCACTTCGACCGCGAGGTCATCCCCGAACGCCGCATGCACGCCAAAGGTTCCGGCGCATTTGGCGAATTTACCGTGACCCATGACATCACCCGGTATACCAAGGCGAAAATCTTCTCGGAAATCGGCAAAAAGACGGAAATGTTCGTCCGGTTTTCCACCGTGGCCGGCGAACGCGGCGCGGCCGACGCGGAACGGGATATCCGCGGTGTCGCCATGAAATTTTATACCGAAGAAGGCAACTGGGATCTCGTCGGCAACAATACTCCGGTATTTTTCCTGCGGGATCCCTTGAAGTTTCCGGACCTGAACCACGCGGTCAAACGCGATCCCCGGACGAATATGCGGAGCGCCAACACCAACTGGGATTTCTGGTCGTCCCTGCCCGAGGCGCTGCATCAGGTGACCATCACCATGAGCGACCGGGGGATTCCACTGTCCTATCGGCACATGCACGGATTCGGCAGCCACACCTTCAGCCTGATTAATGCCGCCAATGAGCGGGTCTGGGTGAAATTCCACCTCGTTTGCCAGCAGGGAATCCAAAACCTGACGGATGCGGAGGCGGAAGCCATCGTCGCCAAGGACCGCGAAAGCCATCAGCGCGACTTGTATGAGGCGATCGAGCGCGGCGACTTCCCGCGCTGGAAGATGTTCATCCAGGTCATGACCGAGCAACAGGCCGACAACATGCCGTACAACCCCTTCGACCTGACCAAGGTCTGGTTCAAGAGGGATTTTCCGCTGATCGAGGTCGGTTATTTCGAGTTGAACCGCAATCCGGCCAACTATTTCCTGGACGTCGAGCAGGCGGCGTTCAATCCGGCGAATGTCGTTCCCGGCATCAACTTTTCGCCGGACAAGATGCTGCAGGGCCGCCTGTTCTCCTACGGCGACGCCCAACGCTACCGCCTCGGCGTCAACCACCACCAGATCCCGGTCAACGCGCCGCGCTGCCCGGTCAACAGTTACCACCGGGATGGCCAGATGCGCGTCAATGCCAACGCCGGCAGCACCATCGGCTATGAGCCGAACAGCTACGGCAAATGGCAGGAGCAGCCGGAGTTCAAGGAGCCGCCGCTGGCGATCAGGGGCGATGCCTACCAATGGAATTTCCGGGAGGACGACAGCGACTATTACACCCAGCCGGGCTTGCTGTTCCGCCTGATGACGCCGGCCCAACAAAAGGTCCTGTTCGAAAACACCGCCCGGGCCATGGGCGACGCCGCCAAGGAAATCAAGATCCGGCACATCGGCAACTGCCTGAAAGCCGATCCGGCTTATGGCAAAGGCGTGGCCGACGCCCTGGGGATCTGCCTGTCCGAAGTAAAATAAACCAGTTCGATACGAAACGGAACGAGGGAGTCGGCATTTACCGCCGACTCCCTCGTTCCATTTTCCTCTCAATTCACATCGCGAGTCAGGGCCTGCGCGATGTGCGACCAGGCTCGACGGGCGAAAATCGCCTTTTTGCCGCTGTTTCGACACTTTTCCTTGATGATTCCGGCCAATCCGTGATTGACATAGTCCACCAACACCAAAACGTAATCGACCTGATCCGGAATATCCAAAAACAAATGGTTGGTTTTGCGGCCCGACACATGTTGGATTCGCGTGAAGCCGGCCTGTTCGAGTTTGGCTGGGATGTTTCCCAAATGATCGCCGCCGACAACTAGCACAGACATCAGAAATTGCCTTCTTTCGTTTTCTATTTGATGTATGCTATTTCAAGCGGATTGGGCTGAGAACAGCCGTAACGCAGGCGTAGGGTTATTGGACAGAAGGGTGGCCGGTTTGCTGCCAAAAATCGTGGGGGCCAGCTGTTCGGCAAGCCAGGACACAAATCGGGCCTGCTCATCCGAAATCGAAGAGAACAATTGTGACGGCCTCGCTTGATGAAAACAAATCTCAATAAAGATCATAATTAACTCGTGAAGATTTGTCAACAGGAAATAAAAAATCTTGCCGGAACAACCGCCGTTGATTTCGGGCAAGATGGTATTGAGACAATTATGTTCAATAAAAAAAACGCCAAGCAAATCTAATCGCGGCGGCGGAACCCGCTTGGCTGAACCGCGAATTGCAAACTTGACGTTGCGATAAAGTCGATGTATGATACTTGGTGTGTTATAAATGATATAAATTATCAAATTGATCAAGCGATCCCGGTTGCATTTTACATGCCGTGTAGCTGTTGGGAGGAAAAGACTTGATCGAGAAACTGCGGGTTCTGTTTGTCGGGATCGTTCTGCTGCCAGCCGTGCTTTTGGTGCTGGCGCGCAAAATACTGTTTTGGCGAATGACCGGCTGTTTAATCATCATGCGGAAATCGCATTGCTGCTGGCCCGGCAAATGGATCTGCCGCTTCGGGAGCAGACCCGGATTCATATCGGCGCCCATCTGCATGATATCGGCAAGATCGGCATTCCCGATGCGATTCTGGACAAGCCGGGCCGACTGGGCGTTGGGTTAGGTTTCCGTCACGGCGACGACTGGGCGGGAGCGCAGTGGAGATTGATCTGGCGGTGGGTTTTGGTTTTGCTGTCCCAGAGATCGCGGATATCCTCCAGCGCCAACCGTCGTTCCAGCAATAAAGGCCGGCAGCCAAACTTTTCGGCCAAGGTGAAGATGTCGTCGATTCCCACATGCAACAAATGTGAAAGTTCGCCCAGCTCGATCAGTTGCATGGCCGTATAATCGCGGGCGATCAGATGGTTGGGGCTGGGATATTTGTCGAGAAAAATCAAGTGCTCCGAAACACTCGACGCATGGGGCTCCGAATGGGGCGTTATATGGAAAAACTGGAGCCCCATTGCCAACAGTTCCCGAACTTCGGCAGCGGTTAACGGCAAGGTTTCGGAGAGCAGAATTCGGGCGGGAGTGTCAGTGCTTTTGGGGTGGAAGATGGCAGCCACTTCATCCGGCAATGTTTCATAATCAACTTCGATATGCCAGACGCTAATCAGGCGGTGAATATCGATCATACGTCAGAATCCTCCTTGCGGTTCAAGTATTCGAGATATTCCAGATACAAGTGCAGCATGTGGCGCAATTCCGGCTTTAATGCGATTGTTCGCTGCTCCAGGTTCGATGTGTCAAAACCACGGGATTTTTCGGCGGTCTGGGCCGAAGGCTCGTCGACGGATTCCATTCCTCCGAAAAACTCCGGCAGCGTAATGCCGACCGCATCGCAGATTTTCTGCAGGACCGTGACCGAAGGGTTGCGGATTCCTTCCGACTCGTAGCGGGAGAGCGTGGAAGGTTCCGTTTCCGTCCGGCGGGCCAGCTGTTCGAGGGTCAACCCCTTTAGTTTTCGTAACTGACGAATCCGTTGGGCGATTGTCATGGTGAACAATTTTGTCGCCTCCTTTCTGCAAGCATAGAATACACCCGTTTGATCTTTTGTTCAAGCATATATGCAAATTTATTTTTGCGGATATGCAAATTATTTACCAAATAGTGCTATAATAAAAATCAAAGAACCGGTATGCGGGCGCGACGACTCTTTCGGGAGGCGTCGCGCCTTTGCGCTGGAAAAAAGACTGGAGGGATTCGTCATGAAATATTTCAATGTCTGGCAAGAGAGTGAATTGAGCTTTACCGCCAAAGGAGTGTATTGCTTGTTGCGTCAGTTTGCGAACAACATCACTTTGGAATGTTGGCCCTCGGTCGGCAGAATGTGCGAATTGGCCGGCTTGTCCAAACCAACGTTGCGCAAGGCGCTGAAGGAGCTGACGGATCGTCGCTTTTTGCGCATTATTCCCACGGTCAGCGTGCGGGGAGTCGTCTGCGTGAACCACTATCAGTTGATAAATCCGGATGAAAGGTCCGGTCCCGATCCCGGGGCTAAAATACCGGCGGGCGAGGGAAAGAATCTTACCCCCGCAGGAAAGAATTTTACCGCCGGGGGTAAGAATTTTACCGGCGGGGGTAAGAATTTTACCCCAAACTTATCCAATGGAACTATACCAAATAACTGTTTCAGTGAAGGGAACGGATCGCGCGCGAAACGGATCCCCAGAGCGTTTGCCTCTCTGGGGATTGTTCCGGAGGACTATTTCACACCGGAAGAAAGGGCGGATGCCATATGAGCGGACAAGAGGCGAATCGTCTGGTCGCGGTGGCGGTGGCGGCCTATCCGTCGATGCAGGATCGGGATCTGGCGATGACCGCCCGCGTTTGGGAACGGGCGTTGGCGGATTTGCCGCTGGCGGTGGTGGAAAGGGCTGTGCTGAAACTGATCATGACCCGCAAGTTCTTTCCCGCCGTGGCGGAAATCCGTGAAGCAGCGGAAAGTCTGCTGGATAGCGGCCATCCGACGCCGGAGGAAGCGTGGGGTGAAGTGATGAAACAAATTAATCCCTATCGGGCTCCGAAGTACTCCGATCCCCTGATCCATCGGGCGGTTCGGGCCGTCGGTTATCTCAGTATCTGCATGAGCGAACGGCTCGGTGTGGAACGGGCCCATTTTCTGCAAATTTACCAAGCCTACCTGAATCGGGCCGCCGATACGGCGACCAACGAATCGATCGAAAAAATTGCCGGCCCGGCTAAACAGCTTTTGCTGCAGGTGGTCGGTCGCATGGGAGGGAATAAGTCATGAAAGTTGTATTGGATCCGGGACACAGCGGGAAATTCGAGCCGGGGGCCTGCGCCGGCGGCGTGACGGAGGCCGAGCTGAACTACCTGATCGCCCGGTTCGCCAGGCACGAACTGAAGCAGCGGGGGCATGAAGCTCTTCTCACCCGTAGCCGGGAGATCGACAACGACGAGCTGGCATTTCGGGCGGAAACGGCGAACCATTGGCGCGCCGACCTGTTCATCAGCATCCATTGTAACAGCGCATTGGACCCAGCCGCCGAAGGGACCGAAACCTATTACTTTCCCGGCAGCGTCCGGGGCCGCGAACTGGCGCGCCGCCTGCAGTTCTGCATGACCGACGCCATGCTCACCGAGGACCGGGGCGTCAAGGAAGCCAACTTCCAGGTGCTGCGGGAGACGAAATGCCCGGCGGCCTTGGTGGAGTGCGCGTTCCTCTCCAACGCCCTGGACCGCAAGATGCTCACCGACTCGCTGGAGCAGTGGCGGATGGGTGCGGCGATCGCCGTGGCGGTGGACGACTACGAAATCGAGATCAAAAAATATCGGCCGGAGGCGTTCACGGACGATTGAAGCGAGGTATAATAAGGATGTAGACAAGATCACAACCGAATAGCGCACAGAGGGGATGGAGCGCACGACACCGGGCACCTCCGCAGGACTAATTACCCTGCGGCTGCCATACAGTACCTCCATCCCCCACGTTTAGGGACACGTCGCCATG
>CAZRLN010000007.1:55363-81202 GCA_964601085.1 uncultured Veillonellaceae bacterium | reverse complement strand
GCCGTGCAATCATCCAGCTCCGTTTCCTGTTCCGTATCAAAATCGATCCGCAAAATTTGTTCAGGTTGCAGGAGTTGGTTGAGATAATGCAAGGTAGCATTGGCATGCAGCGCTACCAGCATCTCGATCAACTTGCCGCCTTCCCATCCCGTTACAACGCCCCAGCGCTTTTTGTCCTCAACTTCATAATACCACCGGGCACGGCCGGTCCCCATGGTCAGTAGTCGCAAATCGGCCAACTCGGCATTCAGCGTCCGCCTAGCTTCCAGAACGGCCAACAATGCCGGATTATACGCCCACAAGCCCCCATCTGAAATCAACGCGTCCCCTACCTTAATTGGACAAAAGAAGATCGGGGATGCGCAAGATGCCAGAACCGCCCGACAAACCGGCACATCCAGATCCAGGTTAGGCTCCGTTGAACATCCGGACTTGAAAACATGCACCTCACCACGTCCAATATCGGTTACGGGCAACAGCAGCGGGACGGATACCTCGCCCATTCTTCTGTCGCCGAAATAACGATGAAGGATTTCTTGAAGCAGGTCCGACTTGTAAATGCTATGAATGCAGGATTGGGCAAATTTGGTGGGCAGGAAGGACATCCGCGGCGTAAAAATCGCCTCGACGTGTTCGCGATAAAGCTGTTCCACAATTTCCGGCCGAAAACCGCAGGCAATCGCCGCCGCAATAATAGACCCCGTGCTGGTACCGGCAATCATATCAAATTGTTTGTGCAGACATATATTTTGACTGGTTTCGATACAGTGCAGAATATGGGTCGGGATAATTCCCCGAATCCCACCGCCGTCGACACATAAAATCCGGATTACTCGTCCCACCACATCAAACTCCTTTGCACTGGAAATTCCAAACCTGTTGATAAGCGCGCCTGTTTCACTAGTTGTGTATCACGCCGAATGCAGCTTGGTCAAAAATTCCGTTGCGGACGGCAATTGTTCCGTCACCCACCACGGCTCATGTCGCGCCAGTTCCGCCTCGCTGAAAGTCCCTGTGGCAACGCCGATCGTATAGGCGCCGATTTGTTTGCCGCAACGCACGTCATGCGGCGTATCGCCGATCACAAAATATCGCGTCGAAACCGCCACCGTCGTCATCGCCTGCACCAACCCCAGAGCTCGCGACGCTATGTCATCGCGGGTCGGTGAATTCTCGCAAAACGCACTGCGCTCAAAGTCAAAGAAATCTTCCAGCCCAAATTTTTGCATTTTCAATCGGGCGCCCCGGCGGCTGTTCCCGGTCAATAGGAGAGAATACACCCCGCTGGCGCGTAGTGATTCCAAAATTTCGCGGACCGAAGGCAAGACTTTCCCTTCCTGCTTCGCCAAATATTCCGGCAATAATTCTTCGTACCGAGCTGTCAGCGCCGTGATTTCCTCATGCTCGGCATCCCGGCCCATCATTGCCGTAATAATCTGTCCGGCAATCGAATAGTCGGTCATGCCGGCTGCCTGTATTTTCTGCAGGTCCAGCTTTCCATAACCCTGTTCGACAATAGCGGCCTGAAACGCATAGAGTCCGGCTTTTCCGGTTCGGACCAGCGTTCCGTCAATATCCCAAAAAACAATGTCCAAGCTCATTATCCCGCTTTCTTTGCTGATAATCTGTCTTTATTATTGAGGATACCACAAAATAACGCAAGTTTCCTGCCCAAAAACCAAACAGGAAGTCCACCCGGGCTTCCTGTTTGGTTTTTGGCAATGAAGTCAATCTTGATAGAATTCAGGTTCTGTTAATGTTGCGGAAACAGTTTGTCCGGTTCTGCCAACAGTTCCCGAAGAAGGGATGTTTCTTCCGCGTTGAGGGTCACCCCGCGAGTCATCTTCAGGTGATTTTCATCCCACTCCCGAATGTCGAGTTTTGCGGGCCGGTCATTCCAACTGACCAAATTGACCTCCTTTTTCCAACCCTTCCCGCCTTCGGCCAATACGCCAAGATGGCGCACGATCGAGAAATGGAACTCCTTGTTGTCTTCCACTGAGGTCGCTTCCCTTCGTTGCGGTCGATGCCGCATATATACGCCACAAAGCAACGTGACGCAAGATCCTAAATCAAATCCGTATCATGCACGACCCGTCCGCGCTTCACCACAGTTTCCACGCAGTTGACTCCGGCATGATACGGCAGATACAAATGCGACGGATGCGACAGGACAATGAAATCAGCCTGTTTGCCGACTTCCAGACTGCCGATCCGGTTGGCCCGACCGATGGCCGCCGCCGCGTTGATCGTCAGAGCCGTCACGATTTCGGCGGGAGTCATCTGCATATAGAGAGCCGCCAGTGCGATGACCAGCGGAATCGATTCGCTGAAACAGCTGCCGGGATTAAAATCCGTCGCCAACGCCACCGGCACGCCGGCGTCGATCATGGCCCGGGCCCGGGCATAAGGTTCGCGCAGGCAAAACGCGGTCGCTGGCAACAGTACGGCGATCACCCCGGCTTCCGCCATCCGGCGGATTCCTTCATCCGATGCGTGCAGCAAATGTTCGGCGGATACCGCGCCCACCTCGGCGGCCAGTTCCGCTCCGCCGAAGGAAACGATCTCGTCGGCATGAACTTTGGCTTTCAATCCGAATTTTTGGGCCTCCCGCAGCAATCGCCGGGACTGGTCGACGCTAAAAACGCCTTTTTCGCAAAACACGTCACAAAATTCCGCCAACCTGTCGGCCGCAATTTGAGGCAATACTTCGTGCAGCAAGTAATCCACATACACGTCGGTCCGCCCTTTATACTCAGGCGGCACGGCGTGCGCCCCCATGAAGGTCGGCGCCACTTCCACGACATGGTCCCGGTTGAGCTGCGCCATAACCGCCAGCTGCTTGCGTTCCGTCGCCGCGTCCAGCCCGTAGCCGCTCTTGCCTTCCACCGTCGTCACGCCGAACGACAACATGGAACTCAGCCGCTGCCAGCCAATGGCCGCCAATTCTTCTTGGGAAACCTGGCGCGTGGCCCGTACCGTGTTAACGATCCCGCCGCCCCGTTCCATGATTTGCATGTAGGTATCGCCGCGCAGCCGCCAGGAAAATTCTTCTTCCCTGTGGCCGGCGAACAGAAAATGCGTGTGTGGATCGACAAATCCCGGCAATACACAGCGGCCGGCGGCGTCGACCACTTCGGCGTCCGACGCATCCAAGCCCGCCAGCACTTCCGCCGTGGTTCCCACCCGGCGGATAATGCCATCCTCGACCCACAACGCGCCATCGGCGACAATACCGATTTCCGCCATTGCCGCCCCAATTTTGGGGCCGGTTCCCCGGCAAGTGACCAATTCTGCCGCATTCTTCAGCAACAATTTTCGGGTCATCCGCATCAACCTCCCAGATAGGCGCGTTTTACGGCTTCATCGTCCTGCAGGTCCCGTGCCGAGCCGGCGAGGACGATATGGCCGGTTTCCAGTACATAGCCGCGGCCGGCGGCTCCCAAAGCCTTACGGGCGTTTTGCTCCACCAGCAGGATGGTGGTGCCCTGCTCGTTCAGTTGTTTCATGACTTCAAAACAACGATTCACCAGAATCGGCATCAGGCCCATGGAGATTTCATCGACCAGCAGCAGTTCGGGGTCCCGCATCAGCGCTCGGCCGATCGCCAGCATCTGCTGTTCACCGCCGGACATCGTCCGCGCCGCCTGATCCAGCCGTTCCCCGAGCCGGGGGAAAATCGTCATCACCTTTTCCAGCCGGCGCGGCAACTCGGCCGGCGGCTCGTTCCAGCCGCCAATCTTCAGATTTTCCGCCACGGTCAGTTCGCCGAATACTCTACGGCCTTCCGGTACATAGGCGATCTTCAGACCGGCCCGGTCCCAGGCTTTGGCGGAACCGATCTCCTTCCCCTTGAACAGGAGCGTTCCCGACGACACCGGAACCAGACCCATGATGACTTTCATCAGGGTGCTTTTCCCGGCGCCGTTGGCGCCGATGATCGTGACGAATTCGCCTTGCTTCACGTCGAGAGAAATATTGTAGAGAACCTGGGAATGGCCATAATGGGCGTTGATATTGCGTAGCTCGAGCATCATCCAGCCTCCTCGGCTTCGCCCAGGTAGGCGTCAATCACCACGGGATTGCTTTGCACTTCCTGCGGGGTTCCTTCGGCGATTTTCACGCCGTAGGACAGAACCGTCATCCGGTCGCACAGCGCCGTGGCCACAGCCATGTTGTGCTCGACCAGCATGATGGTGGTTCCCAGGCTCTTGAGTTTGCCCACCAGTTCCATAAAATCCACCGTCGCATCTTTGGACAGTCCGGCGCACGGTTCGTCGAGCATCAGCAGAATCGGCTCCAAGGCCAGCGCCCGGGCGATCTCCAAGCGCCGCATATACCCCAAACTCAGGTCGCCCGCTTTCTGTTTGGCAAAAGCGGCGATATCGACTCGTTCCAGGAACGTCATCGCCTCTTCCCGGTTGCGCTTCGTGTGGCTGCGGCCCAGGCTGGACCAAAGGCCGGGAGCGCGACGCAACGCAAAGGCTGCCAACAGATTGTCCTCCACGGTCATATCCTTGAACACCCTGGTAATCTGAAACGTCCGGGCGATTCCTTTCCGGGCCACCGCATGGGCCGGCAGGCCCTGGATCTCTTCGTCGTTCAGCAATATTTTTCCCGCCGTCGGCGTATAGGCGCCGCAGACCATGTTGAAAAAAGTCGTTTTACCGGCGCCGTTCGGGCCGATCAGGCCCATGGTTTCGCCGCGCTTCACACTTAGGTCGACATTGTCCACCGCTTTGAGGCCGCCGAAATATTTCTTCAACCCGATAATTTTCAGTAGTTCCTTGGCATCAGACATTGGGTTTCCCCTCCTTTCGGCGACCCCGGACATGGCCCCAGAGTCGCTGCAGAAAGCTGTCGTCGCCGACCAGCCCTTGCGGCTGGAATCGCATCATCAGCACCAGCAATCCTCCGTAGACCAACATCCGGTAGTCCGACACGAACCGGAAAACTTCCGGCGCCAGCGTCAGGATGAGCGCGCCGATTAACGGCCCGCTCACTGATCCCAGCCCCCCCAGCACCGCCATCGACAATACGCCGATCGAAACGGGAAAGGCGAAATCCGTCGACGAGATGAACCCCATAAAATGAGCGTAGACGCTGCCGGTCATTCCCGCGATAAAAGTTCCGATGGTGAACGCAAACACCTTATAATGATCCGCGTTATAGCCCAGGGAAGCGGCGGCCTCCTCATCGTTGCGCACACCGCCGAGAGCCAGCCCCAACCACGAGTTCGGCAGATGCCGCATAAACAAATATACCAGCACATTCAAAAGGATCAGCAGTCCCAAAATCTCCGAATTACCGAACCGCACACCCAGAAATTCCGGCTTGGGCACCGCCAGGCCCAGGGAAGCGCCAAACAGCTGCACATATTGAAAGATCGCGACCACCACGAAATTGATGCCGATCGTGGTCACCGCCAAAAAGTCTTCCCGCACCCGCACGCTGAACAACCCCAGCAATACGCCGACCAGAGCCGCCATCGCTCCGGCGGCCGGCAACGCCAGAAAAAACGGCCAACCCGCCTTGGCAGTGAGCAGAGCGGAAGTATAAGCGCCGATTCCGTAGAAGGCGGCATGTCCGAGCGTGGGCTGCCCGGCGAATCCGGTGATGATGTTCAGACTCATGGCCAACAGCATGGCCAGGCCGACGTTGATTGCCACTACCTGTTCGTACATAGGCTCCCCCTTATGAAGCCCGGCGACGGCCCAGAAGGCCCTGCGGACGCCAGAGTAAAATCAGGATCAGTACGACAAAGGCGATGGCATCGCGTGGCAAAAAGAACCCCACGTAGCCGCCGATCAATGTCTCGGCCATGCCGATCACCAGCGCGGCCAGAACCGTGCCCAGCGGATTGCCCAATCCGCCGAGAACGATCACCGCCAGCATTTTATAGGCCGGCACATCGCCCATCATCGGATAAATTGAGTTGTAGAGAATGCCGACCAGGATACCGGCCACGGCCGCAAAACCGTAGCCCAGAATGAAGTTAAAGGCCACCACCCGGTTGGTGTTGATCCCCATGGCCTTCGCCGTTTCGAGATCCTGCGCGGTCGCGCGCCAGGCCAGGCCCACGGCGGAACGGTTCAGTAGATACCAGAGCACCAGCAGCAAGATACCGGTCGCGCCCAGAATCAAAAACCAAGTTCCGTTCAAAGTCAGTCCCAGGCCAGGAATCCTGACCGACGGCAACATTGCGCCGAAATTCAGTTCCCGCGCCTGCGGCCCCCCCACCAAGCGCAAAAAGTCCTGGAGAAAAATAAACAGGCCGATGCCCGCAATCAACGCTACATTAGGGGATTTGTCCATCAACGGGGCATACAGGAATTTCTGCACGATAAAGCCAAACACCGCGGTCAGGGCAACCCCCATGACGACGGCGACGATCGGGTTGCCGGTCTGAAGCAGGAAAAAGAAGGAGATATAGGCGCCGAGAGCATATGCGCCGGCATTGGAAATATCCAGAATACGCATAATTCCGTATACCAACGTAGCGCCCATCGCCGTCAGTGCGTATACGCTGCCGACCACGATGCCGTTGACGATCTGCTGAAGAAACATGAAACCCCTCCTGCCGTCATGGCAAAAAGAATACGGAAGGGCCGGCTGCGCCACTGGCAACCGGCGCCTTCCGCGCAGACACCTTCATCTTATTTGTCAGGGGGAGTGATAATGGCCGGGTCGTTGATTTCGCCGTAATAGGTGAACGCGCCGTTCTTTATGACCTGAACCTGAACGTTTTTCGTCACTTCACCCAGTTTGTTGTACCCTTTGATCAGGCCGGTCGCCGCTTCGAAATCCTTGATCTTGTATATTCCATCCTTGATTTTGTCCGGCTCGGTGCCGTTTTTCCGCATCGATTCCGCCAAAACCATGAAGCAGTCGTAAGTGGATGCCGCCACCATGTCCGGGGCGTGTCCGGCCATCGCCGTATAGTCCTTAATGAAATCCTGCGTCGCCTTCGATTTGGAGTTACGATTCAGATTGGTGGTAATGATGATGCCGTCCGCCGTCGGGCCGGACACTTTCAGGAATTCCATCGTGGAATCGATGCCTTCGGTGCCGAGCATCTGAATGCCCAGATTCAATTCTTTGGCCTGTCGGGCGATCTGGGCTCCGGTGCCGGAATAGGTCGGCATGTAGATGAGATCCGGTTTGAGTTGTTTGATCTTGGTCAGAACCGGATTGAACTCTTTTTCCACCATGGTAAATTTATCCCGGGACACGACTTTGGCGCCCTTGGATTCCACATATTGGGTAAAGGAGTCCGCCAGGGTCGTGCCGAAATCGTTGTCCACGTTCAGAATGGCGATGGTCTTGGCCTTCAGCATGTCAACGGCGACATAACCGCCGGCTTTGCCCTGGGCCGTACCGACAAACGATTGGCGGAACACATAGTCGCCGCCCTTGGTAATGTCGGGGTGCAACGCATAAGCGGCGATCATGGGAATCTTGGCGTTCTCAAAAATCGGCGCCGAAGCGCGGGTAGTATGGCTGTATGAGCCGGAAACCGCCGCCACCACGCCGTCCTTTGTCGTCAGCTTTTGGGCGATGCTCACGGCCTCCTGCGGTTTCAGGTTGTCGTCGTAGGCGACCAGCTCAACCTTGCGGCCGTTGATGCCGCCGTCCTTGTTTATTTTCTCAACAGCCAGTTTGGCGGCTTTGGTGACGCTGTCCCCGTCAGCCGCCGCCGGCCCGGTTACCGGCGCGAAGAAGCCAATCTTGATCGGCGTCTTATTGTCGACGGCCGGTTTCTTGTCGCCGCCGCCTGCGCCGCCGCAACCAGCGACAATAAGGCCAAGGGCGATCAGAACTACCAATAGTGACTGGATTCGTTTGTTTTTCATGATATCCCTCCTTGAGATTGAGTGCTCCGATAATTTCAGATACTAGATTTTATTCCGCTTCGCTGGAACAAATCCTGCCTGCCGCAAAAAAATCTTTCCCTAAAAATCTTTCACCCGCAAATGCAAAATTAGGCCTTCGTTGCCCTTCCCCATCTTCATTATGGAACGCGCTCAGGATCAACAGTGTATGCCCATTACACAGAAACGGCACTATATGTTACAATATTTCGACTTTTAATTCATTATTGACGCCATATTTGTAAACTGGTATAGTATGTTCAATACACTTCAAGCTTCTTCCATCCGATTTGCAACCACAATAAAACGAACGGCAATGAACGCCTTTGCAAATTTGCGAAGGCGTTTTCTGTTTTGGAGAACAAATGACGCTATCATTAGCATATTCCTTTGACACAGACAGCGAAGTCTGGCGCTTGATCGCGCCGGATTTTTTTTGTAAAGGTGGTGATGTAGCGGCGAATGCTATTCTAGTGCATCCGAAGTCCAGAACAACGTTCAAAAGGAGGCTATTTCCATGTTGAAAAAAATTCTCCCGCTTGCCCTGTTCTTGTGCACCTTTTTTACTGTTCCGACATCGGCCACCCCCTCCAGTATTATATGGATCCCATCCACGGATATTCAATCCAGTGATAAAACCCATTTGGGCATTGATAATTATTTTACGATGAATCGTCTGAAACCCGGCGAATCCACGGCCGCCTTCACCACCCCCATCATCGGACTCACCTGGGGCGCGAAAAATTTTGAATTTGGGTTCGACTACGTGACTTCGCAAGACAATCCCTTTTATTTTAACGCCAAAGCCAAGCTGTTCGGGAAAAAACCGACAGACCTTAACATGGTGGTCGGTGTATACAACTGGGGAACCACCAGTTTGACCAATCAGGAAGTAAAGTATCTGTTGGGCAGCGTATCCACCAAGGATGGCACCCGATTTTCCCTCGGCTATGGAATCGGCCGTGAAGAAGCGCTGGGTTCCGACAATAAAATGCTTTTGGCCGCCATCGACAAGCAACTCAACGATAAATGGTGGATCGGCATGGATTATCAAAGCGGCAAGAGCGCTTTGGGCGCCTTGAGTTTTGGCGTCGGTTATTCACTGACACCGAATGCTTCCCTTCTGCTCGGGTATGATATTTATAACAACAGCGCCTATAAAAACACGGTAACGGTACAATTGGACGTGAATTTCTGACGACCCATTGACAAAACCAAAACTTGATGTAAAATTAAACACAAATATTTTATGGCAAAGAAGCCTTCGCATTCCGCGAAGGCTTTTTCTGTTTTTTCCCCGGATTCCCGTTTCATGCAACTTTACGGACAATGATGTCCCGTGGCTTTGGCCCGGGACATTTTCTGCTTTATGGAAACATTCGGGAGGCGATATTATTTTTCATTCCCTTGGCAGTTCTGCCCTATCCCCGAGTCAAAAATAACCGAGGAGGAAAGACAATGAAGAACAGAGAAACTTTATATGGGATTTTCGTCCTGCTGTTGACTGGCGTTATTCTATGGGCCGGCGTGACGGTTGCCTTGGCCGCCGATCCCGTCGCCCTGGCGGGCGATACGACCGGAGCCACAAAGCAAACCGTAAGTGAAATCGGCGAAAAGCTGGATCTGGAAAGCGTGGCGAAAACGGCCGCCGCCACGAAAATTGGTCTGAATTATGTCTGGGTCTTATTATGCGGCATGCTAATCTTCTTTTTCCAATGCGGATTCGCCATGGTGGAAACCGGGTTTGGCCGGGCAAAAAACGCCAGCCACACCATGTTTATGAATCTCATCGTATTCCTGGTCGGTTTGGTTGGCTTCTTGGCAATGGGCTTTGCCCTCATGTGCGGCGGCGTCGGCGATCTCGCCTCCCTTGGCGGTAAAATGCCGCTGACTTCCGAGTTCAAGATCGGCGAATGGGGAATATTCGGCTACTCGGGCTTTCTGCTCACCGGTATGGCCTACGACGTCGGTGTATTCGCCTACTTCTTCTTCCAAATGGTCTTCATGGACACCACCTGTACCATCCCAACCGGCGGCGTGGCCGAGCGGGTCAAAATGTCGGCGGTCATTCTCAACGCATTGTTCATCTCCGCGATTTACTATCCCCTCTACGGCAACTGGGTCTGGGGCGGCGGCTGGTTGTCGCAGTTAGGCTCGTTGGCGGGACTGGGGCACGGCGTCGTGGACTTCGCCGGGTCCTCCGTGGTTCACGCCATGGGCGGCGTAGCAGCTTTTGCCGGCGCCATCGTCATCGGCCCCCGAATCGGCAAATACAGGAAAGACGGTTCCTCTGTCGCCATCCCGGGACATCATATTCCGATGGCGGTTGCCGGAACAATCATTCTGTTTTTCTGCTGGTTTGCCTTCAATGGCGGCAGCACTCTATCCGGCTCTGATCTACGCGCTTCCGTAGTGATTGTCAATACAATGATCGCAGGTGCTTTTGGCGGCCTGGTGGCAACTTTCTATACCTGGAAGGCTTATGGAAAGCCGGATCTATCCATGGCCTGCAACGGATGTCTGGCCGGTCTGGTGGCCATTACCGCTCCCTGCGCCTTTGTGAACAGCATCGCCTCCATCTTCATCGGCACGGTTGCCGGGTTCCTGGTTTGCTGGGCCGTCGTCTTTATTGACGCCAAACTGAAAATCGATGACCCGGTCGGTGCGTCCGCCGTTCACATGGTCAATGGAATATGGGGAATGATTGCCTTGGGATTGTTCGCCGACGGCACCTACGGCGACGGCCTCAACGGCGTTGCCGGCGGCGTCACCGGGTTGTTTTACGGCGATGCCGGACAACTGTGGGCGCAGTTGATTGCGGTTGCGACACTCTGCGTTTATGGCTTTGGCAGTCAGTATCTGTTCTGGAAAGTCACCGACAAACTGATCGGTATCCGGGTTTCCGCCGCGAACGAAATTGCTGGCTTGGATGAAACCGAAGTAGCGCCGTTCGGCTATCCTGACTTTTCGGTAAAAACGCCGCTGGATATTCCCATACCCGCCGAATATGCCATAGCCGCAACAAAAAAATAACAGGAAAATTAATAATCTACGAATCCTATTGAACGGAGGGCAAACGTGATGAAAAAAATGACCAAGATCGAAATTATTACCAGACCGGAGAAACTGGAAGCGCTCAAAGAGGGGATGAACAAGATTGGCGTCACCGGCATGACTGTCACCCAGGTACTTGGCTACGGCCTTCAGAAAGGGCATCGGGAAGTCTATCGCGGCTCGGAGTACACGGTCAATTTGGTTCCCAAGGTCAAAGTTGAGATTGTCGTGTGTGAAGTCCCGGTAGAAAAAGTCATCGAAACCGCCAAAACGGTTTGCCGAACCGGGAATGTCGGTGACGGAAAAATCTTTGTCTACGGCATTGACAATGCTGTCCGGATCCGTACCGGCGAAGAAGGCGACAGCGCCATCATCGACCCGTCGGATTTCCACGCGCTGAATTCCTGACCGGATTACAAATCATACGAAAAATTGCGTGTTTTTTGTTCCCCGTTGACAAGAGTTTTGTTTTCTGTTACGATTTCTCCATACTAATTGATGAGTAGGCAATGAAGCCTTCGCGACCAGCGAAGGCTTTTTGCGTCTATTCGACAAGCTGACGGACAAGGGCGTCCTGTGGCAACACCACGGGGCGCCCTTGTCTATTTGCAGGGACGAATCGATTCCCAGAAAACCAATATTACATGTCAACGAGGGGGATGCATCATGGAAAAGGGGAAAATTTACGTTCGGAATCTACTGTTGTTTTTCGGTCTCGTCACGCCAAATCTGGCATTGGCCGCGGATACCGCCGCCAAAGTGGATACCGGCGACACGGCCTTCGTTTTGTTCAGCGCCGCGCTGGTTCTCCTGATGACCCCGGCCCTGGCTCTGTTTTACGGTGGAATGTGCCGCAGCAAAAATGTACTGAGTACGATTATGCAGAGTTTTTTCACGATCGGCTTGATTTCCGTACAATGGGTCCTGTTTGGTTACTCATTGGCTTTTGGCCCGGACATTCAGCACTTTATCGGCAATCTCGACTGGATTGGTTTAAGCGGCGTCACCAACGCTCCTAATCCCGACTATGCCGCAACGATCCCGCATTCCGCCTTTATGATTTTCCAGGGAATGTTCGCGGTAATTACTCCCGCGCTCATTACCGGCGCCTTTGCGGAACGGATGCGCTTCCCGGCGTTTGTTGCTTTCACCCTTATCTGGACCACGTTAGTCTATGATCCGGTGGCGCACTGGGTCTGGGGAATCGGCGGCTGGCTCCGGGAAATGGGAGTGCTGGATTTCGCCGGCGGCACCGTGGTCCATATCATTTCGGGCGTTTCCGGCCTGGTCATCTGTCTGATGATCGGCAAACGCAAAGGGTATGGAACGGAAGCGATGCGACCGCACCATCTGCCGATGACAGTTCTTGGCGCCGGATTGCTCTGGTTTGGCTGGTTCGGCTTCAATGCCGGCAGTGCCCTTGCCGCCAACGAAATCGCCGCCAACGCTTTTATGGTCACGCATGTTTCGGCGGCTGCCGCCACGCTATCCTGGGTCATTGCCGAATGGAAAATTCACGGCAAACCCACTGTTTTGGGCGCCGTCAGCGGCGGTGTCGCCGGTCTGGTGTCGATCACCCCCGCAGCGGGCTTTGTAACCGCACTATCGGCGGTTGCCATCGGCCTGCTGGGCGGAATCATTTGTTTTCTCTCCGTCAGTATGATCAAAATCAGATTCGGTTACGACGATGCACTCGATGCATTTGGCGTCCATGGCGTAGGAGGCGCCTGGGGCGCCTTGGCAACCGGATTGTTTGCCTCCAAGGCTGTGAACGAGGCTGGCGCCGATGGTCTGTTATACGGCAACCCGGCGCAGTTTGCCAGTCAGTTTGTCGGAGTGGCGGTCAGTTGTCTCTTTGCCGTACTCATGACCGTTCTCATCATGAAGTCCCTGGCGCTGTTCATGAAAATTCGCGTGGAGGAATCCCAGGAAAACTGGGGACTGGATATCACCGAACACGGTGAACGTGGCTATATTCAGCAAGATCTCGCCACCGGGGCCCCGGTCATTCATCCGACTCCAGCCGCCAATCCCTTGTCCATTCCCGAAACAAGTCCGGCCTAACCGCTGGATTTGCTATACCCCCCCTCTTCCCCTCCCCCCCTGACGAAGCCTTCCGCCGATCGGCGGAAGGCTTCGTCGCATGTCAAAGGGCCCGGGTGTTCTTCGCACCCGGGCCCTTCTCGATTGCTTATCCTTAACGCCGGAACATTCGGCGTTGTTCCGGACAATCCTTCTTATGATTGTCCAGCGGCTTTTTTCCAGGGAATCAGTTTACGTTCCACCCATTCCAAAAACCGGTTGAAGACCAACCCCAACAGCGACAATACCAATACTCCCACCATGAGCTTCGTCGTCAGCATTAAATCGCCATAATGGAGAATCATCGCGCCGATTCCTTCTTTGGCCGCGATCATTTCGGCCGCCACCAACAGCAACAGCGAAGTTCCCGCCGCCAGCTTCAGTCCCGCAAAAATCACCGGCAGGGCCGCCGGCAAGATCACCTTGCGGATCATGTTCAGGCGGGAGGTCCGGTAGCTTACCGCCACCTTGATCAACAGCGGATCCACATTCTTCACGCCGGAATACGTATTGATCACGACCGGGAAAAACACTCCCAGGCTGATAATCGTGACCTTGGATACCTCGCCGATTCCCAACCAGAGGATAATCAGGGGCAGCAAAGCGATTTTCGGAATCGGATAAAGGGAGTATATCAATGGATTTCCCACTGCTTCCGCCAATTTGGAAAACCCAGTCAACAGGCCGACGCTTATGCCGGCGGCGCTGCCGATCATATAACCCCAGGCGATCCGCTGCAGGCTGGCCTGCAGATTGACCGCGATTTCGCCGCTGACCGTCATCTGCCATCCCATCCGAAGAATGGAAGTCGGCGCCGGCAGATACAATTCCGAAACCCAGCCGGTCATGCATACCGCCTGCCACAACAGAAGAATGGCTACGATGCCGCCCGGAGCAGTCCAACGGGATACTCTCCGTTCCATAAAGGCTAACCGGAACTTTACTTCCCGACGATAGAGTTCCATCGCGTCACACCTCCCGCAAGGCCTCTTCCGCATCCTTGCGGATAAGGCTCCAGATGTGATCGCAGTACTCATTGAACCGGGAAATGTTTTCCGCCCGGTCACGCCCCCGGCGCGGCAAATCAATCGTCAAAATACTGTTGACCCGGCCGGGGCGTCGGGACAACACGGCAATGCGATCCGCCAGATAGACCGCTTCCTGAATGTTGTGCGTCACATATAAAGTGCTCAGCCGGTGGGTTTCCCAGATCCGCAGCAGCTCCTCCTGCATCAGGGTTCGCGTCTGCGCATCCAGGGCCGAAAACGGTTCATCCATCAGCAGCAGATCCGGCTGTATGGCCAACGTCCGGGCGATCCCGGCCCGTTGGCGCATCCCGCCTGATAATTGGTGCGGATAGGACGTTTCAAATCCGGACAGACCGACCAGGTCAATGTGCCGTTGCACGCGTTCCCGTCGCTCGGCCGCCGCCAGCCCGGATTCCTCCAGCCCGAAGCCGATATTGCTCTCCACCGTGCGCCAGGGAAACAGGCCCACTTCCTGAAATACCATTCCTACGGATGGATCCCGGTCTTCCGTCAGCCCTTCCATGAGAATCCGCCCGGTTGTCGGCGCCAATAGCCCGCCAACCATGTTGAGCAAGGTTGACTTGCCGCAACCGCTCGGCCCGACCAAAACTACGAACTCTTCCTGTTCCACCGTCAGGCAGACATTTTCCAAGGCGATGACCGGACTTCCGTCCGATCCCGCATACTGTTTGCCAACCTGATCAACGACAACCCTCATTTTCCCGCGCCAACCTTTTTCAAGGCCTCCTCCCAAAGTTTCGTATCCATCACCTGGGAAGAATTCAATTGCTTTTCAATCATTTTGTGGCTGAAATACCAATCAATCTGCGTCTGAATGTCGGTGGCCAATAGTTTGCCGTCACGGTCCATGTACGGCAGGCCGGCTTTAATGTCCGCCACCGGCGCTCCCGTAAACTTGGCGACAATACCCACGACTTCCTCGTAATTTGCGCCCGGCGCCGGTTTGCCGTCCTTTTGCTTCAGAACTGCATCGTAATAGTAGCGAGTCGCCTTGATATAGGCGGCCAGGAATCGCACCGCCGCATCCTTGTTTTTCACAAAATCCGGTGCGAAAAAGATCGCTGAAGTCTGGTAGTCCATGGCGTCCCCGACTTGTACAACAACCCGGCCGTGTCCGGCTTTCTCCATCTTGGTGATGTTGGGTTCGTTCAGGATCACGGCGTCCACTTGTTTTCCCTGCAAAGCCGCCATCACCGCGCTGAGTTTGCCCAGAGGAACAATCTCGACGTCCGACAGTTTCAATCCCTTGGTTTCCAACAAACGGCCCAGCATATAGTGGAAAGTGGAACCGGTTTGGGTGATGCCCACCCGTTTCCCCTTCAGGTCTTCAATCTTTTTGGCGCCGCTCTCCCACAAGTCGGTCCGCATCAAAACGGCCGAGGACGAATAACCCTTCTGTTCGCGCCCCTTGTCAGCCACAATGGATAGGTTCTGCCCACCGGCCACCATGTTGAAAAGACTGGCGGTGATTCCGGTCGCGCCCACCTGCACTTTGTTGGAAGCCGTAGCCACCGCAATCGGGTGCGCCGCATCAAACCATTGCGGTTCAATCTCGATTCCCTGCTCTTTAAAAAAGCCTTTTTCCAGGCCGATGAAGATCGGCGCCGAGCTGGTCAGTTTCAATATCCCTACACTGACTTTCACCGGTGCAACCGCCGCCGGTTTTGTCGGATCCGTTTTAGCCGGTTCCGGGCTTTTGCCGCAACCTGACAGTACCAGACCCAACACCAGAATCATCACTACACCGATCATGAGTTCTCGATTTTTCTTTAGCACTACAATACTTCCTTTCTTCCGCCTGCTTATTCTTTACGGTCCCGGATCGCGTATCCGCTTGTTACTGATTATATTACAACCCCCGCCGCACGGCAACCAAGATTCCGCGGGGTTCGGACGCATGAGACAGGAAAAAACAGCGACTGTGGCGAAATTATTTTCTGTCTAATCCATTCAAAATCCGTCTACTTTTATATACACAAACTTCGACACAGCCGTAACAATTCATGCAATACAGCTGTCCACAATCCGTCAAGAACACCATGACTGTTCCAGAAATCCGCATATTTCTCGTTATCATCTTTCTGGTATGATTCTTGCATTGTTATTTCAAATGGAAATTTGTCTTCGCGTGCACTACCGGATCAAATAACAACGGAGAGGAGTTTTAACATGGCCGAGGAAGTAAAGGGCGCACTGGAAAAATTCATCCATGTCATGCCTCTGTTAAGCGGAATCTTTTCCACGGATATCGGCGTGGCGGTCACCGATCGCGAAAAATATCTGCTGTATAAGCCCGGACGGACATTGGATCTGAAAATCAGCGCCGGGACTCCGCTTAAACCAGGAACCGCCGTCGTACGCGCCATGGCGGAGAATCGTCGGATCGTGGTGCGAGGCGATAAAGCCACGTTTGGGATCCCTTATATCGCCAGCGCCGCCCCGATCCTGGATCCTGCCGGAAATGTCGTCGGCGGCGCCGTCATCATCGAATCAGTCGAACAGCAGGATCAATTGATGCTGATGGCGCAAAAACTGGCGGACACCACCAGCACCCTGGCCAGCACATCGGAGGAAATTTCCGCGCAAACCCAGGAAATCAGTGCTCTCAGCCGAACCATGTCCACCGCGGCCGGTGAATCGCAGGGAAGGCTGCAGGATACAGACCAAGTTGTCGGCCTGATCAAAGCCATTGCCGGCCAAACAAACATGCTGGGCCTGAACGCCGCCATTGAAGCGGCCCGCGTGGGGGAACAGGGACGGGGCTTCGGCGTGGTCGCCGACGAAATTCGTAAATTGGCGACTTCCACGAGTGATTCCATAAAAAAAATCGAATCGACCTTGCAGACGATTCGGGAAGACAGCCGGAAAAATTATGAGCAGACCCGGCGGATTGACGAAGTGATGCCGCAGGTCGCCCAAGCCATCACACAGGTGGCCGGAGCCGTGCAGGAAGTCAACGAGATGGCCCGGGCCCTGAATGATATGGCGGAAAATTTAACGAAGAACCAGGGCTGAAATGGCGCCTCGGCAATAGTACTCCTATATTTCCCGGGAAATATATCGACACTGAATTGATAATTTTTCTCCGCCGTTTTATAATTAAATTATACAATGTTCCTGAGGGAAAGGGTTTCGGCCTGACGCCAAGGGATGAGCCTAAAACGGCATTGGATTGTTTTAATGTCGTTGTACGGGGCATCTGCTCTGCGCCGCCGGTGCAGAGTTTTTATTTTTTTTGCTGGAGGGAATCATGGACATTCGACTTGGCTTCATTGGCATCGTCATCGACGACCCGGACCACGCCGCCGAAATCAATCATATCCTGAGCCGGCATGGTCAGATCATTGCCGGACGGATGGGACTTCCCCGCCTCCATCACCGGGAAGGCGGCGTATCGGTGATTACGCTGATTGTTCAGGGGACCACGGATGAAATCGGTGCGCTCACCGGTCAGCTCGGCAACATTGCCGGCGTCCAGGTTCGCTCGGCGCTCAGCAACAAATAACAGACAACGGAGGTCGACAGGATGCGGACGGAAAATGATTTTCTCGGCGCAAAGGATGTTCCGGTCAACGCCTATTATGGAATCCATACCGTGCGGGCCATGGAAAATTTCCGTGTTTCCCGGCAGCTTGTCCATCCTGAATTGATCCGGGCCCTGGCGACCGTCAAGCAAGCCGCCGTGGAAATGAATATGTCGCTGGGGCTGCTGGATGCACGTCTGGGTTCGGCCATTTTCCAGGCAGCCGCCGAAATCGCCGACGGCAACCTGGCCGACCAGTTCCCGGTGGATGCCCTGCAAGGCGGCGCCGGCACTTCCACCAACATGAACCTGAACGAAGTCATCGCCAACCGGGCCATCGAACTACTGGACGGGCAGAAGGGCGATTATTCCCTGGTCCATCCCCTGGATCATGTCAACCTGTCCCAATCCACCAATGATGTTTACCCGACGGCGCTTCGCCTGGCCGCCATCCGGCTGTTGCAGCCCTTGTCGGAAGCGTGTGCCCAGCTTCAGGGAGCATTGCAGAAAAAGGAAGCTGAATTCGCCGGCGTCCTGAAGTTGGGCCGAACGGAAATGCAAGATGCCGTTCCGATTACCCTGGGTCAGGAATTCGCCGCCTGGGCGGAAGCCATTGCCCGTGACCGCTGGCGTCTTTACAAAGTGGAAGAACGCCTGCGCGAAGTCAATCTCGGCGGCACCGCCGTCGGCACCGGTCTCAATGCGGAGCGAAAATATGTCTTTGGCGTGGTGGAGCGGTTGCGGGGTCTGACCGGCATCGGCCTGGCCCGCGACGAAAACATGATGGATACCACGCAAAATGCCGATGTGTTTGTCGAGGTGTCCGGATTGCTCAAGGCCTGCGCCGCCACCCTGATAAAAATCAGCAATGATCTGCGGTTGCTGTCTTCCGGCCCACGAGGCGGCTTCAGTGAAATCCGGCTACCCGATCTCCAGGCCGGCTCCTCCATCATGCCGGGCAAGGTGAACCCGGTCATCCCCGAAATGGTTGCCCAGGTCGGTTATCAGACCATCGCCCGGGATCTGGCCATCACCTTGGCCGCGCAAGGCGGTCAGCTGGAACTGAATGCCTTTTTGCCGCTCGTAGCCGCCAATATTCTGCCGGCCATGGAAGAACTCACGCAAACAATGCGTCTATTTGCCGAACGCTGCATTGCCGGCATTGAAGCCAATCCCAGTCGTTGTCTCGGCCACCTGGAAAACAGCGTCGCCCTGATTACCGCCTTGGCGCCGCTGATTGGCTATGACCGGGCCGCTGCCGTCGCCAAACAGGCTTTGGCCGATCAGGCTCCGGTCAAGCAGGCTCTGCTAGACTCCCAGCTATTCACACCGGACGAGCTGGACACTCTGTTGCGTCCGGAATCCTTGACCCGTCCTGGCATGGTAAAGAAATCCGTCGTCGCTAAATCAAAGGAGGTCCATCCCCATGCTTGAAACCCCTCGCGGCAACCGGTTGCATATTGCGCTCTTTGGCCGCCGCAACGCCGGAAAATCCAGTCTGATCAACGCCCTGACCAATCAGTCTCTAGCCATCGTTTCCGCCGTGGCCGGAACCACGACCGATCCTGTCTACAAATCCATGGAGATTCTGCCGATTGGGCCCGTAGTAGTCATCGACACCGCCGGACTGGACGACATCGGCGAGCTGGGGCGGTTGCGGATCGCCAAATCACTGGAGGTTCTGCGCAAATCGGACCTCGTGCTTCTGGTCGTGGATGCCGTTCTCGGCGTCGGCCAGCCGGAACAAGATCTCGCCGCCCGTTGCGTCGAACAAAAAATCCCGTTTATTCTCGTATTTAATAAAACCGACTTGCAGGAAGTTTCGGACAATCTTCTGGACCATACGCAAAAAGAACTCGGCGCAGTCGCCGCCGTGGCGGTCAGCGCCCAGGAACGCAAAGGAATCGGCGAGTTAAAAATCGCCATGGTACGTCATGCGCCGGCGCGCTGGGATACCCAGACCATTGTCGGCGACCTGCTTCAACCCGGCGATATCGCCGTTCTGGTCGTGCCGATCGATCTGGCGGCGCCCGCCGGCCGGCTTATTTTGCCGCAAGTGCAGATGATCCGAGATATTCTCGATCATGACGCGATGGCCTATACGGTCAAAGAACGGGAACTGAAGGATTGCATCGCCAGCCTGAACCGCAAACCGAAAATCGTGATCACCGATTCACAGGTTTTTTTGAAGGCGGATGCCGACACGCCGCCGGATGTGCTGCTCACCTCCTTTTCCATTCTATTTGCCCGCTACAAGGGCGATCTGGAAACGATGGTGCGCGGCGCCAAAGCCATCGATCGACTGCGGCCCGGCGACAAAGTCCTCATCAGTGAATCCTGCACCCACCACCGGGTCGAGGATGATATCGGCACCGTCAAAATTCCCCGCTGGCTGCGCCAGCATGTGGGCGGCGAGTTAGTCGTCGATCATTCCAGCGGCCCGACCTTCCCGGAAAACTTAAGCGAATACAAGCTGGTTCTCCACTGCGGCGCCTGCATGACCAACCGCCGGGAAATGCTGGCCCGGATCGTTCAGGTCCAGCAGGCCGGCGTCCCGATCGTCAACTACGGAGTGGCGATCGCCGCCCTGATGGGCATCCTGCGCCGGGCCCTGTCGCCGTTTCCCCTGTTGCAGGAAATCCTGGATGAAGAAGAATAATCCCAAATAAAAAATCCGGGCCGTTTGCCCGGATTTTTCATAGTCCCACCGTATCCTCATCGCAAGTGTCACACCTTAAACTGGTTCACCGCCTGTTGCAGCTCTTCGGCATATCTCGCCAGTTCGTGTCCAGCCGACGCAATTTCTTGCATGGCGGCGGATTGTTCCTGCGTGGCCGCCGAGACATTCTGCGTTTGTTGTGATGCGGATTCGCCAATAAATTTCAGATCGTGCATCGCTTGCAAAATTTGTGTGTTCCCCTCGGCCAGGGAGCCGAACGATTCACTAATGCCCCGAACCTGGCCCGACACAGCGGCGACGAGTTCATTAATTTCCTGAAAGGACCGGCCCGCCGTTCGAACCACTTCAGCGCCGGTGCGGACTTCCCGCGTTCCTGTCGCCATGACGGCAACCGCATTTTCCGTTTCCGCCTGAATCCCGCCAATCAGCGTCGCGATCTTCTGCGCCGCCTGATCGGATTGCTCCGCCAGCTTACGCACCTCTTCCGCCACCACGGAAAATCCCCTGCCGGATTCGCCGGCCCGCGCGGCTTCAATCGCCGCATTCAACGCCAACAGATTCGTCTGTCCGGCGATGTCGGAAATCGTTTCCACGATGTGTCCAATCTCCTGGGACATCGTGCCCAACTTAGCGACGACGGTCGCTGAACGTTCCACGGTTTCTTCGATCTGGTCCATTTGATTCACGGCCCGTTCTGCTGCAACTTCGCCGTCTTCCGCCTTATGCGCCACTGCTTTCGAGCTTTCCGCCGCACCGGCCGCCTGCTTCCCCATGTGTCGGACATCTTCCGCATTTTGGGCAACATTGCTCATGACTTTCTCGATCGTTCTATTCTGATTGTCAGCCCCTGCCGCGACTTCCGAAATGGCTTCAGCGACAGAATTAGCGGAATCGGCCGACTGATCCGCATTGGCGCCCAATTGCCCGGCGGCTTGCGCCAGCAGTTCCGATTTCTGCCGGATATTCAGGACCAGCGACTTCAAATGATCCTGCATCCGGTTCATGGCGGCCCCGACCTCACCGATCTCGTCCCGTGAAGAAACGAGAATCGTCCGGGTCAAATCCCCCTGGGAATAAAGCACCGCGCCATCGGCCAAAATTTTCAATGGACGACGAACCGCCCGGGATAAAAGAATGCTGAGCAATACTCCAATCGCCAGGGCAGTCGCTCCTGTCACGGTTGCGAACAGGACTGCCTGATTGGCGGCGGTGGAGGATGCTTCCACTGTTTCCGACACGGTTCTTTCGTCCAATTCCGCCAGATTGAGAATACTCCGCTTCACCGACTGCGCTTCCGAGTTAAAAGTGATCGCCAGCGAAATGGCCTGAATCCGTTTGCTTTCGACGGTTTCCGCAGAATAAGCCGCATCCCGCTGGGCGCGCGTCGCCGCATAATATTCCTTGACGGCCGGCACCAATTTCTCTGTCATTTTCATTTTGTAGTCAATGACCTCGTTGACCAGCGAATCGACATTTTCCCGGGCTTTTTCATCATCCAGGAGTTTTTTCAAGTCAGCCGCCATGTTGGCAATGTTGGTGGCGGAATTTTCCGCCTGATAAATGTAGTTCTCGTCTCCAAAGGCAACGAAGCCGCGAATACAGGACAAAATATTGCCAGCCTCCGAGTCCATTTTCATTTCCAGCACCAGTCGCCGATTGGTTTCATGCAGGATCTCCAGCTGATTCTTCGCCGCCTGCAACGAATAAATCGCGATCGCCGCCATCAATCCAACCATGACCAGCATTGCCGCAAACCCGGCGCCAATTTTAGTCCCGATCCGCATCTGCATAAATCCACCCCCGAAAACCTCTTACAAATAGATTAAAATTCTGGATTTTATTGCAATATCCTGCAAATTGTCAAAAAAACCGGCCAATTTCGGCCGGTTTTTTGACAGATCCACATCATATTCACTTCATTTATACAAGTTGGCGGGCAACGTTCAATCCAACGATCATCCTCACGGTTTGATCGTTGTCTTGTACACCATTTTGCCATCTTTCATCTCAATGATTACGGCGCTCTTAACTGCATCATGATTCGCGTTCAAAGTGGTGGCGCCGGTAACAGCGGGGAAATCCTTGGTGGCGACAAGAGCGGCCTGGATTTTCGCCGGATCGGCGGCACCGGCCCGCTTGATGGCATCGGCCAGCACATACGCCGCATCATAGCCCAGAACGGCCATGGCGTCCGGCATAATGCCATATTCTTTCTTATAAGCATCCACAAATTTCTTGGACGCCGCACTGGTATCTTCCGGCGAATAATGGTTGGTAAAGAAGGTATTGTTCATGCCGGCCGCGCCACCGATTTCGACAAGTTTGGGGGAGTCCCAACCGTCGCCGCCGACGATGGGAACGGTAATGCCCATTTCACGGGCTTGTTTTGCAATCATCCCGACTTCTTCATAATATCCGGGCAAGTAGATGACTTCCGGGTTCAATCCTTTGATCTTGGTCAGGATTGCCTTGAAATCCTTGTCTTTTTGCAAATAGGCCTCTTCGCCGGCAATCGCGCCGCCGCCTTTGGTGAAGGCTTCCTTGAAGAATTTCGCCAGCCCTTTGCTGTAATCGCTGGAATTGTCGATCAGGACGACTGCCTTCTTGAGTTTGAGCTCTTTCAACACAAAATTGGCGCCGACAGTTCCCTGAAACGGATCGATAAAGCAGACACGGAAGGTATACGGTTTGACCTTCCCGGTTTTTTCATCCACCGTAACTTTCGGGTTGGTCGTCGCGGCGGCGACGAACGGAATCTTGTTGGCTTCATTGACGGCGGAGCCGGCAATACCGTTGGAACTGGTGGTAAAGCCAACCACAGCAACCACTTTGTCCTGGCTGATCACTTTGGTCATCGCATTGGCGGATTCCGAAGGTTCGCCCTTGTTATCGGCGCTGACCATCGTAATTTGTTTGCCGAGCACGCCGCCGGCGGCATTGATTTCCTTGAAAGCCAGTTTGGTGCCATTATTGGCGGCGGTGCCGAACGAAGCCGTTCCGCCGGTAAGTTCATAGACAACGCCTACTTTGATATCTTTGGAATCGGCCGGCTTGGCCGCAGATCCGCCGCCACAACCCGCTACCGCCACGGCGACCGTCAACAACAGGGAAAACAGGAGAACCAGCTTATTGTTTTTCATCTCATTTCCTCCTCCTATGTGTTTGGGGATGACTTGCCGTTGTCGCTCGTTATCGCCGCCTTTCAAGATCCTGCCGCCTGCTCGGCTTCCTTTTTCTATCATGGATACAAAAAAAGCCTTCCGACAGGAACCTCTCAAAGTATCCCGCCGAAAAGCTTCATTGCCCGGCATAAACATTTATTTTTTTCCATTGTTCTTGAGGATGATTATAGTACTTAAGTTTTCATTTTTCAAGCTGTTTTTATAAAAAAGTTACATATTTTTTGTTCGCCGGGGGAAAATTCTCAGACTGTGACCGGCGCTACTTCGCTTTCTCTCCACTGTGAAAACTGAACAGAGGCCCGATCGCCGATTCCGTGGATTGGACGATTTTGCCGCAGAGCAACATTTGATAGACTGTCTGGATGTCATCCGCAGGAACCCGGTCTTCTTCCAGATGGGGAACCTCGCTGCGGATGGCCTGATATGCCGCCTGTACTCCATTCCCCGGCGCCAGCGGTCGCAAAAAGTCCAATCCTTGCGTGGCAACCAACATTTCGATGGCGACAACATGCCGCACATTTTCCAGGATTTCACGTGCCTGGCGAGCGGCGATCGTCCCCATGCTGACATGATCTTCCTGGTTGGCGGAAGTCGGAATGGAATCGACGCAGGCCGGATGGGCCAACACTTTGTTTTCGGAGACAAGCGCCGCGGCCGTGTACTGCGTAATCATCAAACCGGAATCCACGCCCGGATAAGCCGTCAAAAATGGCGGCAGATCGCTCAAATGCGCATCCAGCATGCGATTGATCCGGCGTTCGGAAATACTGCCGATTTCCGCCAGAGAGGTTTTCAGATAGTCCATGGCCAGCGCCACCGGTTGGCCATGAAAATTGCCGCCGGAAATCACTTCGCCGGTGTCGGGGAAAATGAGCGGATTGTCCGTTGCCGAATTCATTTCAATCTCCAGAGTTTCAAGAATTCGCCGCACGGCGTCTTTTGAAGCTCCGTGAACTTGCGGAACACAACGGAGCGAATAGGCATCCTGGACTTTTTCGCAATGCTCGTGCGACGCCATGATCTTGCTGTCGGCTGTGAGCCGCAACAAATTGGAGCAAGTGGCAAGTTGGCCGGGATGCGGCCGGACTCGGCTGATTCGTTCGTCAAACGCCGTCCGCGTTCCCCGCAAGGCTTCGAGTGACATGGCGGCGGCAATGTCGGCGGCTTTCATTAACGCCGCCGCATCCTGCCAGACCAGCGCACCAACAGCGGTCATAATCTGAGTGCCATTGATTAAGGCCAAACCTTCCTTCCCGCCGAAAGCCACCGGCTGCAATCCGACTGCCGCCAGCGCCGTGGCGCCGGGAACGCGTTCGCCTCGCACAAAAGCCTTGCCTTCGCCCATCATGACCAGTGCAATATGCGACAAGGGCGAGAGATCACCGCTGGCGCCCACGGATCCCTTGCTGGGCACGGCGGGATAAACCCGCCGGTTAAGCATGGCCAACAACATTTCCATCGTTTCCAGGCGGATTCCGGAATAGCCTTTTGCCAGCGAATTCGCCCGCAAAAGCATCGCAGCCCGCACCACTTCTTCCGGCAAACACTCGCCGACTCCAGCGGCGTGGCTCAATATCAGGTTTCGCTGTAATTTTTCCCGCTCGGCCGGTGAAATCCAGATGCGACTCAAATCGCCAAAACCAGTGGAGATCCCATACACCGGATTTTCCGAGTCCAATAGCTTTTCGACGACTGCCCGACTGGCAACTATCTGCCTGCGGCCTGTTTCCGTCAATTCAACCGGTTCAAATGCCCTGGCTACCTGGACCACTTCCGCGATGGAAAGGGAATTCCCGTCAATGCCGATCATTTTCTTCATCCTTTCCCTTTAATCTCGCTCCGCCAACGGCGCGCCAACCCGTCATGGAGCCAGCGCCAGAGCGTAGAGGAAGGCTACCAATCCGCCAGCGCCGGCAATGGCGCCACCATACCAGTAGACATGGTTTTTACTGATGGAAGCCAGCGAAGACAGCAATATACCGATTTGCAGCAGAATCAGCGCTTCACCAAACCGCATGCCATGTTTCTGGTACTGATCTCGTGCTGCTTCTAGTTTCTTGGCGTCTGCCATAATTTCATTTTTTTCTTTTTTATAACGGGCGACTTCCTGATCATACGCGGCAATCTTTGCCTGATACGCTTCAACGGACGCCGGGTTGGACTGTTTTGCCAGTTCCATGGCGTCGCGCTGCGTCTGATATGCGGTTTCCTTGATACTTTTCGCCTGATAGTATGCCCACTGGTCCGAGGCCTGACTTTGGGCCAATACCATCTTGGTGCTGTATCCTCCCGCCTTGAACGAGGAGAGTGTGGCGCAAACCGCCAAAACCAGGGTAGTAATCGCAATAAAGGTAGGAATCCGTTCTTTCCACTTGCTATTGGTTGATGAGTTCGGTTC
>CAZRLN010000007.1:52669-55263 GCA_964601085.1 uncultured Veillonellaceae bacterium | reverse complement strand
CAATAAAGGTAGGAATCCGTTCTTTCCACTTGCTATTGGTTGATGAGTTCGGTTCCGACTGGATTGTTTGGTTTTTTGCAGCCATTCAACAATTTCATCCTTCCTGTTTGACTTTCATTTTTTAATGCTACGACATGTACTATTTTATCCAGTTGATGGTTGGATGAAAAGCACCCCAATATGATTCATCTCTCGTCCCGATAAGGTTTTCTCACCGCCAGCAACTCTTGGCGGCGGGCGATAAACTCTGCTTTGATCTGTTCCAGCCGATGCGCATGTTCCGCCATGCCCGCGGCAGAGTAGCGAAAAGGCTCCGGCAGCTTCCAGGCGCATTGTATTGGCGCATTCTCCGATTTTCCAGTAATTTCAAGCGTTGCAGCCGTTCCGCAAATTACGCACTGGATATCACCTGTGTTCGCGATCCGAAATATCCCGCCGCCGCAGGCGCTGCAGGCGATATCGCCGGCATTTGTAGTCTGACGGACATTGTCCTCATATTCCACCGGCAATGCAGCCCTATTTTCCGGCAGGAGCCGGCCGGCGAGTTCCCGGGCCCGGTTCAAGATTCCTAATTGGACCGCGTCGCCGGGATTCGCGGCATGCACCGGCAAAACTCCGACAACGTCCAGGTGTAGGAATCTCGCCAAACTGACGGTCGCCTCCACCCCATAGCCCTGCCACCCTTCAACGCCGTAGGGAACCGCGACCACACAGCGCCGTCCGGCGTACTTTGCGCCTTCGTTGAGTACGCTGATCAGGCGGTCGCACAGGAGCTTTAGTCGGGTATGCATTCCCAAAAAATAAACGGGCGAGGCAAAAATGATTGCGTCAGCTTCCCGAATCTCATGCAAAATATTCGCCAAATCATCCGGAATGATGCAGTCCGTTCCGCTCGCCAGGCAGGCGTAACAGGCACGACAAGGTTCAATCCGGAAATCCGCGAGCCGGAGCATTTTTTTCTCCACTGATTCCGGCAAAGATGCCAGCATTTCTTTTGCCAATATTTCCGAATTGCCGACCTTGCGGGCCGAAGTGACAATCGCCAGAACCTTCATGCTTTTTCCTCCTTGTAGTTTGTCGCTGTATTCTTGTCCCGTTTTCGTTCCTGCCCTTCCTCTTCTGCCTTTTCGCTCAGGCGCAGCAATATTTCCGCCACTTTTTCCGGCAGGGCTGCTTCCGCCACCTTTTCCCGCTGGATACTCTCGCCGGCAACCAAAATTACCGGCCGGGTCTCATTCAAAAACTGTTTTTGCACACACCCAACCGGACAGCCATTGACGAGAAGAACCGCATCATACGCGTTATCTTTCAGCGTCACCAGCTTCCAGTCCGCATCTCGTTCCGCCAACAACACCGCCAGCTTTCCCGCCAGTTCGGTACGATCGATCGACGGGTTGCATCCGCCGCAATATTTTACAGCCAGCTTCCGCATCGACTTATTGGGCAGTCCAGCCGCCGTCGACCGTCAGCGTCTGGCCTGTCATGAAGTTGGAGGCATCCGAGGCGAGATACAGCGCGGCGCCTGTTAGATCGGAGACCTGCCCCAGGCGCCCGGCCGGAGTTTTGCGCAAGGTAGCCCTCAATATTTTTTCATCCTGCATCATGGTTTCGTTGATCGCGGTCAGCACAAAGCCGGGGCACAGCGCATTCACCTGAATGTTATATCGCGCCCATTCCAGGGCCAATGCACGTGTCAGCCCCAGAACGCCGGCTTTTGCCGCGCAGTAACTTAGGGTCAGTTTTTGCCCGACTTGTCCCATGATCGAGGCCGTATTGATGATTTTTCCCCCTTGCTGCCGAATCATTCGCAACCCGGCCCGCTGCGAGCACAAGAACACACTTTTCAAATCCAGGTCGAGCACCTGATCCCATTCGTCTTCGGTGATCTCCTCCGCTTTCCGCGTCAGTGCCACACCGGCATTATTAACCAAGACATCAATGCGACCGAATGATTCTTCGACGTTTTGCATCAAAAATTCCACCTGTTCCAGCTTGGTCACGTCCGTCGGTACAAACCCAGTCTTTATTCCGGTAGCGGCGAGTTCCGATGCAACTTGTTCACAGGTCAGCGGATTACGGCCGACGATGATCACGGTTGCGCCAGATTTACCCAGACATTCTGCAATCCCTCGGCCGATTCCACGTGTCGAACCGGTCACAATGGCCACTCTCCCCGTCAAATCGAACATCTCCGACATCACTTTCCTCCTCCCTCCGATAAACGCCAATAGGACCGAATCTTGTTCCGCCTGAAGGTCAATTCAATCCACTGATAAATTCCGCTTCCGGCTGCAAAATTCCTTCGCTCTCCTTGCATCCACAATTATTACAAACGTGAAAAGCAGGCTAAAATGTTCACATCTGCAGCAAGTTGGCCGCTGCCGCACCAGAGCTCAACCCCTCCATCGAGGCTGACCGGAGCGGCGAACAGTCGCATGCGATTGGCGAAATGGCCAAATCAGCCAAAATCCGGCATTATTGGCAACCAATCTTTCGCAGGTTGCATCGACATTGTTCGACGGCTAACCCTGGTCAGGAAAGGATTTTTCTTGCCATGGCGGAACAAATCATATAAAATGTCATCGTATGTTGTG
>CAZRLN010000007.1:46711-52569 GCA_964601085.1 uncultured Veillonellaceae bacterium | reverse complement strand
AGGATTTTTCTTGCCATGGCGGAACAAATCATATAAAATGTCATCGTATGTTGTGCAAATGTTCACTAGGAAGGGAGTCTTGTTATGCGTCCGTTTTCAAAACTCACCGAGGGTCTGGTCGGCCAACCCATGTTGGAAATATTGGCGACAGTAACGGCTATGGAAGCCGCCGGCCGAAAAGTTTACCGATTTGAAGTTGGCGACTCGGATTTCGATGCCCACCCGCACATTATTGAAGCCACCAAAGCCGCCTTGGATCAGGGGCATACCCGGTATGTCAGCTCCATGGGCATCAATCCGCTCCGGCAGTCCATTAGCCGATATATCGAACGGGGATGGGGATTCCGGCCTGACCTGGATCAAATCGTCGCCATGCCGTCCAACAGTGTTATCGATTTTGCCGTCCGCTGTTTGGTCGATCCCGGCGAGGAAGTCATTTTTCCCGATCCCGGTTTTCCGTCCTACTTTGCGGTTACCAACTATCTCGGCTTGCAGGATGTGCGGGTGCCGGTATATGAATCGAACGGCTTCCGCTTGAATCCCGATGACCTTGAGGCAAAAATCACCGACAAGACAAAACTGATTATCGTCAACACGCCGCAAAACCCCACGGGTGCTGTCATGACCCGCGAAGAAGCGGACCGGATTGCCGCCATCGCCAAAAAGTACGATCTGTGGCTGCTCAGCGATGAAATGTATTCGGAAAACCTCTACGAGGGGCTGCAGCACCACTCGCCGGCTACTGTAGATTGTTGCCGGGAAAGAACCATCATTCTCCATGGTTTTTCCAAAGGATTTTCGATGTCCGGTTGGCGTCTCGGCTATGCTGTCGGCCCCGCGCCATTCATGGCTAAAATGGCAATGATGTTCCAGACCATCTATTCCTGCGTGCCGCCCTTTATTCAATATGCCGGAGTCAGCGCCCTCGAAGGAGAAGCGGCTCTTCTGCGAAAACGGATGGATTTTTATCAACACCTACGCGATGTAATGGTTGGATCCCTCAACGAAGTCCCCGGAGTCTCCTGCGCCGTTCCCAAAGGCTCCATCTACGCATTCCCCAACATTCAGGGCACCGGTCTCAGCAGCCAGAAATTCGCCAATACCGTTCTGGAAAAAGCGGGCGTCGCCGTCGTTCCCGGGACTTGCTTTGGTCCGCGCGGCGAAGGCTATGTCCGTTTCTGTTACCTTCGGGAAGAAGCCATGCTGCGCGAAGCCTGCGAAAAAATGAAACAAGCATTGTCTAAATGACGCTTACCGTCAAAAAGCGTCTGGGAATTCTCCCGGACGCTTTTTTTGTTGTTTCAATCATTATTGGGATGCCAGAATAATTTCAAGCCGGCGAGCGCCGCCTTCAGTCTTCGGTCCGGGCTAATGGCTTCACAACCGGAATCGTCAGCAATAAAAAGGTCCCTGCCAACATCAAAAATGCCGCCCCCGTCATCGCTGCTCCCAACGAGCCGGTCTGATCCCGCAGAAAGCCGGAAACGACCGGCGCCACCACTGCCGAAAACATGATGGACCCATTAAAAATACCCACCGAAACCCCAGTCAGGCCCGGGTGCCGTTTTTCGACGATATCAGCGGACCAAGCGATCATGGACGGCACAAACGCGGTGTTGCTGAGCATGCCAAACAATACCAGCAAGCCGATCAGCACCGCATGGTTTTCCAGAACCGACAGCAGGAGCAACGCAACTGCCGAAGCCGGCAACACGAAGGCAGCCACTTTTTTGCGGCCAATTCGATCCGCCATACGCCCCCAAAACATGGAGGCCGGAATGGCGCTCACCGCCATCAGGCCGGTATAAAAACCGGCTGCCCCGAGTGAAAATCCCCGCTCCACTTTGAGAAAGGTCGGGCCCCAGGTAACAGCCACCCAAAAACCATACAACGCCGTAAACGTCGTCAGATTGATCCGCCACAAGTCCCAGTCCAGTAGTATCGACCGATACTGCGTCCAGGCCGGCGTCGGTGCACCATCGGTATCCGGCAGATATCTGGCAAACAGGAACAATATCAGCAGCGACGGCAATGCCACCACCAGAATGGGGATCCTGATGCTGCCGAACAGTTCATACAAAGTTCCGCCCAGTGTCATTCCCGTGAGCAAGCCCACAGCCATGCCGATCCCGATCAAAGCGGAACTGAACGCCCGACGACCTGGCTCGGTTTTGCGCATCATCATGCCAAAAGAAGAAGGGTAGAAACCGCCAGCCCCCAGGCCATGCACAGCCATGCACAGAACCATCGCCGCGTAATTGCCGGTCACCAATCCTAGGCCGATTGCACCGACCGCCGCAACGGCATAGGTCCAAAGCATGATTCGTTTCATCCCGTAACGGTCGCCCAGGATTCCCGCCGGGATCTGTAACAGCAAGTAGGTCAGAAAATAGCTCCCTGTCAACCAGCCGGCATCCGCCGACGACAGGGAGTATTCTGCGGCAATAATCGACAGCAAGGGATAGACCACCGTCCGGTTGGCATAAGTCACCGCCCAGCCGGCGGCCAGGAGCATTAACATCTTCACCGATTCACATTTCCTTCATCAATGATTTTTTTACCGCGGCATACAACTCCGGCTGCAAAAAGGAATACCCCATATCGTGCAGTCGCTGCGGCAGGACCCGTTGCCCATTCAGAATCAATTCATCCGCCATTTCGCCGAATAGCAACCGTAACGGCAGAGCCGGCGTCCGCAACCAGGAAGGACGATTCAGCGCCGCACCGATCGCTGATGCCATGTCCGCCATTATCGCCGGCTGCGGCGCCGTCACATTGTAGGCGCCCTGTATTGCCGAATCCGAAAGAGCCTGAACCACAACGGCCATCACATCATCCCGATGAATCCAGGAAATCCATTGATGGCCGGAGCCGGCCGGTCCGCCGACAAAAAAACGAAATGGCAAGGCCAGACGTTCCAGAAAGCCACCCGGACCGAGAACCACGCCCAGTCGTAAAACAACCAGCCGAATCCCTATCTCCCGCACCTTACCCGCCGCCGCTTCCCAATCCCGAGCGACGGCGGATAGCCAACTCGTACCCGGTGGGCTGCTTTCCGCAAAATCCGCAGTCGGATTCGTACCGTAATAGCCCACGGCGGAAAAACTGACAAAAACCGACGGCGTACCCGTGTTGGACGTAGCAGCCGCCACGCAAGCATCGACCAGTTTTTTCGTCAGAATGATCCGGCTGTCCCGGATGTTTTGTTTGGTGGCTTCCGTCCACCGGCCGCCGGCGATGCTTTCGCCGGCCATATTGACAACGGCATCCACCCCGGATAGGATTGACGGCGACAGCGGCTGATCCGGCGCCGGCAAATCCCTGCGGGTCAGTAGACGGACTTCATGACCCGCCGCCGTGAGTTTCTCGACAAGGGCCCGGCCAATAAAACCGGTTCCCCCTGTCACCAAAACCCGCATCGTCGCCCCTTTCCCGGCTCAGCCCTTCTGCCACTCCGCGCAGGCCGCGCCGACCGCCGCTCCCGGCGGAACTTGGATTCCGAGCGCTGTCAGGGACCGTTCCAGTGCGCACAGCGTCAACGCCAATTCATTGATGCAGATATTTCCCATGTGACCGACCCGGAAAATTTTCCCTTTCAGCGGGCCGACGCCACCGGCTACCACGATGCCGTACTCTTCCATTTTTGCCCGGAAGGCAGCGTCGTCGAGCCCGGACGGATATTTGATCACCGACAGTGTCGGCGCCACCGCGTCCGCCGCAGTAACCAGCGTAAGCCCCAGAGCTGTCAGTCCGGCCCGGAAACTGCGGGCGATCTTTTCATGTCGGGCATAGCGGGCCTCCAGTCCTTCATCCAGAATCATCCGCACCGCCTTGGCCAAAGCCTGAATCAGATTCACCGGCGGCGTGGAAAAATACAGGGAAGGATTGTCCATGATCGGCAGCCAGTTCTTCCAGTCCACATAATATCCCGCTACCGTACCGAGCTGCTCCCGACGGGCCAGCGCCTTGTCGTTGAACGCCACGATCGTGAGGCCCGGCGGCGTGCCAAAGGCTTTCTGGCTCGTCGTGATTACCACGTCAATGCCATAGTCTTTCATGGGTTCGGGGACGCCGGCGCTGGCGCAGACCCCGTCCAAGATAAACAGGGTATCGTATTTTTTCGCTAGAGCTGCTATTTCGGCCACCTGTCCCATGACACCAGTCGAGGTGTCGACATGGGTCAACGTCATGGCCGCGTATTTTTTCGTTTTTAGTTTTTCTTCCACGTCAGCTAGGCGAACCCGTTCGCCGGCCGGCGCCGTCAAGACATCCGGCACAATTCCCAGCGCCTTGGCCAAAGGCACGAAGCGCTCGCCGAAATAACCCTGGGTAAGAACCAGCACTTTTTCGCCGGCTTTGACAGTATTGACGAGACCCATTTCCATGGACAATGTCCCGGCCCCGCCGATTGCCACGACATGGTCAGCCTGAAAAATCGTTTTCAGACCGGTCAGACACTCTTTGTAAATCTCCACAAACGGGCCGTAGGTATGACCATAGGTTGGGCCCGCCAACGCCTGCCGAATGGGTTCCGCCACCGGAGTCGGCCCGGGGATCATCACCAAAGGATTCTGTTTGATCATTGTCGTTGCCTCCTTGTCGTAAAAATTCCTGCAACTTAACAAATTCTCGTCGGTTTCGAATTATCCTGCCGACCTGCCGTCCGATCCGGAATCCGTCATCAGAATGTCGATTTTTTCGCGGTACTCAACGATCAACGGACCCCCTTTTCCGCATTGTCCGCAGCCAAAGCATTTCTCGACTTTTCGTTCTTTGACGACATATTCCTGAGCTTGGGCCAAGGCGCGCGCCCCCCGGATATTTTTACCCACAGCAGCGCCAGCAAAGAAAAAAAAGTGATGACATTCGCGGTAAAAACCGACGGGCTTCCCGCAAAATAGCCATAAATCAACCACATAAAAACACCGGTCGTCATCATGACCAGCCAGGCCCAGGACAAATCGCCCGTTGAACGACTCCGCAGCGTTTTCACCACCTGCGGGAAAAACGCGCAGGTCGTCAACAAGCCGGCGATAATGCCGATCCATTCCACATTCCAATCCATATTGCCGTGAAAGCCTCCATACTATTCGACTGTCCCGAAAATCCTTATCGGGATCCGAGAAATTGCCGGAAAAAGTCCCAAATCACTTGATTGGCATCGATTTCCCGCGTAGTCCGACCGATAAATCGTTCCGGCAAATATTGAAACCCTCCCGGCCAAGTATGTCCGCCGCCCTCGACAATGAGTAACGACACGCTGGAGCCGGCCGCACAGTTCGCGAATCGCTCCATGCGGATTCTGGTCCCATCTTGCGGATCGCGGTCGGCAGACGTTGTCGTCACCGCCGCATCGCGGCAGTGGTTATTGTCCTTCCAGACCGCAACAGTATCGAGCCCCGACAGAACTACACCGAACTCGGCGAATCCGGCCACCGGGCCACCGTTCCACGGCACGATAGGATCGGCTGTTCCATGAATGAGCAAAACCGGCACCGGTCGCGCCGGTTTGCAGACTTTGGCCAGTTTTTCCGGTAATGTGCCGGCCACCGTGGCGATACCGGCAATCCGGTTTGCATGTTCACAGGCGAGACGTTGGGCCATCATTCCCCCGTTGGAAATTCCCGCGATAAAGATGCGGTTTTTGTCGATTAACGATTCCGCAGCCAGTTTGTCGGCAATCGCCAGTAAAAATCCGGCATCGTCCGCCGTCCCGTCTTGTTCGTTCCAACGGCGTTCCAGGGCGTCAGGATAGACTACGACGAATTTTTCCTTATCGGCGATCCTTTCAAAGCCATGCTGTGTTATGGCGATCATGTCCTCACCGCTGCCGGCGCTGCCATGCAGGACGAACAACA
>CAZRLN010000007.1:0-46611 GCA_964601085.1 uncultured Veillonellaceae bacterium | reverse complement strand
GTTATGGCGATCATGTCCTCACCGCTGCCGGCGCTGCCATGCAGGACGAACAACAAAGGAGCCGTTGAGTTAGTTGGAATCCCGGACGGAATATAAGCCCAATAGGTGCGCAACTGGTTGCCGTGGCTGAGTTGCGCAGCTGACAGTCCGTTTGGCGCAGCACCGACCGCATGAACTTGCAACAACAGTAGTAACAACAGAAACAGGATTGGCTCTTTGCGCACTTCGTTTCAGCCCCCTTCTCCGGTGTAGCGAATCCATATAGAAGTCAAAACCCGCACCGGCTTGTTTCCCTGCGGCTGCCAGGCCGGCTCAAACCGCCAGCGCGCCACATTTTCCCGGGCCGCATCATCCATTGCCTTCAGCCCACTGGAACGGCTAACGCCGATTTTGCCAACCCGCCCGTCTGCCATCACTTCCACCAGCAGCAGCACCTGCAACGGCCCGGTGGACGAAAGTTTTGGCGGCCATTGGCTTGGTGGCCGTTCCTTAAGGCGCGGCGGCGTCAACGCATAGCCGGTCGAACCGCCTTCTCCCGAAAAACCAGGACTATCCGGCGGCGCGGAAACATCGCCGCTACCCTCTTGTCCCCTTGCCGGGCTCGATCCCTTGGCGTTCGGTACAAGCGGCCTTGACTCCATCTTGTCGCCCGAATCTGGCCGGCCACGATGGGTGGCCGCTCCTCCGCCAAGATCGGCCGGGGTTTGCGCCGGGGCAGTCGCCAAACTCAACGGTGCTGCCGGAACAAACTTGTCCGAAATGTCTGTCGAAACTTCGCCAATCCGGGAAGACGATACTCCGGCCATGGATTCTTTTCGGAGCGGCTTCGTTGTTTCGTCATTCGGCGCCACCCACGCCCACTCCACGTCCACCGGCGTCGGCGGACTTTCAGCAGCTTTCGTCCAACCCAGGAAAAAGCACAGGATCACTGCATGGAAAAGTAACGAACAGCCAACCGAAATCCAAAAATCCCGCCGCGCCGAATACGCTCGGCTCATGGAACGGCCTCCACGGCAACCGTCAAGCGTTGAACCCCCAGACGGCGCAACTGGTTCAAAACATCCACCACCTGCCCATAGGCGGCGTGGCGATCCGCCCGGAGCACAAACCGCGAATCCCGATCCCGTCGCAATTCCGTTTCGATCCTGGCTGCCAGATCGTTCAAATTGACAGCCTCTTCGTGGAAGCGCAAACTGCCATCCGCCATCACCGTGACGGGAAAAGTCCGATGCATGTCCAGTTCAGCGGTGGAAGCCGAAGGCAAAGTTACCGGCAAAACCTTCTGCTCCACCATGAACATGGTACTCATCATAAAAAATACCAACAGAAAAAAAATGATATCAATCATCGGGATGATCATTAACCGCGGATTTTCGACAGCGCGACGCTCCCGGAATTTCATGGCGTCCGCTCCGGCAGAGCCTGCAGAATCAGGGCGGCGGTTTCTTCGGCATCGTTCAGGATACTGTCCAGGCGGTTTCGGAAATAGGCCAGGAAAATCAGCGACAATACCGCCACGCACAACCCGGCGGCCGTGGCCACCAGCGCCTCGCCAACGCCGCCGGTAATCGCGAAGGGCTGCCCCGACCGCAGGTTCAATACGCTGAAAGCGCGAATCATGCCGATGACGGTTCCCAACAGCCCCAACAGTGGCGCCAGGGTCACCATCAGATTCATCAGGTCGAGCCGTTGGCGCAAGCGGGCGGCCCCGCGATTGGCTACCCCCTCCATAGCGAGTTCAGCTGCCCGGCTGCCGTGTTCCGCTTCACTCAAGCCGACTGCCGCGATTTGCGCCGAGAAATTGTCATACTGCCGCGTTGCCTCCAAAGCTGCCACCCAGTCACCAGTCCGCAAAGACATCTCCAGACGTTCCCGCATGGCGGCGGTTCCGTCGGTTGCGCGACGAAATGCCCGAAACCGTTCCACCGCGACCGCTACGGTCAACAAGGAACCAATCAACAAAAAGGGCATGACAAATCCACCCTTTTCAAATAATCGCCAAAACTCCTGCCATGCTTCCATCATTTTTTCCCGCCCTTCCTAGCGACTTGCCGCCGCATCCGAAAAATACTGCCATACTGCAAAATCCTGGCAGCCATAGGTCGTCACACGCCCCCGGATCATGGCCTGGCCGTCGCCGATCACCATTCTTCCTTCCAGATCGACCATGCGATAACTCGGATCAGCCGGTTGTTCCAGCCAGCGTTCCTGCTTCAGTGCCAGCATCCCGCCGCCATCAAGAGTTCCCGTCATTCGGAATGAACCGGCCGGAACCGCAGGATTGTCCGGATCGGCCGAAAAAACGAACTCTGCTTCCATCTGGCGCGGATCGCTTCCCCGCAACGGACGCAAGATCAGTTGCAAGCGAGTCAGGCCCTGGTTGCACACATACGATCCATACCAGGGCGCAGCCAGCAATAGCTGCAGCCGGTCTGTCGGCGCGGCCTCCGCCCTGCTCATGAAGACTACCGATAATTGCATCACCAACGCCAGAAAAATACAACCCCATCGTTGTGCGTCCACAGCTGCTTCTCCTGTATTACCCTTACGTTAATTATTCGCTTTTTTTGTCCTTTTCCCTTGCGACGATCTTCAGGTTCTTGCATGAAGGCAGGAAAGCATCCTGCCGTTGCCGAAAATACAAAAGCATTATCTCTGGTCCTTGACCGCAAACAGGGAGGTCCGACGTTGTCCACACGGATCGTCATTATTTTTCTTTCCATACTGTTCTTGACCGGGTGCATGCCAAACAACCAGCGTCCCTATATCAACCTACGAGATCTGGAGGCGCCGTCGTCGGCACCGACAAAAAGAACCGGGGAAGCTCCGCTGCGCATCGTCGTGTCTCCTTCGCTGTCCAATCGCGACACCGCCGGCTATTACCGACAACTTGCCGATCATGTTGCAGTCCAGACCGGCCACCCCACTGAGCTGATCTATCGGCGCAGCAACGCCGAGGCGCAAGCCCTGCTCGCTTCCGCTGGAGCCGACATTGGTTTTTTTTCCACAGGAACCTATCTGTCGTATACTGGACCCGTCGGCCTTGAAATCCTGGTGATGCCCGAGCGGGCTCAGGGTCCTGTTTATCAAGCCTTGGTAATTGTCCCCAGTGACAGTCCGGCGGAAGAGATCGCCGATTTGGCGGGAAAAAGCTTTGCGTTCAATGACTCCCTGAGTTTCTCCGGCGCCATCTTCCCCAGATACCTGTTGAAACAACTGCACAAGACTCCGGAAAACTTTTTTCGGCAGACGGTTTTTACACAGAGCCATTCCAAGTCGATGCAGGCAGTCGCGATGCATATGCTGGACGGAGCGTCCATTGACAGTATTGCCTTCGACCACGCCCGAAAAAACAACCCGGAGATTGCCAATTCCATACGGATCATTCATTTGTCGCCCTCCGCCGGTACCGGCCCGATCGTAATCCGGCAGGACATTGACGAGGCAAAAAAGGATCTGCTACGAACGGTTTTTTTAAATATGCACCATAACCAAGACATGCGCAAGGTTCTTCACGAGCTTATGTTCGAACGCTTTACGATCCCGCAAAGCGATTTGTATGACTATCCCCGGCGCATTTTTGCCGAAGTGAAGACTTCACCATGAAAAGATTGAAAAACCTGAGCATCTACCATAAGGTCCTCACCGTGACCGTATCCACAGTGCTGTTGCTTGGCGGGTTTCTCGGCTATATCACGCTGGAAGCCTTGAACGAAATGAATGACCGGCAGATTGAAAAACGGGGCGTCGAAATGGCCGGGCATGTCGCGTCTCTTGTCGCTGCCCCCATTCTGGTCAATGACATCTATTCGTTGGGCGAATTTATCCACGAATTCCGAAGCGATACGGAAGACCTTCGGTACTTGCTGGTTTTCGACCATACCGGCCGTCTCCTGGCCCACACATTCCCGGTTTCTTTGCCCAAAGGCCTGCGAAATGTCAATCCGATCCCCCTCCGCACCGAATCCCGGATTATTGCCCTGGATAGCGACGAAGGCGCCATCCGTGATATCCTGGTTCCCATTGAAAACGGCGCCATTGGCTACGTGCGAGCCGGCATCACCGAAGAACCATCCAAAACCCTGATCGGTAAAACGACGAAATCCCTGCTGGCAATCACCGTCGCGTTCTGCAGCCTGGCCGCCCTGCTCGGGGTACTGCTGGCCCGTTTCATTACGGCGCCGGTCGGCCATCTCGTTACCGCGGCCCAAGCCATCGCCGCCGGAAACCTGGATGCTCGGGCGAACATCCGAACCGGCGATGAAATTGGCGGACTGGCCGCCTCGTTCAACGAAATGGCGCAAGAACTCAAAGAAAAGGATCAACTGCGCGCCACCCTGCTGAACAAGGTCATTTCGGCTCAAGAAGAGGAACGCAAACGGATCTCGCGCGAATTGCACGACGAAACCGGCCAGGCATTGACTTCCCTGATCGTCTCGATGCGGGTTCTGGCGAACAAGGCTGCGGATGAAAAGCAGCGCGAACTCCTGTTAAGCGCCCGGGAAGTGGCCGCCGGAATCTTGCTGGACATCCGCAACATGGCGGTCGAACTTCGCCCCACCGCTCTGGACGACTTGGGTCTCGCCGCGGCGGTGCGAAAATATGTCGCCAACTTTCAGGAGCGTTTCGGCATCATGATCGGTTTTCAAGTCGACTCCGGCATCAACGAACTGGCCGTCGATCTGTCGGTGACCCTCTATCGAATCGTGCAGGAAAGCCTGGCCAACGCCGCCCGACATTCGGGCGCCACCGCCATCGAAATCTCGCTGGAAAGGCAGCCCGGTCAAGTATTGCTGCGCATCGCCGACAATGGGCAAGGCATGCCTGACGGCGAGTTGGAAAGAGCCGCCCGGGCAAACAGGCTGGGCATATATGGCATGCGGGAAAGGGTTGAACTTTGCGGCGGCGAATTTCACCTGGAATCGAAAGTAGGCGCCGGAACCACCATTCTGGTTACCATTCCGCTGAAAAACAAAGGAGACAGTCATGGCAGCTAAAATTCGCGTCGCCTTGGCGGATGATCATCATCTCATCCGGTCCGGCCTCAAACTTCTGCTTGGCAGCGACGATTCCCTGGATATTGTTGGGGAAGCGTCGGATGGCACTGCGGCCTTGCAACTGACGGAAGCATTGCAACCCGATATTTTGATTCTCGATCTATCCATGCCCGGCATGGATGGCGTGGAGTGCCTGCGCGAAATCAAACGGCGTGGTCTTGCCACCAAAGTCATCGTGTTGACCATGTTCGAGGACGAGAATTATATTTTTACGGCTATGACCGCGGGCGCCAGCGGATACGTGCAAAAAAGCTCCGTCGATACGGAATTGTTCCAGGCCATCCAAAATGTTATGGCCGGCCGCATTCATTTAAATCCTGCCAACGCCCAATCCCTGTTGTCCTTGCTCCTGGTGGGACGCCAAAACGAAAATGGCAGCATCCCCCCAACAATTTCCCTGAGTCCCCGGGAGCAGGAAGTCCTGCATTTATATGCCCGAGGCTTTTCACTGAAAGAAATCGGCGAGCAGCTCTGCCTGAGCGTTAAAACTGTCGATACTTATAAATCAAGAATCATGGAGAAACTGTCGATTACCAAAAAGAGTGAACTGATCGCCTATGCCATCAGTCAAGGCCTACTTGAGCCATCACCCCAAAAGTAGCGTAAATGCCTGTTGAAAATCATTACGCTTGGACCGTTGCAAAAGGGCGGCAGGCGTGTAAGAAAATTTCTTACACGCCTGCCGCCTTTTTTCTTATGCGAATGTAAGCCTTATCCTGCTACCCGGCTTCCCGTCAAATCGATAAAATATAAATTGCGAGACAACTTTGACAACATGCACGGGAGGCCACCATGTCAGAATTATTGCGCCGTTGGTCCTTTGCTTTCAGCGAAGATTTGACGCAAATGAAAAAAATCGCCCGCGATCCGGTACTACTCTCGGCCATTCTGCTTTGTATCGTCTCTTTGTCCATTTTTGTGGTATTCCCGTTGTACAAAGTGCTGCAGCAAAGTTTTTTCAATCCTGACGGCGCATTTTCATTGGAAGCGTATCGCTTGCTGATTTCCTCGGGGGAAAACCTGAAGGCGTTTTCCAACACACTGTTGTTAGGAACGGTCGTCGGCATTCTAGCGACCGCCGTGGGATTTTTATTTGCTTACTGTTATATTTATCTGGCAATCCGGGGCAAAAAGCTATTTAACCTGATCGCCATGTTGCCCATGATTTCCCCACCGTTTGCCGTTGCCCTGTCCATCATCCTGCTGTTCGGCAGTCGGGGCTTTATCACCAATACCTTGCTGGGTCTCCGCGATGCCAATATTTACGGACTCAAAGGGCTTATTCTCGTGCAGACTTTGTCGTTTTTCCCCATCGCGTATTTACTGTTGGTCGGAATGCTGAAATCCATTGATCCCTCGATTGAAGACGCCGCCCGGGATCTCGGCGCTTCCCGCTGGGCAACATTCCGCCGGGTCACCTTGCCGCTCGTCGCACCCGGAATCGCCAACGCCTTCTTATTGGTCTTTATCAAGTCCGTGGCTGATTTCGCAAACCCTATGGCCATCGGCGGCAATTTCGCCACTTTGGCCACGCAGATTTATATCCAGTCGATCGGTAATTACGACGTTCAGGGCGGCGCCGCGGTGGCCGTACTGCTACTGGACCTCTCCATGCTGCTGTTCATCCTCTCCAAATATTGGGTGGAAAAGAAAGTCTATATCACCGTCACCGGCAAGGCTTCCCGCGAACGCCTGCCCATCAGCGAAAAAATCGTGGTCTGGCCGATTGCCGGCATTTGTTATGCCATTTCCACGATTGTACTGGCTCTGTATATTCTTATTCCCATCGGGTCATTCATCAAGCTTTGGGGCATCAATTACAGCCTGACGCTGGATCATTACCGTTACGCATTCGGTGTTGGCAGCAAGGCCATCTTTGACACGACCTGGCTATCCTTGATTGCGACGCCGATCACTGGCCTGTTGGGAATGGTCATTGCATTTCTGGTAGTCCGCAAAAGATTTATCGGCAAAGGCTTTATCAATTTCGCCTCATTGCTCAGCATCGCCGTGCCAGGGACCGTTGTCGGCGTCGGCTACATTCTGGCGTTTAACACACCGCCCATTGTGCTTACAGGCACTGCCACCCTTTTGGTTGTCGCCTTTATCGTCCGCAGCCTGCCCATCGGCATCCGGGCCGGCGTGTCCTCCTTGCAGCAGATCGATCCGGCCATCGAGGAAGCGGCTGCCGATCTGGGCGCTTCCTCCCGGCAGATCTTCTTCATGGTCACTCTGCCGCTCATCAAAACCGCGTTCTTCAGCGGCCTGATCTACGCCTTCATCCGCAGCATGACTTCCATCAGCGCCGTGATCTTCCTCATTACCGCCAAATACAACCTCATCACCATCGCGGTGCTGGACCAGGTGGAATCCGCCAAATTCGGCGTCGCCTCCGCTTTTTCAACCATCCTCATCCTGATCGTTTATTTGGCCATTTTCATTACCAACCGCTTATTGTCCAGCCTGGGCGCCGGCAGTAAAAAAATCGAATTGTCATAAGGAGCTGCACGATGCGAAAAAAAACCAACATTGAATTGATCGGCCTGTCGAAAGAATTTGCCACGCCGGATAAGGCCGGAATCTTCCGGGCTGTTGATAACGTTTCCCTGGAAATCGGGGCCGGCGATTTCGTGACTCTCCTGGGACCGTCCGGCTGCGGCAAAACCACCATCCTGCGCATGATCGCCGGATTTGAGACGCCGACAGCCGGGGACATATTGGCGGATTCACGCCGCATCAACGACCTGCCGCCGGACAAGCGGGATTCGGCCATGGTTTTCCAGAGTTATGCCCTATTCCCCCATTTGAATGTATTCTCCAACGTGGCATTCGGATTGCAGCTCAAAAAAATGCCTGCCGGCGATATCGAACAAAAAGTGACGACTGCATTAAGAATGGTTGGGTTGGAAGGACTCGACACCAGGCAGCCCAATCAGTTGTCTGGGGGACAGCAACAGCGGGTGGCCCTGGCCCGGGCTCTGGTCATGGAACCGTCGGTACTGCTGTTCGATGAGCCGCTTTCGAACCTGGACGCCAAGCTTCGGATCCAGATGCGGCGGGAAATTCGCCGGATCCAACGCACCCTCGGATTGACCAGCATCTATGTTACGCATGACCAGGCTGAAGCAATGAGTCTTTCCGATAAAGTCATCGTAATGAATCACGGACGGATTGAACAAATCGGGACTCCGGACGAGGTCTATCAAAGACCGGCCAGCGAATTCGTCGCCGACTTCATCGGCATTGCCAATTTTCTGGAGGCCGAAGTCATCTCCGTCGAACACGACGCCACCGTTGTCCGACTGTTTGGTGAAACGTTCCGCGTTCCCGGGTTCCGGCAGGATCTCCAGGTCGGTGAACAGGTACGCTTGGTGGTGCGCCCGGAAATAGTCCGGCTTGGCCGGGAGGGAAATTTCGACGCCACCGTCACCTTCTCGACTTATATGGGCCCTTCCCAGGAATACGTCGTGGACCTGAATGGATATTCCCTGCAGATTGAAGACGCGGACCCGACCGGCCGGGAACGGTTCGCCGAAGGCGGCCGCGTCAAGGTGTCTTTCAAGCAGGAGGGGCTCCATATTGTGAAAAAGCGCTGACAAAAGGATTTTCAATAAAACAAGAGGGGGAGAAAAAATGACCAAAAAAATGAGAGGCTTCGGAATGTTCCTGGCGGCAGTGATGCTGACACTGTCCCTGGCCGGCTGCGGCGGCGGTTCCCCACAAAAACCGGCGGAGCCGAAGAAACCCAAAGAGCTGACCATGTATATCGGCGTAGTAGAGCAACAAGCCCTGGTGATTGCCAAGGAATTCGAAAAATCCTCCGGCATCAAAGTCAACTTCGTCCGCATGAGCGGCGGCGAAACTCTCGGCCGGATCCGGGCCGAAAAACAGAGCCCTAAAGCCAGCGTCTGGTACGGCGGCCCGGCGGATTCATTCATAGCGGCCAAGAAAGAAGGGCTACTCGAACCTTACAAGTCGAAAAACGCCGAAGGGATCGCCGCCAACTTCAAGGATCCGGAAGGCTACTGGACCGGAATCTATCAGGGATATCTCGGCTTTATCCTGGACAACCGTTTTTTTGAAGAGCGAAAGCTGGCTCTGCCCAAGTCCTGGAACGATCTGTTGAAACCGGAACTCAAAGGGCAGATCATCGTCGCCAATCCCGGCTCCGCCGGCACGGCCTACACCGTATTATCCACGCTCGTCCAACTGAAAGGCGAACAGGAAGCCCTGAAATATATGGGGCAGCTGCATAAGCAGATCAAACAGTACACCAAGGCCGGCGAGGCTCCCGCACGCTCCGCAGCCCTCGGTGAAGCCGCGGTAGGAATCACCTTCATCCATAATGGCATCCGCCTGATCAAGGAAGGTTATTCCAACCTGAAACTCTCCGTGCCGGAAGACGGCACCGGCTATGAAGTCGGCGCCGTCGGAATCATCAAAGGCGGGCCGGAGCCCGAGGCCGCCAAGATCTTCGTGGACTGGTGCCTGACCAAACAAGCGCAGGAACTGGGACAAAAGAATGGCTCCTACCAATTCCTGACGAACCCGGAAGCAACCCCCCCGGCCGAAGCGTTACCCTTCAAGAACACCAAGCTGATCAACTATGATCTGGCCTGGTCCGGCGCCAACCGCCAACGGCTGGTGGAAGCCTGGAACAAAGCGATCAAATAAATAGTGAAAAAGGAACGGGTGAGGCTATCAAACAGTCCCACCCGTTTCATTCATTGAATCCCGCCGCGTCAATGCACCCTGCCGTGTCTGGTTATTTCCTGACCGGTACGATTTCCAGCCAGTATCCGTCGGGATCGGCAATGAAATAAATCCCCATCATTTTGTTTTCATAACAGATGCAACCCATCTTCTTGTGCAGTGCGTAAGCCGCATCGAAATCGTCGACCCGAAACGCCAGGTGAAACTCGTTTTCGCCCAGATTGTAGGGCGCCTTGCGGTCTTTCAGCCAGGTCAGCTCCAAGCTGTGGGCCGTCTTACCGTCGCCGAGATACACCAACGTAAAATCCGGCTTCTCGATACGCCGAACCTCCGTAAGATTCAGTGCTTCCTGATAAAAAGTCAGGCTTTTCCCCAAATCCAAAACATTAAAATTGTTATGCGCAAAAATAAACTCCATTTTCTAAACCTCCCATCATTTTTATTCGCCAGTCGGACATTGCCGCCAGACAATTCCATTTTTCGTTACATCTATATCTTATCGCATTTTATTCCATTCCTCCAGTACTCTTGCCCAGCCGGCCCATTTCTCACGTCTTGCCTGTTTGTCAATTTGCAGGGTGCTATTGCTTTTGGGCAAGCAATATTGTAGAATTACACAAGAAAATAGTTCAGAGAGCAATGGCGCTCGGATTTTTAGAAAATCCGGGTGTTTTTTTTGCGATTTTGCGCAGATATCCTGGAAATTCGCAGCGTGGTTGACATTTCCGCCACCGGGAGTAATATGGTAACCAGATATCTTGCCCCGGAGGTCTTTCATGAGTCGGATCACAACTCTTTCATTAGGTTTTTCCAATGCAACCCTGATTCAGGAAACCGGCGCCATTTTAGTCGATACCGGCGCCCCGGCCACCGTTGAAACATACCGGCGATTCTTCGTCAAATGCCGGATCGATCCCCAGGACATCCAGCTCATTGTAATCACGCACGGCCATACCGACCACTTTGCCCATGCCCACGAGTTGCGGGAGCTGACCGGCGCCCCCGTTTTATGTCACAGGCAAGCGTTAACCGCTTTGCGAACCGGAAAAAATCCGCCGGTTCATCCGCGCAATGAACTGGGAGAAAGCGTTCTCCGAATGATCGCCGGCAAAGAACCGACCGCGTCGCAGCCACTTGAACCGGACATTCTGATTGACGCCGAATACGATCTCTCCTTTTACGGAATCGCCGGGAAGATCATTCCCACGCCCGGCCATAGCAACTGCTCCCTCTCGGTAGTATTGGATTCCGGATCGGCGATCGTCGGCGACTTGGTCGTATCCTCCCCTTTCACCGGTCAGGCCACACTCGCTTATCTGGCGGAGCAACCGGAGGTTCTCTTCGCAAGCGCACGGCGCCTGCTTGCAAACTCCCATACTTTTTACAGCGGCCACGGCGGCCCCTTCTCCCGCGACCAAGTCGCAGCGGCGCTACACGAAAACCCATAATTTTTCAAGCTACTTGTGTAGCTAGCACAAGATTTTTGCGTTTTTTTTGGCGATTTGAACATAGACGCCCGGAATGGATTTTGCTATGATATAAACAAATCCTCTACTCCGTAATCTGCACTTTATATCAGCGACAATAGCATCATGTATTCCCGGTTTACAGCAATGAAGCTGGCAGAAGTAATTCTGCCGCTTTTTTTATTTTATGGCTGTATGCACGCGCAGTATCGCATTTTCCCTACCTCTTAGGAAAGAAAGGACGGGACAACCTGATGCTAAAACTGAAGGATCTGTGCCAGCTGGCTCCGCTGAAAACTCTAAAAGTCGTCGCTGGCGACGGCGGATTGGAACAAAACATTCACTGGGTTCATGTCGTGGAGTTGCCTGACGCCATGCATTGGACCATGGGTGGTGAACTCCTGTTCATGACCGGAATCGGCATTCGCGACAATCTGGCCGTTTTGTCCAAGATCGTGGAAGAATGTTCCCGCCGGCGTGTAGCCGGTCTGGTGCTTAATGTTGGCCCTTATATCCCGATGATTCCGGCCGAAGTTGTCGTCTTGGCGGACAAATTGTCCTTCCCGCTGTTTGAGCTTCCCTGGGAAGTCAAGTTGGTCGAAGTCACGAAAGAAATGTGCAACCACATTATGAGCCGGCAGGTGGAGGAAAAATCCGTCCAGGACATCGTCGAAAACATACTCTACGGCGATTGCGCCGATCCGGAAGTGTTGTCGAACCGAGCCGCGCTATACGATTACAATCTCCATAAACCCCACCGGGTATTTATTGTCCAGTACCGTCGCGAAGCCTTGGCCAATATCGCCAACCTGGACACGGAACAAAAAACACTTGAGGAAAAGTTGAAGATTCAGCAGATCGTCCAGGACGCTTTTCGTCGCGCCGGGAAACGGGTTTTGTCCACCAACCGTTCCGACCGCATGGTGCTGTTGATCCCTGCCGATGGGGGCATGCAGGAAACACAGCGCATCGAATCGATCGCACAGGCAATTTTGCATTCCGCCCACGAGTCGGCGTTGAATATCCAGGCCTATATTGGCTGGGGCAGTTCCTTCGAACAGCTCCGCGACGCAAAAACGAGCATGGAGCAGGCGGAACTGGCTTTGAAAGTAACCATGACGTCCGGAAAAAAGCACTACTTTGCTTATGAATCGCTGGGTTTTTATAAAGTTCTGTTCAATGTCTCCAACCGTCGCGAGTTGGAAATGTTCCGCTCAGAAGTTCTCGCTCCGCTCAATGAATATGATCAGCGCCACAAAGGCGAGCTGCTGCCCACCCTGACAGCTTTTCTGGAAGATACGGAAAATTTGGCTTTGGTGGCGGAAAAGTTGCATATCCATCGCAATACACTGCGCTACCGCCTGCAAAAGGTCGAAGAATTGGCCGGCCGCAATCTCAGCGATACCCAGGACCGCATGCACCTGTATTTCGCGACCGTCGTCGACAAATATCTCAGCTTATAACCCGGTTATTCTCCGATGGAAGAGCAATCCACGCATATGCTGCAGGCCCGGGACCGAACGGCAACGATGCGGAAAGTTTCGGCCGGCTAACGTTGGAATTATGGGAGGTTTATGGATGGCAATGGATGTATTCCAAGCACCCGAACGGATAGTATTTGGTTGGAACAGCGTGGAACAGGTCGGCGAAGAAGCCTTGAAGTTCGGTTCTAGGGCGATGATCGTCACCGGACGCAACTCATCCCGCGTCAATGGCTCGCTGGATGCGGTCCGCACTTCCCTGCAAGCTGCCGGTGTCGCCGCAACTCTATTTTGCGAAGTGGATTCCGACCCTTGTGTACAGACCATTACCGCCGGCGCCTCCCGGGCCCGGGAATGCGGCGCGGATGTCATCATTGCGCTTGGCGGCGGAAGTCCGCTTGATGCCGGCAAAGCCATCGGTCTGATGGCTTTGCAAGATGGTACTATCGGCGATTACGAAAAAAGTACGCCCCTCCGTCCCGGACTGCCGGTAATCGCCATTTCCACCACCGCCGGAACCGGCAGCGAAGTCACCAAGTTTGTTGTCATTACCGATATGGAACGAAAAATCAAAATGCTAATCAACAGTCCGTTCCTGATTCCCCGGGTTGCCATGCTCGATCCCCGGCTCACGCTCAGCATTCCTCCTGCGTTTACCGCCGGCCCGGGCATGGATGCCCTGACGCACGCCATCGAAGCATTCCAGTCCAGCCTCGCCACACCAACGACGGACATTTTCGCATTATCCGCCATTCGGCTGATCGGCGGCAACCTAGTCAAAGCCACGTTGAACGGCAACAATGCGGCGGCCCGGACCGCCATGCTTCTGGGACAGATGCATGCGGGGCTTGCGTTCGGCAATGCTTCCGTCGCCCTGGTGCATGCGATGTCGCGTCCGCTCGGCGCCCATTTTGGCATTCCTCATGGGCAGGCCAATGCGATTCTTTTGCCGTGGGTCATGGAATACAATCGGCCCGCCTGCCCCGAAAAGTTTGTCCGGATCGCCGAAGCCCTGGGCGGCAACGTAAATAGTCTTCCCCTGAAAGAAGCCAGCCAGTTCGCAGTCGATGCCGTACGGGATATCTATGCCGCAACCGGTCTGCCTCTCACGCTGGCGGAACTCGGCGTTTCAGACGCTGCCGTCCCGACTTTGGCGAGCGATGCCTCAAAAAGCGGCAGCGTGCTGTTCAACCCCCGCAAACCGACCCTTAAAGAAATCGAACGTCTGTATCTTGCCTGCCTCACCGGGAAATAAGAAGGGAGTGCGAATCATATGGCCAATCCAACCAACGTCGAAGAATTGATCGAACTGGAAAAAAAGCATCTCTGGCTTCACCTCACCAACCATAAGACTCTGGAAACGCAGGAACCGCAGATCATGGTGTCGGGCAACGGCTGTCATATCCAAGATGCCCGGGGCAATGAATATCTGGATATGCTGTCCGGCGGCGTCTGGTGCGTCAACGTAGGCTATGGGCGGGAATCGCTGGTTCAGGCGGCAGCCGATCAACTCCGCATACTTCCCTACTATGCCGGCACGGTAGCGACGCCGCCTTATATCCATCTGGCGACCAAACTGGCCTCTCTGTTGCCGGAATTGCCCAAAGTCTACATTTCCAACAGCGGGTCCGAAGCCAATGAAAAGGCCTTCAAAATGTCCCGGCTTTACTTTGGGGTGTCCGAAAACAAAAAAGGCAAACACAAAATCATCTACCGCGACCGGGACTATCATGGCAGTACCCTGGCCGTGCTGGCGGCCGGCGGCCAAAAGGAACGCAAAAATGGCTACGGACCTTTCCCGGATGGATTTGTTGAAATTCCCCACGCCTGTTGTTATCGCTGTCCATTCGGCAAGGAGTATCCCCATTGCGAAATCGACTGCGCCCGGGCGTTGGAAAGCACCATCATGCAAGAAAATCCGGACACCGTGGCGGCAGTAATCCTCGAACCGGTCACCGCCGGCGGCGGCATTATCCCGCCGGTTCCGGAATACTTCCCGATCATCCAGGAAATTTGCAAAAAGCACGAAGTTCTGCTCATCATCGACGAGGTTGTCGCCGGATTCGGCCGGACCGGCAAAATGTTCGGCCACCAACATTATGATGTCACGCCAGACATCGTGACCCTGGCCAAGGGAATTGCCAGCTCCTACATGCCGCTGTCCGCCACCATGACCACACAGAAAATCTTCGACCGGTTTCTGACCCTTCCCACCGATACCTTCGGTTATTTCCGCGACATCAGCACCTACGGCGGTTGCACCGCCGGCTGCAGCGTCGGCCTCGAAAATATCCGGATCATCGAAGAAGAACAACTCGTCGAAAACAGCGCTGCGTTGGGGCAGTATATGCTGGATCAGCTAAAACAGTTCGCGGATCATCCGATGGTCGGCGACATCCGGGGACTCGGCCTGTTCGCCGGCATTGAAATCGTCGATGACAAAGCAACCAAGGCTCCTTCTCCGGAAAGCACGCTGGCGACGATTGTCGCCGATGTCAAAAAGCAGGGCATCCTGATGGGCCGCATGGGCCGCAGCGTTCCCGGTCTCAACAATGTGCTGACGTTAGCGCCGGCCCTGATCGTAACCAAAGCAGAAATTGACGCTACCATCAAAGCCATCGGCGTTGCCTTGGGAAATTTGAAACCGGGGAAATAAATCCTACGCAAAATGTAAGGACGACGGAGTAGTTTTGTACTATCCCGTCGTCCTGGTTTATGTTTCAATTTTGAGCATTGTGCAACACAAGGTCCCTGTGAACCTATTTCACAGGGACCTTGTCTCGATTAACCTCTCTAATCAAGCACGAAGACGTCTCGGGACAGCCGGCCCATCTCTAGAAAAATGGCGGCATTCCCGGCGATCGCCTTTTCCATGTAATCGGTTCGCACCTTGTCAATCGGCCGATGACAGTAAAATTCCTGCATCGGCGAATAGCCGATGGCCGGTTTCTTGTCCCGACCGCATACGACGGACAAGTCCGTGCCGAAATCCCAATAGCCATATTTGACCGGTTGACCCAAGCCGGCCAGACCCCTTGCCGCCGCCTGGACATACAAATGCTCAGGCGCTATTTTCCATGGCTGTTTCACGTTTGGCAACGTGGCGGATTTTCCCGTATAGGAAGTCCGCGGCACCGCCGCGATTTCGACTTTCGCCCGGAATTCCGGATCCTTCGCCGCCAGCTCATCAATAATCCTCTGGACTTGTCGGACGCAACTTTCCGCGGTTTCTCCCGGCGCCATCCGCCGGTCGTAAGTGATCTGGCATCGGTCCGGCACGATACATAAGGCGCCTGGTGTACAACCGATAATTGTCAGGGCGATGCTGGAGCGTCCCAGTTGCTCATCTTCCACTGCCTCTGCTTTGACTACTTGCTCCACGCGGTCAATGAACGCCGTGGCCTTGTTCACCGCGTTGATTCCCAGCCAGGGCGCGCTGCCATGGCTGGTCACGCCTTCAATGGTTACCTTCAGTTCGACCCGGCCGCGGTGGCCGAGATACAGTTTCAGCGAAGTAGCCTCGCAGGATACCACCCCATCATAGTGGAGCCCCCGCGCCGGCAGCGTTTCGTCAATCAGTCCGATCATGCCGAGCTGCTCGGCGGTTTCTTCCAATACGACGCCGGTAAACATGAAGTTGCCGGAAATTTTGCGGCCCTGTTCGCGCAACTGGCGCAACAAAGCCCCGGCGTATATCTGGCAGGCGCCGCCGCCTTTCACATCCGCCGCGGCCCGGCCATGGATCACTTCCGCCATTTCCGTTCCCATCCGATCCTGATTATCCATTTCCGCGACATCGACCGCCGCGCCATAAGGATCATACCCGAGCCACTCGGCGGGGTCGCCCGGATCCACATGATCCAGGTGCGCATTATACATGAGGGTTGGGCCGGGTTCATTGCCCCGGATAATCCCGATTACATTTCCCCAGGCATCGCGAAAAACATCATCATAACCGAGTTTTTGCATTTCCGCCAGATATAAATCCGCTACGCCTTTTTCTTCGCCCGGCAACGCCGGCACTCGGATCAGGCGGCGGCAAAAATCCACAGCCGCCGGCTTCAGTCGGGCAGCTATTTCGTTCAATTCATTCTCCACATCGATTCCTCCGTTACTTTTCCTGCTTTGGCCTCGGCGCGAGCGCGAAAACCGACGCCGGCGCCAAATCTTCGGGAAATTGGCGGGATACATCCCGGACTGTTGCCAGCAATCCCGCCAATTCGACTGCATAGCGGGGCAGATGTTCCTCGACCGCTTCATTCATTGTGCGACCGCAGATCTCGGTCGTCACGCTGCGCAATGTACTTATTTCCATAACCCGCACTTCCTCTCGCCGATTTCCGGATGCGCCCGCTCGTACGCATATGCAACCTGAAAAACCTTGCTTTCCGCAAACGGGCTTCCCTGAATCTGAAAGCCGATTGGCAGATCATCCCGGCTGAAACCACAGGGCAGCGAAAGAACCGGATATCCGTTGAAATCACCCAAAGAAGTCAAATACATCAGAACGGGATGAACCCGGGGATTCACAGCCTCCCCGCCAAATGGCGCCGTAGGTTCTCCCACCGGAAATGCCGTCATAATCACAGTCGGCGACAGGAACACATCGATCTCCTGATACAGCTCCGCCCAGAGCCGACGGTCCTGCTGCCGCAGTCGCTGGGCATTCACATACGCCGACGCCGGAATATATTGGCCTTTTTCGAGGCGATAGCGGATGCTCGGCCCATATTTTTCGCCGCAGCTTTCCAGATTCCGTTCATGATAAGCGTACGCCTCGGACATGGTTAAAATGCTGCCGACGGTGAACGCATCACGATTCGGGTAGGACAGTTCGCGCACCTGAGCACCCTGGCGTTCAAACCATTGGATCACCTGCGCAAAAGCGGCTTCCACCGCCGGCTGCAATAATCCTTCATAATATCCCGGACAAATTCCGATTCTGAGTCCCCGGACATCCAGAGGTTGTTCCCCTGCCAGTCCCGCGGTATAATCCTCAGCCGGAACGGCTGCTGAACCGACGTCGGTCGCGTCATGACCGGCCATTGCCGTCAACGCCGCCGCCGCATCCCAGACGGACCGGGCAATCGGTCCTGTATGATCCATCGACCAGCTGAGCGGAATGACTCCCCGTTTGCTGACTCTTCCGTACGTAGGTTTGATTCCGACCACACCGCAGAAAGAGGCCGGAATCCGGATTGATCCGCCGGTATCGGTTCCCAGGGAAAACATCGAACTCCCTGCCGCCACCGACGCCGCGGAACCGCCGCTTGAACCGCCGGTAATCATTCGGGGATTCCAGGGATTGCGGCAGGGACCGAAACAATCATTTTCGCTGGTCGTGCCATACGCGAATTCATGCAGATTGTTCTTACCGACCAAAATGGCTCCAGCTGCCGCCATGGAATCGATCACGGCGGCGTTGACTGCCGGAATATTGTCCGCCAGGAGCGCCGAACCGGCGGTTGTCCGCACCCCCGCCGTCATATACAGGTCTTTTGCGGAGTAAGGGATTCCATGCAAAGGTCCCCGATAGCAGCCCTGACGGATTTGCGTCTCCGCTTCTTTCGCCGCCTGGAGAGCCGCCTCGGCGGTCACGGTGATATAAGCGTTGATCAACGGTTCCGTCTGCTCGATCCGCTGCAGACATTCCCGGGTCAGTTCGACCGGCGAAACCTGTTTGCTTCGCAATAACGGCGCCAGCTCCCGGATTGTTTTTTGCATGAGGGACATCTCATCGGCTCCTTTCACGGGTTCTGTCCTGGTTTTAATTATACCGTAAGATAGCGAAGAATAATCTCGTCGGATAGCGTTTCCATCGCTCCGCCAGCGACAATTTCCCCTTTTTGAATGATCAGGAAGCGGTCGGCCAGGCGACGGGCAAATTTCAGGTTCTGCTCCACGATAACAATCGGAATCTGCAGGGTTTTATGGATGCGTTTGAGGATATTGCCGATTTCCGCCACCACATTCGGTTGGATTCCTTCTGTCGGTTCATCAAGCAGCAAGACCTTCGGATGGCTCATCAAAGCCCGGGCGATCGCCAGTTGCTGCTGCTGCCCCCCGGACAGCACACCGCCCTTTCGATGCAAGTGTTCCGGCAAAATCGGGAAATAGTCGAAAACCTCCGCCATCCGTTCCCGGACTGCCTTGGTATGGGCCAACGCTCCCAGTTCCAGATTTTCTTGCACGGTAAGGTTCGGAATGATTTCCCGACCTTGCGGTACGTAGGAAATCCCGTTGCAGGCCCGCTCATAGGCTTTCATGGCGGTAAGATTCCGGTCACCCAGCCGGAGAGTTCCCGTCTGCATTGGCAACAACCCGATCATACTTTTCAGCAGCGTCGTTTTCCCCACGCCATTGCGGCCGAGGATCGCCAACTTTTCCGAAGAATCGACGGCAAACGACACGTTGTTCACGATCCGGCTTTTGCCGTAACTGACGGAAACCGCATTCACTTCCAACATATCAGGCCACCTCCCCGGCGTCGTCTTTCAAATAAACCTGAACCACTCTCGGATTCCGTTTCACTTCAGCAAAATTCCCTTCCGCCAAAACCCGTCCCTGGTGCAACACGGTGACCGTTTCAGCGATCTGCTCCACAAAATCGATATCATGTTCCACGACAATGACCGTTTTGTCCTTCATCATGGTCTTGATCATTTCACCGGTCTTGTAGGTTTCATCGGCCGTCATTCCCGCAGTGGGTTCATCCAGTGTAATCAGGCGCGGTTTCTGGGCGATGACCATTCCCATCTCCAGCCACTGGCGTTCCCCATGCGATAAGGAGGTCGAAATCACATCCTTCTTTCCGTACAAATTGATTTGTTCCAGAATCGTCTTGATTTCGTCGGCGATCGCCCGGTTCTTTCGGTACAGGAACGTGTTCAGCACACTGCTGTGTCCGGCCAGCGCCACCTCGACATTTTCATACACCGTAAGGTAGTCAAACAGGTTGGGGCCCTGGAACTTCCGTCCGACTCCATACTTTCCGGCGATTTCATGCGGGCTAAGGCCAGTGATGTCTTCACCGGCAAGGGAAATCCGGCCGCTAGTCGGCGGCGTTTTTCCGGTAATCATGTCGATGATCGTCGTCTTGCCGGCCCCGTTCGGGCCGATGACAACCCGGGTTTCCCCTTCCGCAACCGTCAGGGACACCTGGTCCACAGCCAAAAAGCCGCTGAAACTGACGCTGACCTCATGCAGTTCCAAAAAAGCCATTCGTCACACCTTCCCTTTCGCGGTCGCAAAATCGCCGGCCGCCAACCCCAGTTCGTCTTCGTCGACAGCTTCTCCACCAAGCTGACGATCGACTTTCCGCGAGTACTGCCAGTCGAGAAGCGTGCCGATAATCCCTTTCGGAAAAAACATGACCATGGCCAGCATCGCGACTCCCAGCACCAATAGCCAGGCGTTTTCAAAATGCTCGGACAGCAAGCTTTCCATCCAGGTCACAATAAACGTTCCCACCATGGCACCCGTCAAATTGCCGCGACCGCCAACCGCCAGCCAAACCAGTACGGATGTGGAAAAAACAACCCCGATGTTACCGGGGGAAACGAACGAATGCACCGGAATGTAAAGCATCCCGGCCAATCCGGCCATCATGCCGGAAATCACAAAAATCGTCAGTTTGAATGCAGCCGGATTGAAACCGAGGAACTGCAGCCGACTTTCATTCTCGCGCACCGACCGCAGAATCATGCCAAACCGGCTGTTGGTCAACCAGCGGCTGAACAAATAGGCCAGCACTCCCACCGCCAGAATCACATAATACTGCTCAATGATCGACAACAGTTCGCCGCCGGCGCTCATGGGCGGCAAGCCGCTGATGCCATTGGCGCCGCCGGTATACTTTTGCTGATTGGTGAAAAACAATTCAATCAGGGAGGCCAGCGACAATGTAATAATGTTGAAGAATACGCCTTTCACCCTGCTGCGGAAAATAAAAAATCCCAGGAGTCCGGCCACCGCTCCCGGCACAATCATCCCCATCAAAATCGCCACCGGCGTATTATGCAGAATCTGCATGAACCAGGGAATCTCCGTCACGCCAAATCCGGCCATAAATGCCGGGATCCCATCCCTGGTCGCATACGACAGGGCCAGCACGTAGCCGCCCAACCCGAAGAAAATCGCTTGCCCCAAATTCATCAAGCCCGCACTTCCCCACAGGATGTCCAACGAGAGCGCAAAAACAATGTAGACAATGCATTTGCTCATCATTTCGACCCGGAATAGGGATCCGACCAAGGGGAATGCCACAAGAAAAACCAGCAACAGGATATCGATATATTTTTCCCAACCCAGATTTTTTGCCAATTTCATCATGTCGCTCACCTCTTTTCCGTTGTGAACAAGCCTTCCGGCTTAAATCGGATTAACGCGATAATGATCAAAAACACCAATACTTTGGCCGTGATCTCACTCATATAGCCCGCCATCAGCGTGACCGATTCGCTGATCACCGTGGAACTGGCCGCGGTGCCGACAATGGAAGTCACGCCGCCCAGAACAACCGTCAGCAAGCCATCCACAAGATAATACGCACCCATCAGCGGCATCACACTCTTTACCGGAGCGATCAAGGCGCCCGCCAAGCCGGCCAGTCCGGCCCCGCAGGCGAATGTCAGTGTGTCGATGCGAGCCGTATTGATGCCCAGGCATTGTGACATGCTGCGATTTCTGGTCACCGCCCGCAATTGCATGCCAAACGAGGTTTTAAAGAAGAGCGCCAGAGTTGCCGCCAGGATTCCCAACGCCACAACGATCAAAAACAGGTTATAGTAGGGCACTACAATACCCTGCAGCGAAAAATGTCCTTCCAGCGGCAATCCGACAAATTTGTCTTCCGGGCCAAAAACCATCCGCACTGTTTGTTGCAGGATAATGGAAATGGCAAAGGTCGCCAGCATGGTTTCCGCCACTTTTCCGTATAAATGCTTAATGATCGTCGTTTCAATCAAAGCGCCGAATAACGCTGTCGTCAAAAACGCCAGCAGCATCGCCAGAAAAAACGGCAATTGGAAAACGGTCGTCACAAAATACGTCACATACGCCCCGATCATTATAAACTCGCCGTGGGCCATGTTGACCACATCCATCAATCCGAAAATGATCACCAATCCCAAGGCCGTGATAAACAACATGGCCGAAACGCTGAGTCCGTTGATTCCCTGTGAAATGAAAAGTTCCATTCGCCAGCGCTCCTTTCTTTCCCCTTAAAGTTCCGGATGAAAAAACGCGCCTGCCCAAGCCGCGTTTCCGGCATTGGCAGGCGCACTTCATTGTGGCGTTCCCTGTTGAATGTTTTCTTTTGCGAACCGAACGGCTCTTTCTTTTATAATTCCGGTTTTACCAACTGCTTCGAACCGTAAACGATCTCAAAAGTTCCGTCCGGCTTCACTTTGCCGATGAAAGACTGGAGCCAGGTATGGTTGTTGGTTTCATCCACTTTGATTTTTCCTTGCGGCGAATTGATTTCCAACCCCTTGAACGCTTTGATCAAAGTGGGGCCGTCATAGGCAGTGGTTTTTTCCAGGGCCTTTGCCAAGAGATAAACTCCATGGTACGCGCCTTCGGCCAGATTGGTAACGGTGGTATTATCTTGGAACTTGCTGTTATAGGCGCTCACAAACTTTTTGCTTTCCGGCGAATCGATCACCTGGAAATAATCGAAAGAACTGTAATGACCAGCGGCTGCGGCGGCGCCGATTCCTTTGATGGTTGCTTCATGCGTCGCTATGGAACAGATCGGGATATCTTTGGACAAAATTCCGTACTGTTGGTACTGCTTGTAGAACGGCACGACACTGTCGCCGGCCACCGCAGAGAAGACCACGTCCGGTTTGGCCTGCTTGATTTTGTTGATCAGCGAGGAAAATTCCGTGTGACCCAGCGGGACAAATTCTTCGCCGACAATCTGGCCGCCCGCCTTCTCCAACATGGCTTTGGCCTTCTTGACGCTGGTCACGCCGAATACATAATCCGATCCGACAAAGAAAACCTTCTTGCCCAGATTTTTTACGATCCAGGGAATAAAATCCGCGCTCTGCTGGCTCGGAACCGAGTTGGTATAGATCACGTTCGGTGAAGGTTTTTCCCCTTCATAATACGTATTGTAAATCAGTACGGATTTATTGCGTTCCACGTCCGGGATGACCGCCAACCGCGTTGCGGACGAATTGGTGCCGACCGTCGCCACAACCTTGTCCTGCAAAATGAGTTTTTTGATTTTTTCCGTAGCTTTCGCCGGATCCGAAGCATAATCTTCATACACGGGAATCAGCTTCTTGCCTTTAATCCCGCCGGCGGCATTAATCTCATCAATCGCCAGTTTCGCGGCGTTAAGCATCGGTTTTTCCGAAATGGAAAAGGGCCCGGTGGTCGAATACAGCACCCCGATTTTGATTCCGTCCGATGCCGCGTCAGCGCCCGCTTTAGCCGGAGCCTTGTCTGACTTGCCGCACCCAACCAGCAGGGACATCGCCAACCCGATCGCCATAAGGGAAATCAACCATTTCTTGCGCAGTTTCATTTCTCTTCCTCCTTACATGATTGCCCAGCAACAAAACAAAAAAGGCTCTGCTCCATCGAGCAAAGCCTCATCGCTTCTGCCTTACAGGCCCCTGTTGATTTTTCTAGATTATAGCATCCCCATTTTACGAATACAATGGTGAATAAGTCAGAACTAATTGTGCGTCCGCACAGGCGCTCGCTTTTTACCAGGCAAAGTTCACGGCCAGGTTGGCCTGAATCCCTTTTTCACTCCCAAACAGCTGCACCGCCTCGGCCTGCAGGCTGAAATTCCGGCCGAGTCGCAGGTTCGTGCCGAGAGCGACGGAGAAAGCGTCTTGTCTTGGTTCACTCCGCGCCAAGTCGCCCGCAATGTCAACTTCATTCCGGGCCAAAAATTCCCGGCTATAACTGGCTCGCGCCCAATAGCAGGACGTTTGGTCCGGCGTCTTTCCCATGGTTCGTCTTGCTTCCAGCCCCAGGCGCCCCCACAAGGAGTTCCCTCGCCGCAAGGATACAAGCGCGCCCAGATTGTCCCGGAAATCGCCTTGATGAACGTGAGTGTAAGAAAGCTGAAGTTGCGGTTCCAACTGCCAGCCCTTTGTCTGTCGGAACACAACTCCGTTTTCGAACGTGAGCAGGGTGACCGTGCCGTTATAATTCTGGGTCAGACCGGCGCCGGCGATTTCGCCCGGCACGACGTTGTGAAAGTTGACTCCGCCGTGCAGCAAGGACCACTGGCCATACCACGCGCGGGAACTTTCCGGTCGATTCACAACTAAACCATAAATTCCACCGACCGTTGTTGTTGTTTTGTTTTCGACGTTGCCGCTGCCGTACTCGCTGATTCCGTATTTTTGATTATTTTGGCTTTGTCCCAACATAGCGCCAAAATACGATTTCAGGTTGGTTCCCGGAGCATTGCCGCCGGTCATCCGCTGCCAACCCAGGCTGCCTCCCGCGGTCCGGGAATGAACGGACCCGCCGTCGCTTTCCGCAGCGTCCAGATTCCCACCAAAACCACTCAGCCAAAACGACCCTGCCGAACCATTTTGCTCCTGCCGGTCCATCAGGCGGGCGGAATATCGGGTCTGGTTCAAGTGGCGGGACAAATCGAGAGCGATGTCCCGTCCAGCTCTCTGGGCGCTCGTCACCGCGCCGGCATAGCTTTTTAGATAATCCGGCGCATACAGGGCGTAAACCAGCCAGCCGCGCATCGTGGCCAAATTGCCGCTGTAATAATATTGATAGGCCCCGCCGGCGCGATATTCCTCGTCTTTCTCCATCGGTGAAGCAATTCCGCCCACCAGCGTATAGCCCGCCGGCACATCAATCACGTAAATGCGCTGCAAATCGCTGCCCCAGGCCGCTAAAATCGCCTGTTCATCTCGCGACGCCTGGATTCCCCGATATTGGTCGCCCCACCAGGCGCCGAAATAGCCCCGGCGGATTTCCGACGTTGCGCCAGCCCCCCGACGATATAACCGCTGCGTTGCCGCAGTCGTTACAATATCCAGCTTGGTGTCCGTAACCCCGGCGGTGCTGGTAAATGAGTAAAAATTTATATAATCCGCTGTTAAAAAATAAGAGCTAACACCTGCGGCATTAAGAATCGTCCATTTTCGGTCCAGACGGCTGTTGGTCACCCCATCATAGATATTATAGGCATCCAGGCCGCTCCGGTGAGTCTGGATTGATCGATTTCCCTGAATCTCGGCATCGATGTCCGCCAGCGTCTCCGCCATTGCCTTCGGCGTCGGCAGCCAAATCAACCCGGCGACGATGAGGGCAAAAATAGCCGTCGCAAGCTTTCGGCAAGCGAGCATGTCCGTCATCCTCCCCGCTTAAGCTGATTATCCGTAGTTGGAGTCGCCGCCGATTTTTTGCGGATCCTCGGTCAGAACCGCTTCCCGGTCAGCCCGGACAAATGCCATCAAATCTTTGGCCGTTTGCGAATAAAGCTTCGTCTCTTCGTAATCCGGTTCGTCGCCCACCAACTTTTGCAATAATACTCCGTCCGTCCCAAACCAGCGCGGCGCCAGTCCACCAAAGAAAAAACCTTTGTGTCGCAACAGTTCAGTTGCTTCACCGATAGACGGGCATGCTGTATTCAGCACTATCTGCAAGCTGACAATCTTACGCCTGTCGGCCTCAGTCAGCAGGTTCTCCACCACCGCCGCCCAATCGGCGCCGATCGAACGCACCGCCACTTTCCAGGTTTTGGCGAAGTCATAATACTTATCCTCCCGGACAGTATCGCCCTCTGCCGGCAAGGACGCCGTTGACGCTTGAAATGTCCGGGGCCTCAGGGGCGCTGCCAGTCGTCGCAGCCACTCATCGTACCTGTCAGGCAAATACTCCGGCGCCACCGGATCGGACAACTCCATGAAATTCAGCACGCAGGACACCCGCGACATTCCTGCCTTGTTACTTTTTCCATCTTTAAAACTCGTACCATCCAACTGGTCAAGAGCCAATGCACAATCGACCAAACCGGCCTTGATCGCGCCGACTTGGGTATAGTAATGGCAACAGACCGCCTCGCTGAAAATCCCGTCACTGCCGGCCAGTCGACAAAGCGCCGGGTTAAAATAATACTCCGTCAGCAATCCGGCAACGCCGGATTGGGCGTATTCCGGAACCACCAACATATTGCCTGCTTCCCAAAGAGAATGATTGGGGGTGGACTTGAAAAAGGAAATATAGCCGACCGGCCGAGCCGCCGCATCAATTGCCAAAGCCGCCGTCAGTCGCCCGGCAAAAATTTCCCGCCAGAGAACTGCCGGTTGATAAACATCCCTGACTGGAAAATCATCGCCGTACAATGCGCGAAAAACCGTACCCACCAAATGGGCATTTCCTTCTTCGACGGCTACGATCCGATACTTTTCCTGCATCAAGTCTCCCCCCTGTTAACGGTTATGGCTATTTCGCCAGTCGCTCGTCCAGAAATGCTACCGCAGCAGCAATCGTAGTCATCTTTTTCACTTCATCGTCAGAGATTTTGAGACCAAAGGCTTCTTCCGTCAATACCAGCAGTTCCGCCATATCGATCGAATCCAGTTTGAGATCCTCCACCATCCCCGCCTCCGGTTTCAGATCGGCCTCGGTGATGTTTTTCTTTTTCAGTTTCAGGATAACGGCGCGGACTTTTTCCAGTGTAGTCATTTGCATTCTTCCTTTCTTTTTTGTTTTTATTCCCACAACCCAATGGTTGAAGCAACCAATTCCCTATCGCGCCTCTACAGCCAGCGCATTATCAGCGAGCCCCACGTCAGTCCGCCGCCAAAACCGGTCAGTGCTATCAAGTCGCCCGCTTCTATCCGGCCGGTCTCCAACGCCTCATGCAGCGCAATCGGGATCGTGGCCGAAGATGTGTTGCCATAGCGCTCGACATTGACCATAAATTTTTCCATCGGTAAGTCCATGCGCCGGGCGGCGGCTTCAATAATCCGACGGTTTGCCTGGTGCGGGATGATCAGTTTCAGATCCTCCGTGTACAAATTTGCCAGCTTCAGTGCTTGTTCGGTGACTTCCGGCAGCTTTTTCATCGCAAATTTGAATACTTCCTGTCCATTCATCTGTATCTTATTCATTTTCTTCTCTATCACTTCCGCCGTCGCCGGCTTCCGCGACCCGCCTGCCGGAACCATCATAAAGCTAGCCCCAGAGCCATCCGCGCCGAGCTTCGCCGACAATACGCCATAGCCGGAAGGCGCCTGACGCAATACCACTGCACCGGCTCCATCCCCAATAAGCATGCAGGTATCCTTGTCCGACCAATTAATTACCCGGGACACCGCCTCGGTTCCAATCACCAAAACCGTCCGGTAAAACTCATTGGCAATAAACTGGGCGCCGACTGTCAGTGCATACACAAACCCCGAACAAACTGCGGTCAGGTCAAAGGCCGGAACGTTTTTGATGCCCAACCGCTCCTGAATGATACAGGCCGTCGAAGGGAACTGCATATCCGGGGTTGAGGTGGAAACGATGATCAGGTCCACTTCGTCCGGAGACACTCCCGCCCGGGCCAACGCCCGCTGTGCGGCAATAGCGCCCAGATCGGAGGCTGCCTGCGAAGGTGCGGCAATATGGCGTTCCCTGATCCCCGACATGGATTCGATCCATTCTTCTGTGACATTGAGCATCCCGGCCAGTTCCGCGTTGGTCAGTACTTTTTCCGGCGCATACATCCCAACGCCTATGATCCCGGCGCTAATATCAGACATATTAATTCTCTCCCCACTCTCTCCACGACAATGGAATCAAATCCACCGCATCACAATCGAGCCCCAGGTCAAGCCTGCGCCAAATCCGGTTAATACCACCACATCGCCCGATTTTATCCGGCCGTTCTCCAGAGCTTCGTGCATTGCAATCGGAATGGAAGCCGAAGAAGTATTCCCGTAGCGATCCAAATTCACCATAAACTTTTCCATCGACAAATCAAACCGTCGGGCCGCCGCCTCAATGATTCGGAGATTGGCCTGGTGCGGGACAATCAGGTCGATATCCTCTTTACGCAAATCAGCAAGTGCCAGCGCCTGTTCGGTAACTTCCGGCAGCATCTTCATGGCGAATTTGAATACTTCCGATCCATTCATATGAAGTTTATTCTGGTTGGCTTCGATCAACCCCGGCGTTACCGGCATCCGTGAACCGCCCGCCGGCAACAGCAGATCCTTGCCTCCGGCGCCATCCGCGCCAAGCTTCATCGACAAGATTCCACATCCCGGCGCAGCCGGCCGCAATACCGCCGCACCCGCGCCATCCGCCAACAGTATGCAGGTTTCCCGGTCCGTCCAATTGGTTACTTTCGACAGAACTTCCGCTCCAATGACCAATACGGTCCGGTAAAACCCGTTGGCAATAAATTGATTTCCAATCGTCAACGCATAGATAAACCCGGTGCAGCCAGCCGTTACATCGAAGGCCGGAATATTTTCGACGCCCAAACGTTCCTGGATAAGGCAGGCAGTCGACGGGAACTGCATATCGGCAGTGGCCGTAGCAACGATGATCAGCTCTACTTCATTCGCAGAAACCCCGGCCTGTGCCAGCGCTCGCTGCGCCGCGATCACACCCAGGTCAGAAGCTGCCTGCGACTCTTCTGCTATTCGTCGTTCTTGGATTCCGGTTCGTTCCCGAATCCATTCATCAGTAGTATCTACTATTTGAGTCAGGTCAGCGTTAGTCAGCACTTTTTCCGGCAGACAAACCCCAATTCCGATAATCCCGGCATTATTCTTTTTTTTTGCCATTTTTCTCTCCTTCACCAAAAAAAGCAACAACATCGCACCGATGACTTCTGAACGTCTCACTCTATTTCCTGTAAATTTTTTCAAAAAAGCCCGACACTGTTTCGCGATTTTTATATATTCAAATTCCGCTATTGGGGCCGAAATAACGCAGCGCCAGCATCGTGATATCGTCTGACTGCTCGGCATCCTGTGTGAATTTCGCCAGTTCATCCGTCATTCCACTCACCAGACTGATGCAATCGCTTAATCGGAATTTGAGCAATACCTCTCTGGTTCTTGCATTACCAAACAACTGATCATTTTCATCCATCGCTTCATTTACGCCGTCAGTATAAAGGTAAAGCATATCCCCTGGATCCAGTGTTAATTCCGCTTCGTCAAAACGCATATCCTCCAGCGCGCCGACCAAGGTCCCCTTGGTCCTTGGCAAAAATTCAGGTTCGCCTGCCGCTTCTGTCAGAAACGGCAGATTGTGCCCCCCATTTGCCCATCGGAAATTTCCTGTCGGCAGATGAACAACGCCGCAAAACAGTGTCACAAACATGTTCGCGTCATTGTTGCGCGCCAATTCATTGTTTACTCGGGCCAACACCTTGCCAGGAGATTTTTCTTCCTGAACAAAAGCCCGTAGAAAGGTTCGAGTAACCGCCATAAAAAGAGCGGCGGCAATTCCTTTGCCCGAGACGTCACCGATGACTACCCACAAATGTTCTTCGTCAGGCATCATAAAATCGTAAAAATCCCCGCCCACTTCACGAGCCGGCGTCATCATCGCATGCAATTCAAAATCGTTTCGATCCGGGAATGGCGGGAATGTTTTTGGCACCAATTCCATCTGGATGCTTTGCGCAATGCGAAGTTCGCTCTCAATCCGTTCTTTGGCAGTCGCCGCATCCTGCAACATGGAGATATGTTTTTTTAACTCATCGCGCATGGCAGCAAAAGAGTATGCCAGATTCGCCACTTCATCCTGTCCGCTTATGTTCGGCAGCGGCGCGTCCAAATCACCGGTCGCGAGAGTTTGTGTAGTTTCCGCCAGTTTTCGCAGCGGTTCGGTAATGGAACGGGAAATAAACATCATAACCGGAATCAGCAACAAAAAGCCAAACAAGCCGATCAGCCCTTCTTTTCGGCTTAGTTCGGTCACTTTGGCCATCAATTCCGCTTCCGGAAAAAAAATGCCGATGGACCAGCCGGTTGCAGGCACCGCGCGATACAACAACCAGCCTTTCTGGCCGGGAAACACACTGTCATATGGGAGGAAACCTTCTTTTTCCTGAACCATTTCGCGGCCCAGATCACGCAGCCTCGGATTGTTTTGTTCTTCGGCCTGACTGAAAATATTCTCCTTTAATATCAGCCGACGATCCGGATGGGTAATATAGGTGCCGTTCCGGGAAACAAGAAAAGCGTATCCCTCTTTCCCCAACGGCAAAGAACCCAATAAATCCGCCAGCCACTCCAGGGAAATGTCACAGGTGGCGACACCGAGAAAACGATCATTATTGTCAAAAATCGGCGTCGAGTAGGATACCATCAAAACATTGCCGCGCGAAGCGGCGCGATAAGGCTCGCTCCAAAGCGGCCGTTTCGTCATGCGGGGCAGAGTGTACCAATCCTGCACGAAGTATCGTTCGGCGCCTTTTCCCCGGTCATCCCGAACCAGCTGATTCCAGGAACGAAAAACGTAAGGAGATGCATAACCGTCACTATAACCGAAAGCCTTGGGTTCCAAGGCGATCGAAGCGCCATGGATTTCCTCATTGACCCGTACCAGACGTTCCAGCAGCAGATACAAGATTTCCTGATTTTCAGGCGCCTGAATTGCCATCCGGCCGCCCATTCCTTCGACCGTCTTGCGCACCGCCGCTTCAACTACTTCAATGCGGGCGGTGGCGGCCCGTGAAAGCTGCCAGGCTTTGGCTTCCAACTCCTGCTCGAGAATCTGCCGGGCAATCACATACCCGTAACCGATTACCGCTCCCAAAATCAGAACGGAGGCCAACAGCATGGAAACGGACAGTCGCCAGGCAATACTCCAGTTACGGAACATGAATCAGGCCTCCACCGATAAAATCATCAAAAACAGGCGCCTGCTTCAACATGCCCTGTTCACGCATCACACCGACCGTTCTATCAAAGTCGGGGCGGGACAATACCCCAAAAATCCATTCATCCTGCATGTCGGGAATGATGCTGTCCAGGATTTTTTCCAGCATCCATTTCATATGCGGCCGGTTGGTCGGCACATTATCCCGCTCGACGTACCGCATCACGAGATCCAGCGTTTCGTCCGGATGTTCGGCGGCATACTTCCAGCCGGCAAGAGTCGCTTCGCGAAAAGCGATCGCCCGTTCCGGATCCTGACGCACGGTTTCCGTCAGGGAATACACCCCGTCTTCCGGGAATCCGAATCCATAATCCCGCAGGGCAAACAATTTCAGTTCCGCGAAATCAACGCCGGTTTGGTAAATCATGTGCACTTCGTTATAGTCCATCGCCGCGCAGGCGTCGACCCCTCTTTGCAGAAACAGGTTCACCGAGTAGTATTGCGGAAAAATCCGGGCACGTACCCGGTTCGACTGGAGCCAGGCGGCATAAGGAGCCCGGAAATCGCCCTCCCAAACGCTGATTTTTTTATCGGCCAAATCGGCAACGCTATCGACATTGTCCTCGCGTCGCGTTACGAGCACCAAGTTCGAACCATTAACAATCTGCGCCACATTGGTCAAGGGTTGATTCTGCTCCTGAAGCAACAGAGCCGTACTCAACCAGAGCGAGGCAAAATCCACGTCGCCTTGAATGAGACGGGCGGATGCATCCAAACCGGGACCGCCGGGAATAATCGTCACGTCCAGTCCCTTATCCCTGTAAAAACCTTTGTCCAGCGCCACATAGTAACCAGCAAACTGAGCCTGGTGGCTCCACTGCAACATGAATCGAACCGGTTTCAGGTCCGTCGCCTGGGCAGACACAGGAACAGCTAGCAGCATATTCAGGCATATGAAGACCAAGAGCCCGGTTGAACCAAGCCTATTTTTCATCATGCCGGACAGCCAGCGACAAAATATTTCGATCGCCACTCCGGCTGTAGTGGACTTCATCCAGCATCCGCCGGATCAAAAAAATCCCCAGTCCGCCCACATCCCGTTTTTCCAGCTCCGTTTTGATATCGGGTGCATCCATCGCCAACGGATCAAACGGCACCCCCGTGTCGCTCAATTCAATGCGGACCACCTCGGCATCCGGACGGATCCGGACGGTAATCTCGCCCGGCGGGATCTCGTAGGCATAACTGCAAATGTTCACGGCGGCTTCTTCGACCGCCAGTTCCAGATGCATCACCCGTTTGGGATGTACTCCCATCGCTGCTGCATGTTCGGAAACAAAGCCGACAATCCCCGGCAACGTATCCAAATTGGCCACGAAAGTCTTCTCCACCGCTTCCATCAGCCTTGTCCCCCCGTTGTCGCCTGCGCAACATCGGCAAAAACTGTCAAAATGCTATCGAAACCGGAGATCGTAATCACTTCCGCCACCAGTCCGGATAAGCCGCAAAGAGACAGACCACCGTTCGCGGCTTTGGCTTTTTTGGTCGCGGACAAAATACTGCGCAACCCTGCACTGCTGATATATTCAAGCGCGCCAAAATCAAGCACCAACTTGTTTTTCCCCTCGTCGACCCAAGCCAGGCAAACCTTTTCAAATTCGGCGGCGTTGCCGATGTCCAGCCGTCCCTCCAGTCGTATGATCCAAAATCCGTTCTCGTCCCGTGTGCTAATATTCATGTTTTCACTCTCCATTTATGTTTTTTGCATATATGCAAATTCGCAACTGTGTTCAGGCAATGATCCGGGTCAGACCGGCCGCCAGTTTTTCCATGACGGGCAAAGTCCCCAGCGTCACCCGGATATGGTTGGGAAAACGGAACCCGGTCATGGAACGGACCATCAGGCCCTGCGTCATCAGTTTCCGGTACGCCAAGGTATCACTCATCGGCAGGTGAATCACGAGATAGTTTCCTTCGCCCGAAATATAGGGCAATTTTAGGCGCCGTAGTTCTTCACAAAGAAAATGCCTGGCTTCTTGGGTCATTCGGCGGGTTCGGTCAATTTGCAGATCCGCATCTTTTAATGCGCCGATCGCCGCCTGTTGGGCAAAAGAATTTACCGAATAGACCACGCAGGTTCGCCGGACAACATCCACAATTTTTTCCTGTCCGGCCAAAAAACCAATCCGCAGGGCAGCCAAGGCAAACATCTTAGAAAAAGTCCGAAACACCAACAAATTCGGATATTCCCGCAACAGTTCCATCCCGTTGGGGAAGTCCGGCTTTGCCACAAATTCACTGTACGCTTCATCAACCACAACGATTTGCCGGCCATCCACCCGGTCCAGAAAACGCCGCAACCGCTCCTCGTTCCAATACGTCCCTGTCGGATTATTGGGATTGCAGAGGAAGATAATTTTTGTCCGCGCATCCACCGCCGCCAGCATGGCCTCATCATCAAAACAGTAATCCGCCGTCAGCGGGATCAGGCGGGCTTCATAGCCGGAAAACTCCGCCACCCACTCATACACGGCGAAGGTCTTGTCCGTCGTGATGATATTGTCCCCTTCCTGGCAAAACGCCTTGATCACGAAGGCAATCACTTCGTTCGCGCCATTGCCGACAAGGAAGGAATCCGGTGTATGACCGAACCGTTCCGACAACTTCTGACGCAGATGCCAGGCATCGCCGCTTGGGTAAATGGCGGCTTGTTTCGGTTCCAGCGACTGAATGGCCTTGATGGCTTCCGGTGATGGACCCAGGGCATTTTCATTGTTGTTAAGACGATAAATTTTCGGACAACCGAACATCTGGCGCAAAATATCGTCCGGCTTGCTGGGAATATAGGGTTCAATTTTCTGGATATGCCGGGGAACCAGAATATCCAGCGGCGGAAATGGATGCATCACGGGGATTCCTCCTGCCGATGCGCCAACACCAGAATATCGCCCCGTCCACCCCAGGGAACAATCCAGCATGGCCTAAAGCCATTCAGGGAAAGCGCCGGGCTAAGCATCGCTTGTTCCGGCACGCCCGTATCCAGATGAAAAAGCAATTCCCGGAATCCTTCCCGCCGCAGGGCCTGGATATGTTGATGAATGATTGCCGGTGCGTCTTCACCTACCCAAAGGGATTCCATGACAACCCGCCCGGCCGGCCGATCCATCCGAACCGCAAAGGCCGAATGAGGCGATTGGAGTTCTCCCTGACTTTCGACCCGATGAATGTTGCGCGGTAAAAACAGCCTCTGGTAAGACTCTTTCAGATAATCGGCAAAATCCGGATGGACATAGGCCTGGGTCCCATTGTCTTCCTCCAGTTGCCGATACAAAACTTTTTCCTCTGGCGCCAATGGTTCGAAATATCCCGGCGGCATGTCGGCGGTCGGTTGTTGCACCACGATGCAAAGCGCCGATGTTCGGGCCAGTTTGCGCAGGCACTCTTCCACGATCTGCACGGCCAACTGCGGTTTATTGCAGAATACATACGGTCCCATTGCTTCCGCCATTTGCCGTCCGTTGCGCCAAAACATTCCGGCGCCCAGGTTTCCCCTGCCATCGGCAAGTAGGACCGCGCTATATTCGCCGCTGACAACCATATCGGCGACTTTTCCCGGAAAGCGGAAAAACGCCGGCGCCTGCGGACCATATTTCGTCGCAACCCGGATCGCAAATTGCTTTAACAGTTCCGTAGTGGATTCAACCGCTGAAAAATCCCCTTGGGGTTCAAAATCGTCTACGCTGCCCTGAAATTCTGGATATTGACGGTTTTTTACAAACCGGATTTCCATTTCATCATTTTTCGCCAACACCGCCAGATGGTCCACGGTCCGCGCGGCCAACAACAGTCCCATTTCCGCCAGCGACTGCTCATCGTCGGCCGATACCGTTGAAGTAATGTTAAAAGCGCCGACAGGCAAAGCATGGCGAGGAAAGCGGCAGGCGATTTCCGTGTAATAACGGCCGTTGCGGCAACGCAGCTTTAATTGCTGACTGATAGTCAGACGGGCCGACAAAAACGAATACACCTCTTCGACCGCCAGCATCAGGTGCATGGCCTCTGTTCGCCCCATCCCATACGCCTGTGCGGTTTTTTCCGCGCAGGAAGTCGCGATCGGCAAAAAATCCGCTGCGAGGGGAAGATTTAACTCAACATTTTGTCGATGCGGCATTTTTATCCCTCCTGTTGAGCTGCGCCGAAGTCGTCCGCCAACCGCAGCAGCAAATTGGCCGCCAGCCGACGGCGATATTCCGCACTGGCCCGCACATCGTCAATCGGTCGCACAATATCGGCAAGCAGCTGTCCGGCCTCGCAAAGAACGGGGGTGTCGAAGCCGCGCTCCTCAAGCAATCGCTCAATGGCCGGGGACGTGATCACCGTTGGCCCAACGCTGCCCCAAGCCAACCGGATTCTTCGCCCGCCGGGTTCATCCTCTTCCAGCAAAGCCGCCATGCTGGCCACGGCGATGGCCATAGCCCGACGCTTTCCCACTTTGTGATAAACAGACTGTCTTGGCGAAATGGGGCGCCGGATTCGGACCGCCGTTACAACCTCCGATGGCTGCAGTACCGTCATTCCCGGACCGCGGATAAAATCCGCCAGAGGAATGCTGCGGCAACCGGACGGGCTGGAAATTTCGATGGTTGCTCCAAATACAACCAATGGCGGCACACTATCCCCCGCCGGCGAAGCCGTACAGATATTTCCCGCCAAGGTCGCGCCGTGGCGGACCGGTGGTGACGCCAACGTTTCCATAGCCCGAAACAGTGCCGAAAATTCTGTTTTTACCGTATCACATTCCAGTAAACGTTGCAACGTAACGGCAGCACCGATCGTAATTTCCGTATCCGAAATCGTCACTTCGCCCAATTCGTCAATTCGCTCAAGGGCAAACAATGCGGGAGGGGTTTTCGCGGTATGGCGCAGTTTCACCAACAAATCGGTGCCTCCGGCCAGTATCCGGCCATCCGGATATTCTTGCCGCAAACCGTGGAGCTCGGCCAATGTATGGGGAAACAGCACCTGCATCATTATTTCCCCCTGTTGATCGCGTTGGCCGCAACCATCACGGCATCCACGATTTTTTGATAACCCGTGCAGCGACACAGATTTCCGCTCAGTTCCCGGCGAACTTCTTCGCGCGTCGGATCGGGGATGCGCCGCAACAGATCCAATGTCGCCAAAATCATTCCCGGCGTACAAAAGCCACACTGTACCGCGCCCTGTTCCACAAAGGCCCGTTGCACAATATCCATTCCTTCCTCGTCGGCCACTCCTTCGATCGTCGTAACCGACCGTCCCGTCAATTGCGCCGCCAGCATCAGGCAAGACAAGCGACTTTCGCCATCCACCAAGATCGTGCAGGCGCCGCATTCCCCCGAACCGCAGCACTCCTTGGTTCCGGTCAGACCCAGCTCTTCCCGCAGCACATCAACGACCCGGCGGTCCGGCGCCGTTTCCAGACTAACTGATTTTCCATTTAGACAAAACTCCACAATCATCGCCGTCCCTCCTTCCCGCTGCGCTGCAACGCCGCCAGCACTTTCTCCGCCGTGAACGGGCTCGTGGCGATACGTGATCCCACAGCCACGGCCAAGGCGTTTGCAGTCGCCGGCAGCACCGCGTCAATAGTGATTTCACCAATTCCTTTCATGCCAAACGGGCCCGCTGCTTCATGCGGAGTAACAGCCAACACTGTCATATCCGGCAAGTCAGCGGCCGTCGGCAGAATGTAGGTGCTAAAATCGCTGGTTGTGATTCTGCCTGACGCCACCCCGAATTCTTCGAACAGCGCATAACCCAGTCCCTGCGCCATCCCCCCCTGGACCTGCTGTTCGTAAACCTGGGGGTTGAGAACGGTTCCGGCGTCAATACAGGCCATGCCGCCGCAAACCATCACTTCACCGCTACAGGCGTCGACTTCCACTTGAACGAGGTGAGCACCGTAAGAAAAGACCTGATGCGGGAATCCGTACATCCGCAGTTCCCGGCCGCTTGATAACGCTTGGGAATTGACAGGGCTGGTATGACTGGCGGTGACAATTCGCTCCGCGGAATCCATGAATCCCGCCACCATCGCCAGGGGTAGATTCCTGCCGGAAACTGGATGCAATATCTTGCCGGGCAGCAACAGCAAATCATCATTTCTGACGCTTTGCAATAACTGGAATGACAACAACAACCCGGCCCGGGCCAACAATCGTTCTTTCAGCGCGAGCGCCGCTTCATTCATCGCTTTGCCGTAGGTGAAAGTCGTGCGGCTGGCGGATGAAGACGCCGACGGCAACGTTTTGTCCGAATCCGGCAGAACCAATTCCATCGCCTCATAGGGCTGGCTCAGAATATGGCTGACAATCTGCGCATAGGTACTGGCATTGCCCTGACCCATGTCGCTCACTCCCGCGTAGACCCGGATGCGGCCGTCGGCCAAAATCTCCAGTTTGGCATTCGCATAATCGGCGACAACCGGTCCGAAGCCGACTCCATGACCGGCGGCGGCGATGCCGACGCCACGTCGCTTCAACGGCGGCGCGGCGGCAATCCATTCGGCTCGACCTGTCCACAGGGGATGGTTCGCCATCCGCTCCAGACACTCGCCTAATCCCGCAGTGCCCGACAAGATGACACCACTGGGTGTGCAATCCCCCCGGCCGACCGCATTTTTACGCCGCAACTCCAACGGGTCGAACCCGCCTGCCTTGGCCAGCTCATCCAGCGCCTGCTCAATGCCGGCGGCGACCTGGGGCACGCCGAAGCCTCGAAAAGCGCTCGACACCGGATTGTTCGTATAGACGGTCTTGCCATTGATCCGTACGTTCGGTATCCGATACGGCCCACCCGCATGTTCCATCGCCAGGGCCAGCACCACATCGCCCATCCCCGCATACGCGCCCGTGTCAAACAACAGCTGACAGTCCAGCGCTTCCAGTACGCCCTGCCGGTTGCAGCCGATGCGGTACTCGGCTTGCAGGGGATGACGCTTTGTTCCGGCCAGAATGCTCTCTTCCCGGGAATACCACAACTTAACGGGACGCCCATTGGCATGCAGGGCGGCCAACGCCAAAAAGCCCTGGACGGTGACGCCGTCTTTGCCGCCAAAACCACCGCCAAGACAGGGAGCGGATATATGGATCCGCTGCGGCGGAATTCCCAGGGCTTCCGCCAGCTCCAACCGGTCACGAAACGGCGTCTGTGTCGAAACTGTCATCTGCAATTCGCCAGCCTCATCAATAAAGGCCACCCCGTTTTGCGTCTCCAGAAAAGCATGTTCCTGCCAGCCAAGCGCCATTGTTAAGCTGGCCTTAACCTCGCAATCCGCCAGTCCATCGACGCCCTTTCCCTGAATGATTTCCGCCGCAAGCAGGAGATTTCCCGCTGGACGTTCCGGATGCAAAACCGGGGCGGAAACCGCCAGGGCCATCGCCGGATCGAAGACTGCCGGCAACGGCTCATACTGAACCTCTATGGCCGCCAGCGCGTTCGCCAGCGCAGCTTTGGTTTCCGCCACCACAAGCGCCACGGCATCGCCATAGTGTCGTACCCGATCATCGGCTAAAATCGGCTGATCTTTTTCAAAAATCCCCAGTCTGTTTTTCCCTGCAATATCCCGATGCGTGAGAATGGCCAATATCCCGGAAATTGCCGACGCCTGCGACGTATCGATGCTCAGGATGCGGGCATGGGCATGTTCCGGACGTTTTATTCCCGCCCACACGAATCCTGTTGGATATAGGTCGGCGGCAAACTTCTCCTTGCCGGTCACTTTGGCATAGGCATCAACCCGCGGTGCACTCCGGCCGATTTCCTGCACCCCGGCGGCAACGACCGCCCTACTTGCCGATTCGTTGCGCAACATAGTCGACAAATGCGGCAAAAGTTTTCAATTTCATTAAGTCACCGCCCCGCATGACAAAATCAAAGGCATCTTCCACATCGGCCAGGATCCAACTGAACGCCAAAGAATCGGCGCCCAGAGCTGCCAATTCGGTGTCATCACTGATTCGGGACGGATCGGCGCCGTCAATCCTCCGGGCGATAATTTCACGCAGCTGCGCTGCCAAGAGCATTTTATCCAAAAGAAACTCCTCCCCTTTTTTCCAGTTATAACTCCGACATCTTTTGCTTTGCGATCTCCTGAAGTTTAAATTTCTGCACTTTCCCGCTGGCGGTCAGCGGATATTCATCCACGAAAAAAAACAGAGCCGGAACCCGGTCGATGGCAATCCGGGAACGGCAATATTTTTTCAATTCCAGAGCCGATGCGGTTTCTCCAGCCTTCAGACGGATGAAGGCCACGATGTCTTCTCCGTAGTAGTCACAGGGAATTCCTACCACTTGGGCGTCCCGCACTTTCGGATGCGTCAGCAGAAACTGTTCAATCTCCGCTGGAAACACATTTTCGCCGCCCCGGATGATCAGTTCCTTGATACGGCCCGTGATGCGAACCCGACCAGCGGCGTCGGCCACGGCCAGGTCGCCGGAATGCAGCCAGCCCTGTTCATCAATGGTTTTGGCCGTGGCTTCCGGCATGCGGTAATAACCTTGCATGAGTCCAGGCCCGCGCAGCAGCAGTTCGCCCTGCTGTCCAGGCGGCAAGGGTTCACCGGTATGGGGATCAATGATTTGAACGTCAAAACCGGGCATCGTCGCACCGACAGTCCCAGTCCGATCCGCCAATGTCCCGTCTGGCGAATTCATCAAGCTTACCAGGGCTTCCGTCGATCCATACAGGATGCCGAATTCCGGCGCGTGCATCCGTTCAATCACCTGTCGCGCCAGCTCCGGCGGACAAAAAGCTCCGGCCACATTTCCACCCCGCATCGAGGACAAGTCATAGACCCGTTCGTCAAGTTCCGTCAATGCCGCGACGAACATCGTAGGCGTGCCGGATATCGTCGTCCCGCCATACCGTTCAACAGCAGCCAGGAGATCGGCCGCCCGGAAACGCTCGATGACCATGGCGGTCGCACCAGCCGCAAAGGCCGAGAACAGGGTCAGGCAGCCGTAGGCGTGAAACAGGGGCAACGGCACGCAGACCACATCGTTGCCTGTCAGGCCCTGCCGCTCCGCTATGGCGATACTGTTGGAAACATAGGCCTGATGGCTGAGCAGCGCGGCTTTGGGCTGACCGGTCGTGCCGGAAGTATATTGAATGCTGAAAATGTCGCCGCCATGGACCACCGGCGCATTGCCGCAACCGCAGCCCCGGACGAGAAATGTCGGCCATGCCGTGAAATCATCGTCGGTTTTTTCCGCGAAGACTACGGCGTGTCGCAATTGCGGCAAATGCGCCCTTACCTCTCGCACAATGTCGACATACTCTCCCGCCTGCAGATTGCCTTCCGCCAGAAACAAAATCCGGGTATCCGACTGGCGCAAGGCATACTCCAGTTCATAGGCCCGGTACCCCGAGTTGACGAAAAGAACCGGCACGCCGGCCAGGGCGCAACCAAACTCGACAGCCAGATATTCCGGCGCATTCGGCGCCCAGATGGCGGCATGTTCGCCCGGAGCGATCCCGTAGGCGATAAGGCCTCTTGCCACTCTTAACACGGACTCGTACAGTTCCGCGTATGTCTGCCGCAGGTTGCGCGCCGGCCAGATCACTGCCGTGCGGTCGCCGCACTCAGCAACCCGCCGTGCCAACATGCCGCCAACGGTATTGATTCGGACCTGCTCATAATCGTCCCGGATATAGTCTCCCAGACGCCGTGCCTGTTTCGTCGCCAGCACAATCTTCGAAAAGTCCGGCGCTTCGATCACCTTCTGCATCAGCAACCCATCTTCGCCGAACCATCGCGGCAAGGCCCCGCCAAAGAAAAATCCCTTCTGTCGAAGAACGGATACGGCGGCGCCGATTGCCGGATCCGCCAGGGAAAGAATCACCTGCGTCACGACGCAGCCATTCATGGAAGCGGCTGTCTCGTATTGAGTCAACCGGCTTAGAAACTCTTCGCCGACTTCTGCAATTGTGAGGCGAGCCACGCCCGCCTCGCCAAAGACCTGCATTTCGTAACAACCCGGGATTCCTGGAAAAATTGTTTCCGTTGACAGTGTCAGAATGGATTCATCGCGCCACTGTCCGTAGAGTTCCCGCAATACCGCTTCGTATTCCGCCGGAACAAACAGGTTCTGCTTGCGGATCGCCGCGCTGCGAAACACCAAGACTGCCGACACCCGCTCTTTGGGATCAGTGCGGTTCTGCATGGCGCGCGAACAGGCTTCCCCCGGCATCAAGCCAAGTTCGATTCCCATTGTTAAAAAACCCTGTCCGGCGCACATCCGTTGCGTCACCGGATGATGGCAGACCGCTTCGCCCCACAAATCGTCGATTTCCTGTTCCCTGGCGACAACATCGACGGCGAACTCGCCCAGTTCGAACGCCAGAGCTGTGTTTCGCCAGTCAAACTGGATCATCATCTGCCCATATTCATACAGCCGGCGATTCGGCGGCGATGAACGATAGAAGGCAATGTGGCCGATGACTTCATCCGCCAGGGAATGAGCGATGATACGAACCACATCTCCCTTCGCCTGTTCCCGGGTCAGTTGGACCGGGTCATAGACATTTTTTACAGGGTAATCCTCCCCATAGACGGCCCGATACAGGGCAACGACCCCCGCCGCATCCTCCGGACGAAATAAATTGATTCGCCACTCCTGCATCGCAACTTTCCTTTCCGCAATTTTGCTACATATGTATTTTCGCTGACTGGCGTTTATTTCCTGCTATCAGTGAAAACCCGATTGCTCCGGGAGGACTTTTGTTTATGCTCGCCGTATTATTTCAATGATAATTCCATGATTTGTCCTTTAGGAGGCGTAAGCCATGAAACGCTTTTGGAGCGGATTGCTTCTCGTCTTTTTCCTTCTAGTTGCGAACACACCGCAATTGGTCTGCGCCAGTCAGGTCTACGGACATCTATATTTCGCCGGCATCATGTTGGATTCGTCTTCCGGACGGTTTCTCGATCATCAGGATCAAACCCGGACCGCGTTTTTTCTCGGTTCGCTTGCGCCCGATTCCGCCTGGATAGCCCACATGATTTCAAATCCACAGGTCAATGGCCGTCTGCAAACGCAATATGGAATTGCCCTGCCAAAAAATCTTCGTCCTGTTTCCTCCCAATTGGACGATGTTCATCAGGTTCTGCCAACAGAGGTTTCCCTGCAGCTGCTCGTCGCCGCCGAAAAAATGGAAGACCGGGCTTTTGCTTTGGGCTGGCTTTCCCATTATATCGTTGACTCCTATATCCACGACCTGATCAATCAGTATGGCGGTTTTGTCGTTGATCCCACTCATTTTGACGATCCGGCGATGAAGCTCCACGACCGTCTGGAAGCGCTGGAAATGCGGCACGTTCTGGAATTGCAAGGAGCCCGGCTACGCGACATAGCTTTCCAGACACGCGGTGCGCAGCCGCCGGGGGCTTTTCTGCGCATGGCGCTTGAAAAAGCATATCCGCAAAATACTTTCTACGGACGGCATCCGGAGTATTTCCTGCGGACATTTACCCTTGCGTCCAGCCTGATGATCGATTCCACCCGCTGGTACGGCTACCAATCCGAGCACTCCGAAGCGGAAATCGCCCGGATGAAACGATTGATTCGGCGGTTTCGGCCGAGTGCCGGTAAAGTCTTATCCGTTCTCACTGATTTGCCTTCCATGCATGAATACCGAAAAACTTTAGCCAGCGGCCCGTTTATCGCCGACTGGAAATTTCGCGCTGGCGAAGTCGCTCAAACCTCCCGGTATCTCATGGATCAATGCGCCGCCTATTACTGGTGGCGGGATCGCAACACCGAGTTTGGCTTGCAGATGTCTACCGAGGCACTGCATCGCGTGGAATCCGAAATGCGCCGGATCAATCCACGGGACAATTTAATGCAACCGAAACGAATCCGAAAAGGATCGGCCGGCGAAATCTCCAAATGAGGACAGGCGTCAGAAGAAAAATGAGCCGTCTCGCTCAGGCTTTACGCCTATGTGAGACGGCTCATTCTCATGTTTCGAGGATCTATTAGTTGTCAAACAGCTTGCTTAAGGCAAACTTGTTGACTTGACGATTTAACTTGGCCAGCGAGGTTGTCAGCGGGATGCTCTTTGGGCAGACTTCCACGCAGTTTTGAGCGTTGCCGCAGCCGGCGATTCCGCCCGGACCCATCAGGGCTTCCAATCGTCCGGCCTTTTGCATGGCGCCGGTTGGGTGCTGGTTCATCAGGTGAACCTGCGCCACCGGAGCCGGCCCCAGGAAAGCTGAACTTTCATTGAAGTTGGGACAAGCCTCCATGCAGCAGCCGCAAGTCATGCAGCGCGACAGAGGGTAGACTTCTTCCTGTTCAACCCTTGACATACGCGGCCCTGGTCCGAGGTTGGCCGTCGTGTCAATGGCCACCCAGGCCTGCACTTTTTTCAGGTTGTCGAACATTTTCTGCCGGTCAACCATCAAGTCACGCACTACCGGGAACTTGCTCAGCGGCGCCAGCCGAATCGGCTGGGAGATGCTGTCCACCAGGCAGGAACAAGCTTGACGCGGTTTACCGTTGATCATCATGGCGCAAGCGCCGCAGACTTCCTCCAGGCAGTTGCACTCCCACACCACCGGTTTTGTCACTTTGCCGTCTTTCGTAACCGGATTTTTTTGCACCGCCATCAGAGCGGAGACCACGTTCATGCCCAAGGACCAGGGTACTACAAATTCTTCGGTATACGGTTTCGAATCCGGCAAATCCTGCCGTTGCACAATCAGATGAACGGTTTTTTGCGGTTCGCCCATCTTATTTCGCCCCCTTTGCGGCCTGACCAGCATCGGATTTTTTGGTGTTGTCCACGTCGTAACGCCTTGCCCGCGGCTTGATCAAGGAAGTATCGACTTCTTCATAGCTGAATTGCGGTCCGTCCGGGGACCAAGTAGTTTTGGTGGTTTTCAGCCAGTTCTCATCATCCCGTTCCGGGAATTCCGGTTTGAAATGGCCGCCGCGGCTTTCATTCCGCCGCAAAGCGCCCTGCGTAATCACGCGGGACATCTCCAGCATGTTCCAAAGCTGTCGTGTAAACATGACCACTTGATTGGCATGTTTCGACGAGTCGCTGACCCCAACCCGCTTCCAGCGTTCCTGCAGCTCCGCCAGCTTGTCGTCGGTTTCCTGCAGCTTTTTGTTAAACCGTTGAATGGTAACGTTTTCCGTCATCCAGTCGCCCATCTCCCGATGAATCTGGAAGGGATTTTCCTTGCCGTCCATGCGCAACAAGTTTTCGAACACGACTTCCTCACGTTCCTTGGCCGCTTGCAGTGCGCTGGAATCGAGGGGCTTGCGTGCGCCCCGCTCCTTGACGTAATTGACGGCGGAAGGACCCACCACCATGCCGCTGTAAGTTGCCGACAACAACGAGTTGCCGCCGAGGCGGTTGGCGCCATGATACATATAGTCGCACTCACCGGCCGCAAACAGGCCTGGAATGTTGGTATGATGGCCATAATCCGTCCAGAGTCCGCCCATGGAATAGTGCATCGACGGGAAGATTTTCATCGGTACGGTGCGCGGATTTTCGCCGACAAATTTCTCGTAAATTTCCACGATGGCGCCAAGCTTCCGGTCGATTTCTTTGGGATCAAGGTGGGTCAGGTCAAGGTTGACGAGATTTTGCCCGTTGACGCCCAGTCCCATTTCCGTACAGACTTTGAAGATCGCCCGGGCTGCGATATCGCGCGGAACCAGGTTTCCATAAGCCGGATACCACTCTTCGAGGAAGTACCAAGGCTTGCCGTCCTTCATCGTCCAGATGCGCCCGCCTTCGCCGCGAGCCGATTCCGACATCAGACGTCGCTTGTCCTCGCCTGGCAGGGCGGTCGGGTGAATCTGGATGAATTCGCCGTTACCGTAAATGGCGCCCTGTTGGTAGGCAATGGATGCCGCCGCTCCCGTTGAAATCGTACCGTTGGTACTGCGACCGAACACCATCCCAATCCCGCCGGTGGCGAGAATTACGGCGTCCGCTGCATGCGCTTCCATTTTCATGGTGTAAAGATCCTGCGCCACGATGCCGCGACATTCGCCGTTGTCATCGAGGATCAGGCGGATAAACTCGTGATGTTCATGCTTCGTGACTAGTTTTTGTTCCTCATACCGGCGTACCTGTTCATCTAAAACATATAGGAGCTGTTGCCCGGTGCTTGCGCCGGAAAACGCGGTGCGAATGTGCTTGGTTCCGCCAAACGGACGCAAATCAAGCAACCCCTCCGGAGTGCGGGTAAACATCATTCCCATGCGGTCCAGCAGGTGAATCAGACCAGGCGCGGCATCGCACATGGCTTTGACCGGCGGTTGATTGGCGAGGAAGTCACCGCCAAGAATCGTGTCTTCAAAGTGCTGCTGCGTCGAGTCGTTTTGTCCTTTGGTATTGATTGCTCCGTTGATGCCGCCCTGAGCGCAGGCCGTATGCGAACGCTTGACCGGCACCAGGGAGAACAGTTCCACATTCTGTTTCAGTTCAGCAATGCGCAGAGTGGCCATCAAACCGGCTGCGCCGCCACCAATTACGATAAATTTCATCTTCTGCCGCCCCCTATCCCCGGAAGTACGTGAGCGCAAAGAGCCCGCCGGCATTCATCACGGCAAACAACGCCCACATCAAATATTGGCTGACCTGTTGCGCCCGCGGTCCCACGGTGACGCCCCAGGTAATCAGGAAAGTCCACAGTCCGTTGGTTAGGTGGAACACGGCGCAGACAAAGCCGATAGCATGCAACGCCAGCATCAGGGGATCGGCAAAAATCTTTGCCACCATGGCGAAGGTCGTCACCTGCCCCATCCCGGCGCCGCCGAAGCGGAATAAATACACGTGCCAGGCAACGAACACCAGCGTAATGATCGCCGTAATACGCTGCAGGTAGAAGTTCCAGTTACGGGCATATGTGTAGGAAAAAGCATTGTTCTTGGATTCAAACGTGATGAACAACCCGTAAACGCCATGAAACAATAGCGGCGCCGCAATAAAAAGCACTTCCAGTACGTGCAGCATCGGCAGACTCTGCAAAAAGGCTGTAGCCGCATCGAACGCCTTGGGCCCCGCAATCGCCCGGGTAATGGTAAATATGTGTTCACACAGGAAAAAGGTCAGTGGTACGACTCCCATCAGGGAGTGAAGCCGTTTCAGATAGAATTCGTTACTGTTCAAGCCTGCATTCCCTCCTTGCTTTCCGTTCGCTTACTCCTGAACATAAGGAGCCTGCCCGACCTTGTAGAAATCATTGCCGTCCGAATCCATGACCACGATCGCCGGGAAATCTTCCACCGTCATTTTGGCGATCGCTTCCGGCCCCAGTTCTTCAAAGGCCAGCACCTTGTACTCCTTGATCCGTTTGGCGATCAATGCGCCGGCGCCGCCCACGGCAGCGAAGTAAACCACACCATGTTTTTTCATGGCATCGATGACGGCCTGGCTTCGGTTCCCTTTGCCGATCATGCCCCGAAGGCCCTCTTCGATCAGCCGGGGGGTATAACTATCCATCCGCCCGGAGGTGGTCGGTCCGGCGGCCCCAATCGGCTCGCCGGGTTTGGCTGGCGAGGGGCCGACATAATAAACGACTTGGTTCTTCATGTCGACTGGCAGGGCTTCCCCACGATCCAAAGCTTCCACCATTAATTTGTGCGCCGCGTCGCGCGCGGCAATAATGGTCCCGGAAATCAGCACGCTGTCGCCGGCCTTCAGGGAACGGGCGACGGATTCGTCAAATGGAGCTGTAATGCGAATTGGTTCTTTAGCCATGTTTATTGTCCCTCCTACAACTCAACTTCAGCATGCCGGGCCGCGTGACAGTTGATGGTGACAGCTACCGGCAGGCTGGCGATATGGGTGGGATACCACTCGATGTTGACTTTGATAGCGGTGGTCAGGCCGCCGAGACCTTGCGGTCCGATGCCGGTCTTATTGATCAGAGTCAGCAACTCTTCTTCCAGCGCCGCATACCGTTCGTCGCTGCTGCGGGATACGACATCCCTGGCCGCAGCTCGTTTGGAGCAGATCGCGGCCATTTCCATGGTCCCGCCGATTCCCACGCCAAC
>CAZRLN010000006.1:0-91184 GCA_964601085.1 uncultured Veillonellaceae bacterium | reverse complement strand
CTGCCGCCGACACCAGGAAGCAAAAATCAGCGCCACCTGGTTATAGCCGCGTTCGGCGAGGCGGCTGGCGGAGAGCGGCACAGGGATCACCAGCGTGTCGTTGTCCCACAAGCCCGCCAGTTCCGCCTCATCCGCCAAAGACAGCAGCCAAGTCAAAGGCGCCGCATTCCCGCGGCGCCTTTGGAATTTCAGCCCATGCAGCAGCGTCCGGACCGCCCCGCTATACTCCGTCAGCACCTGGCACCGCTCGATGTGTTTCATGTTTCGTTCCGCCACGTTCAGCCGCCGCGGTCGCCACAATTCGCGCAGGCAGCTCGCGCACCAGGCGTCCGCCAGATCCACCGGCGCGCCGCAGGCCGGACAATGGGATGGAAACAGCAGTTGCAACGCCGCCTGCAACCATTCGTCCGCCTGGTTTCGCCAGGTCGTCACAGGAAGGTCTCGCGCCGCAGCCGTTCCGCCAGTAGGGAATGCCGCCGGCGCGTCCGGTCATTGGCCACCGCCGTCCCCAGCGCTTCGCTCGTCCCCACCAGAATGACCCGCTGCTTCGCCCGCGTGATCGCGGTATACAGCAGATTGCGCTGCAGCATGATGTAATGGCCGTTCACCAGCGTCAGGATGACCACCGGATACTCGCTGCCCTGGCTTTTGTGCACGCTCATCGCATACGCCGGGGCCAGCGCATCCAGCTCAGTGCGGTCATAGGGGACATCGCCCTCCGGATACCGGACCAGCACCATCTCGTCGTCCATATCGGCGATCCGGCCGATATCGCCGTTGAACACACCCTTGTCGTAATCGTTGCGCGTCTGCATCACCTTGTCGCCCACACGGAAAATCTTGCCGGACGCCGTGATTTCCTTCTTGCCGCGAACCGGCGGATTCAAGGCCGCCTGCAACACCTTGTTCAAGTTTTCGACGCCGCAGGCCAGCCGGTGCATCGGCGACAATACCTGTACGTCGCGGCCCACGTCCACACCCTCGCCGGGCAATTCCTCCCGGCACAACTGGACCACCAGGGCGGCCGCCGCTTCGTCGTCGACGACTTCCCGCAGCTGAAAATCCCGGGAGCTGCGAACATCCGGAAATCGGCCGCGATTGATGCGGTGGGCGTTCACGACGATCGGGCTCTGCCCGGCCTGACGGAAGATCTCGGTCAGGCGCACCACCGGCGTCGTTTCCGAACGGATGATATCTTTCAGCACCGAGCCCGGCCCCACCGCCGGCAACTGGTCGACGTCGCCGACCAGGACCACCCGGCAACCGTCCGGCGTCGCCCGCAGCAGGTAATACATCAGCAGAATGTCCATCATCGACACTTCATCGACGATGATCACATCGGCGTCGATCGGGTTTTCCTCGTTGCGGCCGAACATCGCCCGGCCACCGCCCCGCGAACCGGTGGCTTCGAGCAGCCGGTGCACGGTCAGGGCCTCCCGCCCCGTCGCTTCCGACAGCCGTTTCGCCGCCCGTCCGGTCGGCGCCGCCAACACGATCTTGCAGCCCTGCATTGACAACACGTTCAGCACCGCCTGGACCGTGGTCGTTTTGCCGGTGCCCGGGCCCCCGGTCATCACCAGCACTCCATGGCTGCTCGCCGCCTGCACTGCTTCCCGCTGCGCCTGCGCCAGCTGGATTCCTTTTTCCCGCTCGAATTTTTCGGTCAGCGCCGCCACGTCCGCCTCCCGCAGCCGCTTCGCCGTGTCGCGCAGCTCGAGCAGGCGCTCGGCCACCAGCCGTTCGGCATGGTATAAGTGATCGGGATAAATCAGCGCTCCGGCCGGCGCGTCCTCCATCGCCAGGGAACCCTGCCGCAGCAGCTGAGAAAGCACCTCCGCCACCGCATAGCTGTCGCAGCCTAGCTCTTTGGCCGCCGCCTGCACCAAAATATCTTCCGGCACGCAGGTGTGTCCGGCGTCCGCCGTGCCGAGCAAGGCATAGCGGATTCCCGCCGCGATCCGTTCATAGCCGGCTGCTTCGGCGCCGCAGGCCAGGGCGATCCGGTCGGCAATCCGGAAGCCGATGCCGTCCACTTCCTCCGCCAACCGGTAGGGGTCTTCCTCGACTACCCGGACGGAGGAATCGCCATAGACGGCATGGATGCGGCGCGCGTAAGCGCCGGGGATGCCGTGCGATTCCAAAAACAGCATCAGTTCCCGCAGTTCGGCCTTGGCCGAATACGATTCGACGATCATCGCCAGTTTCTTCGGGCCGATTCCCTCGACCTCCAACAGATGCCGAGGCTCCCGTTCCAGAATATCCAGCGTCTTCAGGCCGAATCGCGCCACCATCCGCTGGGCCATCGCCGGACCGATTCCTTTGATGGCGCCGGAGCCGAGAAAACGTTCGATGGCCGGCAGGGTAGCCGGCGTCACCCGCCGCAGCGCCTCGCCGCGAAACTGGCGGCCGTAGCGAGGATGAACGGTCCAGGCGCCGGTCACTTCCACGTCTTCGCCCGGCAGCGGCGCGCCGACGTTGCCGGCCACCACGACAAAACCCTGTTCGGTTTTCAGGCGAAAAACGACATATTCATTCTGGCCCTGGAAGGTGATATTCTCGACCACACCGGTCAACGTGTCCATCGTTATGTCCTTTCTGTTTTAGAATAGATTACGGAAGAACGATTGGGAACCGGAATGAGGAATGCTGCGGATTCATTTCGATTGCTGTAGATTGTCGAAGGAATTCGCGAGGCTGAGTGAGCGGGAGGCTGAATAAAGGAAAGTTGCATTAGGTTTGCGCCGTGCAATTCGTCGCCGAAGCGATGCCGCTTTACGGTAAAAACAACAGGGATGTTGATTTTAGCCCCAAGCGACCGGATGGAGCATTTGGGGCGACCGAAAAAGCCAATCGCAAGGCGTTACGAATTCCGGCGAAAATCTACAGCAACTGGAATTTAATCCGCCTCCCGCACCCTTTATCAACAGCCTGAAAACAGCCTGCAAAAATATTTTTATAAACCAGCAGGAATTTTGCACAACATATCGTATACTATTGGCAAGAAAACACTACATTTAGCAAGGAGCCAGCTGACCCAAAATGAAAGAGTGCATGTATTCCTACCACTACCACCGGAAACGCGCCATCGTCCAGCGGGACCAAAGCTCCCGCCTGCTCTGTTTCGGCATCATCGGCGTCGCCCTCTTGTACGGAGCCTACTGCCTGAGCACCCTGCTCGGCGCCTGAACACGATCCCCATACACTCAAAACCGGAGGTTGCACGCCTCCGGTCTTTTTTTGCTATTCAACATTCACGATCTTGTGTTTGATGGCGAACAGCACCGCCTGCGTCCGGTCCGTGACATCGATCTTGCGGAAAATATTCGTCAGATGGTTCTTGACGGTTTTTTCACTGAGATACAATTCCCGGGCGATCTCGGCATTGCTCATGCCTTTGCCGATCAGCCGCAGAACCTCGATCTCGCGGGCGGACAAGCGGTCACCCTCCATCATGCCTGGTGTCGGCGGCGCCTTTTTTTTCTCTTCATTGTTGGTGATTCCCTGAAACAGCTTTTTCGTCAGCGACGGTTCGACATACGACTCGCCGGCGGCCACGCGGCGGATCGCCTGCACCATCATCGATGGCTCCACATCTTTCAGCAGATAGCCGGCCGCACCGCTTTGGATCATATTCATCATGTAGTTTTGATCATCATGAATGGTCAGAGCGAGGATCCGAACTCCCGGGCAGCTCTCTTTCAGCCGGCCCGCCACCTCGATGCCGTTCGCCTTGGGCATGTTGATGTCCAGCAGCATCACATCCGGCTGCAGCACCATCGCCTGTGTGACGGCCTCTTCCCCGTTGGTCGCTTCCCCGACGATCTCAAAATCGGGTTCCAGGGACAAAAAGTTCCGAATCCCCTCACGCAACAACTGATGATCATCGGCGATGAGAATACGAATTGGCAAGCGACCCACCCCTCTCACCCGTCTATTTGACAACTTTGGCCTTCAAAAAAATCACGACTTCGCTTTCGGTTTTGGATTTTGACAAGTTTCGGAAAAACTGGCCGAGTATCGGCAGATCGCCCAATATCGGCACTTTACTCAGACTTTTGGCCTCAATACTGGAAATCAGGCCGCCGATGACCAAGGTATCGCCATCCTTCATGCGGACATTGGTCTGGGCCGAACGGGTCGTGATCTGATAGGCGTCGGTTTTTTGGCCGCCGACATTTAACGTGACGGACGCCGGTGTCGATACTTCCACAAACACGCTGGCGGAAATCTGGCCGTCTTCATTGATACGGGGCACATAGGACAATGTGATCCCGGCATTCTTATAGGAAGTGGTATATGTCACCGGGCCGCCCGTAGTGGCAGAGTTCGGAGTCACCACCGGCAGCTGGTCGCCGATAAAGATCGTGGCCTTGTTGCCGTTGAATGTCAGCACATTCGGCCGCGCCAACAGTTTGCCGTCCCCGTTGGCAATCAACGCATTGATCGTTGTATTAAAGCCCATGGAATATTTATTGCCATCGCCGCCTGTTACTACAAATATGGGAAGATAGGCGGGCGTGTTGCCGGTCGATGAGGTTGACGAGGAAGTGGTTGAACCCGATGTTGTCGAAGTAGTCGAGGAAGCCGATGATGATTGTTTCGAGGCGTTGGTCAAGGTGCCCCATGTCCAGTCCACGCCCAGCGCTTTTGATGCGCTCTTGGACAGCGCCACCATCTGGGCTTCCAGCAGCACCTGCCGATACGGTACATCCAGTTCTTTCAGCAAATGTGTGACTGTTTGGATCTGTTCCGGCGTCCCAAACGCGATGATTGCGTTGGTGGAGGCATCCGTATTGATGACCAGATTCTTCAGGCCCGCCTGATTGGCGCTAGACGCCGTGGCTCCGCCGGCAGTCACTTTCAAAGACCCGGCTTCGCTGCTTCCCGTCGCTCCCGGGTTTTCCACGGCAAATTCACTGTCGCTCTTGCCGCCGCCGACGATGATGTTCTTGATATGGTCGGCCCGGGCGAATTTGAGCGGAAACACCTTGACCTCCTGGAAGCCTTTGGCCATTTCTTCCGGCGAGGTCACAATATAGGTGTTGCCGTTTTTCTTGTCAATGCTCAGGCCCTTGGTCCGGGCGATATAATACAACGCAGTTTCGAATGGAACCCGGTCGAACGTGACCGTCACCGTATCCGCCGGCTTCACGTTGATGACGATATTGGCGTTGCCCATCCGCGCAACTTCCGCCAATACCACGCCCAAGTTAGCGTCCGTCACGGACATGGTCACCACCGGGGCATACGCCGACACCGGCGTCCCGGTACACAATAGCGTGACCGCACACAGCAGGCACAGCCAAATTTTCCATTGTTTGCAACCCAACTTCATCTCATCACTGTCCCATCGTCAATACTCTGGTCCCGCCCGGACCTTGCAACGTCACGGACCGGACGCCGATCGCCGCGATCCGGTAGGCGCCCGCCGACTCGCCGACCCGATAGGAACGGCTGATGTTCCCCTGGCGCAGGATGGCCACCCGCCGGCCGGCGGATCCCTCGATCACCCCGGTCAAAACGGGCGCGGGTCCAGCGGCGGTCACCGGTCCGGCTCCGCCGTTTCGCGGTGCGCCATTGCCGGTTGGCGGCAACAGGGCCGCAATTTCGGCCGGCGGCGAAAAAATGTCGCGTGTCGGCAGCGCCGCTTTGGCTGCCCCATTGGGAAGAACTGGAGCGGAAGGCTTGGCCGGCGCAGTCGCAACGGACGCGGCCGGAGAAGCCGGCGGTTGCGGCGACGGTAACGCGCCAGGCAATGGAACATTCGGCCCCGACAACAACAAAGTGGCGAGGAGCACAGCCACGCCTAGCAAACCTATAACCAACCACCGCTTCTGTTTATCATCCATGCCTATGGCGTAATTCCTTCCTGACTCGATCATTCAAATACTGATTCCACAACGGTTCCAGAAAATCCTGTATCAATAATATCAATATACCAGATTGATGACAAAGTTCCTATGCTTTGCCGTATCATTATTATTCGTCGCAGGCTGTTCAGAAAGGTCCAGATGCAAGAAACGACGAGGCTTGCGCCGCGCGCGTACTTTCTGTACGCAAGCAAGCAACCGGAGTCGTGACGAAGCAGATGGGCCTTTATCAACAGCCGGAACTCTAATACATGGTATAGTTTTCCCGCTCAAAAGTCCAGCCGCCAGCCGCCGAAAGTTTATTTTTCCGCGGTTTTCAGGCGGGCGATCTTCGGACCCATAATCTTTTTGTACGCTTCCACGCCCGGCTGGTCGAAAGCGTCCACATCGGCCAGCTCCCCTTCATAGGCCACCGACAGCGCCAGCAGATAGAGCAGTTCCCCGAGATGGAACGCGTTTAGCTTCGGCAATGTGAACACCGCACTGAACCGTCCGTCCGCCGCCAGGGCTTCGGCGTTGGATTCGCGGGCCACTTCCAGCGCCGCTGAAAGAGCAATGCCAGCGAACTTGGCGACGCCCGGCTCCTGGGCAAACACGTTCGGCACGGTCACTTCGCGTTCCCAGTTCTGCACGCGCAGGAACTGGACCACCTTGTCCTTCGCGCCGTCCTGATGTTGCTGGGTCTGGGCGTGCATGTCCGTGGTTCCCACCGCCACGATCGGCGTCCGGCCATAATACACGGTTCGGCCTTCGCGGTCGGTTCGCTTGCCGAGTGATTCCGCGAGCAGCTGGATATACCATTCCGCCACGGATTTCAGATAATCGGCGTAGGGCATGAACACTTCCAGCTGACGGCCGTGATTCGCCGCCGCCAGATATTTCAGGCTGGCGTTGAGCAAGGCCGGGTTCCGGTAAACATCCGCAGTGCGGCAGGCTTCGTCCATCGTCCGGGCGCCGTTTAAGAAAGCGTCGATGTCAAAACCAATGCAGGCGGCGGTCACCAGGCCGACTTCGGAAAAAATACTGAACCGGCCCCCCACGCCATCCGGAACCGAGAAAGTCGGCCAACTATGAGTGCGGGCCAAACGATGGAGCACCGTCTCTTGCTCTCCAGTCGTCGGATCGGTCACTGCGACCACTTTCACCTCGACGGGCGGCGTCAGACGCCGCAAGGCATCGTACAGCGCCATGAAGGTCGCGGTGGTTTCGATGGTCGAACCGGACTTGGAAATCACGATCAGGCAAACCCGGTAAAGCTGGCTGGGATGGTGATGCGCTTTCGTGCGGGCTTCGCGCGCCAGTTGGTCAAGCAGCTCGCCCGTGCGTCGGGGATCCAGATTATTTCCCGAGAAATAAAATTTCGGCCAGCCGTCACGTTCCGCCGTCGGTTTCAGATTCCAGAACTCGCCGCAATGGGTGTCGAACAGCACTTTGTTGCCGAGGTAGGAACCACCGATACCGAAGGAAACAACCGCGTCCACTTTATTTTGCAGGGAAGCGCCGAATGCTTTCAGACTGGCGATGGAGTCGGGCGAATTGAGATGGTCAGCCTCAACGTACGGCAGTTGCGTGAACAGAACTTTTTCCGGCGTGCCATCCTTGGAGAGATGCGCCTTCACCTCGCCGGTCGCGCGCATGTGCTCGACGGCCCGGTGGGCAGCGGCGATGCGGTCGGCGAAGGCTTCGAGCTCGGCAGCCGTGACTTTGCCGTCGCCGAACAGATTTTCATAATCAAAGGAGAAACCGCTGGGCAGTTGCAACTTCATGTCCGACATACGAACGCACCTCCAGTGTTGTCTTTAGTTTCCGTACCCGTCCGGATGGCTGCGATGCCAGTCCCAGGCCGTGCGCAGGATCGTGTCCAGGTCGCTGTAGCGCGGCTGCCAGGGGAAATCCGCCTGGAACTTCGCCGACGACGCCACCAGCACCGCCGGATCGCCGGCCCGGCGCGACGCCTCCACCACCGGGAAATCGACGCCGGTCACCTGCTTCGCCTTGTCGATCACTTCCCGCACCGAAAACCCGTTCTGCGAGCCGAGATTGTACGTTCGCGGCCCGCCGCCGGCGAGCAGATGCTCGATCGCCAGCACATGGGCCGTCGCCAAATCCGTCACATGGATGTAATCCCGGATGCAAGTCCCATCCGGCGTCGGATAATCCGTGCCGTACACCGAGATCGCCTCCCGCTGGCCGAGCGCCGTCTTCAGAATCAACGGGATCAGATGGCTTTCCGGGGTGTGGTCCTCGCCCACGCCGCCGGCCGGCAATGCGCCCGCCGCGTTAAAGTACCGCAGGGCCACATACGAAAAACCGTAGGCCATCGCGAAATCCGCCAGCATCCCCTCGATGATCAGCTTGGTCCGGCCGTACACATTCGTCGGTTTCAGCGCCGCGTCCTCGCGGATCGGACAGGATTCCGGCTCGCCGTACACCGCCGCCGTCGATGAAAACACGATTTTTTTTATCTTCGCCTTGCGCAATGCATCCAGCAACGACAGCGTCGCCGCCACATTATCCTGGTAATATTTCGCCGGATTGGCCATCGACTCGCCAACCTCGCTGGCCGCCGCGAAATGCATCACCGCGTCGACCGGGAACACCTCGAACGTCTCCGCCAACACCGCCGCGTTGCGAATATCCGCCTTCACGAACGGCACGCCATCCGGCACAGCGCCGCGATGCCCCTTCACAAGGCTATCATACACCACGACGCCATGACCCGCTGCAAGCAGTTCCCGAACCGCGTGCGAGCCGATATAACCGGCGCCGCCGGTCACCAACACATTCATGTTCTACCTCCGCCTGGGACAGCGCCCGCTTATTGTTCGCCGGTTTCCCGGCCGACCGTCTTCATCAGGTAGCGCAGGAACTGGTCCCGCAGTTCAGGGCGTTTGAGGGCGAAGTCCACCGTAGCCTCCAGGAAGCCCTGCTTGTCGCCCGAATCATAGCGCCGCCCCTCGAACTCATAGGCAAAGACCGGCTCCCGTTCGGCTAGCTTCTTCAACGCGTCCGTCAACTGGATCTCGCCGCCCCGACCTGGTTCGGTTTTCTCCAAAATCGCAAAAATCTCCGGTGTGATGATGTACCGGCCCAGCACCGCCAACCGCGATGGCGCTTCCGCCAGCGATGGTTTCTCCACCAGATCCTCGGCCCGCCACAGATGATCCTTCACCGGGACCGGCTTCACCACGCCGTAGCTAGATACCTTCTCGCGCGGCACCTCCTGCACGCCCAGCACCGACCCGCCGCAGTCCTCGTACACGTCCATCAATTGTTTGAGCACCGGTACCTCGGCGTCCATGATATCGTCGCCGAGCAGCACCGCGAACGGTTCGTCGCCGACGAAATGCTTCGCGCACAATACGGCATGTCCCAGGCCCTTCGGTTCCTTCTGGCGCACATAGTGGATCGTCACCCGCGACAGCTCCTGTACCAGACCGAGCAGATCATACTTTCCCTGGGCCTTCAGGGTCAACTCCAGCTCCACTGCCCGGTCGAAATGGTCTTCGATCGCCCGCTTGTTGCGGCCGGTGATGATCAGAATATCCTCGATCCCGGAATCGATCGCTTCCTCAATGATGTACTGGATACAGGGCTTATCCACGATCGGCAGCATTTCTTTCGGCTGCGCCTTCGTCGCCGGCAAAAAACGCGTGCCCAGGCCCGCCGCCGGGATGACCGCGATCCGGACCTTACGCCTGTTCTGCATACTCCACCGCCCCCTTCAAGATCGTCTCCACCGCCGCCTGGCTCTGCGCCTCGCAATAGACCCGCACGATCGGCTCCGTGCCCGACCCGCGGAAAATCACCCAACCATCGGCAAACTCCAATTTGATCCCATCGCCTACCGTCACCGCCGTCACCGGCTTGCCGCCGATGTCAGACGGTGCGGCATGCTCCAGCGCATGCATCAGCCGTTCCTTTCGCGCCAACTCCAGATGCAGGTCGCGCCGGTCATAGACAAACGTTCCCAGCTCCGCCGCCATCTCGTCCAGCAACTGGCCCAGCGTCTTGCCGTAAGCCGCCGCCGTCTCGATGAGCAAAAAGCCGAGCAGGATGCCGTCGCGCTCCGGGATGTACCCCTTCACCGACAGGCCGCCGGACTCCTCGCCGCCGATCAGGATATCTTCCTTCACCATCAGCTCGGCCACATATTTGAAGCCGACGGGAGTCTGCCGCATCGGCAAGTCATATTTCGCCGCCAGCCGTTTCACCTGCTCCGAAAAAGTGAGCGTCTGCACCACCGTGCCGCGCAGGCCCCGCTTCTCGACCAGATATTTCATCAACAGGCAAAAAATCTGGTAGGGTGTGATGTAGCGGCCGTCGGCGTCGATCGCGCCGATCCGGTCGCCGTCCCCGTCGGTGGCCAGGCCGATCCAGGCGTTCTGCTCCTTCACCGCCTGCCGCAGCACTTCCAGATTCTTTTCAATCGGTTCCGGGTTCACGCCGCCGAACATCGGATTGTAGCTGCTGCGCACTTCGCTGAGATCCAGCCCGTACGTCGCGGCCAGCTCCATCGGGTATCCCTGGGCCGACCCGTGCATTACGTCAAATACGATCTTTTCTTTAAAACTCTGGAGCAGCTCTGGTTTCAGCATCCGCCGGACATGGTCGAGATAGGCGTCTTTCGGCGCATACTTTTCCACCGCCGCCGGCAGCGCTTTTTTGGAAATAACCGCTTTCTCGGCTTCCAACCGGCCCACACAGGACTCGATCTCGGCTACCAGTTCCGGCGGAGCCGAACCCCCGAACGCCGCCTTGAACTTCAGGCCATTGTATTCCGGCGGATTGTGGCTCGCCGTGATCATCACGCCGCCGGCCGCCTGCCGGTCCTTCACCTGCCAGGTCAGCGCCGGACTCGACAGCATCTCCGCCGACAACCACACCTTGATTCCCTCGTCGGCCAGCACCGCTGCACAATCCTGTGCATACTGCGCCGACAGGAACCGGGCGTCGTAGCCGACCACGATCCCTTTCGTCTGTTCCCCGCGCCGCCGCACCCACTCGGCGATCCCCGCCGCCACCAGCCGCACGTTGGCGAACGTATAGTCTTCGCTGATCACGCCCCGCCAGCCGTCGGTGCCGAATTTAATCCGTCCCATGCGTCAACCTCCCCGAAACTCCCGTTATTGGCCGCTCCGGCCATAGGCATCCTCGAACCGCACGATATCATCCTCGCCCAGATAGCGGCCACTCTGCACCTCGATCAGCACCAGCGGCACCTTGCCGGGATTCGCCAGTCGATGTTTCACCGTCTGCGGCACAAACACGCTTTCGTTGTCGCACACCATCTGTTCTCGGTCGCCGATCGTCACCATCGCCGTCCCGCTGACCACCACCCAGTGCTCGCTGCGGTGATGGTGCATCTGCAGGCTCAGCACCTGGCCCGGCTCCACCACGATTCGCTTGATCTTGTAGTCCGGTCCCTCGCCGAGAATCGTATAGCGGCCCCACGGCCGGTAATCCGTCAAATGCTCGCTCGCTTCGCGGCGGCCCCGCCCCTTCAGGTTGGCCACCACATCCTTGACCTTCTGCGATTCGCCTTTTTTCGCCACCAGAATGGCGTCCGCCGTCTCCACGACCAGCAGGTCGTCCAGACCGATGCCGGCCACCAGATGCCGATTCGACAGCATCAGCGTGTTCTTGCAGTCGATGCTGAGGCAGTCACCCTGCAACGCATTGCCATCGCCATCCTTGCCGAGCACATCATAGATCGCGTCCCAGGAGCCGATGTCGTTCCAGTAGGCGGGCAGCGGGATTACCCGCACATTCGCCGCCTTTTCCATGATCCCGTAGTCGATCGAGATGTCCGGCATCTCGCCGAACTGCGCCAACACCGCCTCCACCGGCTGCACCGCCAACGCACTGATCGCCGGCTGCTGCGCCGCCAGTTCCTGCAGGAAGCGGCCCATGGTAAAGGCAAACATTCCGGAATTCCAGTAATAATTGCCGGCCGCGACATAGCGTTCCGCCGTTTCCCGGTCCGGTTTCTCGCGGAAGGAATCGACGGCGAACGCGCCGTCCATCTCCCGTCCCGCCTGAATGTAACCATAACCGGTCTCCGGAGCATTGGGCCGGATGCCGAACGTCACGATCGCGCCCGACTCCGCCAGCTTGACCGCCTCTCTCACGCCGGCGGCGAACGCGTCCACCGGCTCGATCACATGATCGCACGGCGTCACGAACAACACTTCCGACTCCGTCGCGCCCAGTTTGTCACGGCAGAACGCCGCCGCCAGGGCGATGGCCGGGGCCGTGTTACGTCCCGCCGGCTCCAGGGCCACGCTGGCGTCTTTCGCGCCGCAGGCCGCCAGCTCCGCTTTCACCAGATGTTCGTAGGCACGGTTGGTGATCACCACGAGATCCTGCGGCGCCGTCACCGCCAAGAAGCGTTTCACCGTCTGGGCGAACAGAGAGTCGTCACCCGTCACCTTTAAAAACTGTTTGGGAAAACGGGTGCGCGACAGAGGAAACAACCGGGTACCGCCGCCGCCGGCCAATAATATGATTTTCACCGGAATCAAGTCCTCTCTGCATTTGATTTTATCGGCTCCTTGTCCGTCACGGACAGGAACAACCTTTAAACATGATTTAGTTCGGCGAATCCGCGCCGTCTTCCTGCAAGAAAATGCAAAAACAAGCGCCAAAGTATCCGCAAAATCACAAAAGTCGTTCGACTTTTTGGATTGATGTTACACAAAGTCGATCGACTTTATGTCATCGGTGTTTTGATTGCCTGATCGCCAAGAGCTTCCCAGTGCTATCATAATTGGTTTCGCTCCCACGGGAATGCAAACCCGCCCGGCGTATGATATAATTTTTCCGGAATTTGCCGTTGCGCAAAGTCCAACAAAACAAACGCTCAACGCAAGGAGTATCGGAAAATGCGACCACTTTCGCCCCAACCGCACAATATCCTCATCATCCATACCCACGGCGGCATGGGCGATCTGCTGCTGTCCTCCGTGCTGGCCGAAGCCCTGCACCGCTGCTACCCGGACTGCAGCGTCACCTTCTGGGCGCAGGCGCGGTTCGCCGCTTTGCTCGACCATCACCCGTTCGTCGACGCCCGGCTCAATCTCGACCCCGCCGCGCCGCTCCGGGAAAACGCCCGGATCCTGCGCGCCGGCCATTATGATACCGTCCTCATCCCCTGGTCGGTCAGCCGCCACGCCTGGCTCACCTGGCGGGCCGGCATTCCGATCCGCGTCGGTCAGGGCGGCCGCCTCACCTACAGTTTCCTGTTCACCCATCCAGTGAAAGTCCGCTCCCGTCAGGGCGACATTACCAGCCACTGGACCGACATCCAGCTCGACTACGCCCGCATCCTCGGCTGCGCCGCCCCACCGGACCTGAAGCCCGTCGTCATCACCACGCCTGCGGAAAAAGAAACCGCCGCCGCCCGTCTGCGCGAACTTGGCTTCACCGGCCCGCGACCGGTCTGCGGCCTGCACATCTGCAAGGGCCTGGCTGTCGACGAAGCACGTTGGCCGCTCGACCGTTTCGTGGAAATCGCCGCCGGCCTGCTGCGGCAGGGGTTCGACGTCATTCTGACCGGCACCGCCAACGAGCAGCCCCTGACCTCGCAGGTAGTCGCCCGCGCCCGGGCCATGCTGCCGACTGACACCCGTGGCCGATTAATCGACCTCGCCGGCGCCTGTTCCCTGCGCGAAACCGCAGCCCTTATCGAGCACATGAACGTGTTCATCTGTCCGGATACCGGCACCGGCCATCTGGCCGCCGCCCTCGGCGTTCCCGTCGTGTCCATTTTCCCGGTGCGGTCCGACATTCCCGCGCGCTGGCGGCCGGCCATCGACCCCCACCGCGTCATCCGGCCGGTCCATTACGAGTGCGCCGGTGACTGTGTGAAGGAAAAATGTCCCCGCTTTACCTGCCTGCTGCACATCGATCCGGCCGAGGTCGTGGCCGCCGCCCGTGAAATCGCCAAAAATTAGTCATATTATTCCGCGGCAGTCACATTTCCGCAAAGGAAACCAAACGAAGCCGACCGCCGGAGCGAGCCGCGATATCCCGTGCCCCAGCTCGGAATCCCCGTTTCGCAAAAAAAACATAATCATATTCTTCGAACGGCAGCAACCGCCCCTTGTCCAACAGGATTTCGACATCTGCACGACTGACTAATTCATTACGCCAGCGGCATTCCCCCACCAGAGCGCGCCGACCATCCGTCGCCACAATATCTATCTCCGCCTCCCGGCGCTGCTGGACGTCATTGCCCCACCAGCGGCCCAGTCGATCGAATACAAAGGGCAATTTGCCGGCCTGATTCCAACCCCACAACGTTTCACGGCAAACCTCCTCGAAAACAGGCCCCAAATACTCGTTCAGATAAGGTTCCACCCGGGCCGACCAGACCACGTCGCCCATTCCCTGCGCCAGAGCATCAGTCGACGGAAACACGAACCGATACCAGAAAGCGAAAAACGCATCCGCCAGGCGGTACACGGTCTTACGACTTGAAGCGGGAACCCCGATCGGCAACTCCCGCCGCAAAATCCGCAGTTCGAGCAGCGTACCGACATATTTAGCGGTTTTGTCGCTCGGCTCGCCGATTTTGTCAGCGATTTCACTGATTTTGCTCGCTCCGCCGGCGACTGCAGTCAAAATAGAGTGATACAGAGCCGGCTGCCGAAGTTCTTGCCGTAACAAGTTTCGGGGTTCCTCATACAGGAACGCCGTCTTGTCCAAGATCCTTTCCCTGACATTCGCCGCAACGCCGCGCTTGGGCTCAAATTGCCGGAGATATTGCGGAATTCCGCCCAAAATGCCATAGGCGCCAAGTTGGTCCTCTGCCGTCCATTCAGAAAAAAAGAGCCGACTTTCCGCAAAGGACAGCGGTTGCAACTGTAATTGCGCTGTACGGCGGCCGAACAAGGGGCTCTTTTCACCCAGTACTTCCCTCTCCATAAACCCGACCGAAGAACCGCACAAGATCAAAAATAGCTGTCCCGCCGCGAACCGGTGGTCAATCAGGTTCTGCAGCAACGATGAAATCCGGGGATATGCTTCCGCCAGATAAGGATACTCGTCGATCACCAGCACTACGCGTTCCTGCTCTGCCCGTCTCGCCAAAAACTCAAACGCGGCATCCCAGGATACGAACGGCTGCGCCAAATCCGGCATAGAGGCCCACGCGAGAAGTTGGCGGGAAAATCTGTCCAGCGAAGCCTTCTCGTCAAACTCGTCGGCCACGAAAAACACCGCATTGCGTCCCTGGCAAAACTCACTCAACAACGTCGTCTTTCCCACCCGTCGGCGTCCATACACCACCAAAAACTGAAAACCCAGCGCTGCCGCCAAACGCTGCAGCATTGCCATTTCTTGCGTACGTCCAATAAACATTTCGCACCTCTATTAACTCATGAGTTACTTACTTACGAGTTAATTATATTGTATTTGTCCCTCAGCGACAAGAGTTGCCTGTTCTGAAACCCGTTCCGCATTATGTTGTTCAAAGGAGACACTGCCATGCTTTTTTTCCGCCAACCCCGCATTTTTCGCACGACCGCCGTATTGTTTTCCTGCCTGCTTCTGGTATTTGTCCTGTGTTTCATCGTTCAGCCCACAGCATTCGCGGCTCCCGAATACTACCGCATCGTGGTGCTGGGCGACCCGCACCTGCCCTACAAACCAGTGCTCTGGGACAACGGCTCGCGTCAGGAAAAAGTCATGGCCGCCAAAGACAAACTTCTCGTGCAGCTCAATGCCTGGGACGATGTAAACCTGGTGGTCGCCATCGGCGATATCACCGGCGGCTTCGGCCTGCGGGACGAATACGACTACGCCCGGGACTACTTTGCCCGGCTGCGGCATCCCTACACCGCCATTACCGGCAACCATGACTATATTTTCGCTAACCATTGGGCGCCGGGATCGCACTGGCCCTGGGCCGGACCGAAAACCCGCCAGACCAAACTGGACCGTTTCCGGAATCTTTTCGGCCTCACCGAACTGTATCAGAGCCGACGCGCCGGTCCTTGTCTGCTGATTTTTCTCTCCGCCGACATGACCGCCGGCAATCCATATCAAACCCAGATTTCGCCGGGGCAGTTGGCCTGGTTCCGGGCCCAGCTGGCCGCCAATCCTCAGGTTCCCACCATCGTCTTCAACCACGCGCCGCTCAAAGGAACCCTGAGCAACGACTTCAAGAAAGCCAATACCGATCAGGAAATCGCCCAGCCGCACGAAGCGCTCCGGGAGATCCTCCGCCAGAACCCGCAGGTTCTCCTCTGGGTTTCCGGCCACTTGCACGTGCCGGCGACCAATGCCAACTACCATTCACCGGTCAACCGATTCGAAAACAGAGTGTTGAATATCCACAACGCCGACCTGGACCGGGTCGAGCAATGGACCAACTCCCTCTATATCTACTCCGACCGGGTCGTGATCCGCACCTTCGCCCATCAGTCGCAAACTTGGCTCGCCACCCTGGATCGCGTCGTGCCCCTGCCAACGCGGTCGTCACCGCCGCCCGCGAAATAGCCAAGAAATGAAGGAAGGAGCTGTCTCAGCTCCTTTTTTTATTTTTAATTATTTTTCAGTTGTATTATTCCCGAGCCATATACAAAATTCTTTCTCATCCGTCTTTCCTTGCGCCAAATCCAACACAACCCGAACAACCTCGGCCTCCGACGCCGATATCTTCAACCCGTGCATGGCCAGAAAGATATACGCAGCAAGAAAGCCAGTTCGCTTGTTCCCATCGACAAATGGGTGGTCCCGGATAATGCCCACGGCATAAGCTGCCGCCAGTTCAACAATCGTTGGGCTTTCGTAGGAATAAAGGTGAAGCGGTCTGGCCATAGCGGAAGCCAGCAACCCCAAATCCCGGATTCCCGCCCTTCCGCCATTCTCGGCGATTTGTTCATCATGCACCGCCAAAATCACAGTTTTACTCAGCCAATGCATCCCCACTTTATTTTGCCAATTCCCGAAGAGCGTTACGGTACTCGGCCATTCCCTGCCGCGCCACGGTCATCTGCATTTCAAATTCCGGATCATACGGTGAAACCATATAGCCGCCGGGAGTTTCCGTTAGAAAAACACTGTCGCCTTTTTTTATTTTCAGTCTGGCCGCAGCTTCCTTTGGCAGAATCAAACCAATGGAATTGCCGATTTGTGAAACCTTAGCCCGCATTTTCCCGCACCCCCTTGTTATATCATATGTTATAACAAAAGTCCCGTCAAGCCAGGACTTTTTGCATCTCACCAACTGTAGCTCAGCGCCGCGTTGACGCCGAAGTTCGAACCGAACCGCCGCCATTCGCCTTGCAGACCGGCGCTCAGTTTCCAGCCGCCCGCCGTTTCCCAGCTGGCGGCCAGCTCGGCTTGGACGGCATCGGCGCCGGCCTTCTGGCTGACGATACGCAGCGGACTGCCGCCCCAGGTCAGATCCGCGGTCGTATTCGTGTTCCGCAGTTCGTGCAGTACGCCGACCCGGTAACTATAAGTCCGGTGAAAATCTTTATTGTTTTTGGCACGAGTCAAAAAAATCTGTCCATAAGATAACTCCGCCGCCAAGCGGGAATCCCGCGCCGCCGCTGCCGACACCCGCAGCAGCTCGTCGCCGGTTTCGTGAAACCCGTCGCGGGCCACCCGCTCGCCCAACAGCGCCAGCGCCCATTCCTGCCGCCCATCGGCACGGACCCGTTCCTGACCCACCGCCAGCCGGCCGAACCAGTGCTGTCCGCCCGCGTTCCCATTCGCGCTCATTCCCCAGGCCGTCAGTTGCCGGTCATGCCGGCCGTTTGTCCGACCGACGCCCAACTGCCCGTCCACAAAAAACTTACCCGGCCGGTATTGCGCATACACATGCCCGCCGGTCTGCTCCAGCGTCGAAATCCCCGGGCCGCTCAAGCTCACCGTGCTGCCCTTCATGGTCGCGAAACCGACGCCGGCCCGAACCTGCGGTTTGTTCAGAAATTCCACATTCACGATCGTCCCGTTGCCCTGGACATCCCGGCCGGGCGCCGCATAGGTGCCGGTCCGGCCCCATTGGCGAAACTGCCGGACCTGGACGTGATCAACCGCCGGCTCCTCATGCAGCATCGCCGCCAAATTCCGGTTGGTTCCTCGCAACAGTTCCAGCGAACCGGACTGGCTGTCGGCGATCAGCTGGCCGCTCATCTGGCCGGCCGCCGCCCGCAGCCCGGCGCCAGTCAGCGTGTACAACGTCCCGTACACCAGGTTCTCTTCCGCCGTCAGCGCCGCCAGCTTCGCCGGCCGGTCCGCCTGCCACAGCGCCGCCACCTGGCTCTGATTGGGATTCCAGCTCCAGCCCAGCGCCGTCACCTGCCGATAATCCGCCGGCGTGGCATAGGAAACGATTGCGTTCGCGCCATACAGCACATCGAGCGACATACCCGACGGATACGCCGCCGGCAGCGAAAGCGCCGAAAAAGTCCCGACCACGCCGCCTTCAGCCGTCGCCAGCGTCCAGGCATCGCCCAGCGCCGGCACATAGCTGTTCCACAGTTGCGGCACGAGCGTCACCCCACTGCCTGTCGAAGACAAGATGTATTGATTGCCCGCCCCGGTGACGGCCAACATGCTGTTGTAGCGGTGGCCGGCCAGGTCTACCTGCAGGTTACTGCCGCCGTCCTGTGTCACCGTCGCGTTCACCGTCATGGTCGTCGGCGAATGCCCCGGCGCCAGCGTCGCCCCGCTGCCGATCGTGAGTCCACTCGTCAGCGTCAGCGTGCCATGGCCGCCCAAAAACGCGCCGCTGCTCAGATTGATCGCCGAGCCGGTCAGCGATCCGTCCACATACAGCGTCCCGGCCAGAATGTCCGTATCGCCGGTGTAATCGTTGTCGCCGGTGAGAGTCAGCGAACCGGCGCCTTTTTTCACCAGTCCGCCATCGCCCGTCAGGTCGTTGTCGAAGCTTGGCGCGACCCCTGCCGCCACCTCGGCCACCAGCTGCCCCTTCGTATAGTCCGGATTTAATCCCAACAGCAACGCTTTGCGAAGATAGCGCGGCCCCTGCACCGCTTCAGCCAGATCCATCATGCCCCAGCCATACGTCGCCGTATCGGCGTAAGCCCCGGAATGATTGGCCGTGGTGAACAGCGTCTGCGCCACCATCTGCGCCGTGTAGTCCGGATGCGCCTGCATCACCAGCGCCGCTCCGGCCGAAATGATCGGCGCCGCCGCCGAAGTTCCCAGGAACTGCTTGAACCGGGAATTCTCGTCCGCCACCGTACCGTCCGGCAGCCGGAAGTCGTCGCCCTCCAAATTATACTCCGTCAGGCTGAACGGCAACCCGTTCCACGCGTTCATGTTGCGCGACCGGAACGCGATCACTCCCGTCAGATCATGTGGGACCGATCCATTCTCCGCCCATTCGCCGGCCGGAGCCGACAGCGTCCAGGCCGCCGCCGCGCCCGCCGGCTGAGAATAGGAAGATTTCAAGCCGTTGCTGCTGACCGCCACTGCGTTGATCCAGGACTTGCGCAATTCCGGGTAAAGATAGGGCAACCCGCCCTCCAGACTCGGCTGCGCATAGTTGAGCGGGCTCCCGCCGTCGTTGCCGGCCGAAAATACGACCAGCACGTTGCGCTCCACCGCCTTGCGCCAGCCATCCAGCGTCTTCTGGTTCAGATCGCCCAACGTGATCGGATTCTTGTCCGTCAGGTTATAGTCCGTGATCCGTGTCGTCGTCCCCCAGCTGTTGTTGATCACCCGGACGTTCCGGGCCAGCATCCAATCGACGGGTCCGCCTGTCTCGCCCAGCACTCCGTCGTTAATGGTGAAGCCGCTGTATGGATAGCCGGCATCGGTCGATTTCGGGTTGTCGCGGATGGAACCGACTTTCAGCAGACTCTCGTAAGCGATCCCTTTGTAGGTCCAAGTCGTGCCATCCGCCAGCGGCGTCGTCAAATAGCCGCCGATCAGCCCCGCGACCGCCGTGCCGTGGCCGCCAGCCGTCAGATAGTAGGAGCCGCTGCCGGTTCGGTAAATGTTCCAGGGATCATAGGGAGTATTCCGGTTCGCCGGGTTGTAGTAAAATCCGTCCCGGTCTATGAACTCCTGCGCCGTCAGGCGGTTGCCATAACCCGGATGCGTCGTGTCCACGCCGGTATCCAGCACCCCCACAGCGACACCTTTGCCGGTCCAGCCCGCCGCCCAGGCCTCGTCGGCCCGGATCATCCGGATGTACCAGTTGTAGTCGGGTGGTGCGGCGAAGGCCGTAACCGATGTCCAAACCAGACACAGGCCCAGCAATACCGACAACGAACCCCGGCTCAGCCATCGTTTGACCCGCATGCGCACGCCATCTCCCATATTTCCAAAATTCTGCTAAGAAATAGGTTCGAACTGGGATCCCCCTTTTCCTGCCTTTCCCACAAAAAAAGAGGGGGTTCCCCTCTTTTTCTGTGCCAGGCTAGCGCGCTGCAAGTGCGGCCAAGCCCAAATATTCCTTCAACGCTATCGATGTTCCCCGCAACGCCGAACCCGACGGAACCACATCCAACAACGTCCCGTGATAGCGCCGACTGGTGTAAAAACCCGCTGGATAGGGGGCCACGGTGACGCCGGCCCGCTCGAACTCCGCGACCGACCGCGGCATGTGGAATGCCGACGTGACCAGCAACGGCCGCCGCCAACCCCGCTCGCGCAAGATCGGCGCAGTAAACCGCGCATTCTCCGTCGTATTCAGGCTGCGGTCCTCCAGGATAACCTTTTCCGGGGCCACGCCGAAACTCACCAGGATGTCCCGCATGATCACCGCTTCCCGGCCATACTCCGCGAAAACCTCGCCGCCGGAAACCAGCAGCGGCAAGCCTGTCTGTCGATGCAGCACGAACGCCGCCATCAACCGCTGGCCCGCCGCATCGGCCACTTGGCCGCTCCAGCCCGGCGGCATTGGCACATCCTTTGTCGTCCCGCCGCCGAGCACCACGATCCCGTCCGCCCCGGCCACCGCCGCCGGCGCAACCCGGTACTCCAAATTTCGCAGCAAATAGTCCGACACCGGCGATATCGACGCCGCGTACAGCAGCAGCGCCACTGTCCAGGCCACGCCAGCCAGCCGACGCGACCGTCGCCACAACCGCCAGCCCAGCCACACCAGCGCGACCACGAAACAGGCCGGCGGCAGCAGCCAAGAATAAAAGAACTTCAGCACATAAATCATGACTTACTCCTCGTCAGGGTCCAACTGCAAGTGCAGATGGTAGTTGTCGCCTTCCCCGTGCCAGAGCGCCCCCAGGCCTTGCTCGCGGGCATACTCCGCCAACATTATTTCCTGCTCCGGCGTGATCCCCGCCACGACCAGATCCGCCGCCCGTCCCATCATGTGCAGCGAATGCAGCACTCCACCCACCGCCGCATTCTTCGCCGGATCCCGATAGCCGGAAGTATACGTCGGCGTCAAGCCCAACGTATGCAAAATATAATGATGCACTTTTGCGACCCGACGCAACGCCGGCGAAATGACTCCGGACAACACCGGCTCGTCTAGCAGCGCCATCGCCGGCGCTTCCAGCTCGAACCGCACCTGCTCTCCCCGGACATATTCCACCTGATACCGTTCCGGACCGCCGGCGCGGCGAAAAATCCCGGTCCCGTGCATCAGACCGGCCTCGAACCCGCCGACATAGCGGTCGCCATTCGGGAACGTATACACGCCCTGTCCCTGAAACACGCCCCGGACAAACTCGCCGGTATAGCGTGCTCCGCCCGGCAGATTCAGCGTGCCGCTGCCTTCAAACAATCCGGCCGACATGTCCCCAGCATACACACGGCCGTCAATAAACTTCGCCATGCCCCGGCCGGTCGGCAACCCGTCAAAACATCCATCGTCCCAGGAAAAAGCAGCCCCCATGACCCGGGCGGCTGCCTGCATGTCGCAAAGCGGCGGATTGGCGGAGCCGGCGGTCGACGCCGCCAGGGCCGGGCCGCCGGCGCTGAAAGCAAACCAGACACCGCCTATCACCGCCACCGCTGTTCTGAAAAAATCGATACTTCTCTGAATAGCCATCCATCAACCCTTCATGTTCCGTTGATTCACTCTCTCACCCCTTCTGCAAATCCTCATTCCTTTTCCCAATATCCTTTATTCAAGCTCCATCGTTTCTTCCAAATTAATGGGAACCATTTCGCTCGACGCCCCAGTTGATAACCTAAATACTTCGCGGTCGTTCGGAAAAAAGCGCCCCCGGTCAGAACCGCGTTTCCACTCCGCCACAAATATAGCAACTCTGACCGCACAAACTTGAGCCCTTCACCGCCAGCTCCGCCAAACTCGCACAATAACCAGGGCTCACATGCATGCATTACGCCGGTGTCAAAGTACCGGCTGAATTCCTGGTGCCATTCGTATTGATGTGAATGATATACTTTAGCATCTGCGCAGTAGACAATGTTCCAGGATTCGCGCAGCAACTTCGCCCCCGCAATCATGTCTTCTCCCATGATGGTCCGTCGCGAAAATCCACCAATATCAAGTAGCGCCTTCCGACGATACGCTGCAAAAGAGTCCGACAAAAAAGCTGCCCGCAATCCAAGCCGTGTTATATCCTTCTTGGAAACAGCTCGGCTTTGCTGAGGATAATTGAATAAGCGGGCATGAGATTCCGAGGGACCCGCGTCTATCCGAGGTAATTGGCGCCCGTAAGCGGCACCAACTAGCGAATCTGCAAATACTCCCGTCAGTCGTTCCAAAGAATCCTCGTCAGCTAAAATTGCGTCCTGTGTCATAAGAACAACAACATCTGCAGCTGTCATCTCCACACCCAGTTGGCGAGTACCACCATGATCAAACGATCCGCGAGAAATCGGCACTACAATAAAACCAGCCTCAGTCGCCAACTTCACTGTATCATCCGATGACCCCGAATCCAGCAAAATACGATCATCTGGTTGCATTGTCTGTCTGCACAATGACGCCAGGAGTTCAGCAAATGTAGTCCCACCATTAAGTGTAGGAATTATCAACGTTATTCTCAAAAGCATCACCTCTTTACATTGCCCTACTTCATCTATAATAGGAATCGACGAAGTTCGGGTTCTATTTCCAACAGCGTTCCTACTAGCAATTCACCTGAATTTTCCCAACTGAACTTCGCAACAACTTTTTTCCCTGCTTCAATTTTGCGCGCAACAATGGTGGGGTCTCTTAATAAATCAAATGCCGTCGACCATGACTCAGGTTTGTTAGAGGTAATATATATAGCCGCCTCTCCCAATACTTCCTTATGCACAGCAATATCTGAAACTATTACTGGACGTCCTGAAGCCAGGCACTCTATCGGGGGCAACCCAAAACCTTCCGACAGAGAGGGGAAAACTAGTGCCTCACACTTTTGATAAAGCTCAACCAATTGCTCTGGAGAAACGTATCCAAGAAACTCAACATTCTCAGTTAATCCCAGATTAGTTACCAACGTTTGCAAATATTCGCCGTACCTCCCTCGAGACGATGCAATCTTAATCTTGTATCTGCCCTGCCAGCATTGAAAATTCTGAAGAAGTTCATGGACATTTTTGTGATAAAATGCGGCGCCAATGACTAAAAGGTACGGGTTCTCATTGCAGAAATTTCGAGTTGAACCTTTAAACAAAAACGTCTCCGAGTCAACCCCATTTGGAATGACATATACCATATCACTTGAAAGATGATAGTATTCGCATATCTCGCTCTTGGCAGTTTCTGATACCGTCAATATTGCTCTGCATTTTCTAATGAGTAATGGTAGATAGAAGCGAAAATAATAATACTGCAGTTTATATTGTTCCGGATGATGCAAAGGTATTAAATCATGAATTGTAATAACTTGATTATTATGGAATAACATGCCGTGGTGAGTTGGATTATAAATAAATGCATTTTTTTCGCAAAAACCATATAAAGAATATATTATGCGCCGAAGTGCTGATAGCCGCCCCTCACCCATGGCAATGTATGAAGGAGACCAAACTACTTTCATCTGATCCTGCGCTAAATAGTAATGTGTAAAAACATTACAGTCAAACCGCTCTTCGAGAATACCGGCGCAGTGCGCGGAATAAACCCCTAGACCAGTAGGTTTGGCTCCATACATCGACAAGTTCAGATAAAACTTACTTATCAGCATTCTCGCCAGACTCTTTCCACTGCTTTTGCAAAAACGCCAAGCAAAGAGCAGCAAAAATCCCCATGATTAAACCCAACAACGATGCCAATAAAAGCACATTCGAAGGCTTCGGCGAAACAGCCACCAGCGAAGCAGCTGGTTCACGAATAATTTTCGGGGGTCTTGAATTGATATCAGCCATTGCTAAGCTAATATCAGCCATTTGTTTTTCCAGATCAATTTTCATAATTTCGAGTCGTTGCCTTTCCAAAACTCGAACAGCATTAATAGTATTAGGTTCGAGTTCGTCAGAACTTGTTTTTTCTTCAGGAAGCAATTTAATAATAGAATCAATTTGCTTTTGGACTGACTGCTGCCGGGCTTTCCTAATGTTCATAGCTGCTTTATATTTTATATTCTGCTCATCCAAAATTTCATTCGAAATATTTTTCAACAAGTCTTGCACATCTTTTTCTGAAACACCATGCGCTGTCAAAAGTATTGAATTAGTCGTCTTATCCAAGGAAACTTTCACATTATCTCTGTATAATTCTCTCAACTTTTCCAAGGTTATTGCAGGCTGCTCAACATAACCAACGGCTCCAACATATCCAACGGCTCCAACATATCCAACGGCTCCAACATATCCTATTTGTATTATTGTTGAACTCTCAAAAATCGGTTTAGTAATGAGAATATGTGCCATTGCTAAAGAAATACAAATTAAAATGCACAGGGCAATCACCCATTTTTTCGAAGCTAAAATTCCAATAATTGCAGAATTATTTTGCCATTTTTTCGACTTGAACATACTTCACATTCTCCTCTAAATTTTATTCAACAAACCGCTAAGTGAGCCAACTTTAACTTTTGTCCAGATAACTCCTTTTTTTACTTCTTCAACATTTAACATATACGCAAAAATTATATAGCTGCTTATGCCTAAAGCTACTGCACTAATTACCGCTATGAACGACATTTCTTTCTGAATTAATTCGGGGAGAACCCTATAATAAAACACTGCAACTACGATCCCCATAAAAACTGCGGCACACCATATTTTAAAGACATGGGCAAAAGCTCCACGATAAGAAAGTGCTATTTTTTTATGCAATTTCAATATAAGAACTGAGCTCGCAGTTAAGAGGCATAAATTCACAAAAGCAGACATAAAATTAGCTGCAGCTAAACCAAGATGTTGATACGAGTCAATTAGAGATAAACTTATGCCGATATTAGCAGCTACGGATAGAACACCGGTAGCCACTGGTATAACGGTCATTTTAAAAGAATAGAAGACGTTTATAAATACAGTTGCTATTGCCCCACATAAAAGTGATCCGAGATAAAACGGTACAATAGTTGATGTCAGCATGGTATGCTGATGAACGAACGCCCCCCGTTCGAATAGCAATTGCAGGAGGGGGACACGTAAAACATAAATCCCAATAACAGCGGGAACCAAAACCACAAATAACAACCTAAATGCCTCACAAATGCTTCGCCCCAATTGATCCCAGTCTTTTACCGATGCGGCTCGAACTAGTGAAGGAAAAACTACGGTACCCACTGCACCGGTAAACAAGCTTGGCAAAAAGGCTAGTTTGTCTGCGAAATATAGTGCCGACACTGTGCCATTGGGTAATCCCGTAGCCAAGGTTCGGTCAACGATAAGGTTAATTTGTCCCGCAGTGGCCGATATGATAAACGGTCCTAATAATACAACCATTTCCTTAAGCCCTTCATCCTTAAAATCAAAAATCAGCCTGAACTTCAACCCACTAGCTCTGGATGAAGGGATCTGCATTAAAAATTGACATAGTACCCCAATTAAAGTCCCTGCGGCCAAACCATATATCCCATAAACCTTTCCCACAGTAAATATACAAATTAAAATAATAACGTTTGATACCAATCCAATGGCTGCCGGCGCGAAAAAACTATTGTGCGAGTTATTAATGCCTATAAACAGTCCAAGTAGTCCACCCCAAATTATGTTCGGCAATAACATTCTTGTCAATTCAACGGTCAGACTCAAAGAATAATCTGTATAATGGGGCGCCAGAACATGAACAAAAAAAGAAGTATACAGTAAAAGTACGGTGACCACGCTCATAAGCGCAAGTGTAAAAACTGATAACACAATATTCGTAAAACGCCATGCACGTTCTACCTCGCCACGCGCTAAGAATCCGTTGTAAACAACGATAAAACTACTCGTGATTGAGCCACTTATCATTCCAGTGACCAAAGCAGGCATGACTGACGCTACAAGAAATGCATCGGTTGTTACTGAGGCGCCAAACATAAAAGCAATTGCCGATTCTCTGCCGATTCCTAGTATCGCACTTATAGCCATTATTGCTGTAATAACGGCGGAATTACGTGCGATCAATTTCTCTGAGGACATTGCTTCTTCCTTCCGGCCGGGCCGTTTTACTTAGATATATGTTGCTTTAATCTTCTAAGCATTTGAGTAACTTCTGCTTTCAAAGAGTAAAACTTCTGTCCATCAAATGCAACAAGTGGCTTGGGACCAAATTGTGCCTTATATTTACCAACGTTGTACTCTTTCAAATTATTTCCTTGAGAGGTTGGGAATAAGCCTATCTCAAACCATCGACATCCACTATTTCGAGCCCATTTAATAGCCGACCACAGTAAAAAATTATTGGGCCGCATATTCAAAAAGCCGACCTGTGAGCAGCCTCCCCAATAAAAAGCACCTCCTTTAAAAACATTAATAATTATTCCGGCAATTGTCGTTCCATCATATTCAGCAAACATAAATACTGCTTCGCCTTGTTCGCCAAATCGCTCCCACGTCTCCATAAAATACTCCAGAGGATGCGGCGTCATACCTGTTCTAATCCAACTTTCATGATGTATACGATGATATTCACGCACATCATCTTGAGATGTGCCGATTCGGAATTTCACTCCGGCTCTTTCGGCTTGATTGATTGCCGCCCTGCAATCACCATCCATTTCTTTTAAAAGCAGGTCTTCGGTTTTAGAAAGATTCAGAACCATTGTTGCATGGGGAACAGGATATAACGGCTCCTTAACACCAACATACCAAAGCGGATTTATATCTTCCCGTAAGGGTGGCAAATAACTAGGTGAAAGTGTCGTTAATCTAACTTGCAAAATATCTATTGCATGCTTCTCGGCAAGGTAATCCAAGTGGTCAAACATAAATTTCCATATTTTCCGTTTCCCTTTATTGCCAATTGATGAAGCGACTGCCGGTCCGGACATTCCCGTATACATTCTCCGACATTTTACGAGGTGCATATAACTAGCTGGTTCAATATATAGTGGACAAACAGCAACGAGTTCACCCCTATCTGTTACAATACCAAAAGATACCGACTGCGATCCCCAGTTTTGGGCAAATTCTATCCAGTTAGTTTTCTGGTAGAGCCATCCATCTGGGGACTCGTCCACCAGCGTGTCCCACAAATTCTCTTTCAATTGCCCTATCTCTATTGTTTTAAAGCTCACAATATGCCTCGCTCTCTACTATTAGATGATTTATTTATCATAAACTTAAGCTTTTTTAAGACTCATCACAACGGTATGATTGATCTCGAGAAGAATTATGGCACAAATTATCAGTAGACTTCTGATATTGAATAAATCGGAGAAGTTCCCCATGGTCAAGACGTTATATGAGGACCATAATAGCTTAAATAATAAAAGCGCCGATATTAATTGACCAGCTTTAACTTTGCAATGCAACGTAAAGCAAAGTAACGAAACCAAAATTCCAAAAACTATTTGTAGGATAACTGTCCCAGCTTGCCCAAACATAAACAAGGATATCGCGGGATATCCCATTGTATAAGCGCCGCCTTTGTTTACCACGAAATCGTAGCCAAAGTCGCCCCCTAACAGAATTGTGAGGAAATATATTCCTGTATCAACTGGAATAATGGATGGATGAAATATTTCATTCATCTCATTCGTTAACATCTTATACTGGTCTATATAGCTTACTGCCTGAGCTTTTAAATCGGCTCCCCACCAAACGTGCCCCTGCAATCCAAAAATGCGATAAAACACATCATCAATATTATCATTTCTGAAAGATGCATGAACCGTTGCGATGGCAAGTATCCCTATGACTATGCCACCCATAATTGAGGCAATTTTAGCAAGGTCTTTCCAAGACTTCAATAAGCCTGTATTGTGATGTAAAGCTACATACGGAATCAAAAAAGATGATATCGTTGCATATGGAAGGGAAAACTTATGTCCTTCTAATATCTGATATAGCACAAACAAACACAAAATTATCTTGCTCGCTTTTTTTTCGTATAGATCATTAGTTGAAAAATTGATAAAGCCCAAGGCGAATCCAAAGAAAGGACTGTAAGATAAAAAACGACTAAAAGATGGGAATATGGCATATTCACGCCAGAAGTTAAATTTATTTATTTGCCCTCCTGACAAAACTGGCAACCCTGATATTGTTATGTTCAAATAAAGCAATATAACAGATACAGCAATCAATCCGAGGACCAGTTTATTCAGATCCCCAGACGGGGCACTATCGTGATACTGTTTTGAAGATAATTTAATCAATAATTTTGTCATGAAAAAATAAGAAAAAAAGAATGCCAAATTATAAAACAACAATCGAACTGTCGCTCCGGTAGCGAAAGAATCTAAATCTTGTTCAGAAATATAAATGCCTGTCTCAATGTATGAACAAGAAGTAATCGCCCATAGTTGGGCGAAATAAAGGATAGCAATATACCAGCAGAATATGCGGTCTGTCTTGTACATCAGCATTCCTGCAACCATGAACGCCCCTACTGCCCAATAGGCTTCTGTCATATTTCTGCCTCAAAACCTTCATCGTGAAGAAAATTTTGAAAGAATTGCGACAAAGACTCTTTGTTTTGTTCTATACAGAAATCCTTAACCTCGACAATATAAGCTGGATCTACAATACCAGTGCCCGTTTTGGCTAATAGTTCCGTCAACCTGCGTTCCAACTCGCTATGATTAATTGTAAAATTTAAAATTTCATTCAACTCAAAATCATTTGTAAAGGTAAATACCCCGGGCAATCCCTTATACCAAGCATTTCCAAAGATAAGTGCATTTTTCCCTCCGCTTATTGCTTCCCATCCTGCAGTACCAGTAATAGTTGAAACAAATTTACTATGTTTAAGAAGCAAATAAGTATCATAATTGCGATCTACAACCTTGACTTTGGGAAGAGACTTTAAGCGATCAAAAAACCATTTTGAACGCATAAATTCTGTTTGTTTTGGATTCTCTTTTACATATATCATCCAACTCGAAGGTATAATTTGTGCTAATCGTTCGATAGCCAAAATCTGATCGCTATATAGGCCGCCAAGTGCGGATGTGGTAAGCTCTGGTTGTAGGTGCAAAGGAAAATACACAAAAGGGGTTTCAAGATTAATATTAATAGAAGATATCGCAGTGATATTTTTTTGGTACTCTGCGGTTCGCATTTTATGCAAATATTTTATAAATATGCTGTGGATATTTAACCTATTGAGTTTCTGCAGCCCCTTTCCTAATCGAGAAATGATAGAAATATTGCCACCCGATTCTTGCATATAAAACAGATTCTTCTCAAACTTCCGCTCAATTTTCATAACTTTATTTATCGCACTTGTAGGTTTCCGGCTAAACGTTCCAAAATCATCCATATCGGTAACGTAAAAAAACCTATTGGGAAATAGCGACTGATAACATGCTATCGTTTGTATTCCCAGTTGCTTGCTAACTTCATACAGAATCAAATCCGGCCCTTCATGAGGAATATTAGAAAAAATCACGCATTCAATCTTTTGAGTTGTTAATAAGTCGCCAAAATAACTAATTAATAAATTGAAAAAATTAAGGTAGTCGTGAAGCCGCATGTCATCGAATGGGAAATTTCGTCGAGTATACATGTCCATAAACTTATATAAAGATGATTCATATATTTTCGAGTATTCCGCAGAACCAATTCCATGATAATTGTTATTAACTATATCTGCGCGAAAAAAATCATTGATTTCTAACGTACAGTTCGGACAGATCTGCTTATTTCCAATCCAAGCTTTGATGTCAATGACGTTTTTATTTTGCAGATCAATCATTGCCGGATATGTACTAGGGTGGTCAAAACCCCAAATAGCTAGTCGTTTCATTTTATTTCTCCCTGGTTTTTTGATAGAAGCGATTCTCTGGATAAGTCTCATCTAAAGCATATCCATTACTTTGAGAAATATCTTTAACGTCATTTTTTCTGATAAGGTTATTGCTAACCCAAAAACCATTGGTTGAAGTGATGGATCTTGCGAGCACTGTTCCCAAACCTATCTGGTTGCAACTTTCAATTGTGACACCTAAACTGACAAGACATGAAGCCGCTAAATAACAATGATCTTTAATATGAATGGGCGCTTGAATCCCATTGCGGTATATATCAAAACCATGAGTCCAGAATTGACTGAAAAGACCACCAATTACCGTACTATTACCTATACTAATATTATCTGTCAAATCAAAAAAATGCTTAGCAGTTACCAGTGAATTAGTTCCAAGAATAAAAGAGCCACTATTTCCCACACTTGGATCTCTTACTAAAGTATTGGCATTACGCAAAAGACTTTTTTCTTTTAAATGAAGTAGACGTAAATGCTTTACAATATTTCGATTGTTTATGCAGGATTCTTCATCCATAATTAAACTCTTTACACCATAAATGATATTAAAATGACCAATTCTGGCACCGGGCCGCATAGCAATATGTTCACAGCATATTATATTGAATCCGATCTTACAACCACTTGAAATCCGATAACCAAGAAGTTTATTAAATAAAAAAACCTTTATAACATTGGAAGGAATCAATCCAATGAAACCTGCTATGATCACTTTCATACTCATTGACTACTATAACTCCTTACGGTCTTTGATATAAAGTTGAATACCTGCAACTATGTTTCTCAAGTTTATGCAGGAATTTGTTATAGCAAGATTCTCAACATCAAATTCTCCATTGTATAAACTCTGAATGTATGCCCCTACAAAGATATTTTTTAATTGTCGATCGGAACATGTCTGTTGAAGAAATATCTTCCTCAATAGTTGAGGAAGCAACGTTAAATCAGTAATTTTATTTACATTGTCATATACATCGTAAAATACATTTCCAAATACAATGACAGGCTTATTATAAATAATAGCCTCCCACCCAACGGTTCCAGTAATTGTCATAACAACTTTTGCCCCTTGAATTAGTGAATGTGAATCCACATAAGGATTGATTAAACGGACATTAGGAAGCTTTTTCATTCTGCGGTAAAAGTTGAGATGCTTTGATCCCAGTACAGCATAATGATCCTTTACATAGAGCATACAACCGATAGGAAGTGCCTTCGCGATATTTTCGATGAGTGCCACTTGATTTTCGAAAAAAGGCGTTTGCACCATTGTTGAAGCTTCGGGCTGAAAGTGAATCGGAAAAAGAATATACTCCTCATCCTTCGGATATTCAAAAAACACGGATTGGAAAAATCTTAAATAGGTATACCTAACTCGTTGGGAAAGCTTTTCAAACGCAATATTCAATAGATTCATATTCCCGTTGGTGTAGAAATAATCCATCTCATTGTCGATTTTAACATAGGCTTTAAATCGTCTGATGCGCCCCAGCTTAGGAGGCTGAGACTGAATGACCATGTAACTTGGTTTGATCTTGTTTCTAATAAACTCTTCTGTAAATTTTTTAGCGATCGCAACGTCGACTTTGTCCCGATTTTTCAAATATAAATTATTAAGCTTTTTGCAATAGCCATATTCATCTTCTGAAATATAGAACTTGCCCGGTATTCTTGCGTGAGTTATCCCCAGATACGTACATCCATACTTGCGTCCTATTAAATAGGCAATATATAGCGATAAACCACTAATTGGTTCGCTTATCAAATATTCTGGATTCTCTGCACGAAAAAAGTTTTCCCAGAACTTTATATGTAATAAAACAAATCGCTTAATGGTTGCCATATCAGAGTATTCACGAATGTGTCGGTCCGCATATACAAGTTGCATCAGTGGAGGAAGATCATATTCTCTTTCATAATGACTAAAATCTGATTCGGGTTGCGTGTGCCAGTTTTCCTTTAAACTCTGTTGCAAACAATATAAGGTGCCGTTATACTTTTGTTGTATTTTTTCATGTTCACGTTCACCATAATACGCATGTACAATTTCAAAGTTTTGTGACTGCATTAAACAAGCTAACTCCACGAAAACGTCGGTTAACTTATTCCATGAATAAAAACAAATTTTTGTCTTTTCAGCCAATTTCATTTCCTCACCAATATCCAAGAATTATCCAATTAAATCCCAGCTCAATGGCGTCCCTTTTGCCGCATCCCTAGAAATCATCTTGCCCAAGAAAGTTTCATAATACTTCGGCGCAAGTCCAAACCCAGGTCGAATGGACTTCAAATTTTCCTTACTTAGACGCTCACCGGCCTTCATGTCTTTCGCAATATACAGCGAGCGGCGAAATTGCAAAGACGCCTCTTCTTGTGCAGTGGGTCCATACTGAACTCGTCCGAGCGCTTGCCAAGCTCTCTCACTCTCTTCCACCAAGGATTTCATTTCTTGAGGTTCCATGGAAAACGCAGAATCCACCCCGCCGTCAAGTCTTGAAAGTGTAAAATGTTTTTCAATAACTGTTGCTCCGGAAGCAATAGCAGCTATTGCGGCTCCAATGCCTAAGGTGTGGTCGGATAGTCCGACCTCACAGCTAAATATCTCACGCATATTTTTAATGGTGGCAATATTGGAGTTTTGGGGTGATGCGGGATATGTACTTGTACACTTCAATAGTACAATATCTTTACACCCTGCCCTCCTTGCAGTAAGAACAGCTTCATCTATTTCCCCGACAGTTGCCATTCCAGTTGAGATAATCATTGGTTTCCCTGTGGATGCCACTTTTTTTATCAAAGGCAAATCATTCATCTCAAAAGAAGCAATTTTATAGCAAGCAGCATTAAGGGTTTCTAAAAAGTCCACGGATGTTTCATCAAACGGGGTACTAAAGCATAAAATGCCTTGTTGCGCGCAGCGTTCGAAAATTGGTTTGTGCCACTCCCAGGGAGTATGAGCTTGTTGGTAAAGTTTATATAATGAGGTGCCATTCCATAGGCTTTTGTCGTCGCGAATGCGAAATTCTCCTTCGTCCATATCAAGAGTCATTGTGTCGGCGGTGTAGGTTTGTATCTTTATGGCATCTACTCCGGTGCGGACCGCTGCATCAACAATAGCCAATGCTCTTCCCAACGACTGATTATGATTTCCTGACATCTCCGCTATGATAAAAGGTTTTGAATGCAATCCCACAAATCTATCGCCAATTTTAATTATCTCCGTGCTCATCACTTCGCAAAACATCTCCTATCGATACTGGACTTTATAGCCTCCCACCGATCCTTGAACAAAGCAAGACATATTATATCTTGATACTTATCTGCTCTATAAAAATGTTCCTTCCAACACCCCTCCTGAATAAATCCAAGCCGCAAATGATAGTTAACGCTTGCTTGATTGAACGCAAATGCCTCGCTGGATATTTTTCGCAGACTAAGTTTTTCAAAAATATGATTAATTGCAAGAAATCCCATGGCAAGGCCGGTGTTGCGTTGTGCAGATGCATCACCAACATAAAATCCCCATGAACACAGTCCGTTGCGGGTATCAATTTGGTTAATATTAACAACGCCCAATGGCTGTTTTTGATATTCATAAATTAGATGCTGACATGAATTTTCAAGAAGCGACCTATCAAACCAAGCGCGATGCTCTTCAATCATTATAATTCTGTCTGTGTACATATTTTGACGAATTCTATCAGAATTTCGCCATTTCAAAATGAGTTCCAAATCTGCCAAATTGATTGGACGCAATATACAATCAGAACGGTCAAACATCATTAAGCCCACTTTTCATGATGGCTAATAGTGGGTGATTGTCTCTTTTCAAGCCTCTAATCAAACTCACTGACTTCGTCGACATGTCCCTGACAGCTTTTGGACTTTTGGTCAACTTTTCGACTGCGTTTAAAATGTCTCCCTCAGATACATACTCGCTGAATCCCAAATTATATATAGCTCCATATTCAGCCAGTGCCTGCGTAATAGCAATTTGATTTGATGCAACAATAATAGTAATAGTAGGAAGTCCCAAGAAACAACGTTCCCATGTTGCAGTACCGCCTGCCCCTAATGATAAATCAGCTTGAGCCATAAGACTTGCGATATTATCAATTTGAAAAAAACAACGCGTGGCAGGCATGATAGAACACTTTTCCTCTATTAATTCTTTATGTGGATTCGAAGCGCCTACAACCACGTCTACTAAAAACCCCGTCAAATCAAATTTTTGTAAGGCATTAAGTGTCTTCAAAGTTTCCCCGGTAGCATCACTGCCTCCAAAAAAAACAAGTACGCGCTTTACGGTGCCATTCCTCTCGCCGATATTGCGTACTGCGTCAAAAAATTCATCTCGAAGCAGTGCATATCTCGGCCCAAGTAAAAGTCTGCAAGAAGCCGGAACCAAATTATTATAACGCGTTTGAAAATCTTGTGTATAATTTTGATCAAGTAAAACGTCGCAGTCATGATTTCGATTTGCTAAATCATCTATTACCATTATACTGCCGACATAGGCTCTCAATGCCCTCTCCCATTTAACATCAAGACCATAGTGATCAACAATCAACCAGTTAAAAGAGCATGCGGTCCCCTTAATTTTCTCAATTGTCATCAGCGCATCTGCCTGCGGCGAATTATCCGTATTTTCAATAAGGATTAGTATATAGCCTCTATTTTCGACAATTGAATGAAAACTTCCCTGAAGTGACTTGCATATGAAGAAAACGTTGCAACCATTTTTTTTCAATAAATCAGCCAACGTTAAGCAACGCATTAAGTGACCGCTTCCTATGTCCACCGAGGAATCCGTACGAAATACAATGTTCATCAAAATCACATATTAACGAATTTTAAAAACTGGTTCTATTGGTTTGCATTTGAGATAATCCCGCAATTTACAATTGTAAATCGCATCATTTAGAACTCCAAGAACTGAATCAAACACAGAAAGGAGTTGCGCGACATCTTCGTCACTATGTGAATAACTCATATTTTGCGTACCCAGCGTCAAAATTCCCCTTTCAAACATTTCTTGCAAGTACAATGTTTTAATTTCCCACATCGTGTAAGCTTCAGCATCTTGCATTATGAGAAATGACCAAGATGGGTGACCTGAGATGGACAAAATATGACTCAACTCATGTTTTGCGATTATCTCCTTTAAGCCTGAGGATACCTTTGTCCCTTGTTTGGCAATGGTCGCTATAACAGGTTCCCTTTGCAGTTTATTCATTGTTGCCAGGGCAGCAGCTAGAGAAAGAGCTTCGCCGCCAAACGTAAAGGAAAAAAATATCTCTTCCATATACCTCATTACATCCGCCCGCCCAGCGATAGCCGATAGAGGATAACCATTTGCCAAACCTTTTCCGAATGTTGCTAAATCAGGAGTAACACCAAAAAGTTCTTGTGCTCCTCCGTTCGCATAGCGGAACCCGGTTATCGTTTCGTCAAAAATAAATAACGCTCCATTTTTATGAGCGAGCTCTTTCACTTCTTGAAGAAAATGAAGTGCTGGTTCTTTAACATTCATAGGTTCCATGATAACCGCTGCAACTTCATCCTTGTACTCGTGAAATGCTTTTTGCAATGATTCTAGATCATTGTAAGCAAAGGAGTGAGTCAATGCTTGAACAGCTTTGGGTACACCTTTATTACGTGGAGTTGAGCCAATATACCAATCCTGCCATCCATGATATCCACAAACCAATACGTGATCTCTTCCTGTATATGCACGAGCCAATCTAATCGCGCCCGATGTTGCATCTGATCCGTTCTTGCCGAAACGAACCATCTCAGCACAGGGAACCATTTCCACGATTTTTTCAGAGACTTGAACCTCGAGCGCATGAGGTAAAGAGAAGATAACCCCATCCTCCAGTTGCGAGCGCACGGCAGCAGTTACATCCGAATCATTATAACCCAGTGTCACTGCAGCCAAGCTGTTAATAAAATCAGTATATTGGTTTCCATCAATATCCCAAACCTGACTACCAAGTCCCTTAGCTATAAAGTAAGGAGAAACCCCTAACGGATACTGTATTTTACTTTTACTAAACGTTTGAGTTCCCAGCGGAATGGTTTTTAGTGCTTGTTTAAGCATCGCCTCTGAATTAGCGTATCTATTAGTCATCTGCAATCCCTTCCTTTTTTATATATTCGTAATCATCTTGAACTGACTTCTTTAACCCTTCATTACGTTCAATACCAATGTTAAGCAAATTTAAACCCGGATTCTCATCAAGAAATGCCAAAATATCCGCTGTAATAAAATCAGGGTTGGAGGGATATAAAGCGTTATAGATGATATCAACGAGTTCGAAGTCACTCTGCTCATCAACCGTCCAACGATGATGTGATAAATCCACATCGTTCTTTAAAATTCCTATTTTGAACAGATCTGCCTGTTGATTAATGAACAGTGTTACGTGTTCTCTATGAGAAGGCAGTGTGGCATCCTTCCATGTCCGCTCAAGTACTGCATATTTCATTATTTCAACGTCCAGTCCATCCGGAAACGTCGATTGAATGGCATTTGTTGTATAGTCAAAGTCGCCAGCGATATGGAGATCAATAACCTGATCAATAATATGCCAATCAGTAACGGGGCAATCACCAGTTAGTCGAACAATGTGAGAAGGTCTAATTCGAGAGCGCGACGCAGCATGGTAAAATCGATCCAAAACATCATTTAAACTTCCCCGATAACACTCAATCCCGTTTTCGATACAAAGTTTCGCCAACGGATCATCACTATGCTCTGTACTCGTTGCGACTATCACCTGTGCAATATTTTTAGAACGTTTTACTCTCTCAATCTGTCGCAATAACATCGGTACACCAAGTAGGGGTTTTAACACTTTACCAGGAAATCGACTTGATGATAATCGAGCTTGCAATATAGCCACAATCATAGTATTACCCCCAATTTGAAGGGTCAAGAATTTTTTCATCAGACAACGCGAATCTTTCAAAATTAGCTACATCAATATTTTCCGAGGCCACATCAAAAATTTCTTCTGCTTGCTGAAGAGTATTAACCCCGCATAAAACCACATCAATATTTTCATTAGCAAGGAGAAAGCCTAAAGACGCTTGAAGCGGAGTAAGGTTCAACTCTTGCAAATTACTATAATATTTCTTCAAGTGAGGCCTCGCTGATGTTAAATAATTTGGCAGATTATCAGCATCCATAAGTAGTAATCCCTGTAAAAATACGGATCGTACATGAATTTCAATTCCTTGCTTTTTTAGGGCTGCCAAATGGCCGCTTTGTATTAATCTTTGGTCAAAAACGTTAATAGGAAGTTGTACCAGATCGACTTTGTAAGAATCCAATACACGGTCGATTTGTGCGGAGGTATATACAGAAACGCCGATTTTTTTTACCAGACCTGCACCTTTTAACTCCTGCATCTTATTCCACAATTTTACACCATTACCTGTCAGCAAGTCATTAGTATGGTGGGTAATCAATCCATATATGCTGTTTTGATTAAGCTTTTTCAACGATTGGATAAATGTTTCTTCTAACTCTAAAATATCAGCTTCCGCAATTATATTTTTGTTATATTTGGGAGTTTTGGTCACAATATTAAATTTTCCAGGTGAGGTAAGAGCAGTCCCAAGTACTTCTTCGCTATTACCGTAAAGGGGCGCAGTATCTATTACTTTAACCCCTCGTTTTTCTGCATACTCCAGAATCCGCTTTACTTCATGTATCGGAGTTTGCCCCACATTATTTGATATACCATAATTGGTGCCAAATTGCACTGTACCTAATCCTATCTTCATTTTAAGACATCTTTAAGTTGGTCGACAACCCACTCTTGCTCTTCATTAGACAAACTATAGTACATGGGTAAACTCATCGCTTCCTGGTAATAACGTTCCGAGTTGGGAAAATCGCCTTTCTTAAAGCCCAAGCCAAGATAGTAGGGCTGTGTGTGTATGGGAATATAGTGCAAGTTAACACACACGCCTCGGTGATGCAACTCTTCAAAAACCTGACAATGACTTTTTGTAATTTGATCCAGTTTCAATCCAATAACATAGAGATGATAAGCAGAATAAGCATCTCTATGCTGAAAAGGCAATTTTACAGGTAAGGCAGCCAATAATTCACCATAGCGCCGGGCTAGATCTTGACGCCGAATAACAAACTCGTCCAATCTGTCCATCTGGCTACTGCCAAGTGCAGCCTGAAGGTCAGTAATGCGATAATTATATCCAAGTGCAACTTGTTGATAGTACCATGGCCCCTCCGACGCTCCTATCATCTTATTAGGATTCCTTGTAATGCCATGGCTACGAAGCAATAATAATTTCTCGTATAAATCGCTTCTGTTAGTAAGAATCATTCCGCCTTCACCTGTAGTAATAATTTTCACGGGATGAAAGCTGAACACGGTCATATCAGAATACTTACAAGACCCAACTGGGAACCCTTTATATTTCCCCCCAATAGCATGGGATGCATCTTCAATAATTGTAATACCATGATTCTTTGCTAAGCTAGAAATTTGCTCCATATCACACGATTGTCCAGAGAAATGGACCGGCACGAGAACTTTTGGAACATTTCCATTGTGTTTAGCAGTTTTTAATTTATTGGCAAGTTCGACACAACTCATATTATAGGTTTCTGGATCAATATCAACAAAATCCACTTTTGCGCCACAATATAAGCCGCAATTTGCCGATGCAACAAATGAGTTCGGAGACGTCCAAAGAATATCATCCGAAGCAAGTTCAGCCGCCATGCATGAGATATGCAAAGCCGCCGTAGCGCTACTTACCGCTATTGCATATTTCGCGCCACAATAATCTGCCACTTTTTGCTCAAATTTCTCGATGGAAGGTCCTTGAGTTAACCAGTCTGATTTTAGTACTTGAACAACGGCATCGATATCCTGTTGGCTAATACACTGTCTCGCATAGGGAATCGGTTTCATAGCATCATCTCCCGCAACTCGTCAACGCTTAAGAAATGGGGGTTTGTGCCTGAATTATATTCAAAACCTTGCTCAACAGGCTTCCCTTTCTCCCCCAGATTATTTAAGGAATAATCAATCATTGCAACAAAACTAATCGTTGGCTGAATAACATAATAATTCTCAAATTCTAAATTCAAATGAGAATCATCGGCCGGACACATTATTTCATGCAATTTTTCCCCTGGGCGAATTCCGGTTACTTTTGTTGGCATACCAGGTGCAACTGCTTCTGCAAGATCCAATATCCGCATGGAAGGGATTTTGGGAACAAAAGTTTCTCCACCCTGCATTCGCGCAAAACCGTTCAAAACTAAATCGATACCCTGTGGTAGTGTAATCCAAAACCTTGTCATCTTTTCATGAGTAATAGGAAGAAACTCAGCCTTTTCAGCTACAAGCTTTTTAAAAAATGGGACAACAGACCCACGAGAGCCTACAACATTACCATATCTAACAACGGAAAACCGCGTTTTGTGTCCCCCCGCAATATTGTTAGCTGCAACAAAAAGCTTATCCGATGCAAGTTTTGTCGCACCATAAAGGTTAATGGGATTTGCAGCTTTATCAGTAGATAAAGCGATAACCTTTTCAACCTCATTATCGATTGCAGCCTTAATAACATTTTCTGCGCCATATATATTTGTTTTTATGCACTCCATAGGGTTATATTCAGCAGCCGGAACCTGTTTTAAAGCAGCAGCATGAATAACGTAATCCACTCCACGCATAGACTGTTTTAGACGTTCGCCATCACGAACATCTCCAATAAAGTAACGCATTACCGGCGAGCCAAACTCCTGCTGCATTTCGAACTGTTTAAGCTCATCGCGGGAGAAAATTATAATTTTTCGGGGTTTATATAGCTTAAGAATTTGCTTCACACAAGCTTTCCCAAAAGAACCCGTGCCTCCAGTTATCATTATCGCCTTATCATTCATCATACCTGTCACCTCATATTTTATTTTTATTATTGTCAATAATGCAGCAAAAATCCAATTCCCCCATTGAGGGAAACTTCCAGTTGAGTATCTCGGTGTGAGAAACTTGAGTTATATACTTTTTCGCTTCACATTCAATCCATTGTTGGAATAATATTCAGGAACTATCCTCGTCTTCCGCCAGCGCGCTCGCGCCATCCAAATAATCCCTCAGCGCTTCTTCCCATACTCTGGGAGTCCACCCCAGCGCCAAACCTAAAAGCCTTGTATCCATTGGCGAATACGCTGGACGCGGGGCAGGACGGACAAACTGCTCCGTCGTCACTGGCGTTACTTTCACTTTCGTATTGCCAGCCAGTTCAAAGATCTTCTTCGCAAATCCGCACCAAGTGGTCACCCCGTTGTTTACCGCATGATAAGTCCCAAAACGTTTCGTCTGACTGATTCGCAGCACCGCTTCCGCCAAATCCACCGTACTCGTTGGACAGCCGTACTGATCGTCAACCACCTGAAGTACCTCGCGTTCCTGTCCAAGTTTCAGCATTGTGCGTACGAAGTTGGGGCCGTCGCCATACAGCCACGCGGTACGCAGGATAAACAGCTTATCCGTTGCATGCCGCGCCAACATCTCGCCGGCATATTTTGATTTGCCATAGACACTGAGCGGGTTCGGCGCGTCGAACTCAGTATAGGCCCGCCCCAGTTTCCCGTCAAATACATAGTCAGTACTGATATACACCATGGTGGCATTCACTTCGCGGCAGGCCATGGCGATATTCTGTGTCCCGATCGCATTCACCCTGTACGCCAGATCGACTTTTTCCTCCGCCGCATCCACCTGGGTCCAGGCCGCACCATGGATGACGACATCCGGTTTGTAGCTGCTGATCATCGTTGCAACAGCAATTTCATTTGTAATGTCGAGTTCTTTAACATCCGTTGGCAGGAAATTCGTTCCCTGCAGTCGTCTCTGCAGTTCCCGGCCGAGTTGCCCTTCGGCTCCGGTTAAAAATATCTTCATAGCTGTGGCAACCTCCCGACTGGAATATCTCGCAAAAAAGGCAACTTCTCATCTTTCTCGGATAAAATCGGCGCTATGACGGGCCAGTCGATTCCGAGATCCGGATCATCCCAGCGAAATCCACCATCACACTCCGGATGATATAAATCTGTGCATTTGTAAGTGAACAGCGCGGTCTCGGACAATACACAGAACCCGTGGGCGAAGCCCGGTGGAACGTAAAATTGCTTCTTGTTATCGGATGACAATGTCACCGTCGTCCATTGTCCGAACTTCGGTGATCCGTGGCGAATATCCACCGCCACATCCCATACTTCACCCTGTAGCACGTACACTAACTTCCCCTGGGCGTGCGGCTTCTGATAGTGCAGCCCCCGGAGAACCCCTCGCGACGAGAAGGACAGGTTGTCCTGTACGAAATCTACTTCAATACCGCTGGCAACGTATCGTTCTTTGTTATAAGTTTCAACGAAAAATCCCCGTGTGTCAGGAAACACGGTTGGTTCGATAATAAGCACACCCGCCAATGCAGTCTCCGTAACTTTCATTTTTTTTCCTCTGCTGCCAGTTGCAGCAGGTATTGGCCGTAACCGTTCTTTTTCACCGGCTCTGCCAGCGAAATCAGCGCATCAGCATCGATCCATCCCATACGAAAGGCTATTTCTTCGGGACAGGACACCATGAAGCCCTGCCGTTCCTGCACGGTCTGTATGAATGACGAAGCTTGAACGAGCGACTCGTGGGTACCGGTATCGAGCCAGGCATGACCCCGGCCGAGAGTTTCCACGTGCAGATCGCCTCTCTCCAGATAGACCCGGTTCAGGTCCGTTATCTCCAGTTCTCCACGCAAAGAGGGCTTCAGCTCAGCTGCAATCTTGGTAACATTCTCATCATAAAAATACAACCCGGTCACAGCGTAGTTCGACTTTGGTTTTAACGGCTTCTCTTCGATGGAAATCGCCCGTCCATCCGTTCCGAACTCCACCACTCCATAGCGTTCGGGATCGTGCACGTGGTAAGCAAAAACGGTAGCGCCGCTTTCACACTCTGCTGCTGCGCGCAGTTTCCGAATCAGACCGTTCCCGTAGAAGATGTTATCGCCCAGCACCAGCGCACACGGCTCACCCGCGACGAAATCAGCGCCGACGAGAAAAGCCTGGGCCAGTCCGCCGGGATACGGCTGCACTGCATACGTCAGTTGGATGCCCCACTGGGTGCCGTCACCCAGCAGGCGCCGGAACATCGACTGATCCTCCGGCGTCGTGATGATCAGGATATCCTTGATCCCTGCCATCATCAACGTGGCCAGCGGATAATATATCATCGGCTTGTCATAGATCGGCATTAGTTGCTTGGATACTGACCGCGTCAATGGATACAGCCGGGTGCCGCTGCCCCCGGCTAAAATAATGCCTTTTTTGATCATATTCCAGTCCCCAGCCTTTCCTGACGATATTTGCCTGAGGTCACCCGTTCGCACCAGTTCGGATTTTCAAGATACCATTGTACCGTCTTGCGGATACCTGTGTCAAAAGTCTCCTGAGGATGCCACCCGAGTTCGCGGCCGATTTTCCCTGCATCGATGGCATAGCGCCGGTCATGACCGGGCCGGTCGGTGACATAGGCGATCTGTTTTGTGTAGGCTTCCCCATCGGTTCTGGGCCGTAGCTCGCCTAGCAACGCACAGATTTTCTCTACGATCCGGATGTTTGGCATCTCGTTATGCCCGCCGATATTGTAGGTTTCCCCGCATTTTCCTGCTTCCAGCACTTTCAATATGGCCCGGCAGTGATCCCCCACATACAGCCAATCCCGCACCTGCATCCCATCACCGTAGACAGGCAACGGTTTGCCGGAGAGAGCGTTCAGAATCATGAGCGGGATTAATTTTTCAGGGAACTGATAAGGGCCGTAGTTGTTCGAGCAGTTGGTGGTCAGTACCGGCAATCCGTAGGTATGATGGTACGCCCGAACCAGATGGTCAGAGGATGCTTTGGATGCCGAGTACGGTGAATTCGGCGCATAAGGGGTCTCTTCGGTGAACAGGCCGGTCGCGCCCAACGAGCCATAAACTTCATCGGTCGAAACATGCAAAAAACGGAACGCACCTTTTCGCTCGGCGGGAAGTTCTTTCCAGTGCTTCCGAACCGCTTCGAGCAGGTTAAACGTTCCGATGATATTGGTCTGGATAAAAGCTGACGGTCCGTCAATGGAGCGATCCACATGAGATTCCGCCGCGAAATGTACTACCGTGTCCGGCTGGTATTCTCCAACTATTTTTTCTACTGCTGCTACATCGCAGATATCCGCCTGCACGAACTGATAGTCCGAACGGGGCGCTATGTCCTGCAAGGAATCGAGATTCCCCGCATAGGTCAGATTATCGAGGTTCAGCACCTGCGTATCCTTTTTCTCCAGCGCCTGCCGAATAAAATTACTGCCGATAAACCCTGCACCGCCCGTAACCAGGATCTTTCCCAAATCAATACGCCCCTTTTCCCATCAGTACATACCGCAACGTTTTCAGCAGGATCACCAGATCCAGCCATACCGACCAGTTGCGCACATACCAGGAGTCCATACGCACCCGATCTTCATAGGCTATATCATTGCGGCCACTCACCTGCCACAACCCGGTGATGCCCGGTTTGACCAGATAAAAGTCTTCGATATACTGTCCATACTTTACCACTTCTTCTCGCACGATCGGACGAGGCCCGACGAGGCTCATCTCGCCCTTCAAAACATTCAAAAACTGTGGCAGTTCATCCAGGCTGGTCTTGCGCAGAAAGCGGCCCAGTCGGGTGATGCGGGGATCATCCTTTAGTTTATAATTATCTTCCCATTCTTGCAAGCATTCGGGATGATTGGCAAGATATTTTTGCAGCTCGGCATGGGCGTTGGGCACCATGGTCCGAAACTTATAGCAGGGAAACTCGCGGCCGCCCCGCCCGACCCGTCGATGGGAAAAAAGAATAGGCCCTGGTGAATCGAGATAAATCAAAAGGCTGAGCAGCAAATAAAGCGGCAAAAAGAGGAAAATCCCAGTCACTGCGCCGATCACGTCGAGCAGCCACTTATAAGACTGATTCAGCCAGCTGGCCATATTGTTGCGTGTCCGCAGCAGCACCAGTTTTTGATCAAAAATAGTCTCGATCTCGAGGTTCCCTACCGGGAGTCCGAACAAATCCGGGATGATCGCTATGTCTTGCGTCTCATGCTGGATCCTGAGAAACAGCTCGATCAGTTGGGCGCTAGGGAGTCCAGGCGCGGCCAAAACCACCGCTTTTATGCGATGTTCCCGGAGCACACGCTCAGCATCATCGAATCGGCCGAGTACCGGATACTTCGCCGCCAGGGGACGCTCCTCCGGGGAGTCCTCCAACAAGCCAACGATGCGGTAGCCCATATTCGGATCCTGCAGGAACACCGCATCCAGCAATTCCGCCGTTTTTCCGGCGCCGACAACGAGAACGGGAACCTGCCACAAGCCCAGCACGCCAAGCAGCCGCTTTAGAGCGTAGCGCAACACAAACAACACCAGAAAAGTCAGAAGTGCGGTCAACAGCAGCAACGATCGGGAAAACTCCCGCTCACCGCTGACAAAATAATTCAGGGCCGACAATACCAGAGTGGCAAAAAAACAGGAACGCGCCAACCCCTGCATCCGTTTCCACAAGAAGCGGTGCGGCTCATACAAGCGTTCCGAGACAAAAAAACAGAAATAAACCGCCGGAATGACAAAATAAACCCACGTGTCATTCCAGCGGGTTGCCGCCTCCACCCATCCCCACGGCACAAAGAAAAAATTACGCAACCACACCGCTAAGTGCACTGCGAGCAAAAGTCCCAGATAATCGACGCCGATCAGTAAGAAATGACTGGCTTGTTGGCCGAACAACTGCAACGTATGAATGGAAAAGCCCCCCATCTCCAAACTTACCCAATAATTATACACTTATTTGAAAAAAAGTTCATTGTACTAACGGGATAATCAAGGTGCAATTATGGATAACTCCCCTCACTTCTTCCCCCGCAGTTCATTCAGCTGCAAGGCCAGTTCCAGGTTCATCCGCAACACCGGGTTGTCCAGCGATTCCCCGAGGATCTCCTCGATGCGGTGCTTGCGGAACAGCAGAGTCTTCGGATGGACGAACAATTCCTCGGCCACGCTGTGCAGGCTCTTGCCCTTCAGGATCGCCAACAGCGTTTCCATGAGATGGGCGTTCCTTTCCCGGTCATACTCGATCATTTTGCCCAGCGTGTGCTGGATGAACAGATCGATCTGGCTGCGGTCGCCATTCCGGACCAGGATGCGCAGCATCCCGATGTCGAGGTAATGATGCACCGTCTGTTTCGGATACACTCGCTGCCCGATCTCCAACGCCTCGGCAGCCTGGTAAAATCCCGCGGTAAGGTCTTTCAACCCCGGGCAATACAGCCCGACGCCCACCCGGGACACCGACACGCCGATCCGTTCCCGCAACGTCCGGCGCAGCTCTTCCGCCCGCTGGGACAACTCCAGGCGGTCATTCGCGGGTACGGGTTGCGGCGCCAGCATGTAGAGGAGACCGGCGCGCCGCCAGACCGTCAGGCCCAGCGCCTGCTGCAACAAAGGATTCTGCAGGGCGAGCCGCACCTCGTCAACGTTGCCGTCCCCTTCGCTGGCGCCCACCAGCGCGATATAGCCCGATTGCAGCGGCAAGCCGAGTTTCGCCGCCCGCGCCGCAATGCGCCGGTTCGTCAGCGGTTTTCCCTCCACCAGCTCGTTCAGGAAATCAAGCAGTTCATTTTGATGCAGGGACGATTCCAGCGTCACCCGTTGGTAACTTTCCTCCAACAGATCGAACGACATCTGCCGGTTGCGGACGACCAAGGCGGTGATCGCCGCGAACTGCCGCAGCAAATCGACCTCCTCCGACAAGATCGTTCGCGGGGAATCAAACGCCAGCGTAATGACGCCCACGATCTCCGTCCCCAGCTTCAGCGGCACGCCGCAGGCCGTCCGGATCGCTTCGGCATCCGGGATCGGCGCCCGGTCCGGCCACTGCCAATAATTGTCGACGCACAGGTAGTCGCCGATCTCCCAAATCTTGCCGACCAAGTAATGGCCCCGGTGGGACTCCTGCACAAAAGGCCCTACGGGTCCGGAAGTGCTGTGCGTCCGCATAATGTCGTCGACCGGTTCGTAAATCGACAGATAGGCCTTGTCCGCCGCCATGAACTCGCGGATCCGATTCAAGATCGCGGTCAGGGTCACATCATGGGCGTCGTCGCCAATCGCCCGGAGCGAAACATCATAGAGGATCTTCAAGGCCTCGTTCTGGCGTTTCAAGCGGCTTCGAGCCTTGACCGACTCCTCGATATTCGTGTAAAAACCGATCATCCGGACCGGAATGCCTTCCGCATCACGGATCACCTTGCCGCGGGACAGGAACCAACGGTACTGGCCGTCCCCGCAGCGGACCCGATGCTCGGAATAATACTGGGGCGTCCGCCCCTCGATGTGGGCGCGCCGTTCGCCGATCACCCGCACCGCGTCGTCCGGGTGCAGCATACTTTCCCAGGACCACGACGTATCCGTCGTCTCCCCCGGCTCGTAGCCGAACATCTTGTACCAGACCGCCGAATGATACACCTGATTGGTACGCATGTCCCAGTCCCAGATCCCCTCGTTGGCGGCCCAGCTGGCCAGCTCCCAACGATCGTCCCTGTTCCGGGGCTCTTCGTCCTGCAAGGATAAAACCTCCCTGACAACCCTCGTATTATTATTAAAAATATTCTCCTTCGATAAAAAAAATCCTGCCGGTCACTGCTTCGGCCAGCGCCTCCTTGCGGAAACAGCCGCTCGCTGATAGCGTAACCATTGCCAGGCGTACTGCATCATCGCCGGCGATTTCAGGGTGGTGCGGGCAAACAGCAGCTTGTCCTCAGTACACAGTGCACGCACGAGGGCGTCGAACCGTTGGAAGGTGAGCGACTGCCAAAAGTCGACAATCAGTTTTTCTTTGCGCCATTTTTCCTCGACGAGTTCGCGAAGCTTCGCATCATATTGCTGCAAGGCTTCTTCGCCGCCGAGGATGGAGTCGGCGGCCAACTGCGCACTGACGCAGGCCAAATCGATGCCTTCCCCATGAAGCGCTGCCGTCAGCCCCCCGGGACCGCCCCCGAGAACAGCCGTCTTCAACGCTTCACCCCGTAGAATTGATCGCGTCCGATCCTTATCTTCCGCATCTTTGCCCATCCCATCCTCATCCATATCTTTGCAGTTCCACCTTCAGGAAGCCGTCCTCCTCCCATCGATCATACAGTGGAAGTCGTTGCCGATCCTATCCCCGTCCCAGCCCGAGCTCGATTAACTTATCCATATAGTCGATCATAAACAGGGGTATGTTGAGTAAGTCGCCGTCCTGCTTCAAGTTTTTCAGAGAGAACCGCAGACGTATTTTAGTGTCTTTTTCGTATTTTTGCGCATACAGGGTTAAGCTTCTGCTGATTACATTCTCATCAGCCTTGACCTCTATCGGGATGATATCATTGCCGCGCTGGATCATGAAATCCACCTCGGCCTGCCCGCCTGACGTCCAGAACCTTGGTGTCGCTTCATATAGAGTCGCCAGTCCCTGCAGTACGAAATTTTCCGTTAATGCACCTTTAAATTCCGTGAACAATCGTGAACCCTCGTTGAAAGCGACCGGATCAAGCAAGGCCAGCCTGCGAAGCAGGCCTACGTCCACTGTGTAGAGCTTGAACGCGGTTAGATCATCATAAGCAGACAGAGGCAGTCCGGGTTTTGTGCTTCTGAATACCTTATAAGCCATCCCTGCGCTGCACAGCCAGGTAAGTGCATCTTCGTACTCCCTGGCTCTGGCGCCAGCTTTTACAGCGCTATATAAAAACTTCTTGTTTTCCCTCGCCAGTTGTGAAGGAATGGAACCCCACAACAATCCCAGCTTTGCGAACTCCCTTACTTCAGCGTGTTTGGAAAAATCCAGCTCATAAGCATTCAAGATGTTTCGGAGTGAAGACTGCACACGTCCCGCGTCCCGCTCCTCCGCCCAGGAACGCACAGACTCCGGCATGCCGCCGGTTATATAATACATCTTCAACTTTTCATGCAGCGGATTAAAGAAAATATCAGGGATCGGCGCGATAACGTCGATCCCCTTCATATAGTCAACCAGGTTTTTATCGCCGTTTGCCAGCAAAAACTCGCTAAAGGTCATGGGATGGACGGTTAAAAAGTCCACCTTGCCCACCGGAAATGAAGCCGGTTTGGACAATGCGATTCCCAGCAGGGATCCGGCGCAGGCAATGTGATACTCCGGCGCATTTTCATAAAAATATTTCAGCGTATTCAGCGCCTTGTTGCACTCCTGTATTTCATCAAAGATGATCAGCGTTTTTCCGGGCAGTATCGGCGAGCCGTTCGCCATGGCAAGATTTTGTAAAATCCGTTTCACATCTTTCGTGGTAGCAAAAAATTCAGCCAATTCCTCCCGTTCGTCAAAATTGAAGTAAGCAATATTATCATAATGCCGCTTGCCAAACTCATTTAAAATCCAGGTCTTTCCCACCTGCCGCACACCTTTTAAAATCAGTGGCTTTCGGTGCGTTGACTGCTTCCATTGCAACAAATCGCTGATTACTGATCGTTCCACATCCATCACCTCTCACTGTCAGATCAAAATTACGTGATTTTAATCACACAATTTCGACTTAATTATATTATGTGATGTGGAACAATACAAGTTCCCCGTGGTAACTATGGGAAAAATCCTGCCGGTCACTGCTTCGGCTGCTTCAGCGGAATCAGCAGCTCCAGCTTCAGAAACCCGTCCTCCTGACGCTGGTTCATCTGCACCTTTACCCCTTCACGCTTCAGATCGCTGGTCATGTGCCGCAGGACATTCAGCACCATCCGCACATCCCGCACGCTCGCCAGCGCCTTCTCCGCCGTCGCCGGCTTCACCTTCGCCCGCCCCGCCGCGTCGGCCAGCGTCAAATTCACCCACTGCTCGGTCTCCCGGGCCGTCAGGCTCGCCTCGCCGATCCGCTGGATCGCCGCCAGCTGCGCCGCCGCATCCCCCAGTTTCAGCAGCGCCTGCGCATGCTTTTCGCTGATGCCGGACCGCACCACGGCGTCCCGCACCGCCGGCTCCAGCTTGAGCAGCCGCAGCCGCCCCGACACCGAGGATGCGCTCTTGCCGAGGCGCTCGGCCAGCTTCTCCGCCGTCAGGCCGAAAAAGCCCAGCAGCTGCTTGAACGACTCCGCCTCCTCCAGGAAGTGCAGATCCTCCCGCTGCAGGTTCTCGATCAGGCCGACCTCCGCCACCTCCTGATCGCTCATCTCCACCACGATCACCGGCGCCGTCGCCCGCCCCGCCAGCCGTGACGCCCGCAGCCGCCGCTCGCCGGCGATCAGCTCATAGCCGCCGTGCTCATCCCGCCGGACCAGCAGGGGCTGCAGCACGCCATACTCCCGCACCGACGCCGCCAGCTCGACCAGCGCCTCCTCCCGGAACCAGCGCCGCGGCTGGAACGGGTTCGTGTGGATCGCGTCCACCGGCACATCCCGTACCGCACTGCCGGCCGCCGCCGGCGCCAACTCCCGCACATCCGGCTCCCGGTTCGCACCGATCCCGAGCAACTTTACCCAACTGCCCATCCCGCATCCTCCCCTTACGCCAAACGGATCCGGCGCACAACATCGTGAAAGAAATCACGGGACCAGACAGCAAGGTTGCCCGGCTCCCGCACAAAGACCTCGACCTCTTTGCGCGCCAGATCGACATCCAGCCGGTCGATCGCCTCCGCCAGCAGGCGAAAGAACGCCGCCTCCGTCAACGGCCCCTTCTCCTGCCAATGGCCGCTCTGACGCATCCGCTGCTCGAGATGTTCCAGATGCAGCAGGGGATGATGGGTCACATACCACACCAGATCATACCAGTCGCGGCCTTTCACACGGTCTTTCCAGCGCCGGCACAGGACGGCGTGCATCTTGCCGGCGAACAGATCAGGCAAGGTGTACACCCGGACCGGAAAAGGCACCGGCTGCAGCAGATACCGCACTTCCGTGTCAAAACCCGCCGGTGGATTTGTGTCCACCTCCAACTTGATCTTGAGAACCTGTCCTCGCGGCAAATCCAGCAACGCGGAATCGCTGGAATCGATCACCAACATCTGCTGCCAGGTATCCGCTTTGAGAAACGCCGACTGAACCGCCCGTTCCGTCCGAACCTGCCTGGCTTCAAACCGCACATCAAAGCCAAATGCGGCCAGTTCATCCCTGAGAGACTCGCCGTATCGGGCCAGTTCGAAAGTCGGCGTTGGCGCGAGCAGCGAAAAATCCAAATCCGCCGAAAACCGGTCCAGCCCATACAGCAGGCGCAGGGCGGTCCCGCCATAAAATGCCGCCTTATCGAAAAACTTGCTCCGCCATAAGCCGAGGAGGGCGATCTCCTGCAATATCTCCCGCAGCGCCCGCACCGAATCCTCCGTTGTGTTTCGCTCATACCGGTCCAACATTCGCCGGATCGCGTCATTCATCCCCATCACCCCGCTCGCTCCCGTCGCAACTGCCGAATCCACAACGCCAGCCCCTGCAGCTTGCGCGAATGATAGCCCGCCGCGATCCCCTCGATCCGATCCGGATCCAAGTCCGCCAACAAATCAACATCGATCCGGAGCTGGCCCGCCAGATACTCCTGCAAATCCGGCAGCGCGCCGCTGGTCGCTCCCCGATCCTGCTGGATTTTATCGCACAACGCCTTTTCCGGGCCGGCCATCAGAAAAAACTGGCCACTTTCGGTTGCATACTGGTCCATGCCGAGCCAAAAAGATTCCCGGGCAATTCCCCAATAGGTAAACAGCCCCACCGGAGTCGCAAACCGCCGGCTCCGGCCCAACGCGACCGAAGTCACGGCCTCAACCCGCTCCGGAATCAGTCCGTGATAATGCAGCGCATATTCCAGCGAAATATAGGACGGCCCATACATCAAATTCGCCAGCACCTCGCGCGCATACGGGCGGCGGCGATATTTGTCGCCAAAGATGTACAATCCTTTCTTAACGCGAATGATCTCCCCGCGGCGAAGCAAGCCGGTAATCTTGTCCCGGGGCCGCGAATACTCCTTCAGACTATCCAGGAGACTCTGGTAATCAAATTCCTCGGCCTGTATCCGCCGCCGGACTTCTTCGCCCACTCGCATCACCCCGCTTTCAGCCAACGCATTATTTCGACATAGTATGTCGGAATCCTGCCGACATACTATACAAAAAAGCGGCCCGATGGGGAGTCGGGCCGCTCGTTGTTCATTTCCCCGCCTTGCTTTCCCGCGGCAGCCGGTAGAAGCGGTACGCAGTTATCCAGCTCATACTCATGAAAGATAAATCGCATCCAGCTGCTTACAGACAAAGGCTAAATCCAGACTCCCCAGCCCAAGGCTTTTAAAATCGATGTCTTCATTTTTCAAGGCAGCCAGGAAAATCTCCATATCACGCCGGACGCGCCCATGCAACGATATTTTTCGATTCGGATCCACAATGCTGAATATCTGCACAATATCATTTCTATGTTTCTTAACATGTTTAGATAGTCCGCTTTCGCCGTTCATGCGCCTCTGGGTCAGCTCACCCCATGCTTTTGCCTTCAACGGAATCAAGTGATATTCATCGAGTAGAGAAACACCGTCAACGATTTTCTTGCCGGCAAGCATAAAGTTGTAATACTCATCATCCAACAAAATCGCCGACAAACTCGAAATTTCATCCGCGACATGAATCGGCGTCAAATGAGAACCTTCAGCTAAATCATAACCAGAAGGTTTCCGGGAAAAAATCTCGATCATATAGGGAAAGTCACTGTTCACGGGTTTTAAAAAACGGTACAGTTCATTTTTGTTCGCCGATTTTTCTCGCTGCCCGTAATTTCCGCTTTTTATGAATTCCCACATCCGTCTTGCGAACTCTTCATGCAAATTTTCGGCAATAATAACGATATCAAAGTCTTTCGTAACTCGGAAATCTACGCCGCTTTCATTCAAAATTATGGCGCAGGCAGTACCGCCGATCAAAATATAGTTTTCGCTGTATTCGCCGAAATATTCCTTAAACTTTGCTAATCCTCGCATAGAAGTTCTCCCAGCAATCTTTCGATTTCAATGCCAATGCGCTCATCCTGGGTCTCTTTGAATGACAGAAGAAGGGAAAGTTCATCGACAAACCCATTCGTCGCGAAAAGGCCTGGATCATACTTCCAAACCTCTAACCGAACACAATGATCTTCCTCGCCGCATTCTTGCATTATGTTCTCTTTTGGAATGCTTCTGAAGCTGATTTTGTCGACGGCAAATGTCTTCCTGGCCGGATGGCTCAACATGGTTTTCCCGGCCAGTGCCTCTTCGCCCGCCAAAAAATTTATCGGCGGCAAATTCTTTTCTTCAACATACACCACTTTTGAAACCGGCGTGGAAAGATACCGCTCCGCCTTGCTGTAATAATCTTCTTTATCGATTCTCTGGTATTTTACTCTGGTAGTGGCGCCAAACTTTTTTACAACCCCCACCGTTTCCAAACATCGTAACGCACGGCTAACAGACATCGCCGTAACATTAATTTTTTTTGCGATATCCAAAACGCCCCAAAATTGTCTTCCCCGGTAAAACAGAAAAACATACACTGCCTGTGTTATCGCTGTAAACATAGCATTTCCCTCAATTGCCGAAGGATACTGTTCGCGAAAATCCAGGCTGACAAAGGGAAGATATAATTGTGTTCCCGGAACAATGAATGCAATCCGGTTTTCCAATAGTCTTTTTCGTTGTGGCGATCTAATTTTTGATAAGACTAGGACTGGATGCGCGTTCGTATATTTTGACAATGCCGTAAAATGTTTTTGAATTTTGGAAGGTTCGATCATCCCCGCAATTAAGAAGAGCAGAACACAAGTCTTCCCACTGACCTCAACGCTTTTAAATTGGTACAGTTCCCGCAAAAAGAACGGCAGGCGCTCTTCTGCCGAAAAAGGTTTCAGAGTAATGTTTTCATCAATTACATCATGGAGATAGTTCATTAAATTTTCCATAAGCCACCTTATAACATTTATACTCGCATTATAACATCGCTTTTGTTATATTGCAATTTAAAATGTTATATGCGGAAAAGCGTTGTTCATTTTCCCGCCTTGCTCTCCCGCGGCAGCCGGTAAAACCGGTAACTCACCGTCTGGCTGATCTGTGCCGGACCGGTCCGGTCCCTGTCCCACGTTTCGAAGCCGACCGCGAACGAATGCGGACTCACCACCGCCTCCGCCTGCAAATACCACGGCTTCTCCCTCATCACGACCACCAGGTCCGCACCGCCCGTCTCACCCCAGGCCGACAGCCGGTGCTCGTAATAGTTGCGCACCTGGCCGTTCGCACAGTATGTCCGCAGCCGCTCGGCCACCACCTCGCCGACCAGCACGCCGCCCGGCGGCACATCTTTACGAATGCCGCCGAACCGGCCGGACAAGAGCGGCAACTGCACCGCAAACCCGTTCGGCCGCCGGTCCCAGTCAAACGCCACCGTACCCAGCGCCCGGGTCACCGCCGTCGGCGTGAAGCTGAGCATCACCCCGGTGAACATCGGCTGGCCCTGGAGCTTCTCGAACAGCAGTCCGGCCTGGTAGCCCTTCCACTTCGTCCCGATGAACAGATTGTAGCCCGTCGCCTGGTTGCCGAGCGGCTGCACCCGCGTCAGCAGACCGCCGTAGCGCCCCTCGAAATGGACCGCGCCGAAGTCCCGGCGGTAATACAGATAATTCTCCAGCATCTTGAAGCCGCCGGTCCGGCCGAACCCCCAGTCGATGCCGGTCAGGTGCGCGCCCAGGCCGCTGCGGTGGGCATAGTCGAGCGTCAGCATCGCCCCGCCGTAGGCGAAGGACGGTCCCCCTTTCAGATCCCCGGTCGAGGGCACCGTATCGAAGATCGCAATCGTGTCCGGATACGGGAAATGCAGATACCGCATCCGCCCCAGCCGCAGACTGCCGCTCCATACCCCGGCCCGGTCGCGGTGGAACCGGTACGCCTCCAGATAATTCTCCTCGAACATCGGCTCCCACTTTGACAGACTGTCCAGCTGGGAATTGGACCGCACGATCGTGTGCCAGCGCAGCCCCGGCGCCAGATCGACATCCGCCCGCCATTGCAGGTTGCGCAGCGTCACCCCGTCGTTCCCGTTGTCGTCCCGCCGGTCCCGCAGGAACGCCCCCACACTTAAGTCCCAGGTTCCCCGCCAGGCGCCGAGGAACGGCTGCGGCTCCGACGCCGCCTGTCCCGCCCCCGGCCACCCCAGCAATAGCAGACACAAAATTCCCACCCGCAACAATCCGGCCATGTCCAACTCCCTTTCCCTGTTCCAATAAAAGGGCCCTGGCGCGATCCGTCAGGGTCCTTTTGAACGACGGTTATCGAAAACGTTGAAAAACCTTTCCCATTTCGCTGGTTATATTATACTCCGAAACGAATGAAATCGCGCCGATTCTGCAATAAAGTGAAGTTAGAAAACTCTGACGCGAGGGAGTTGACGAAATATGGCCAAACGACTCCAGATCCCGATCATTGTCCTGCTCCTGTGCCTGTGCCTCTCCCCGCCCGCCCCGGTGGAGGCCACCTGGTCCGACCACAGCCTGGGCGTCAGCCACGACAAATGGTTTCATTTCGGTATGGGCCTGGCCATCAACGAAGTGCTGAAGGAACAGAAAGTCCCCTGGATACAACGCCAACTGGCCATCATCGCCGTAGGCGCCCTGAAAGAAACCATCGACCGCGGGCGAGGCGGCCGATGGGATGCAGAAGACTTCGGGGCGACCGTTCTCGGTGGTCTGATGCCCCGGATCCAGTTCGTGTACCGGTTTTAGTCCCCTGCAAAAGAAATGCGCGTCTTCCGCCGAAACCGGGCAGGGGGCGCGCATTGATTTGCTGTTCAGTTTTTGGCGTTCGCCGTCTGCGGCTGCAGCTCTTCCTGCAGCGAGTTTTTGAAATACACCTTCCAGGCCGACGGGATACGCATCGCGCCATTCCGGGCGCCGGTCCGGTCGAGGCCGACCACCGTCTCCGCCCAGTTCGCCGCCAGATCGCCCTGTCGCCGCACGCCGGAGTCGGTCTGCAAAAACTGGGCCAGCATCACCCGCAGATACTTCGGATTCAGCCGGGGATTTCCCGCGCTCACCCGCAGCAGCTCCTCGATCGGGCCGCGCTGGGCGCGCGGAATCGTCGATGCTGTGAAATGCTGCACATCCAGCCAGTAAAAAATTTCATTCAACGCATCCTGATAGAGCGGCAGGGATTCCGGATCCAGATCCTCGTAAAAGCCGGCGTCTTCGGAGTGATCGCAACTGATTCCCCGCTGGGCGGCATCCTGGCCGCGATAATGCATCAACGCATAAATTCCCAACAGAACCACGATCGCCAAAGATCCCCAAATCCCGTAACTCACCCAGCTTCACCCCGTATGCATCCAAATATCCCATTATACATTTTTATACCATTTGTATAATCAGAAGTATATGGACAAACGGGATAATCATTTGCACAACGCGGATAATGTTGCAGACGGCGGGAAACGGCGCAAGGTACTATGCGGACCGGCTGACCTCTTTTTTCTCCGACGGACGCGGCTTCACAGCTGCCAGTTCACTACTCTCATTGTCTAATGACGACTCCTCCTGGGCCCACGCCCGATTCCGGTCCACTGCCAGTTGGGCATTGTACAGCCCTTCCCCGGTAGTCGTCTTGAAAAAGGTCAGCCAGAGAATCTTCAGATCCAGCTGCCAATCATGAAAATCCAAATAATACTTGTCCAGTTCCACTTTGGTTTCCAGCGGGATCGAATCTCGGCCGTTCACCTGGGCCCAGCCGGTGATCCCCGGTTTCAGGGAGTCGATCCCCCGCATATGCCGCATCGCATTCAACTCATGTTGGTTGTGCAATGCCGGTCGCGGTCCGATGAACACCATTTCCCCTTTGATGATATTGAACAACTGCGGGAACTCGTCGATGGAGAAACGGCGCAGGACCTTGCCGCTCTTCGTGAAGCGGGGGTCATTCTCGCCGACTTTGTCCGAAGGCAAATCCGGCGTACCGATCTGCATCGTCCGAAACTTATAGATGGTAAACAGCCGACCGAACTGGCCCACCCGCTTCTGGGTGAAAACGGCCGGTCCCGGCGACTCCAGCTTGATCAGCAGAGCGACTAGCAGCAATGCCGGCGATAATACGATGGTCATCAATATTGCAATGAAACGGCTCACAAAGACTTCCTCCAAGTATCAACAATACTGGGGCAACTGTTCCGGGGCAACCTCCCGCAACAGCGGCAACCCGATATCCTTCGGCGACAGCAGCGGATTTTCCACCGGCCATTTGATCCCTACTTCCGGATCGTCCCAACGGAAACCGACTTCATTTCCCGGGAAATAAAAATCCGTGCATTTGTAGGCAAACAGCGCCATCTCCGACAGTACACAGAAACCATGGGCAAATCCCGGCGGAATATAGAACTGGTTCTTGGTCTCCGATGTGAGCGTCACAGCGGTCCAGCGGCCAAAATGCGGCGAGTTGCACCGGATATCCACCGCCACATCCCAGACCACTCCCTGGAGCACCTGGACCAGTTTTCCCTGCGGATGGGGATTCTGCGAATGCACGCCGCGGAGCACATCTTTGGCGGAAAACGACACATTATCCTGGACGAACTCCGGCGCGATCCCCATCGACTGGTAACGCTCCTTCTGGTACGTTTCCAAGAAAAAGCCCCGGGCGTCAGGGAAAACCTTCGGTTCGATAATCAGTACTCCCGGCAGATCGGTCTCGATCACCTTCATGCCGGTTCGCCGCCTTTCGCCAACAGGTCTTCCGCCGCCAAGTATTCCGTCAAAGCCTCTTCCCATGAACGCGGACTCCATTCTAAAGTCAACCGCAACAGCCGCGTGTCCAGCGGCGAATACGCTGGCCGCGGCGCCGGACGCACAAACTGCGCCGTCGTCACCGGCGAGATCTTCACCCGCGTGTTGCCGGTCAGTTCAAAAATTTTTTTGGCGAACCTATACCAGGTCGTCACGCCTCTGTTCACCACATGATAAGTTCCACAGCGTCCCGTTTCCATGATACGCAACACCGCTTCTGCCAAATCCACGGTGCTGGTCGGTGATCCATATTGATCATCAACCACCTGAAGCTCATCACGTTCTTCGCCAAGTTTAACCATGGTTCGCACGAAGTTCTGTCCATCACCGTATAGCCAAGCCGTGCGCAGAACATACAGCCGATCCGTCGCCTGACGGGCCAGAATCTCGCCAGCGAGCTTGCTTTTCCCGTAGACACTCAACGGGTTGACTGTATCAAATTCGGTATAGGCCCGGCCCAGTGTACCATCAAACACATAATCCGTGCTGATATACACCATATCCGCCTGCACCTGCCGGCAGGCCAGCGCGATATTTTGGGTGCCGACAGCATTAATACGCCACGCCAGATCTATTTGCTGCTCAGCCGCGTCAACTTTTGTATAACCAGCGCCGTGAATCACAATATCCGGCTTAAAGGTATGGATTATACTTCCTACAGCATTGATATCGGTGATATCCAGTTCATGGGAGGATGGCGCTAATAGTTCCGTGAACGACAATCTTTTCGTTAGTTCTCGTCCCAGCTGCCCATTTGCCCCTGTTAGGATGGCTTTCATCTTTGCCCCTCTGCAGCAAGGTTAATCAGATATTGGCCATAACCATTCTTTTTCACCGGTTCGGCCAGCCGCACGAGATCATCGGCGCCGATCCAGCCCATCCGAAAGGCGATCTCCTCGGGGCAAGATACCATGAACCCCTGGCGCTCCTGCACCGTCTGGATGAAGGTCGCCGCATGCACCAACGATTCGTGGGTGCCGGTATCGAGCCAAGCATGACCGCGCCCCAACGTTTCCACATGCAGATCGCCAGCTTCCAGATAAACCCGGTTCAGATCGGTGATCTCCAATTCACCGCGAGCGGATGGTTTCAGATTCGCCGCAATTGTCGACACTTTTTCATCGTAAAAATACAAACCGGTCACGGCATAATTGGACTTGGGTTTGGCCGGCTTTTCCTCGATCGACACCGCCGTTCCCGCCGCGTCGAACTCCACCACGCCATAGCGTTCCGGGTCCTGTACATGATAGGCGAAAACCGTGGCGCCGAATTCACAGGCCGCCGCATCCCGCAATTTTTTGATCAAACCGTGGCCATAGAAAATGTTGTCACCCAAGACCAACGCGCAGGGCTGGCCGGCCAAAAAGTCCGCCCCGACGAGAAACGCCTGAGCAAGACCACCGGGATAGGGCTGCACCGCGTAGGATAGCTGGATGCCCCACTGCGTCCCGTCACCCATCAGTCGCTCAAACAACGGCGCATCCTCGGGGGTCGTGATGACCAAAATATCCCGGATGCCGGCCAGCATCAGCGTTGCCAACGGGTAATACACCATCGGTTTGTCATAGATGGGCATGAGCTGTTTCGAAACCGACCGGGTCAGCGGATACAGCCGCGTCCCGCTGCCACCGGCCAGAATAATGCCTTTTTTGATCATAGCGAAGTTCCCAACCTTTCCTGACGATATTTCCCCGATGTGATCCGTTCGCACCAGGTCAGATTCTCCAGATACCACTCGACCGTCTTGCGAATCCCGGTGTCGAAGGTCTCCTGCGGCAACCATCCCAGTTCCCGGCCGATCTTTCCGGCATCGATGGCATAGCGCCGGTCATGGCCCGGCCGATCTGTCACATAGGTGATCTGGTCTGTGTATGGTTTGCCGTCCGGCCGGGGCCGAAGTTCGTCCAGCAAGGCGCATAACGTGTGAACGATCCGAATGTTCGCCATTTCGTTGTGGCCGCCGATATTGTATGCCTCGCCCGATTTTCCCTGCGCCAACACGGTCAGGATCGCCCGGCAATGATCCTCCACATACAACCAATCCCGCACCTGCATCCCGTCGCCATATACCGGCAACGGTTTGCCAGCCAAGGCGTTCAGGATCATCAGGGGGATCAGCTTCTCCGGAAACTGATATGGTCCGTAGTTGTTGGAACAATTGGTCGTCAGCGTTGGCAACCCATAGGTATGATGATAGGCCCGAACGAGGTGATCTGAAGCTGCCTTCGAAGCCGAGTAGGGTGAGTTCGGCGCATAGGGGGTATCCTCGGTGAACAGGCCGGTAGCGCCCAATGAACCATACACTTCATCTGTAGAAACATGAAGAAAGCGGAATGTCTCCTGCCGCTCGGCCGGCAGCTCCCGCCACCAGCAACGCACGGCATCCAGTAGGGTAAAAGTTCCGTTCACATTCGTCTGGACAAAGGCTGCCGGACCGTCGATCGACCGATCCACATGGCTCTCCGCCGCAAAATGCACGACAAAGGTTGGCTGTTCCTCCGACAGCAGTTGCTCCACCAAGGGACGGTCGCAGATATTCCCCGCAACGAACCGGTAGCGTCCGTCAGCCGCCAGATCCGCCAAGGACTCCGGATTACCGGCATACGTCAGCGTGTCAAGATTGATAACCCGCCATGACGGCTGCTCCCGCAACACGCAACGAATATAGTTCGAACCGATGAATCCGGCTCCGCCGGTAACGAAAATAACCTTCTTCATATAATAATATCCTCCCGTTCATCTCCAGTGGATACTGTCACTTAATTGTCACAAGTTGCCCCTCATTTTACGCTCTTCCAACTTGGCTCAAACCTTTTTCAAAACTGCTCTTCGCGGTCTATTGTTGCTTTTTTTGAGTCACAATATACTCAATAATATTTTCCATTCCAATTGACATGTCACAATGAGCATGCGCCCAATTACGAATATCATCAATTATTTCCAATTTTGTTTGTTGTGTATTACAATAAATACTTTCAAAAAACTCTAGAACTGCGAAAAAATCTATTGGAGAGTCATTGGCAGGTATCTGCAAACAGTACTTTGTATTGCTTGAAGATAAAATACTATCTTCGCCCGAAATTATAACTGGCAATCCTTTGGCTAGATATTCTGCTGTTTTTAATGAAGTTCCTACTGGCATACCAATACGATGTAAACCTAAAGATGCGCATGCAATGTCAGCACAATCATATATACAATCCAAATCCTCGCCCGTTTTCTCACCATAAAATGCTGTTCTATCGCTTAACCCCATTTGCGCGACTAGTTTCTGATATGCAAGTAGTTCCGGCCCTTCGCCGACAAAATGCAACATAATATCCCTTGTTCCCTGGTTGTGATAATAATCCTTGAGTCCTTTTAATAGGCGATCATAGCCATGGTATCTTCTCATTGTCGAAACACAGATAATATTTACTGAATCACCCATATGAATTTTCTTCTTTCTCTCATTACAAACCAGAATCCCATTTTGGGCATGTAAAGTTTTTATGCCCAGCACTTCTTTGTCGTTCGTAAAAACCACAGCCCGATCAATTAGATGTCTGAAGTAATTTCTGACAATCAGATCTTTAGCAAGTAACAGAAAATCTTTCACAGTAAAATAGTATTTCACATAAGGCCAATCAACAAATTCGAAAATTATAATGATATTAGGATTAATTGTTCTCAAAATTCGCAAAAATTTTATCAAAGAATAATCCCCAAGATAATAACGAAAATACAATACATCTATTTCTTTATAAATTTCTATATTATTCAGAAGTGGAGGCAATGTTGGAAAAAACGGCAACCGTCTGATTAGTTTTTTAATTACGGAATTATAGGTTATATCAGAATTAAGTTCGATATATTCCAAAGAAATGCCCATATTTTTTAACACTTGTATTTGTGCTTCAATTTTCTTTTTGACGCCGACATGCTTTGAAACGTCCGGAAGTGCAAGATATATACCTTTCACCATTGAGAGCCCACTCCTCACTTTTGTGCATTACTGTCCAATAGAGCCACCTTGATCGGTGCCATCCTCGACAAATGTGATACACTTTTCCTAAACCTTCTTCATTGGGAGGCCCCAGGATACTTGAGTTTATAACTAAACAATGCGGCAGTATAAATTGCAATTGAAACATTAAATTCCAACATTGTAAATATTGATTTACTAAAAAACAAAATACAAATTCCTGTTCCATAAAAAGGGAAAAACAATGTGAACCAATCTTCTAGCGCTCTTCGCCGCGAAATCATGAAATACCCTATATAAAATATCCCAATTAATAGCATACTGCCTAAAATAAGTCCAAAACAAATCCAAATCTCCAAAATAAAATTATGAGTGTATTCTCCCAATATTATTCTATCTGCACCGATCCCCCATCCCAGTAAAGGCTTCTTGAGGATCATATCCCATGATTGCTGAAAAAGATATTCTCTCGTTGAATCGGATATAAAACTATAATTTAATACCAATAACATACTCCGACTGTTAATTTCAAAAATATCCAAGATATCCATTACAAGCATAATCCATTCTTCAGCAAAAATAAAAGCAGTTGCAAAAAAGGCAACACTGCTAGCAAAAATTATAATTTTCCCTTTTATTGAACAATAAAGTAAGTAAAATAGTACTCCCATGAGCAACATTATAATCACAAGACTTCGATTCCCATATGCGAGAATAAACGACCCTGATGCAATTAAAAAAAGCCAATCATAAGGTTTGTTTTCCATAAAAGACTTTTGCATAATAATTATCCAAAATACGATAGTCCCATAACCAAATTCCATGTAACCCGAAGAATCCCAATTGGTATAACCACCCCAAATTACATTCATAATGTTTATTACAATCGCACTATATGATGCAAGACGAATTGGCTTCAATAACTTTTCTGGCATTGTGCACCCTGCAAAAAAAACGCTTACAGCAACTGTAACAAGCATTTCTCCTGTTAAAAACATATCGTTGATACCGTCTTGATTTAGACCAAACATCATATGCAACAATATAATTGCCACAGATAATGCGCACCCAATTATGTATATCAAATTTATTTTTCCAATATTTAAAATAGTAGGTATTGCGATTACAATAAATTTTATTATTCCAATTAGACGTTCTTGTGCAAAAAAATTTTCAAAAAATATTCGTGCGAATATTAGCACAGGGCCCGAAACGAAAAACAAAAATGCAAATATTCCCAAAAATCTATTTGCTAGTATTGAATCAACCAAAGAAAACATAATGTCCTGTGCCGAATCAGGTTGAGGCTTATCGGCATATTTATTAGCTGTTGTTGGTGATATCACGGTTCCCCTCCATTCGAATTATGCCAACGAAAAAATCACCATTAACCGAAACCACATATCCTTTTCGCTTGAGGAACGTCGAAGTTGCGGTTCCCGCAATAAAGCAAGCTTTGCAGACATACTTGCATTGCAATTTGCTATAAGTGAAATCAACCGCTTCTTTTCGGGATCCAATAAATCATTATAACCCTCTAATAGTTCTTGACATATAAACGAACGTGAGTATTGTCTTCGAAAGCGCACTGCCCGATATCTTCTTTTCCAGACTGTCCAAAAAGAAGTATAGCCACCAACCACATTATTATCATGCTGTCGATAAGCAATATATGTTTTGTTGTCAAAAATGTAATCACCTAACAAAATGCCGATAAGACCAAGCCAATTGTCATGCGAAATTTTCCTTCTTGGTCTGTACCTAATCGAAAGATTTTTTAATGATTGATTAAATACCATTGTACACCCGTACCCGTAGTTATCTAATAAATACCTTCCAATTTTAAAGTCCTTTTCGGTTGGTGGTTTCATGTCTGCAATATATTTTAAATTGCAATCTACCAATCTTAAATTACACCAATAAACGACTGGGAGCACGTCTTTTCCGTTGGATTGAGCCTCTTCTTTGCTTCGAATTTTTTTTATTGCAGAATCTAATTTGTTATCATCCCAAACATCGTCTTGATCTGAAAAAGCATAATATTGATAAGTCCCCGCATTCGTTAATAAGGAAAGATAACTTCGCTCATATCCTATATTGTTACCCGGAAAAATTTTAATTTGGGAATATTTGTTCGCATATTGTCTCAAAATGTCAACTGTCGAATCAGTTGAGCCATCATCTCTAATAAAAATATCAACTCTGATTCCGCTTTGCCTTAAGATACTGTCCAACTGTTCTGCAATATATTTCTCACCATTGTAGGTTGAAAGAAGAACACAAACAGTTTCCATATTTATCCTCAACAATTCATTATTTTAGAATAATATACTTCTTGAGTACAACTTTAGAGAAATTACAATTGATAAACTTCTTTATCATTACATATATTTTTTGTGTCAAGCACTATTTTAGTCTTCAATTTATATAGTTGTTGCTTTATTTCATCATGCGCCACCATAATTACCACAAAATCAATGTCTTCAAGGAATTTATCGAAATCATGATATTGATTTGGAACTATATCATTTCTAATATAGGGATCATAAAATTTAGCTCCTTGAGCTAGGTGTTTTTTCATTCGTTCAAGCAATTGCAGCGTCGGGCTTTCTCTTGTATCATCAACATTTTCTTTATATGTCAATCCATAAAATCCAACTTTTTCTGTATTAGATAGGGCTTTCTCTCGCATGATATTATATATTCTTTCAAGGACAAATTCCGGCATCGAATCATTTATTTTCCTTGCACTCAAAATCAAATTGGCTAATCCTGGGTAGTCCCCGACCAAAAACCACGGATCAACTGCAATACAATGCCCCCCAACACCAGGGCCCGGCTGGAGGATATTAACACGTGGATGTTTATTCGCAATCCGAATAATTTCATAAATATCCATTCCGTCTAATCGGCAAATTTTGGCCAATTCGTTGGCAAAAGCAATATTGATATCTCTATAAGTGTTTTCAACGACTTTAGTCATTTCTGCAGTTCGAATATCAGTCACAATAATTTCGCCTTGACAAAATGTTGCGTAAAGTTCCTTAATTTTTTCCCCAATTACTCTATTATCACACCCGATAGTTCGAGAGTTGTTTATTAACTCAAAGATCATATTTCCGGGAGTAATTCTTTCCGGAGCATGTGCGAGATAAACATTACAATGAGAATTGCATTTTTTTTCAGTTAATAGTGGTCGAACGTGTTTATCAATTGTTCCCGGTGAAATTGTTGATTCAATAATAATTATTGCATCGTTCGGACAAACTTCTAAAATTTGCATAATAGCTGTCGATAGCAACTGGGAATCAATTTTTTTACTATCCTTATTATATGGGGTAGGTACAGCCACGATATAATACTCTGCAATTTTGTATTCTGTTGAAAATGTTATTCCCTGTGAAACAGCCTCAAAAAAAAGAGGCTCTAACCCTTTTTCCTTAAAAGTTACTTGCTTATTCTTCAGAATCGAAATGCGTTTTTCATCAATATCCGTTCCAACAACTTTCAGACCACTTCGGGCTAACATTAAGGCTGTTGGTAACCCAATGTATCCCATTCCAACTACATTGATCATTTGTATTCCTCTTTTCCATTAAAAAATAATGTACATATCAATTTTCAATTTTCTATATCCTGCGACTGCAAAATGCATGTACTGCTATTCTGCACTAAACTAATATTGACAATATTAAAGTAGCGACCCCAAAAAGGAAACAAAGAAACTCGTCTACCTTTTTTCTGTCACGCCGGCTCTGCGAAGCTGTAACGGGCTATTTGTAGGCTTTTATTGACAAGGAAAAACCGGGGTGTAATGAATCGTTGCCGTTTTTCGACAGATTTTGAATTATGCATGCAATAGGCTCATTTAACAGATTCACTGAATTGAAGAATAATATTCACATATATTTTATTGCCATTCTCATCAAAAAAATAAGCGTTATTATAACCGGAAAAACTCATTGCTCGAAAATAATCAATGGCTTCGCCATAAGTGGTTATTTTCATTAAATCTATTTTACAAAGTTCAGCAAAATCTTTTTTAAAATTGATATTTCCTTCATTTGCTGGATAAATCAGTTTGTAGTTTCCGTTCAAAATATTCACTAAATGGACTTCCAACATTTCAACTTCAATTTGTTGGATTCTTTTATACACGTCATAAGATGTCTCCCAAGGAAATATCTTAAGCTCTCTTTGAGCTATTATTGGCCCATGGTCTAATTGGTCATCCATTTCATGAATAGTAACGCCAACAGGCAATTTATTTAGGATGCTAAATACTTGAGGAAACCAACCCCTATTAAATGGATTTAAACCTGGATGAACATTGATACATCTAACTTGGTTCACAATTTTTTGGGGAAACAGCTGTTTACAATGAACCGATAACACCAAATTATAATTATCGATTATCAAATCTTCGTCAATTTTTATGTCAATGGGCTTAAAATCACTCTTGAAATATTTCAATCGAAAGTCACTGTTATTCATGGAAAAATAAAAATCAAACTGTACACTACTAAATTCATTTTTCGAAACTAGTGCTTTGATATTATTGTATAAAAATTCATTGTCTGTTACGACCATTACTCGCATGGTTAGCCTCCCTTCATTATTTCTTTGGATTTTATCTCATGAATGTGAGAAATTGTCGCTTTCTCGATTCGGCAACATTTCTTCTGTTTTGGGATCCATTTGCTAGCTTGTGTTATTATTTATTGCTCAAAATGATATTACAAATTTCATCAATATCATTTAAGTCTATGTCTGCGTAGAGAGGAAGTGTCAATACTCTATTAGCAACAAATCTTGCAACTGGGGTATCATCACAATTAAATTTACCTCTGTAACATTCAAAGCTATTTGTTAGTGGATAGAAATATTTACGCGCAATAACATTATTATCTGCTAATACTTCATACACATGATCTCTGCTCATTCTGAAGTTGTCAAATACAACCGGAAAATACGCATAATTTCTCTTTACACCTTTCTGGTGTTGAACAAATTTAATACCTTCAACACCATCAAACCGATTCATGTATCTTTCTACTGCGATTCCTCGTTTTTTTATTTCTTTATCAATATGGCGCAAATTACAGATACCCATAGCGGCTTGAAACTCATTCATTTTAGCATTTCCGCCAACATATTCAACCGATTCGGGTCCAGTAATTCCGAAATTTTTCCAGTGATTCAAAATTGTTTTCAAATCTCCATTATTATAAGAAACGGCACCTCCCTCGATAGTATGAAATACTTTGGTAGCATGAAAACTAAACATTGATGCATCACCATAAGTGGCAATCCCTCTTCCATTTATCTCGACTCCAAAAGCATGAGCGGCATCATAGATTAACTTAAGTCGATATTTCTGCGCAATATCTTGTAAGGCCTCTACATCACATACATTTCCGTAAACATGAACTGGAATAATTGCGGATGTTTTTTTTGTAATTAGTCTCTCAATTTTATCAACATCAATCGTATAAGTATTTGGGTCAATATCGCAAAACACAGGCGTTAACCCATTTCGAACAATTGCATGCGTTGTGGATGCAAATGTGAAAGGTGTAGTTATTACTTCTCCTGTCAATCCCAAGGCGGAAATTGCACATTCAAGAGCCAAATGACCATTTGAAAATAAAGTTACATTGGGAACACGCAAATATCGAACAAGTTCAGCTTCTAATTGTTTGTGTTTCTCCCCCATATTTGTTAGCCAGTGACTATCCCACAAGTCTTTTATTTCGGCGATATATTCTGAAAGATCAGGCATGGACGAACAGGTCACTTGAATTTGTTTATTCATTTAGCCCCCCTATTAATCTGGAAATTTGTTTTTTCCTTACAGCCATTTCGAGATTTTCCTTCCAAAATAATCTTGTTGGGGAATTAAATCTGCGTAATACCATTTTTTATTGACTTTAACAAATAAGTGAAACTCTCTAACTTAAAACAATAAGCACTAGCGAAATAAAAGGCGCTACCGACTACAACTTGTAGGAATAATAATAATCCAGATCCAAACGGCAACATTGAAAGCATCTCAATAACAAATCCCATAATCACAGAGAGAAAAATTGACGGCATAATATCAAGCATTTGTTCTTCAAATGCATAATCTAACAATTTTCTATTTGGCCAAGCATTTATAAAAGTGAAGACAAGTGAAAGAACTGCCCCGCCAGTGACCATAACGTATACTCCAAAGTGGGCACTTATTACAACAACTACTACCATAAGTACTTTTTTAATTATCTCAAGCTTCAAGAATTCTTTACTGTGACCAATTGCAGCGATAGCCTGTAAATTCGCAGTATGAATAGGCCAAACTGCATAAGTAAGGCAAGACAATTGTAAAAAAGGGACACAAGGTAGCCATTTATCTGTATATATAAGCTGAACTAGTGGTTCAGCCACTACCGCTAAACCTAACATCATGGGAAATACTAAAAATGAACTTGTAACTACCATTCTGCGTACTAACTTTTTCACGTGAGCGCGGTCGCTCTGGCAAGAAGCTATAGCAGGAAACATAACACCAGAAATAGTGCCAGTAATATTTTCAACCAACATCGACGGAATGCTGTTTCCTCGATTGTAATATCCTAATAGGATTCGATCATAAAATTTGCCAATAATAAAGGGGTAAAGATTGTTGAAAACCACAGCTAGCAACCCGGAACACAGCAAATTCGAACCAAAACGAAATAAGTCTTTTACTTTTTCTATCGAAATGATAAAACATGGTCGCCATCGAACCGTTATCCATATTATTATTGTTGAAGTTACCTGCCCTGCGAGTTGAGAAAACACCAAACTCCAGACTCCATAGCCACAATTAGCCATTACAATACCAACGGCACCAAATGCAATAGCACCACCTATGTTAACAAAAAAACTCTTGTGAAAATTCATGTCCCGCGATAATTTTGCGTTATGAATACTGTTTAATGCCCCTATCACAAGTGACAACGCCATAACACGGAGTACAGGACTTAACAACGGGACAGAATAAAACATCCCTATAGATGGTGCTAATAAAAAAATCAACACATACAACGCAACTGACGTCAATAGACTCAAATAGAATACTGAAGAATACTCTCCGTCGCAAACTTCGCTTTTTTGTATCAGTGCTAAACCCCAACCGCCTTGAGCAATAACATTTGCAATAGATATAAAAACAGATAATAATGCGACTGTACCAAAATCTTCAGGAAGCAATATTCTAGCTAAAATCACGGTAACAATAAACTGAACCGATTGAGTCCCACATCGTTCAAGAAAGCGCCAAATAAGTCCAGATAGAATTTGAGATCTTAAAGTTGCTTTAGAAATTCCATTCACCGTAGATACCTCATCTTGCTGACACATTCACAAAACAGATTTGAGTGAAGTTAGAGTATATATATCTAGAAAAATTTCCCATTTTACTATATTCTCTATGGGAAAAGACAGAAGCATAAACTCTTTTACAGACTCCTACCTGTTCCTCTGATATGGTAACATCAAAAATGGTCAAGGTTCAGTTTATTTACTGGCTGGTGAGAATGGCATAAACTAGTTAAATCAAGACTTAATTATGCTTCTTTTGATTCTTGCAAGCCTGTTATAACCTGCAACACCTAGAATATTATAAAGCATTTTTTTAATTGCTTCTTTTCGTGGTAGAGCATGATTAGAAATATTGTAGTAACTTTTCTCACGACTCGATAAAGAAATAAACTCTATATGATTGAAATACTCTTCCCTAAAGTCCATCTTTTTCACTGCAATCATTTTTTTCTTGTGAAATAAATGTAATTTATTAATTATCAATATATCATGCAAAATTTCAGCAATGGTTTCTTTTCTACTGCTATCACAATATATAGAATCGTGTGTATCGATACCAAGTAAGCCAATAGGTCTATAATTTATCACATCGATTGTAAGAGTTAATGAACCTTCAATAGCACTAATTTTGGCTGCATCGGATACACCAATAAATAAATCGGCAATCTCGAAAATCTTCAACGGTATTGGAGAAATATACCCGGTCACGACTAAATTAACATTTGGAGCTCTACTCAAAATCATACGAAGTCTTTTCTCCACTCCATCTTCTGATGTACCACCAAGAAAAATTACTTGCACTGAAATTCCGCTATTTTTGTTCGCAAATACAACAATTTCATTTGCCAAAGAATTAACATATGGCTTTTCTAATCTCGTTATACACGCAATATTAACATCCATCTTACCCAAGTTATCAATTATTGGGCATTTGATATTTTCCACGCAGTTTAGGCAAACAGCGTTCAGCGCATAATTTTCATCTGGAACTAATTTTTTATACCGTGAAAATAAGATCCCCAAGGATTTATTCGATATCCCAGCTAATTCTCGTCTACGATGCTTAAAATCCAAAAAAGCTAGTTGGTATTTTTCGGTTTTTTCAAAATACTCACTCAACAAATATACTATATGTTTTCCCTCTACTTTTCCGGCAATTATTTCCCCCCACATGGACGTGGCTATTGAATGAGTCTCTATAATTATTTCTGCATCAAAAAAGTTGATGTGTTTAATAATTAAATCAATTATTCTGTTCTTTGTTGCATTAGGTAAATATATTGGGACGATATTTAGTTGCGGAAAAACACAGTCTATACTTTCTTTTAATTCACCAATTATTACATTCCCGTATTTCGCACTGAACACATATACTTCCCATCCGTTTTCTTCCATAAAAATCTTCTTATTCCGTATATATATTTGTGCGCCACCGATATATGTAATATTAGGGCTAATGATAAGATATTTTTTTTTCCCCACATTCACACCAAATTTCAAAAAATTTCAAAATATTGTATGCCACTTACAAGGTATTGATCAATTCAAAATAATCTTCTTGGCTTTATATCGTCATGTCGGTCACCCCTATATCTCATTATTTTGCCAATCACTGGATTTTCACCGCTCTGTTTCCCAACAAGCTTTCTGCCGCTTTCCTATAAACCTGCAAAAACCGATCAGTAATGCTATATTCACCGAAAAAAAATAAAAAGTAATATTGAAGATTTTTTTCAAGATGTTATTATTCGGAATCGGCATAAATGTCTCATCGTCGTATTTTCTTAAAGTCGAATAATAGACATACAACAAAGCATATAATAATATTTGGCTAGTCAGGCACAAGTCTAATATCATTTTTTCTCCCATCAGCGCTGCATTGCTCAAAAACAATAAAACTAGGAAAAATGGCACCAACCATCGGATTACCCGATGTGAAACATAAACATAACTACCTTTGCGCCATAACAACAATTTCCAAAATAGAAACATCGCTTGGTAATGACCGGCCCCATCGCGAATATGCCGCCTAAACTGGCTGAAAAAATCATCATTAGGGTTCTCGAATGCAATGGCTTCTTTTTCTAAAATCACATCGTACCCTGCTTGTAATGCAAATGTTGATACATAAAAATCATCATTAATTACATCTTTAGGAATTTCTCGAATCAAATTATTTCTGATCGCATAAATTGCACCATTAGCGCCAGAAAGTTGCCCGACTTGAGATTCAAGGACTTTTACCCAATTCTCATATTTCCAGTATGCACTCTCGGATCTGGCACCCTGTCCTGAATTCGCATCAACTTTGTAACGCAGTTGTCCACTCACGCAGCCTATTCTTTCATCACGAAAGTATTTGACCAAGTGAACAATCGCTTGGGAATCATACATCGTGTTAGCGTCAGAAAAAACCAAAATCTGGCCCTTTGCAACTCTTAACAATGCATTCAACGCATTTACCTTCCCGCCACGCGGCAGATCAAGGACTGTTAAATTAGCAATATGCGAGTAATTATTTGCAATTTCAACTGTCCTGTCAGTTGATCCATCGGAACCTACGAGAAATTCGATTTTATCTTGAGGATAATCCATTTTACTTAAATTGATAATCTTCTCTGCAATTACACTTTCCTCATTGTAGGCGGCTACTATTACGGAAACAAAAGGCCGATAGTCCGAATCGATGCGATATTCTTTTCGCATAAAAAAAGATAAAATTATTAATAGTACTGGATATATCGCATATGTGTATATTGGAGCAAAAAAAGATATCACCAAAATTGCATACAATGCTGTTGTCATAAAGGACTCCTTTTGAATATGGAGTTATTTATTCACGAACAAATACTTCCAAAATGTTCCGAAAGCTTTTAGTGTACGAACTGCATCATCTTTACTTGTCAAACACTGACACGCCTTCATAAAAATATAGCTTGGACGCAAATAAAATTTTTTACGAGCAACATTGCAAAAAGCCACCAATTCTTCGCTCGTCAATTTATCGGTACTTAAAACGCAATTATGCATCCCGTCATCTTTTAGCCAGTCTCTGAAATTAGAAGCCTTGATATAATTATTATTTTTTGCCCACTCATACGCTTCTGTTCCAGGATAGACCATCAGTGGAAAAAATTGCACGGTATCAAGGTTAAGTTTTTTCGCAAAGTCCAAAGTTTCTTGCATTGTGGTTTTTGTTTCTCCAGGATTACCGACCATGAAGCATCCATGAACCCGAATGCCTGCTTTTTGTGCATTTGCATTAAAAATCAACGATTGTTCCAATGTGATTCCTTTGTGCATATTATCCAAAATTTGTTGGTTGCCACTCTCAAAACCAGTAACTAACAACTTGCATCCAGCCTTTTTCATCAAAACCATTGTCTCATATTTTAAAGTAACCCTGACTTGAACCGTCCATTTCAAATCGATTTTATTGCCAATCAAACGATTACAAAATTCGATAACATTCTCTTGATCAACGGCAAAATTATCGTCATCGATTAGAATTTCTTTAACTTCAGGAAAATTTTTCTTAATATAAATACACTCTTCATATAGATTCTGCGCACTTCGCTTACGATAGTTCTTTCCAAACATTACTTGTGAATACATGCAATAGAAACACTTTGAAGGGCAGCCACGACTTGAAAAAATGCTGACGGTTGGATAACTGACATGAGCATAGAAATAATCCTTGATATCAAGATATTTCTTATATACTCCGCTAACAAAAGGTAATTCATCAAGATTATGAATATAGGCCCGATCAGGGTTATGTAAAACCTGATTATTTGCGACATAACTAATTCCATCAATGCTCGAATACAAATCAGGGTTAGTCATTTTTTCGGCTAATTCACGAAGTGTATAATCATATTCATGCCGCGCAATAAAATCAATAAAAGAATTATTTCGTAAAATCTCTTCAGCAAAAACCGAGGCATGAGTTCCCACCAAGCTAATCTTGCAATTAGGGATACTTCCCTTAAGTTCTTTTGCAAAAGCCAAATCACTATCAATACTTGGAGTGGATGTATCAAGGACGACAAATTCGGGATCAAATTCGTTTACCATCTCCAATGTCTGTGCAGTGCTCAAACACTTTGCTGGTGCATCTATGATTTTCAATTGATGTCCCGCTTTATCCAATATGCCTGCTGCATAGGATAGCCAAAGGGGGAAATATATAGTCCCACTTTTTGTGACTGCAGGACTCCGTGAACTTTTTGAATATTTATCTAAAAACGGCGGGTTGATAAGCAAAATTTTCATTGTTTCATCCTTACTTCCTTTTATTAGTTCATATTATTAGTTCACGGTTTTGATCAATAATTCAGGCGCTCTGCTGCGCCACGGCATCCGTCGTCAGCTGCAACACCGGTTTCGGACTCTCCGTGTGCTGCAGTGGTTGGTGGTACGTCGGCACCAGTTTCTGCAGGCAGCGCCGAATCGTCTCCGCTTTTTCCGCTTCCCGCAGCCGTTCCATCTGGACAGCGAACTCGCGGTCGTCGATCCGCCGGCTGATCTTCGCCGTGAAGATCTTCTCGTGGTGGGTCGACGTGGTGCCTTCCTCGGCGGTCAGCAGTTCTTCGAACAGTTTCTCGCCCGGCCGCAGGCCCGTGAACCGGATCGGGATGTCATCGTAGGGTTTCAGCCCGGACAGTTCGATCAGGTCGCAGGCCAGATCCAGGATCTTTACCGGCTCGCCCATGTCCAGGACGAACACTTCCCCGCCCTGGGCCATGACGGCGGTCTGCAGCACCAGTTGCACCGCTTCCGGGATCGTCATGAAGTAACGTTTCATGTCGGGATCGGTCACTGTCACCGGTCCGCCGGCGGCGATCTGATGCCGGAATGTCGGGATCACGCTGCCCCGGCTGCCCAGGACGTTACCGAACCGCACGGCGGAATACCGGGTTGCGCTGGTTTCGGCGATCTGCTGGACGACGAGTTCGGCCACCCGCTTCGTGGTTCCCATCACGCTGGTGGGATTGACGGCCTTGTCGGTGGAGATCAGGACAAACGCTTCGACACCGAACCGATCCGCCATCTCCGCCACATTCTGCGTACCAAAGATGTTGTTGCGCACCGCCTCGACCGGCTGGGCCTCCATCAACGGCACATGCTTGTGCGCCGCCGCGTGGAACACGACCTGGGGCCGCCACTGTTCGAAGATCGTCCTGAGCCGGTCCTCATCCTGCACGTTGGCGATGATGGCCTCTTGTTTCAACTCGGGATATTTCTCCCGCAACTCGTTCGTGATGTCGAAGATGCTGTTTTCGCCGCGGCCGAGACAAAGGAGGCGATCCGGGTGGGTCCGGGCGATCTGGCGGCACAGTTCCGAGCCGATCGAGCCGCCGGCCCCGGTCACGAGCACCCGTTTGCCGCGCAGGAACGCGCCAATGCGTTCCATATCCAGCTGCACCGGCTCCCGCCGCAGCAGATCGGTCACGTCGATCTGCCGCAGTTCGGAGAGCTTGACCCGACCGTCGATCACTTCATAAATCCCCGGCACGGTCCGCACCTCGCAGGGCAGACCCTTGCACTTTTGCACGATTTCCCGGATCACCCCGCCGCCGGCCGACGGCAAGGCGATGATAATCTCGTTCACCTGTTTCGTCTCGACGAGACTCCGGATCGCCGAGCGGTTGCCGAGCACTTTGGCGCCGAACAGCTGCTGTTTGTATTTCATCGGATCGTCGTCGATAAACCCAATCAGTTTTTTCTTGCCCCGATAGGCGCTGTCCAGTTCCCGGGCGATCATCGCCCCGGCGTCGCCGGCGCCGACGATCAGGACATTGCTGGCGCCGCTGCGGTAGCCGTAGCGAAGGAAACTCAGGATGCGCAGGCCGCAGCGGGAAACCCCGACCAGGATGATGTTCAACAGCCAAACCAGCATGACGATACTCATCGGCAGTCGTTCGCCGCTCAGGACGCCGATGGCCAGATTGGTCAGCGTGCCGGCGGATACCGCGCCGAGAATGGCCGCCAGTTCCGGGATGCTGGCGTAACGCCACAGCCGCCGGTACAGCCCGAACAACACGAAAAAGACCAGGCGGATGCCCACGATGAAGGGCAGCTGTCCCCAGATCATGGCCACGACCCGCGGGTCCGGCGCGCCGTCAAACCGCAGCCAGGCCGCAAACAGCGGCGTGCAGGTGAACAGCAGCGCATCGGTTACGAACAGGGTCACCGGGACCAGCCACGATTTCATGGCTATCCCTCCTTCTTGTCTTCCTTGTTCTTGTGCCCGTAATAGTAGTAATAGTAGGAGTGCTCCTGCTCGACTTCCACCCGGTTCAGGATCGCGCCGAGGATCCGTCCCTGGGCGTTCGTCAGCAATTCCTTGGCCTTCTCGGCCATCTCCGGCCGCACCTGGTCGGCGTCCAGCACCAACAGCACGCCGTCGGCCTTCGGCGCGAGGACGCAGGCGTCGGTGACGGCGATGACCGGCGGGCAGTCGAGGATGAGGTAGTCGGTCATCTCCCGCAGTTCGGCCAGCAACCGGTCCATCCGGGTCGATCCGAGCAGCTCCGCCGGGTTCGGCGGGATCGGCCCGCTGGTGAGCACCCGCAGTCCGTCGATCTCGGTGTCCTGCAGCAGCTCGGCCGCCGACGACTCGCCGACGAGGCAGTTCGTCAGGCCTTTTTTATTCAGGTTAAATAAATGATGTTGCACCGGTTTGCGCAGGTCGCAGTCCACCAGGATCACCCGGCGTCCGGTCTGGGCCAGGGCCACGGCGCTGTTGGCGGCCACGGTGGATTTGCCTTCGCCGGGACCGGCGCTGGTGAACAGCAGGACTTTCAGGTCGCCGTCCACCCGGGCATACTGGATGTTGGTCCGCAGCGTCCGGTAAGCCTCGGCGATCGGCGATTTCGGCTGCTCGTGCACGATCAGTCGTCGGAGGGAAGTATTCATGCTCATCATTTCCCCTTTCTGTCGCCGAGCAGGCTTCGGAGCCGGCGCAGCGCCCGGGTGAAGTCGCTGTCCTGCGGGACCATCTCGCTGTCGAAATGCGGGATCGCGCCCAGCACCGGCAGGTCGAGATATTCCTTCACATCGTCGGCCGTCCGGATCGTCCGGTTCATAAACTCGAGGGCAAAGGCTGCGCCGATTCCGCAGAACAGGCCGAGCAGCGCGGCGATGGCGACGTTCAGGGTCCGCCGGGGCCGGATGCGCTGGTCCGGCTCGACGGCCGGGTTCACCACCTGGGCGTCGGTTGGCTGCATCACTTCGCTGATCCGGGCTTCTTCGAACCGTTTGGCCAGCATGCTGTAGATCTCCTGGGCCACCATCGCGTCCCGCATCACGCGGGCCATGCCCTGTTCCTTCGACGGCAGCTTGGCCAGTTCGGCCTCGCCGTCGGCCATCACTTTTTGCAGCGCCTGTCGCTGGGCCGCCGCCGCCGCCAGCTCCGCCTCCGCCTGGATGCGGGCCTGCAGCAGGCCGACGTGCACCGGATTCGCGGCCGGCGACTCGGCGTTCACGATCCGGGACACTTCGTTGCCGAGCCGCAGCTTCGTTTCGGCGATCGACGCCTGGACGGTGAGGACGCGGGGATGCTTGTCAGTGTAGAGTTGCCGCAGTTTGGCCAGTTCCAGTTCCAGTTCGGCCAGCTTGGCCTTGTATTGCTGGATCAGCGGGCCATCGGCCAGAAAGCCGGGGCTCTGGCCGCCGAGCTGCCGCCGGGCGCTGGCCAGCTTGCCCTGGGCCGCCGCCATCGCGACTTCGCTCTGGGCGGCCAGCTGGTTCGCCGACGACAGGCGGTCGACGATGGCCTTGGTCTCGTCCGCCGGAGCGGCGATCTTCTGGGTCACTTTGTATTCGGCGAGGGCCCCCTCGGCGCGTTCCAGCTCACGGCGGGCCTCCTTCAGCCGTTCGCCGACGAATTCGCGCACCACCGACTGCTCTTCCCGGGCCAGGGTGGTCACCCGGCCGAGGAAATGATCGACCAGGCTGTTGGTCCAGACCTGGGCTTCCGTCGCCGACGGCGCGGTCACCTTCACCCGCAGGATCTCGGTGTCACGCAGCGGCTGGGTCGTGATCCGTTTGACGAAATCATCGTATTTTTCCAGTTTCTGTTCCGCATCATCCGGATCCAGGCCGATTTTATGGTCTTGGATGGTCTGCTCGACCACCATCCGGCTCTTCAGGATCTCGGCGTAGGTGGACATCAGCTGTTTGGTGGCCATCGGACTGCCGCCGGTAATGTCGCCGAGCAGGGAGTTCGCCAGGCCTTTCGGTTGCTTCACCCGCAGCAGCAGCTCGCCTTCGTAGGTCGGCGGGATCAGCAGGCTGACGATGGCGGCTACGATGACAAAAGCGGCGAAGATCTTGCCGATCAGGCCGCGGCGTTTGCGCAGGGTCTTCCAGATCTGTCTGAGGTCCAGTGTTGTATCGTGCAAGGATCTTTCCTCCGGTTCCCTATTTTCGATTGCTGATGTAGTCGACGTAGTAGGTGGCCGTGATGAACGGCATGATGTCGGTCGCGAAGTTGATGCGGCCATTCGAGGTCAGGTAGACGGCATCACCCTCGCCGAGCGGCACGTTCTGGGACTGGTCGCCCTTCTTCAGGATGGCGAGCAGGTTCACTTTTTGGAACTCGTTCGGCTTGCTGCGCCGCACGATGTAAACGTTGCGCTTCGCGCCGTCCTTGGTCGGCCCGCCGGCCGCCGTGACGGCGTCGAGCAGGTTGTGGGCCTTCTCGATCTCGTAGCTGCCGGGCCGGACGACTTCGCCGAGGACATAGACCCGGGTGCCGCCGAGCTTGGCCAGGTTCACGGTCACTTTCGGGTCGATCAGGTACTCCGACAGTCGCGTCCGCAGCACTTCGGTGAGCTGGCCGGCAGTCAGGCCCTGCACGGCGACTTCGCCGATCAGGGGAAACGCGAACTGGCCGTCGGGACGGACCAAAAAGCCCGGCGGGCCGCCGGCTCCGATGTTGGGCGGTACGAATTCGTCATACCCCAGCACCGTGATGGCCAGAACGTCCCCCGGGCGCAATACATACGGATCGGCTGCCGCCTGGACCGTCGCGGCGGCCGTCAGCAGCAGGCTTGTCAATAAAAAAAGGGCGAATAGTTTGCGCATCTGTAATCTCTCCCATACTTCCTAAGACATCTGTCGGTTCAGCGCCAGAGCGAGGCCAGGCGGCCGCGCCAACTAGTTTTCGTCGGCTGGGGCCGGGCGCACGGGGCGCGGATGGCCTCGGGCCGGGCGGCGGGCAGCTGCGCCGGATTGTGCGCCAGCAGGACCGCGGTTTCGTCGGGTCCCAGCAGTTCGGTCAACGCCTGGACCGCTTCCTGCAGGTCCGGGCTCCGGGCGCCGGCGCTGTGGGCGTCGGAACCGATGAAGTGGACCCGGCCGGTCGCGAGCAGCGTCCGGGCGGTCGCCTGGGTCCGCTCGCCCATCCGGCCGAGCAGGCTCGCGCTGTTCAGCTGGACGAAGATCCCCCGGTCCAGCCACGGTTGCAGACAGGCCGGATCGGCCTTCACCTCCGGATTGCGCTCCGGGTGGGCGAGAATCGGCAAAAAATCGCGCGTCTGCAGTGTGAATAAAAAATCGTCGGCATAGTTCGGCAGGCTGCCGAGAGGCAGCTCCACAAGAATAAACCGACTGCCGCCCAGACAATACGGACCGGGTGTTGGCAACAAGTCCAACAGGCTCCAGTCCATGGCCACTTCGGCGCCCGGCAAAACCCGAACGCCCAGGCCAGTCTTCACGGCATGTCGGTTCAATGTTTCAGTCCGGTGTAAAATTTCCGCCCAAGGTGGTTGCCAACTTCCCGAGATCAGGTGCGGGGTCGCGTAGAGTTCGGTCGTCCCGGATCCCGCCGCCATTTTGAGCATTTGCTGCGCCACTTCGCTGTTTGGCGCACCGTCGTCGAGGCCGGGCAGGATATGGCTATGCAGATCATGGATTTCTGTGTACAATGAGTCCTCCCGATTTGGAAAACACGTTATTATTATACATCCAAAGGTGTATTCCCTACATTATCCCGCCGGGATAACACGGGGGAGCAATTGCGACAAACGTATTTTCATATATTTCCTATTATATACTATATTGTATGGGGGGCATTATTTTTGAGATTATAATATTATTGCATCCGAATATTATTTATGTCAATAAAATAATCCTGCCTCTTAATGCAAGAAGCAGGATTAAATGTTATGCACGGGTTTGGTTGAATTTTCACAGGTTTGTTTTTGTGACCGCCTCGGCGATCGCCGCCGCGAAGTCGGCCTGGCGGGCCGGGTCCGTGAGCAGGGCACGGTCGGCCGCGTTGGAGAGGAAGGCCGTCTCGACGAGGACGGCCGGGCATTCGGTCGCGGCCAATACGGTGAATGCGGCGGGTTTGACGCCTCGGTCGGCGGTATGAAGGCGGCGGACGATCGCGTGCTGGATGCGCCGGGCTAAACGGATGCCGCGGCGGCTGCCGGGAAAGTACCAAACTTCCGTGCCGTGGGCGGCCGGATCGGCGAAGCTGTTGGCGTGGAGGCTCAGGAAGAGGTCGGCGCCCCAGTCGTTGGCGAGCTCGGCCCGCCAGCGCAAGCTGTCGTCGTCGATGTCGCCGTCGCGGGACAGGCGGACGGTGTGGCCTCGTTCCCGCAGCCGGGCGGCGGCGAGGCGGGCGATGGCGAGGACGACGGCGGCTTCGGTGACGGCCCCGGCGCAGGCCCCCGGTTCACAGGGGCCGGAGTGGCCGGGGTCAAGCATGATTTTCAGTCCGTTCACTGGAGAACGGACGAATCGTCGTCGGACTCGTCGCCGATGGCGGCGTCGTCCATATCGTCATCGTCATATTCGTCGTCGTCCTCGATCTCGATGATGTCGATGGCGGCTTCGACGAGTTCCTTGGCTTCATCGATGCGCCGCCGCTGGGCGCCGGTCAGAGGCACGGTCTGTTTGACGACGTTCAGGATCGCCAGGACGGATTCGTTGTATTTGATCCATGGGTTCATGTTGAGGACCTCCTGTTTTTTTATTTTTCAGTAGTGTGGCGGCGGTATTCCCGGCACTCGAGGCAGCGGTTGCTGTGTTCCTCGAGGCGAGCCGCGAGCGCCGCGGCTGCCCGTTCGAAGGACTCGAGTTTCTTGTCCAGGCGAATGAGCAGCCACATGGCGACCGCGATCGGGAAACCGACTTGACCGACCATTTGTGTCAGTTCCATGTCGTTTCCCGCCGGGCTAGACCAACGGGATGGTCTCGGATGTGTGGATGCGGGCTTCGCCGATGCTCACCAGGTCGCCGGTTTTGGTCGTGAAGATGTTTTTGGCGACGATGGCCTGCATGACGACGGTGGCCTGGGCCAGCGTGAGGTCGTCGCGCGGGTCCTGCACGTTCATGGTGTGCTGGCTGTCGAGCGCGGTGCCGTAGACGAGTTCTGCTTCCTTATCCATGGCGGTTTCCTCCTTCCTTCAAAAATTCGCGGAACTCACTCGCTGGTGAGTTCGATTTCGTGGGTGCGGCTGATGCGGACGATCGGCCACTTCTGCAAGCTGCCGATTCCCATGCCGACGTCATAGACGTCCTGGTCGGTCGCGCTGGCCTTCAGTCCGGCGAAGTTCCGGGACCGTACCGTTTCCTTGCCGTCGACGGTCTCGACCACATCGATGGTGAGTCGGCCCGATTGCGGATTGCTGGTAACAGCCATGCTTCATCCCTCCTTTGCAAAATATTTCCCGGGAAATACGAAAAGACACGACCGGTCAGTCGTGCCTTTTCGGTTGGCGGGATGGGATCTATGGTAAACGCGAAATGCGTTATACCCATATTTTTTGCGCTTTCTTTCCCGCCAAAGCGCTATGAAGTTTGTCAAATCAACCTTACGACTATATTATATTCCCGCAAACCCTGATAGTCAAAGGGTTTAGCTTGCACCAGACGCAAGTGGCGCCCGGCGCAAACTCACTGGGGTGTTGCAGGTGACGACCTGAAAAGTGCCCCGCAGCCGGTCGATGATCCGGTCGGTGTAGCGTCTGCGCATGTCGGCGCTGCTGAGGTTCGTGGTGATGATGGTCGCGCGCCGGCGGTTGTAGCGTTCGGCAATGACCGCGTCCACTTTCGTCAGAACCCAGCCGGCCACCCATTCCGCGCCGAGATCGTCGAGAACGAGCAACGGTATCTGCCGCAGGCGCTTTTCGAATTGATTCCAGTCTTCCTGAGAAATCGACTTCGCTGCGAAGATGTTGTCGACGAGCGACGGCATGGTGATAAAACGGGCCGAGCCGCCGCGACGCAGCCAACATTGCAGCACCGCCACCGCCAGGGTGGTTTTCATCGTCCCCACCGGCCCCCGCAGCAGCAGTCCGGTTCCCTGACGGACGTTGTCGTCGATCGCGTCGGCGTAGCGGCGTACGGTGTCGACCTGGTCGCGGAGTTCGGCCGGCACGCCCCGCGCCTCGATGGTTTCGAACGTGGCGTCGTGATAGCGGGCAAAGACGCCGCAGGCAGTGAGGCGAGCCGCGCCGCACTCCGCTTCACAATCCGCAATTTTGCTCCCGCCGCCAATCGGTAGGTCCCGGGCGGGATCGTACTGCGCCGGCGGCGTTTCTTGTGCGTATTTCCGGAACCGGGCCAGCATCGCCTGCCAGTCGACTTCCTTCAGTTCTCCCATTCTGTTTTCCCTCCTTGGGTACACCACTTTTGTTTATAACGTTTAATACGTTTTGGGTTTTAGAGTTTTGGGCATCGCCTCCGGCCGCATTTTCCAGGGGATTTGGCGGTTCGGACGGGTCCGCGGACGGGTCCGTGGATGGGTCCGTGGATGGGTCCGTGGACGGGTCTGTGGACGGGTCCGGCGGCGATTTTTTCTTTTCCTGATATAGTTTTGTCAGACGAAACCGGGAGAGTTCTCCCCCGGTCTTCGCCATGGCCGTTTCCAGCAGACCGGCCCGCACCAGAGCGTTGCGGGCCCGGCGGAAGGTATTGACGGAAATGCCGCCCATTTGCTCGCGCAGCCTATTCGTGGAAATCTCGAACGTTTCGGGCCACAGGCGCTGGTTTTGCTCGCTCGTCAAGGTGTACCACAGCAGCTGGGCCGAGGCGGGAATCGCATGTTCCCGCCGCCAGCGCCAAAACGAATTCAGCTGCCGGATGTAGTTCATTAGGCTCCGACCTCGTTCGCTTCGATAAAATGTAACAACGCCGCCACGGTAACCCGCAGGGCCCGGTTAACTTTCAGGTACAGGAGTTTGCCGTCATGGCACAGGCGTTCAACAGTCCGACGACTGACCCGCAGGATATAGGCGACTTCCATCGGACACAACAAGGTTTTCCTGTCGAATTTCGATAGGTGGAAGCGGAGATCCGACTCCGGAATATCACAGAAGTGTCCTTCTTTATCCACGATGAGTTTCTGGTTCGAATCTTTTGATTTTGAATGATGAGTCATCATACCAAACTTCCCTTCTACTGTTTTTCTCCCGTCAGAAGGTCATTCAACCGGGCCGGCGATATGCCGAGCTCATTGCAAATGGCCGTGACCCGCTCGTAGCTTGCGCTGCAGCGGCCGGTCTCGATCCGGGAATAGGTCGCCGTCGAAATACCGAGATGGCGGGCAATGGCTTCCGCCTTGATCATTTTCTCGCGACGAATTTTTCCCAGGATCGGGCCATACAGAATCAGAGTCATGGGGTCACCTCTTTTCTTTATCAAAATCCGCGGCCCTGCCGGCCGCCGGCGGCTTGTCTGGCCGCCATCGCTTCCCTTCTTGTTTTTCCATTTTTTATTCTACCCCTCTGAATAAATATTTCAATCCCGCCTTTCGTCAGAATCTCCTCCAATGGAAAAATTTGCTTGCACCGTAGGCGACAGTATGCGTCAGAGAACGACAAGAGCCGCCAAAAGGCGGCTCAAAAAAAATTTAAATTTCCAGTTTAAAAAAGTTTTTTAATCGGAAGCTTGTCGATTACCGGCAATAATACTCCCGGTACCACTCGACGAATTTTCCCAGGCCAACTTCGGGCGACGTCCCCGGATGGAACCCGACATCGGCGGTCAGGTCCTGCACGTCGGCATAGGTCGCCACGACATCGCCGGCCTGCATCGGCAGGTACTCGATGACGGCTTTTTTGCCGAGGTGTTCTTCGAGGATGCGAACAAACCGTTCCAGTTCCACCGGATTCTCGTTGCCGATGTTGTAGACGCGGCAGGGAGGCAGGCCCGGTTCCGGCCGGGTCGGAACATGCCCCATGACCCGGATGATGCCTTCGACGATGTCGTCGATGTAGGTGAAGTCGCGTTTCATCTGTCCGTGATTGAACAGGGAAATCGGCTGGCCGGCCAGGATGGCCCGGGTGAACAGGAACGTGGCCATGTCGGGACGGCCCCATGGACCGTAGACAGTGAAAAAACGCAGGCCGGTCGCCGGAATGCCGTACAGATGACTATAGGAATGGGCCATCAGTTCGTTGGCCTTTTTGGTTGCGCCATACAGGCTGGCTGGCCGGTCGGTCCGATCCGCGACGGAGAACGGCATTTTCGTGTTGAGCCCGTACACCGAGCTGGACGACGCATACACCAGATGCTGTACGCCGGTGTGACGGCAGCCTTCCAAAATGTTCAGGAAACCCAGGAGGTTGCTTTCGATGTAGACATGCGGATGGTCGACCGAATAGCGCACGCCGGCCTGGGCGGCCAGATGAACGACATAGTCCGGCTTCATCTCGGCGAACAGCGTTTCCATCCCTTCCCGGTCGGCCAGGTCGAGCTTCCGAAAAGAAAAGGCGGGGAACTCGCGCAGCTGATCGAGCCGGGCTTGTTTCAACGCCGGGTCGTAATAGTCATTGAGGTTGTCGATGCCGGTCACGCCGATGCCGGCCGAGAGCAGCCGCCGGCAGACAGAATAGCCAATAAAGCCGGCTGCGCCGGTCACCAGCACGTTGCCTTCAATTCTCGCCATGCCGTCCCCTCCCCATCGAGTACAGCGTGAAGCCTTGCCGCGCAAGTTGCGCCGGATCGTACTGGTTGCGGCCATCGAAGATGACTGGCTGCTTCAGCAGCGTCTTCACCCGGTCGAAATCCGGCTTGCGGAACACCGGCCATTCGGTGACGAGGATTAGGGCGTCGGCGTCGCGCAGGGCTTCGTACCGCTCCTGCATGTACTGGATCGCCGGGTTGTCGCCGAGGGCTTTGCGGACGTTTACGGCGGCGGCCGGATCGAATGCGGCCACGCTGGCGCCATCGGCAAGCAGGCCCTGAATCAGGTCGATCGCCGGGGCTTCCCGGATATCGTCGGTGTGCGGTTTGAAGCTGAGGCCCCAGAGGGCGAAACGGCGTCCGACGAGATCGCCGTCAAAATGCCGCCGCACTTTGTCCAGCAATCGCTCGCGCTGCCGGTGGTTGACCTCCTCCACCGCGCGCAGGATGGAAAAATCGTAATCGCGGCTGGCCGCGCTGCCGATGAGGGCTTTCAGGTCTTTCGGGAAACAGGAACCGCCGTAGCCGAGGCCGGCGTAGAGAAACGCCGAACCGATCCGGCTGTCGGAGCCGATTCCCCGGCGGATCTCCTCGATGTCGGCTCCCACCAGGTCGCAATAGCCAGCCAGCTCGTTCATGAAGCTGATGCGGGTGGCCAGCATGGAGTTGGCGGCGTATTTGCTCAGTTCCGCCGAGGCGATGCGCATCGTGAGGATGCGGGGTTCGCGCATGTTGAACGGCGAGTACAGTTCTTTCAGCAATTCGGCGACGCGGCTGTTTTCCGCGCCGATGATGATCCGGTCCGGCTTCATGAAGTCATCCACGGCCGAGCCTTCCTTCAGGAATTCCGGGCAAAAGGCCACGTCGAATTCCAGGTCGGTGAGCTGACGCGCCGCCAGTTCCCGACGGACCGCCTCGCCGACAGCGAGCGTCGTACCGACCGGCACGGTCGATTTCACGACGACGAGTCGGTAGGCGTCCATGCATTGGCCGATGCCGCGCGCGACGTCAAACACATATCGCAAATCCGACGAGCCGTCGGCCAGCGTGGGCGTGCCCACGGCGATGAAGACGAACAGGCTGTTTTGCACGCCTTCCGTCAGTTCCGTGGTGAAATGCAGGCGGCCTTCCTCGGCGTTGCGTTTCACGAGATCCTGCAATCCCGGCTCGAAAATCGGGATGTGGCCGTTCTGGAGTTGCTGCACTTTTTCGCTGTCCACGTCGACGCACCAGACCTCGTTGCCCTGCTCCGCGAAGCAGGCCGCCGACACCAGGCCGACATACCCGGTTCCCACCATACAAATCCGCATTGTTATGCCTCCCTCAAATTGTCCTCGGTATTCCAGGCGGCCCCGGCCATAAACCATAAGAATTGGAAGCTGGCCGGGAACCAGTACATGATGTTGTCGGTCAACCCCAGAACCAACCAACCACACATGGCGACAGGCGCAGCTTGTTGCCAGAAGTCGGCGGCAGGGCGTCGTGCTGTACTGATCAAACGATACAGGCTATATGTCCAGAGTATGCCAAAAGTCACGATGCCAACAATCCCGGTCTCTACCAATGTCTGGATAAAAATGTTGTGCGGATGAGTGTGGCCTCGTTCCTTTGCTTCAGGAAGGTAGTACTGGGGTTCGTAAAGAACGCCGAATCCAGCCGGACCGACACCCAAAACTGGATGGTCGGCAAACATGTTCCAAGCGCTGCGCCACATCAAAAATCGCTCGGAAATGCTCTGCGACTTCATGGTCATGCCGGTGATAAATTTTTCAGTCAGCACAGGTTGTGAAGCGACGATGACGCCAAGTACGGTGGCCAATACCAGTATCACGACAAGCTTGCGACTGCGGCGGGCCGAAATCATGCCAAACAGGCAGGCCCCCACCGCGCCGAGAGCAATCCACGCCCCGCGTATTCCGGAATAGACCAGTGCCACGAAGGTCACTGCCGCCAGAATACTCAGGAGGGGCTTCACGTAAGATTGCCGCCATTGCCCGGCAACGATTCCCAGCACATACAGGGGCAGCACGAGAATGATCTGCCCCGCCAATTGCAGCCGACCCAAAAAACCACCATCCAACCCGCGTCCCTGCAGGCCGAGATAAATTTCGTAAATGCAGGCGATCGTCATGGAAACGGCGATAAATCCCAACAAACGCTTGCGCTGCGTCGTATTGCCTACCGCATGGACGCCCAGCAGAAACGGAAAAAGCATGGTGTAACCTACCCGCCAGGTAGTGAACAAGCTTTTATTCATATTCACCCCCTGGAGGGAGGCTACCAACATGGCCAACATAAACGCTCCGCCCAGCACCAGCCATTTGCGGTCCGGTTTGAACTCCTGACGTGATCGCAACAGACGCGCCGCGAACAATATCAACGCCACATCCATGCCGATAGAGGAGCCTGGCACCGAAATCGCGAATAATAGGCAATATAAGGACAGGAAATAAAATATTCCTTGATCCAGTATCTTCAATCCGATCAAAATGGCATTATCCCCATTCAGCATGATTTTTTCAGCAAAATTTTAAAAATATTGTATCACACGGGTTCTCTTTTGGCTATGAAGCGATGTTGCATGCGAGTCGGTTGTTTTTCGGGACTTGGATTGATTTGACTATCCGACTGTGATATCGTAATCTTGAATTGTTTCCGGCAGAGTGGTTGCTCCCTTGTCAAATGTTTTGCCATTTTGACGTGGCCATATTGTAGATTTGTTCCATCTGGAAAATAATGGCCCAGTTACCAGCAAATCGAATCCTTGAAGTATCCTGTGGGAGAAATAAGTGCATGAAAGTCTTGTTTGCCTGCCGACCGCAGATCTTTGAAGTTCCCGGCGGCGATACGGTGCAATTGCTGAAAATGCAAAAATATCTCGCCGAATGCGGTGTTGAAGTAACAATATCCCCGAATCCGGCCGATATTGCCCCGGAAAATTGCGCCCTCGTCCATGTGTTCAATCTGTTCGATGTCGATTCCATGACCGCCCAGGCCCATCAGGCCACAGCGAAGGGCCTCCCGTTCGTCATCACGACGAATTACTGGAACCCGCTCGAATTTTTCTTCGAAACTTCGCATTCGCTTTTTCATCGTCTGACTCGCGCCGTACTGCCGCGTGATGAGGCGTTCCGCCGCTACGCCGCCCACAAACGGCGAAAGATGTCCGGCGAAATCGACCGGCAGCGGGAAGTACTGTCTCTGGCAAAACGTATCCTGCCCAACTCCCGGGGCGAAGCATTGGAACTGCAACGGGACTTCGACCAACCGCCGGAAAAGTTTTCGGTCGTATACAACGCCGTGGATTTTGACGATATCGATGCCGCGGACGCCAGTTGGTTCGCGCAGCAGTATGGGCTGCGCGACTTCGTGCTGTGCGTGGGACGTTTCGAGGAACGCAAGAATCAACTGGGCATCGCCCGGGCTCTCGCCGGTCTGTCGACGCCGGTAGTGTTCATCGGCGGCGTGCCGTCGTATCAGCGGCCTTATTTCGACGCTTGCCGGCGGGCGGGCGAACGGATTCCGAAAACCCTGTTCATTGAAGGGTTGCCGCAGGCCCAGGTGTTCAGCGCAATGAAAGCGGCCAAGGTCCATATTCTGGGCAGTTGGTGGGAAAATACCGGTCTGGTCAGTCTGGAGGCCGCAATGTGCGGTTGCAACGTGGTGACGACCGACCGCGCGCCTTGGCGGGAATATTTTGAGGATGACGCCTGGGTCTGTGATCCGGCCTCGCCGGTGGATATCCGCACCACGGTGGAATCTGCCTCGGCGGCTCCTTACAACCGGCGACTGGCCGACAGGATTCAGCGGCAGTTCACCTGGCCGTTGGCGGCGCAAGCTTTGAACCTGGCCTATGAGTCCGTGTTGCGGGGGGAGTCCCGATGAACCGGCTGACAAAAATCCTGCTGCTCAAAATGGATCACATCGGCGACGCCTTGTGGTCGTTTCCGGCGATTCGGGCGTTGCGCGAGGCGTATCCCGACGCCAAAATCGACATGTTGTGCACACCGTATCTGGCCGAAGCATTCCGTCATGTCGCCGATCTGTCCCAAATCATTGAATACGACACTAATCTTTCGTTATCTAGTCGTTGGGGGATCATCCAGCGCTTGCGCCGACAGTCCTATGACGTGGCGTTCGTGTTCGGGCCGGTGGACAAGATCAATCATTTGGCGTTTCTGTCGGGCGCCCGCGAACGGATCGGCTATGCCTATCAAGGCAGCCTGCTTCGCACCGTCACCCGCCCGCTCTTCTTGACGCGCAGCTTTCCGCATCCGGCGGATGCCGCCGCCCGCGCCGGGCGGCCCCTGCCGCATGAAGTGCCGACGATGCTCGGTTTGCTTGAAAAATACGGGACGCCAATCCCGGAGAATCCGTCGCTGTTTTTCCCGATCAGCGCGGCGGCGCGGGAAGATGCTCTAGCCCGGCTGCAAAAGCTGCATCCCGATTGCCGGCAATTCGCCGTCCTCCATCTCTGCAGCAAATCTTTTCAGCATGGCTGGAATGCGCCGGCCTTCACCGTACTGGCGGAACGTCTGCAGCGTCTTTGTCCGGCGATCGGTTGGGTCGTGACCGCCGGCCCTTCGGAAGAACCGTTTTTGCCGACGTACCGCGAAGCATTGTCGACAATCGGTGTTCCGGTCGTTACCGGGCTGAAGTTGACCGACATGGCGGCCTTGCTTTCGCAAGTCCGGCTGTTGGTCTCCTGGGACACCGGTGTCGTCCATCTGGCCGATGCCGTCGGCACGCCGACGGTCGATATTTTCCCGGACAAAAGTTTTGCGTACTGCGTCCAACGCTGGGGACCCTGGGGAAAAAATGCCGCAATAGTGGAACAAAAGACCAATGAGATTGAACCCGATGAAATTCTTTCCCAGTACAAACGTTTCTTGGAGAGGAGTGGACCGCAATATTGAAATCCGATGTCAAAATTGGTTCATTGCATAACATTCTGGTCATAAAACTGGATCATCTGGGAGATATGCTTTGGGCCACCCCGACTTTTGCGGCTCTGCGATACAAGTATCCCGAAGCGAGAATCCAGGCAATATGCCTTGGAGCCGTGGAACCTGTTCTGCGTCAAAATCCAGCCGTCGATCAAATTCTGGTATACGACAGGGCCCAGTTTTCCTCCAATCAACAAAAAGCAGAGTGGTTACAACAAAAGATTGGGAGACCCGATGTAGCGATTTGCCTTGATACTCGGGATGAAGCCATACTATTGGCGTATCTTTCAGGAGCGCCGATTCGCGCCGGCTATTTTTATAAAGATCGTCCATTCTCAATGATTAAAACATGGCACCGAATGACCCATAAATTTGCTCACCCAACAATGGATTCGAATCTCGAACATGAAGTGATCAACAATATCCGTCTTCTGGAACGGATAAACCTGCTCAGTCTTCCGGAAATTCCTCCCGATTTGATGAATACCCGAATTTTCTTATCACCCGACGAAAAGCTTCAGTCGGAGAAAATTTTGTCCTCGCTGGGGCTGATGAATAAACCTCTTATTATGTATAATATACCTAACAAAACTATTAATCGCGGTTGGCCCAAAGAACACATCGCCAAAATTGCGAGTCAATTGGGCGGAACCGTACCGAACTGCAAAATTCTTGTCGTCGCTGGTCCCGGCGAAGATGCGCTGCTAAATGCCGTTTCGCCGCTACTCCCTGCTTGCTGTCACACGTTATCTCGTCTTCCGCTCCGTATTTGGGCCGGACTGTTCTCCCACTGTTTATTTTCTCTTTCACGGGATGCCGGCGCAGTTCATGTTTCGGCCGCAATGGGAATTCCTGTTATTAGCATTTTTGAAGAATCATTGATGCACATGCAACCGTGTTGGGAATCTTGGAACATTTTACACTGTAATGTCGTCCGCCCTGACGCCCCTACCCAAGGCAACGTGGAGAAACATGTGATCGATGTGGCGTCTGCTGCAATGTATTTATGGAAGAAGGTATCGAATGCCCATTAAATTCAGTATTCAGATTTGCAGTTACAACCGGTGGCATTTGCTCAAGCGCGCATTGGAAGCCTTGTTTGCCCAGGATTTCCCGAAAGACGCCTATGAAATCGTGTTTGTCGATGACGGCAGCACGGATAATTCGCTGGCAATGGCCCGCGAACTGGCAGAAAAGGCGCCCTGTCGCCTGAAAGTCCTGACCAAACCGAATGACGGCCTTTCACGGGCACGCAATCTGGGAATCCGCAACTGCGAAGGCGAGATCATCCTGTTCATGGATGACGACACCTTCGCCGATATGGCATTGTTGAAAGAGCATCTGGTGCTGCACGAACAGTACCCGAACGCCGTGGTCATGGGCTGGGTCAACCATATCGAGGAACTGGATCCGCAGGGGCCGCGCAAATACGTCATGGCCGACTATTCCCGTTCTTTTTTCTGGACCAGCAACGTATCGGTCCGGAAAAAGTTCGTGGATGAAGTGGGCGGCTTCGACGAAGATTTCCGCGAGTACGGCTGGGAAGACATGGAGCTTGGTTATCGCCTGAAAAAGCTGGGTTTGAAACGCTATATCACGGACAAGGCCATCGTTTCCCACTATAAGCCGCCCAAACAGAAAAAGGATCTGCCGGGAATGCTGCGGCAGGCGGAGTCCAGCGCGCGCAGCGCCCTGATTTACATCAAAAAGCGCCCGGGAATCCGTTCCCGCATGGCGACGGGCATCACTTGCTTCCGGATGGGTCTGGACCTTCTGCTGCGGCCGTTTCGCTCCGTATTCCAAAGTGGAGTCGACAACGCGCCGGAAGGGCCGCTCACGGGCTGGACCTGGTGGTGCGCCCGCATATTGTGCAGTTTCCGCTTTTTCGACGTGGTGCGCAAGGGCGACAGCACCAAACCGGGTGTTGCGCCATGACCCCCGTGATCAGCGTCGTCATTCCGACTTTCAATCGCCGGGAAACCCTGGAGCGAGTGTTGCCGTTATTGGCGAACCAGACGCTGCCGGCCGACCAATATGAACTTCTCTTGTGCGATTCCGGTTCGACCGATGGCACCGATGAGCTGCTGGCGGAATTGGCGATCCCCAACCTCCGCCATATCCGCCCCGCCGAAAACCGGGGCCGCAGCGGCGCCCGCAATGCGGGGATCCGGGAAGCGACCGGCGAGTTCGTGCTGTTCACCGACGCGGACATTCTGGCCTCGCCGAATCTACTGGAGGAGCATCTGCGTCTGCACCGCGCCCGGCCGCATTCGGCGGTGGTCGGTCTGGAAGTACAGGTCAATACCTACGAAGAGTACGAAGAGGTGCGGGACAATCCCTACGACAAGGGCCGCCACTTGCATGGCCGCAATGACAAGGAGATGTCCTGGCTGTTTTTCCTGACCGGCAATGCGTCGGCGCCGCGCCAGGCCCTGCTGGATGTCGGCGGATTCGACGAAAACTTCACGGTGTACGGGCATGAGGATCTGGAACTTGGCTACCGTCTGCAGAAGGCCGGCTATCCGATCCGGTACAATGCCAAAGCCGTCAATTACCACTGGCACCCGGTCCCGTTCGAGGAGCGCTGCGACAAGAAATGGCACTCCGGCGTGGCGACCCGGCGCTTCTACAACAAGCACCAGGACCGTTCTGTGCTGCTACGGCTCGGCGTCAACCCGGTCACGCTGGGAATCCACGCCCTGATCTGCCAGGTTCCTTCCTGGCGGTCCAAACTGCGCTCGAAGCTCTGGAAAACCCGTTGGGGCCAGGAGTTCACGCGGCAATATTATTACCTGTGCGGTTACAAGGACCGGCAACCATGAGTCAGCCGGTGGATTTCGCCAAGGTGCGGAACGTGTTAATTCTGCGCACCGACCATCTGGGCGACTTGCTCATGTCCACCCCGCTCATCCGAAAACTGCGGACGGCTCTGCCGGACCGCCGTTTTACTTTGGTGG
>CAZRLN010000005.1:0-99937 GCA_964601085.1 uncultured Veillonellaceae bacterium | reverse complement strand
CTTCCCCGTCTTCCTGCTTGGCGCCGTATTCGGCAAAGTCATGGAAGACACCGGTCTAGCCAAATCGATCGCCCACGCCATCGTTGAAAAAGTCGGTCACAAGAATGGCCTGTTGGCGGTTGTGCTTGCCTGCATGGTCATGACCTACGGCGGCATCAGTTTGTTTGTCGTGGTGTTCGCGATCTACCCATTCGCCGCCAACCTATTCAAGGAAGCGGACATCCCCAAACGCCTGATCCCTGGCTGCATCGCCACCGGGGCTTTCACCATCACAATGACGGGGATTCCGGGCACCCCGCAGATCCAAAACATCATCCCCACAAACTTCTACGGTACGACCGCCTACGCCGCACCAATCACCGGCATCGTTGCTTCCATCATTGTATTCGTCGCCGCCATGTCCTGGTTGAATTACCGGGCCCGTCAGGCCCGAGCCCGTGGGGAAGGATACGGCAAACATACTCTGAATGAACCCGAATCCACGCTCGATGTTTCATCACTACCCTCTTGGGGAATATCGCTGGTCCCAATGATTTTAGTCATAGTTGTTAACTACTTGCTCACTTTCTATGTCCAATGGGATCCTAATGCATTAAAAGTTTTAGTGAAGATCCTTGGCAAATCTACCCCGCTGATGGCGCCGGCCGTGAAAAACCTGGTAGGCATTTGGTCGCTGGTTGTCGGCTTATTGGTTGGCGTACTCGCCGCCGTGCTCATCGGTTACAAGTCGCTGCCCAAGAATCTCTCGATCGCCAAGACGATCAATGCTGGAGCCATCGGCTCTTTGCTTGCGATCATGAACACGGCTTCGGAAGTCGGCTACGGCAACGTTATCGCTTCCCTCCCCGGGTTCAAACAAGTCTCAGCATTCCTCCTTGGCATTAAATTTGGCGGTTCGCCGCTGGTATCGGAAGCCGTCACGGTTAATATTCTCGCCGGCATCACTGGTTCCGCCTCCGGCGGCATGTCCATCGCCCTGGCCGCCATGTCCAAACCTTGGTTGGAATGGGCCGCCCAAGTCAATCTTGACCCGCAGATGCTGCACCGCATCGCTTCGCTGGCTTCCGGCGGCATGGATACCATGCCCCACAACGGCGCGGTCATCACCTTGTTGGCCGTCTGCGGCATGACCCATAAAGAATCCTACATTGATATTTTTGTAACCTCGCTTCTGATCACCGTATCCACCGGTTTCATCATGATCGGGTTCCATGCCCTGACCGGCTTAGTGTAACCCATAGCCTGAATATCCAAAACATACTTAACAAAAGCGGCGGTTGCCCAAATCTGGGCAACCGCCGCTTTTTAATCAATCTCGATGACTTGTATTCGCTTTGAGCTATTTCTTCAGTACAGTCGCCTTTCCGTCGGTGACCAGTACGCCATCCTGATTGGTGACCGTGGTCCGGAGGATCAAGCGGTTTTTGCCTTCAATCTTCTCCAGCACTTCGACAGTCGCGGTAACGGTGTCGCCGATTTTGACCGGCGCCTTGAACTGCAGTTCCTGACCGAGATAGATGGTGTTCTTTCCCGGCAACGCCGTTCCCAGCACAGCGGAAATGAATCCGGCCGACAGCATACCATGGGCGATCCGACCCTGAAACATGGTGGTTTTCGCAAATTCCGCGTCGATGTGCACGGGGTTGAAATCACCGGTGACACCGGCGAACGTGTAAACATCGTATTCCGTGACAGTTTTGGCCATGCTGGCCTTGTCCCCGACTTTGATGTCAGCGAACGAAATATCCTGGACCATAAACAACACTCCTTTCCAATCTCACGATTCGTGAATTCATTCACAGATTCATTTGAAAAAATCCGGCGAAGTCCGTGACCTCGCCGGACAAACTGGTTCATCCGTAGTTATTAGCGCTGTTATCGCTTATTTGCATTCCGCCTTGTATTTCTTGAATTCTGCGGTGAGCAGCGGCAACACTTCCATCACGTCGCCCACGATCCCGTAATCGGCGACCTTGAAGATCGGCGCATCCGGATCCTTGTTGATGGCGATGATGGTATCCGAAGAGGACATGCCGGCCAAATGCTGAATCGCGCCAGAAATACCGCAGGCAAAATAGATTTTCGGGCCGACGGTTTTACCGGTCTGGCCAACCTGATGCAATGCAGGTTTCCAGCCGGCATCCACCGCCGCGCGGGAAGCGCCGACAGCGCCGCCGAGCGTCAGCGCCAAGTCTTCGACTGCGCTGAAGTTTTCCGGTTTTCCCATACCGCGACCGCCGGATACGATGATATCGGCCTCCTCCAGTTTGCAGTTGGACGTGCAAACCGAGATAAGTTCCAGCAATTTGACTTTCAAGTCTTCCGCCTTCACTTTGCTGGCCACTTTGACGATTTCGCCGGTACGGCCAGGTTGCGGGACGGGACGTTTGAAGACCTTCGGCCGGACAGTGCCCATCTGCGGGCGATGATCCGGGCAGAGGATATCGGCCATGATATTGCCGCCGAAGGCCGGACGAGTCCAGATGACCAAGCGGGTTTCCGGATCGATGGAAAGACCGGTGCAATCGGCGCAGAGACCGGTACGGGTCCGGGCCGCGATACGAGGACCAAGGTCCCGGCCGTCATTGGTCGCACCGACCAGAACAGCCGCCGGTTTATATTGCTGGATCAAGTCAACGAAAGCGACGGTATAAGCTTCCGTATTGTAATGTTCGTATTCGGAACCTTCTACCAGATAGACCTTGTCGGCGCCGCTTTCAAAAAGTTCACCAGCCATCCCTTCCACTTGATGACCGATCAACACGCCGGCCAGTTCCTCGCCGAGTTCGTCCGCCAGTTTACGGCCCTCGCCCAAGAGTTCATGGGCAACTCCCTTGACTTGTCCTTCGGCCTGCTCGATGAACACCCATACGCCTTTATACTGGGTTTTATCCATGGCGACAGTGCGTTCGATTTCTTCCCGATAGATCGCTTCGACCGGGCATACAGAAATACAGGCGCCGCACATGGTGCATTTTTCCGTAATGAGGGCTTTGCCATCCTGCATGACAATCGCATCGAACGGGCAAGCAGAAACACAGGCGCCGCAACCAATGCATTTTTCCTGATTTACGATTACAGCCATTTTACTGTTCCTCCTTGCCTCAGATTATTTTAGCGTCGCTGAGCTTCTGCATCAGTACCGCTACCGCTTTTTGCGCGCTGTCTTCCTGAATCAGCTCACCCTGTACCCGTTGCTTCGGCGTGAAGATACGACGAACCTGGGTCGGTGATCCCGGCATGCCGATCCGCTTCTCGTCGGCATTGATATCCGCAGCCGTCCAGACCGGAATCTGGGTCCGGTTTGCTTTCATTGTTCCTTTGACGGTCGGGAATCGCGGCTCGGCAATGGACTTGACGACCGTTATCATAGCCGGCAGCTTGGTTTCCATGATTTCATAGCCGTCTTCATGCTCGCGGTCCACTTTGATCGTGTCGCCATTGATTTCGATTTTCGCCGCATAGGTGATCTGCGGAATCCCCAGGTTTTCGGCAATACCGGGTCCCACCTGGGCAGTGTCGCCGTCAATTGCCTGTTTGCCGCAGAGAATCAGATCTACCGGTCCCATCTTTTCGATCGCCGCGGACAGGGCATAGGCCGTTGCCAACGTGTCGGCGCCACCAAAGGCGCGGTCGCTGACCAGCACCGCTTCGTCGGCGCCCATGGCCAGACATTCTTTCAATGCGTCGGCGGCCTGCGGGGGCCCCATCGAGATGACGCGAACTTTTCCCCCATGCTTTTCTTTCAGTTGCAGGGCAACCTCCACAGCAATCTTGTCAAATGGATTGACAATACTGGGCACGCCTTCGCGAATAAGCGTGTTCTTGACCGGATCGATCTTAACTTCCGTTGTGTCAGGCACTTGCTTGACACAGACCACGATTTCCATTGATCGGATTCCTCCTTACGTTTGAAATGTTATATACTTACCGAAGCACCGCGCCGCCAATGACCATGCGCTGGGCTTGGTTCGTGCCTTCATAGATCTGGGTAATCTTCGCATCCCGCATGTAGCGTTCCGTCGGATATTCGCGGATATAGCCGTAACCGCCGAGAATCTGCACGGCATCGGTGGTCACTTCCATCGCGATGTCTGACGCATAAAGTTTGGCCATCGCCGCTTCCTTGGAATACGGCTTGCCGGCATCTTTAAAGGCTGCCGCACGATAGACCAACAGTCGGGCCGCGTCAATTTTCGTCGCCATGTCGGCCAGCATGAACGAAATGGCCTGGTTGGCGGAAATCGGTTTGCCGAACTGAACACGCTCTTTCGAATACTTGACCGCCGCGTCAAACGCCGCCTGGGCAATGCCGAGAGCCTGCGCCGCCACGCCAATCCGTCCGCCGTCCAGCGTGCTCATGGCGATCTTGAAGCCTTCGCCTTCTTTGCCTAGCATCTGGGAAACAGGAACCTTCACATCCTGGAAAATCAGTTCCATGGTTTGCGATGATCTAATCCCCATTTTATGTTCCTTCTTGCCAAAAGTAAAGCCCGGCATTCCCTTTTCCAGAATAAAGGCTGTAATGCCTTTAACACCCTTGGATTTGTCAGTCATGGCAAAAATCACATTGACTTCGGCTTCGCCGCCATTGGTGATGAATATTTTGCTGCCGTTGATGATGTAATTGTCGCCGTCACGAACCGCGACGGTCTGCTGGGAAGCGGCATCGGTGCCGGCGCCCGGCTCCGTCAGGCCGAACGCGCCCATTTGGGATCCTTCCACAAGCGGGACCAAATATTTCTTTTTCTGTTCTTCCGTGCCATAGGCAAAAATTGGCCAAGCGCACAGTGACACCGTCGCCGACAGAGAAATGCCGATCCCCGAATCCGCTTTGCAGATTTCTTCTACAGCCAAAATGTAGCTCAGAACATCGCCGTCGGCGCCGCCGTATTGCTCGGGGAAGCAGATTCCCGACAAGCCAAGGCCGACCATTTCGTCATACAGAGGACGGGAAAACGCTTCGTGCTCATCGCGTTCTTCCGCACCGGGAGCTACCTGCTTCTCGGCAAAATCACGGGCGACTTTCTGCATCATTTTTTGGTCTTCTGTCAATTCGAACATTTTTATGCACTCCTCTCATTTTCTGGTGGATGGGTCAATCAATACATACGCCGGAGATTCCATGAACCCCCGGCGTAGCGATCAGCCGATGGTTGAAGGTAAACCCGGGACTTACAGACGTTCCACGATCGTGGCGCAACCTTGACCGCCGCCGATGCACAAAGTGGCCAGACCGATCTTTTTGTTTTGTTCTTCCAGTGCATGCAGCAGGGTTACCAGGATTCGGGCGCCGCTGGCGCCGATTGGGTGGCCGAGCGCAATCGCGCCACCATGGATATTTACTTTCTCTGCCGGCCAGCCCAATTCCTTGCCGACTGCCAAAAATTGCGCAGCAAATGCTTCGTTGGCTTCGATCAGATCCAGGTCTTCAATTTTCAGTCCGGCTTTGGCCAATGCCTTGCGAGTCGCCGGAACCGGCCCCATGCCCATGATGGAGGGATCGACGCCGCCGGAGCCATAGCCGAGAATCCGGGCCAGCGGTTTGATACCCAATGCTTTGGCTTTGTCGGCCGTCATCAGGACCAATGCGGCGGAACCGTCATTGATGCCGGAAGCGTTCCCGGCGGTCACCGTACCGTCTTTCTTGAACGCGGGCTTTAGTCCGGCCAATTTTTCCAGAGCTGCGTCACGTTTGGGGAACTCGTCGGTATCAAAAATAATGTCGCCTTTTTTCCCTTTTACAACCACCGGCAGGATTTCTTTCTTGAAGCTGCCTTTATCAATGGCCGCCACGGCTTTGGTCTGCGATTCAAAAGCGAGTTGATCCTGCGCTTCGCGGGTGATGCCAAACTGGGCAGCTACATTTTCGGCCGTGATGCCCATGTGGTAATCATTGAAAGCGCACCAGAGTCCGTCTTGAATCATTACATCGACAACCTTCGCATTTCCCATGCGGTAGCCCCACCGGGCCTTGCTGTCGAGTAAATAAGGCGCTTGGGACATGCTTTCCGTTCCGCCGGCGACGACAATTTCCGCATCATCGAGCATCAAAGCCTGCGCCGCCAAATTCACAGTCTTTAATCCGGAACCGCAAACTTTATTCACAGTAAAAGAAGGCGCTTCCACAGGAATTCCCGCCTTGATCGCACACTGGCGGGCCACATTCTGCCCCAGTCCGGCCTGCAACACATTGCCAAAGATGACTTCACTTACTTGATTCGGCTGAACCTGCGCCCGCTTGACCGCCTCAGCGATCGTCATGGCGCCCAGCTCCGCTGCGGTAAATGACGCCAATCCTCCGTTGAACGACCCGATCGGTGTCCGCACCGCACTGACAATAACCACTTCTTTCATCATCGACTCCCCTTCCTCCTTTAAAGTTTGTTCAGAAATTCACAATCTTTTTACAGGACAAATTGTACACCATCATCTAACAATATGCAAGTATCATGCCAGAAAAACCGAACCTGGACCCAGGATTTCCTCGATTTTTTTTACAGCCATGGGCGATGGGTGAATCCAATAATTTTTATCGGTTTTTATAAGTCGCCGTTGATCCAGTAATTGCAGAAATACCGTTGTATCGCCGTGGCAAGAAGTGAATACCTCTTTTAGCTCCGCAAACACCTCGGGCGTTTCCTGTTCTTTGCGGATCCGCACGCGGACTTCCCTGGCCGTATGCTGTCCGAGCTGTTTGACCGACTCGGCGATGACTTTTAATTTGTCATCCGTAATACTGATCCGTCCGCCAACCACAATCGGCCGGTCCGGCGTCAATAAAGGTCCCGCACGTTCGAAAACCCGTGGAAAGACGATGACTTCCACCGATCCGGTAAAGTCTTCCAACGTGACAAAACACATTGTTTCACCATTTTTTGTCGGAATCCGCTTGGCCCCCATCACGATACCGGCGATTTGCACTGTCTGGTTATCTGTACATTCTGTAGACAGTAGTGTTCCCAATGCGTGCATTCCCCGGAGCTGTTCCCGGTATTCGTCCAGGGGGTGTCCCGTCACAAAGAACCCGGTCATTTCCTTTTCCATCGCCAATATTTGCGGTTTTGGCAACTCGTCCATCGCTGGGGGCGTCAACTCCTGAAAAGAATCGGTCGGCTCGTCACCGAACAAACCCATCTGTCCATTCGCTTTGTCCCGTTGTCTGGACACTGCCAGATCCACCGCCTGCTCACTCACCGCCAGCAGCTGTGAGCGTCGCCAGCCGGTCGAATCCAATGCGCCGCACTTGATCAGGCTTTCCAGTACGCGTTTGTTGACCAGCCGCATATCGATCCGTTCGCAAAAATCCAGCAGGGATCGGAAATCCCCCTCCGTCCGGGCCTGCAGAATGCTCTCGATCGCGCCCTCTCCCACATTTTTGACGCCGGCCAGGCCAAACCGGATCGCGCTTTGTTCCACGGAAAAACTCAGCCCGCTGCGATTGATGTCGGGTGGAAGTACCTTGATCCCCTGCTTGCGGCATTCTTCGATAAAATAGCCCACCCGGTCGCTGTCATTCACAACGCTGGTCAGCATCGCCGCCATGAATTCCACGGGATAATGCGCCTTCAGATAGGCCGTTTGATACGCAACTAAGGCATAGGCGGCGCTGTGGGACTTATTGAACCCATAATCCGCAAACTTTTCCATCAGACTAAAAATTTCATTGGCCAGGCTCGAATCAACGCCCCGTTCCGCGGCGCCTTTCAGGAAGCGTTCCCGTTGCGCCGCCAGGACATCATGCTTCTTTTTGCCCATGGCCCGACGCAGCAGATCCGCCTGCCCCAGCGTAAAGCCTCCCATCACGGAAGCGATCTGCATCACCTGTTCCTGATACAGAATCACGCCGAACGTATCTTTGAGAATCGGCTCCAGCAGCGGATGCTGATATGCAACTTTTTTCGTCCCGTGCCGGCCCCGGACAAAATCTTCCACCATGCCGCTGTTCAACGGGCCGGGACGGTATAGCGCCACCAGGGGAATCAAATCTTCAAACCGTTCGGGCCGCAATTCCCGCACCAGATTCGTCATTCCGCCGGATTCCATCTGAAACACGCCTACGGTTTCCCCCCGTGTGAGCATCTCACAGGTTTTCGTGTCATCCAGAGGTATTTTGTCCATATCGATGTCCATGCCCCGATTCTGACGAATCATGTCCACGGCATCGCCGATCACCGTCAAGGTCCGCAGCCCCAGCAGGTCCATCTTCAAAAAGCCTATTTCTTCGATGCAATCCTTGTCAAACTGGGTGGTAATGAATCCATCCGCCGAGTTTTGGACCGGCACCTGGCTATTCAGTGAATCCTTCGCAATCACCAGGCCGGCGGCATGCGTCGAGGCGTGGCGCGGCAACCCTTCCAGCGCCATCGCCAGATCGAGGATCTTTCGGGCCGTCGGATCCTTTTCATAACTGCCCTTGAGTTCCTGACTCATGGCCAGGGCGTCTTTCAGCGTAATGTTCAGCACCGTTGGCACCAGTTTGGCGATCCGGTCCACTTCGCCGAACGAGACATTCAAAGCCCGACCGACATCCCGTATCGCGGCGCGCGCGGCCATCGTCCCGAAAGTGATGATCTGCGCCACATGGTCGACCCCATAACGGGAAGCCACATACTCGATGATTTTCCCGCGCCGGACATAGCAAAAGTCGATGTCGATATCCGGCATGGTCACGCGTTCCGGATTCAGGAACCGCTCAAACAGCAACCCGTACTTCAGCGGATCGATATTGGTGATTTCCAGCAAATACGCCACGATGCTTCCCGCAGCAGAGCCCCGGCCAGGTCCCACCGGGATCCGTGACTGCCGGGCATACTTCACAAAATCCCAGACAATCAAAAAATAACTGGAAAAGCCCATACTCTGGATCACGGACAATTCATAATCCAGCCGTTCCCGTTCCAGCGGCCCGGCAGCGGGATAACGCGCCGGCAATGCCTGCTCGCAAAGTTCCCGCAGATAGGAATCCGCCGAAACGCCGGCCGGCAGAGGAAAATCCGGCAGATGCAAGTGCCCGAACTCAAAATCAACCTGGCAGCGTTCCGCGATCCGACAAGTATTCGCCAGTGCTTCGGGATATTCGGGAAACAGCGCCGCCATTTCCCCGCCGGTTTTCAGATAGAATTCCGGGGAGGGAAAACGCATGCGCCCCGCATCTTCGACGCACTTGCCCGTCTGTATGCATAGCAGTACATCATGGGCGTCGGCATCCGCCCGGTCGATATAATGAATATCGTTGGTGGCGACCAACCCGATGCCCAGCTTGCGCGACAGTTCTACCAATTGGGGATTGGATTCCTGTTGTTCCGGTATCCCATGATCCTGAATCTCGATGAAAAAATTTTCCGGACCAAAAATGTCGACATATTCCCGGGCAGCGGCTTCCGCCGCCGCCGGATCGCCTTTCAGAATCAGTGAGGGAATCTCACCGGCAATGCAGGCGCTCAGGCCGATCAGTCCTTCATGATGGGCGGCCAGCAGCTCTTTGTCGATGCGGGGTTTATAATAAAACCCTTCCGTATAGGCGCGGGAAACCAACTCGACCAACTGGCTATACCCGGCCTGAGTTTCGGCCAGCAGCACCAGATGATAGTAGGACTCTCCTTCCACCGCCGCTTTGTCAAACCGGCTCCGGGGCGCAATATACACTTCGCAGCCGATAATGGGTTTTATGCCGCATTTTTGAGCTTGTTTATAAAATTCAACCGCACCATACATATTGCCATGGTCGGTCAATGCAACCGCCGGCATGCCGGCTTCCTTCGCCCGACGAACCAAATCGCCGACCCGGCCCGCGCCATCCAACAAGCTATATTCGCTATGAACGTGGAGATGAACAAAGGGCGTTTGCTCGCCATCCATCATATTAAAATCCATCAATGTCGTTTTTCCTTCCTGTTTTCTCTCCGCCCGACAAGGGGCTGAGCCCGCTTCCTACGATCATTATTATAGCTTGTCTTAGAGAGTGTTACAAAACTTTGGTCGACTAACTCGCGCATCTGGCAAAACAGTACTTTTACGACACAAAGCAAACACTCTGAAAAATTTTCTGTATTATGAAAAAATAAATAGGAAAAACAATGCATCGATTTACAGTCTTAAGGTATAATATAAAATAGGATTTATTCTATCTACCTTAATTGAGTTTTCGAACAAGACTTTTCACTCGGAGGTGACGCAGATGAAGGGCTTGTTGATTATCGGAGCCGGCGGACATGGCAAAGTCATTGCCGATATTGCCTCCACACTCGGGAAATGGGATCAAATCGCCTTTGTCGACGATAAATACCCGGACCTGAAACAAGTGCTGGATTGGCCGGTTATTGGCGGCATGGAAGATTTCCGGATGCATCGCCAAGAGTACCCGGATGTTTTTGTCGCCGTAGGCGACAACGCTGTGCGCCAGAAGATAACAATCTGGAGTGAGGAAGCGGGTTTTCATCTGCCCTCGCTCATTCATCCCCGAGCCGCCGTCAGCCGGCTTGCCGTCATCGGCGCCGGAACGATCATCAACAGCCAGTCAGCCGTCAATGCCAACGCAAAAATTGGCAAGGGCTGCATCGTAAACACCGGAGCAACCGTTGGGCATGACTGCGTATTGGGCGATTTTGTCCATGTTGCGCCGGGAGCCAGCCTGGCAGGCGAAACAGTAATCGGCGAAGCTTGCTGGATCGGCATGCGTTCCGCCGTCATCGAACAGCTTACCGTAGGAAAAGGAGTTGTGGTTGGCGCCGGCGCGGTTGTATTGAGCGACGTACCGGATCAAAAACTGGTCGTCGGAATCCCGGCAAAAATCATCAAAGACTTGGGCACTTATAGCCTTTAAGCTCCAAACTCCCGAAAATATTCAAAAGACGACGCGGCCCGAACACGAGCAACGCCGTCTTTTCTTTTTGCCAATACGACATAAACAAGTTAACTATCCGAACGTTTCTTGCCCGGATTCAGATTTCCATAATACGATACGGTTTCATCCACGATCGTCATTTCCGCCGGCACATAAACCTGAACAGTATCGGAAACCCGGCGGCCTGTCCCGCCAAGCACATAGGCGGCGCCATCGAGAAAATCGGTAACCCGCCGGTAGCCGGCATCATCGAGATATTCGCCGTTGATCACCACCCCGCTGCCGCCTTTCATCGCATCGGCCGACTTCATGGCATCCTCTTGGGATGACGGCATATTGATGACAAAGTTCACATTACTTTCCTGTCTGCCCTGTCGTCTCTCCTCGCCTTCCTCTGCCGCCGCAGACTGGCCGCCGCCAGAAACAGCACTGGTTAATTTCGTCCAGATTCCTTGTCCCATGGCCACTTCCTCCTACAAATCCCCCAAGGTTTTTCGGACAAATTTTTTAATTTTCCCTATGCGCGATGTAATCGCCGCAAGCTTCGTTCCATCGGCCGCAATGAGATTTTCCAGTTTAACTTTAAGCTCCGTCCAGGCGCTGTCGAGTTCGCCCAGTATCTCCTGGAGCTCCCGGACGGCCGGTTCGAGAGATGGCAAGCCCGGCAGTTGGGACACTTGCCAGTCCTGGCCCATAAATGTTACGACATCGCCATAGCGGGGAATATACGCCGGAACCGCAAGCTTTTGCCCAATCAGTTTCGACAATTGTTCCGCACTTGCCGGCTCACCATGAACCAGAAAAACTTGCGCCGGCTTTGGGTTGAAACACTCCAGCCAAGTGATGATATCCTCTCGATCGGCATGGGCCGACATTCCGTTCAGATTGTAAATATGGGCCCGAACGCCGATTTCTTCGCCCATGATCCGGACCTTCTTGCCGCCCTCGACCAGCCGGCGGCCCAGACTTCCTTCCGCCTGGAATCCCACAAACAACACACTGCATTCCGGCCGCCAAAGATTATGCTTCAAATGATGCAAAATCCGTCCGGCGTCCGCCATCCCGCTCGCCGAAATGATGATGGCAGGTCCCTCCAGCATGTTCAGCGCTTTGGATTCCGCAGCCGACACGCTGAATTGCAGCTGCGGCATTTCCAGCGGACTCTGCTTCTCTTTTGTCAGGATATCTCTGGCTTCTTTGTCATAATACTGGGTGTTGCGGCGAAAAATGGCCGTAGCCGCAATCGCCAGCGGACTGTCAAGGATCACCGGAATGTCGGGGATTTGTCCCGCCTGATAGAGTCGATTCAAATAATATAGGATCATCTGGGTGCGTCCGACGGCAAACGCAGGGATAATCACATTTCCTCGACGCTCCACGGTTTCGTTGATGATCTCCGCCAATTTCTGCTCCCAGTCGATCTCTTCATGGTCTCGGTCGCCATAGGTGGATTCCATAATCACATAGTCCGCAGTTTTCACATACGCCGGATCATTGAGAATCGGCTGATGCGGCCGCCCCAAATCGCCGGAAAACAAGAAGCGGGTTTCGTCGCCGGCTTCCATCGCATGAATCTCCAACATCGAAGACCCCAAAATGTGCCCGGCGTCGTGGAAGTGGACATGGATGCCCTCGCCGATGCTAAAAGCGGTCTCATACTCCACCGGCCGGAACTGTTTCAGGCAGGCCTGGGCCTCTTCCACACGATATAAGGGTTCGACCGGCGGTCGACCCATTCTTTTTCCCTTGCGGTTTTCGATCTCGGCGTCAAATTCCTGAATGTACGCACTATCCGGCAGCATGATCGAACACAGCTCAATCGTTCCCCGCGTCGCATAGATGGGGCCCCGAAACCCGGATTTGCAAAGCTTCGGCAACAATCCGCTGTGGTCGATATGGGCGTGCGTCAGCAAAACACAGTCGATTTCCGCCGGGGCAAAGGCAAATGCCCGCCGGTTCATGGCACTGACAATTTTCGAACCCTGGAACATGCCGCAATCGATCAGGATCCGTCGCCCGCCGATTTCCAGCAAAAAGCTGGAACCCGTTACTCCCATCGTGGCGCCCAAAAAGGTCAACTTCATGCTAAGAACTCACTCCTCACCCAAAATGATGACTTCCGGCCACAAATCCACTCCGGAGTTGCGCTTGACGCGGTCCTGCACCTGGCGGATCAATTCCTGCACTTCAGCGGCTGAAGCCTGTCCGGCATTGATAATAAAGCCGGCGTGTTTTTCCGAAACCTGGGCGTTTCCGCACCGCAATCCCTTACAACCGGCCTGTTCCACCAAGGTTCCGGCAAAGTGTCCCGGCGGCCGGCGAAAAGTACTGCCGGCACTCGGCCATTCCAGAGGTTGCTTGCTTTCACGGCGCTGGGTCAGATCGGCCATCAGTGCTTCGATTTTGTTGCGGTCGCCAGCTTGCAGACGGAGTCGGACCTCACAGATAATACAATGATTTTCCTGAAACACACTGTGCCGATAGCCAAAATTAATTTCAGCGGCCGTATACTCGTTCACGGCTCCATCTGGTGAAACCGCGGTGACCCGGTCCACCACTTTGCTGATTTCCCCGTCATAGGCGCCGGCGTTCATAAATACGGCGCCGCCGATACTGCCGGGAATGCCGACGGCAAACTCCAGTCCGGTCAATCCGCACTGCGCCGCAAATCCGGCCACATCCGCCAATAGGGCGCCAGCGCCGGCGACAATGGTCTCGTCCTCACACCGCAACGCGGACATCGGTTCGCCAATTTTCATGACGATTCCCCGGACTCCCTTGTCCCTCACCAGAAGGTTGGATCCTTTGCCAATGACGGTCAACGGCACTGCTCCTTCAGTTGCTATCCGGACCACAGCCGCGGCTTCCCCGGCAGTAGCCGGCAGCGCCATCCAATCGGCAGGACCGCCAATTTCAAATGTTGTATGATGGCACATGGGTTCCCTGGCTAAGACCTTACAACGCGGCGCCAGTTCGGCAAACCGGCTAGTAATGATCTCCGGTGAAGCCGGCTTATTTTTTTTCTGCAAAAGGATCCAATCCTTCCCCGACCGCATCGCTGATCATCTTATAGACATCCTGAATGATCTGCTGAAACCGCATGTATAGCGCGACAAAATCCCTGGCCCGTGCGTTGACCGACATCACTTCATACAGTTTTTGCAATGCCGCTTGCTTTTCTTGCACATCCGCCTTGCCGGACATGATTTCCAGCTGCATTTCCATTTGCTTGCGCAAAAAATCCCTGACCATTTCCCGGGCTGCCGGATCTACGTCCAGTTCCTGCCGCGCCCGACGAAGCGCTCTGTATTCGTCGGATTCCTTCAGCGCCCGGGCCAGTTCGCTTCCCTTGTCATGCACATTCATCCTTCTTGTTCCTCCTGCTTTTCGTCATGATATTATCGAAAAGGTCGAATAAATCACATAAAATACCTTGTTTATGATTTCAATAACTGAAAGTAAAATTCCTGCATCATCTTCGCATCCTCGGACTGAGTACCGGCCGACTCGCAAATAATCCGCGGCGTGAGCTTATGGTCGGCAATCCATTGGATTAATGGCTGGAACGGCGGTCCAAAGGCGTCCTGAAATCCCCAGTGCCGTTTCTCGCCGCCCGGCGTAAACTCAATACTGCTGAAGTGAATATGCAAATTTGCAATCGCTTCCTGCCCCAGTTCCATGGCGATCTGGTCAAAAACCCGTCCATAATCGCTTGCCTGCGAAAACCCACCGCCCGCCACCGCATACAAGTGGGCAAAATCCACCAAGGGAATCAATTGGGACGACAGTTTGCAAACCTCAATAATTTCAGCGACCGTCCCCAGCTGATTCAGCTTGCCGTGCGTCTCCACCGCAAGTTTCGGCCCGACCAGACCAAGCCGGTCCGCCTCCGTCAAAACTTCCGTCAATCTTTGTTTGGCCAGTTCCAACGCTTTCGGACGCGCCAGCTTGCCAATTCCGCCCATGTGGAAAGCGATACGGTCGGCCCCGAGCCAGCGGGCCGCCGTCAGCGATTTCAGAAAATGATTGCGCGTATTGGCGGCCGTAGCCTCGTCCGTTGTCGCCAAACTAATGTAGTAGGGGGCGTGTACGCTCATGGCGATGCCGAATCGCTCTGCGGCCTTGCCGAGAGCCCGGGCCGTCGCCTCGCCGACATTCACTCCGCGGGTCAGGGAATATTCGTAAGCGTTCAGCCCCTGATTCGCCAGCCATTCCGGCATGTCCAGCGAAGACTTGTGTCCCTCGGCATAAAAACTTTCCGGATTGCCTGATGGTCCGAACAAGGCGGCCCGCATTATTGCATCCCACGATAGCCGGTCTGCCGCAACGCTTCATAAACGGCCACCGCCACCGCATTCGAAAGATTCAGGGACCGGGCGCCCTCGATCATCGGCAGCCGGATGCAGTGCTCCGGATACTGGTTCAGAATGGATTGCGGCAAACCGGCCGTCTCCTTGCCGAACACCAGAAAATCCCCGTCTTGAAAGTGCGCGTCGCTGTGAAATCGGGTCGCCTTGGTGGTATGGCAGAAAAATCGTCCCGTCGGATATAATGCCTGCAATTCGGCAAAGCTGTCATGATAATAAATCTCCAGCAGATGCCAATAATCCAGTCCGGCCCGTTTCAGATGCTTGTCATCGGTAGAAAAACCAAGCGGACGGACCAAATGAAGTTTACAGCCGGTTGCGGCGCACAGTCGCGAAATGTTTCCCGTATTGCCCGGTATTTCCGGCTCCACCAGCACCACATGAAAACCGGTCGTTGTCTGTTCCATCATAATGCACTCCTATATTGTTTTCGATAGCTCCGAACGCTTCGGGAAGAATGCCAGCTCGTCAACCATCGCTCCGGGACTGCCGAGGGCCAAATAGCGACCCGCAAAGAACTAGCGCGCTGGCTGCCAGTCCGGCATACAACGGATCCGTCCCCTGCGGAAAAACAAATTTCCAGCCAATGGTCGCCACCGTGCCGGCGGCAATGGACAACAATGCAAAACCGGGGTTAACGCGTCCCGGCATAAAAATCGCCAGGCTAAACGGAAAAAAATCCCGGCGCCCCGTAGGCCCATTGACAAAAAGTTCCATTCCAGGACAAGGGACCGTAAATTGCCGAAAGTAAACGCTGCAGCGCCCATCATCACCAAAAAAACGACCAGCCGGTTCGTGAGCAGGGCATGGTTCTCAAAAAAGCGCCACTTCATAGCCGACAAAATATCCCGGTTCAGCATTGTCCCGACCCCCAGCGCCAACCCCGCCGCCGAACCAATGGCGGCCAACAGCAGGGCGGCAATCGCCAGTCCGCCCAGCCAGGGGGGAAGATAAGTCAGGACAAACAACGGCAGTGCGTCAATGGGTACAATCTCCGGATGATGCTGACGCATGAACATCCCGACCATGACGGCGGGAATCCCCGACGGGAGTGTGATGAGGGCCGCAGTCACGGCGCCGGCCTTCGCGGTTTTTTCGTCGGTCGCTGAAAACAGCGCCTGAATATAGGTTTGCGTTGTCAACGTCCCCACCAGCAGAGACAGTCCACTCCCCAGATCGACTCCCCAGCCCCGGCCAACGAGACTGAACCAGGGAGTCGGCGGGAATGCCGACAAATATCCATTCCAGCCGCCCATGCGCGTATAGGTGACATAAGCAACGGAAATCAAGGTGATATAGATCAGGATGGTTTTCCAAATCCCCACCCGTCCGGTCGCCCATACGCCGCCGAAAACGACGTAGAAAACGGTCAGCGCCATGACAAAGGCGACCGCCCGGGTAAAATCTGTATGGAACAAGGCGGCCACTAGCGGTGTCGCCGAAAGGATATTCGCCACGATGCTGAAGAAGATGCCGACAGAAGCCGCAACTGCCGCCAGTTTCCCGGCCCTCGCTCCATAATGGAGAGCCAGGAACTGGGGAATGGTCTGCAACTTCGAGGCCCGCAACGGCCCCGCATAGAATGCCGCCATGACCAACAGGGCGATACCGGCGCCCAACGTGAACCACCAGGCCGAAAAGCCGACGGAAAATGCCAGTTGAGCCGTTCCCACAGTCGATGCGCCGCCGATGATGGTTCCGACGATCGTTCCCGATACCATCGGCACTCCCGATTTTCGTCCGCCAACGGCAAAATCCGTGGCATTTTTCACTTTTCGGGCGGCACCAACGCCTACCCAGGAGATAAAGGCCAAAACCGCAAAAAATGCAATCAGATGTCCCTGCGACAGGGTCATGGTTTCACCGCCATCCCAATATTACGATTTTGTTAACAATCCAATCCTTTGCGTTTTTCCGCCGCAGTCCCGAAGGAAAATGTTTCGCGACGGCGAATTATTGACATTAAGGCAGTAGGCCTGGATCAAAAAAGAGGGGGATCATGTTGAGTAAATCGTACGTGCTCGATACGAACGTGCTGTTGCATTCGCCTCACGCCTTATTCACCTTCAGCGAGCACACCATCGTCATTCCCGAAGTCGTGCTGGAAGAACTGGACCGGTTCAAATCGGAATCCAACGACCGGGGCGCCAACAGTCGGGAAGTCAGTCGCATCATCGACCAGCTCCGGGCCCGGGGCAATCTGATCGAAGGCGTACCCCTCAATGATGACGGTGGCGTTCTCCGCATCGCGATCAATCACCTTGAAACCCCCATGCCCACGCACTGGGACAGATTCAAAGCCGACAACCGCATTTTGCAGGTTTGCCGGGGACTGGCGCAGGAAGGCCGCGAAGTGGTCCTAGTCAGTCGGGATACCAACATGCGGGTAAAAGCCGATATCCTCGATATCGCCGCCGAAGATTTCCGGAATGAAAAAGTCGCCAAAATTGAAGATCAGTATACCGGACGCGCCGAAGTGTTCGCCGATGCGGACCTCATTCGACAATTTTGCAGCGAACCTGCCCAAAGTCTATCGCCCGGGGATTTATTCAGCTTCGACGAAGCTTCACAAAGCTTGATCACGCCGACACTGACAACCAACCAGTTTCTCCATATCCATTCCCGGGACGATGCCCGGCACACTGCGCTCGGCCGATTCGACGGAGAAAAAATCATTCGTCTGAAATACCAGGATCACAACCCATTCGGCGTCACTCCACGAAACATCGGGCAGATCTTCATGCAGGAAAGTCTGATGCTAAGCGCGGAGGAAGCGCCGCTGGTCATTATCAAGGGCCCGGCTGGAACGGCAAAAACTTTTTATTCCCTGGCCGTCGGATTGCATCGTTTTATGGACTGCAGGCCCCGTGACTATCATCATTTACTGATTTGCCGGCCCAATGTCCCCATGGACGAGGACCTTGGCTATCTGCCGGGTTCGGAGCAGGAAAAAATCGATCCTTATATGCGGGCTGTCCGGGATAACCTTTTCACCCTGATGTCGGGCCATAGCATCACCGAGTCAAAGGAGATCGAGCAGGTGGAGGATACGGTTCAAATGCTGTTCGACAAACGGGTGATCCAGACGGAAGCGTTGGCGTATCAACGCGGCCGGTCCTTGCAGCGGTACTGGATGATACTGGATGAAATGCAGAATTCCACGCCGCGGCAGGCGAAAGGAGTCATTACCCGCCCCGGCGTCGGTACGAAAATCATTCTGCTGGGCGATCCGGAACAAATTGATCACCCGTTTCTGGATAGCCGCACCAATGGTCTGGTATACGCTTCCGAAAAAATGAAGGGCAGCCGGTTCTGTTTTCAGGTTTCCCTAACCTATGATGAATGCGAACGGTCGCCACTGGCAGCCGAAGCAGCCATCCGGCTCTGATAAACGGAGACTTGATAAGGATAAATCTCTCTTATTGTATAATAATTGACGTGTATCGGCAAACCGCAGCATTGCCTGTCTGCGGCAGAACATAAAGAAAGCAGGGAAAGAATTGAAAGGAACAGTTGTCGCAACCTGGGTGCAAACCGCTCGCAACCTCTGGGGTAAGGAAACCACCGAACACGCAATGAAAAAGGTCGGCTGGGAACCCGACCGGTTATTTACCCCCACCGAAGACGTGGAAGACGCCAAGCCCAAGGCTTTTGCCGCGGAATTGGCCGGCGCGTTGGGAAAAACGGAAGACGAAATCTGGATGGCCATTGGCCAGGATAATATCGGTACTTTTTTTCGTACCTACCCGGCCTTCTTCCAGAAAGAGAACTTATACTCTTTTCTTCGCTCCATGTTTGACGTCCATGTCATCGTGACGAAACGCATTCCGGGCGCTAATCCGCCGGAGCTTTTAATTCAGCCGATTTCCGACACCGAAGCGCTCCTCTCCTATCGTTCCCAGCGGGGAATGTTCGGCTATCTGCGCGGACTTTTGGCCGGCGCCGCCGCCCATTTTCAGGAAAACATCCAGACGGAAATCGTCGAATCCACGACCGGGAGTATGAAGATCAAGATCAGGTTTCCAAAAACGATCCGCAATACCGTCTCGCATAGCCTGAATCGGCTTCTATCTTTTGGCGTCGTCCGCAGCGTTGCCGTGAAAATCGCTCTCCTCACGACTTTTCTCGCTGTGGCGCTTTCCAGCGGATTTTCCCTGGCCGGACTATCGTCGCCGCTATGGGGAGCGGTGTCCGGCGGCGTCGGGGCTCTTGTTGCCGCCCTATTGCTCATGCGTCCACTGCAAACAGTTCTGGATGAAATCAAAACCATGCAGGAACGCCAATACTTTCTGGAAACGCAGTTCCACTCCGGCGATGAATTTGAAAGTATCATGACGGGGCTGGCGGATTACAAAACCCGCCTGAAGAAAGAATTTGTCGGCTTCAAAGGCATTGCGGACGAAATGAACAAATACGCCGACGATTTTAATGGTCTGGCGGAAAAAATGAAGTCGACCTCCAACGATATTACCGGCGTCGTGCATGATGTCGCTACCGCTGCCATGCATCAGGCGGAAAACACCACCGAGTCGGTCGGAATCCTGAATGGCAACCTGGCCGCCCTGAAACTAGTGGTCAACGAGCAAGATAAAAACAAAGCCCGCCTGGAAGCAGCCGTCAACGAAATCAGCCGGGGCTTCAAGGATGTCGAAGTCTCGAGCCAAAAGCTCGAACACAGCATGAGCCAATTCGCCGAAGTGAAAACTTCCGCCGAACACCTGGAAACCCAGGCGACTCGCATCAACGAGATCACAGCAATGGTTTCCGCCATCGCCAATCAAACCAATCTGTTGGCCCTGAACGCAGCCATCGAAGCAGCCCGGGCCGGCGAGCAGGGACGCGGCTTTGCGGTCGTAGCGGAAGAAGTTCGCAAACTTGCCGAGCAATCACAGCAACATTCCGAAAGCATCGCAACGGATCTCAAGGTTCTCATGGACATCATCAGCAGTGTCGTCGGAATGATCGATGAAGAATACAACGTCCTGGCGGTCGAGGCCAAACAATTGGCCGATGTCGTCGCCGACAACAACCAGCATGTGGAAAATGTGCATCTGGTGGCGGAAAACATCGTATCCATGATCAACAAGCTGGAAAATGAAATGAAAGGAATGAATCAGGTTTACGGTAAAATCGAAGGCCTGGCCGCCATATCGGAGGAAAATTCCGCCGCCAGTCAGGAAGTAAGCGCCGCCGTCCAGATTTACAATGAAAAACTGCAGGATCTGATGGCCCGAATTGTTGAATTCAAAACCGTCATCGGCCATTTCAGCGAGGATGTTAATCAATACCACACCTGACCGTTTCAGCTTTATGACATTGAACAAAAAGAGGGGAAAACGCGCCATCGCGTTTTCCCCTCTTTTTGTTCACACTTATCGTGAAGTATGCGCCTCAGCCAGGGCATTTCCAAACAAAAAACTGCGTTGCGCCCTGGCTGGCGATGCTTCGGCGTTCGCAACGGTCGTCCTGGCAGCTGTGGATTCAACGGCTGCCATATACACCATATTCGGGCTAACAAGGCCCAACTGCCCAACCGCAATTTCCCTGATCCGTTCGGGCGATTTCAATTGCGCCAGTTCTAGACGCAACATTTCATTTTCTGCTTCCATTGTGATCAAACTTGCCCTTGACTGAACCAGCTCGTAACCGGATTTAACGATTGCGGAACTGCCCCAGGTCACAAACAGAGCCAGAACACCGATCAGAATCGCCGACAACAGGCATTCCGTCCGCAGACAATAGTGAGTTTTATCAGTAATTACGCGTTCTTTTTTCTCTGTCAGCAGCGTTTGTCGTTTTTTCCGCCGTCGCAGCATCGCCGATGCCTCCCGCTTCAACAAAATGCGCCCATTTTCAGTTAGTAAAGTAATAATCGAATACCTGACCAAAATCGATTCCGGCGATCCTCTTGCCGCGATACTGATGATGCAAGCGTTGGCAGGCCTCTTCGAGGTGCTGTGACTTGACGCCGTGCTGAATGGACAACGTCGCCTCGATAAAGGCCGCCAGATGGTCGCAGGCTTTCAGGACTTTTCCATCAAGGGGCATAAACTCCGCCGAATTAAATCGCGCCGTCATTTCTTCATTAGTGAACTCTTTATGAATTCTTCCGTCGAGTTTCACTTTGTTGGCAAACTCGTCTTCAATATAATAACGGATTTCATCATGCCAGGCCGCTGGCAACAAAGGCATCAACTTCTCATCCACCAGGGTTTTCTCATAATCCTTGATAATTTCTTCAATACCTTCCACCGAACTCTTGATCGGCGATACGATGTCACGGGTCAACACTTCCGGCAGATCGTGGAACAGCGAACCAAAATAATTGTTGATGATCCGGCGAGGGCAAGCCTGCATCTCCAAGGAGCACAGATAGGAAAGCATCGCGACGATCAGCATGTGCCCCAACACCGAAGTTTTGGGAATGCGCGGCGTTTGCGCCCAGCGTTGCTGGAAGCGCAGCTGCCCGCAAAAATCGATGAATCCAAACGACTTTTTTCCCAACATTAGTTTTTGAACGCCTAGCAGATCGTAGTGGTCTTCAATCTGGTTTTCGAGTTCAGCCTTCGTATCTTCAATCCCATAAATGAAAGGCGTCAAATTGTAAATGATCTTGAACTCCCATTGCGTCGCAAGGTAATGGGCGGCCCGCAAAATTCGCCGTTCCAGAACCGAGTGCCCTTCATCCTCAAAATAGGCGATAAAACGCTCCCTGAAACCGCCCGGCACCGCGCTGATGTCCGAATCCAACTGGTGCAGCACCCACTCATTCAACTCTTTGCTTTTCGTCTGCATTAGCCGATGAAATACCGGCGGCTTTAAATCCGTCAACAGAACCCTCTGCAGAAACTCGAACAGGCCGCCTTCGATCAACCGCAGCCAGTCCACAGTTTTCCCCCGTTCCGTTTCCTCGCATTTCGCCAAAACGAAAGCGATGATCATCTTATGCGCCTGCTTGTCCAGCTCCGTCAATTCGAAGGGACGGACATGATCATTCCAGCGTTGTATGCTGGCTGCTTCATAAAACTTTTCAATCAAGCCTTTCCGCATCGCGCTCTTGTCCTCCTTATGTCTTCTTTTCCAATTCTTCCAGGCAGTCTTCCGCCCAAAGGATCAAGGCTTCCGCCACAATATTGGATCGCCGCATGGTCATTCGCCGATACATGGCCTGGTCGGTATTTTTTTTTGCCATCGTCTCATAATTTTTTTCCAGAAGCGTAAAGGTCGCAATCTCGCTCTGCTTTTCCCGAATAAACCGACGCAACTGGAACTGCATTTCATCACGCGATGAGCGGCCTCCCAGAAAGACCCGCAAAGCGAATTCATCCCGGCAGGGACTCAGCAACGATTTTGGAAATCGGTTCATCCATTCGGCAAAGACCTGCTTTCCGGCCGCGGTGAGAGAATACACCTTGCGATCCGGACGGGATTCCTGCACCTCGATCCGGGAATCCACCCATTCTTTCGCCTCCAAATTTCCCAGTTCGCGATAGATCTGACTCATCTGGGCCGGCCAAAAAGAGTTGAGTTCTTTGTCAAACAGCAACTTCAAATCATAACCCGTCATTGGACGGTCCATTAATAGACCAAGAATTGCGTTGGGCAATGACAAAGCGCTCACCTCATTGTAGAATATATTTGTATATATTTTCTATTCAATATTATACTATTCATATATGAAATGTCAAATCTTCCTGTTAGTTTTTTGCTTATATTTAATGAATTTATGAAAATGATGGCATGGAATATTTTTTTTGCGGCAAATCGATCCCTGCAAAAGGATTCTGCCGAACAACGGCGAATATTATGAAACGATATCTACAACTTAAAGGAGGATTTTTTCGGTGACCCACAAAAAACTATCCATCACTTGTCTGGCTTTTTTGTTGTCTGCAACAGCGGTCTTGCCTCTGGCATCCGCCGCAAAGGAGGAGACTCCCCCTTCCCAGAGTCTGACCGTAAAAACAATTGGCAAAGTATCCTGTGTTGCTTCAACGATCGAAAAGAATGCCGATGGCACGCTGAAGAAGTGTGTCCTGGCGGAAAACAAAACCGTTCCCGGCGCCGATATCACCTGCGCCGCCAAAGGCCCCATGACGTTAAATGCAGACGGTTCGCTCCAGCAATGCACCCTGGCCTTTGATCGCTCCTATCCGGAACCGGTCGGGGTTGTCTGTGACGATGGCAATCCCATTGGACTGTACCCCAACGGCACGCTGGCAAAATGCACAATCGCCGCCGATGGATTTGCCCGGGTTCTGGGCGGAACCTGCGCCGCTCACCAACCGGTGGAGGTTTATCCCGACGGTCAGTTGAAGAGCTGTATACCGAACGTGGAAAAGAAAGTGGCGGCAGCCCCCACCAAAGAAGTCTATGTAACTGAATTTACCTGCTCGGCCAAAAAAGAAATTGCGTTTTACGCCAATGGCAAAGTGAAGCAATGCACTCCTACAGAAACGGTATACATGCGAGGCAAAGGCACTTGCATGGGCGGAGATTCCGTTAGCTTGCAGGAAGACGGCAAGGTAGCCGAGTGTACCTATACCTATCCCCTATATCAAAACAAGAGTTGTAGTGTCGAAAAGAAAGTATCCTTCCATGCCAACGGTTTCTTCAAAGATTGCACCCTGCCAGAAGACAAAACCGTCGGCAAGGCCGTTTGCAAAGCGGATGCCCCTGTTTCCTATCGGGCTAATGGAACTGTTGCCACCTGTACGCTCGCGGCGCCGGCCGAACAGGCCCCTGGGAAAGTCCTTCCCGCCGGCACAATTGTCAATATCGATGAAAAGCACGGGATTACCTTGAAAGAAGCAGCCCCTGTCGCCCCGGCCAAACCGGCGGCTCCTGCCCAACCGGCGACCCCGGCCCAGCCGGCTCCTGCCAAAAAATAACGTTCCCGGCGATCCTGCAATAGACAAACAAAAACACCTGCCAAATTTGATTTGGCAGGTGTTTTTTATTTGAGTATTTATGATCTAAACATAGATATCAACATTATGGCCAAGATAAGGATGGGCGAATTGTTTGGTTTCCCCGTTTTTCGCCGCTTCACTGATTGCCTGGTTCTGCCGGGCGGCCTCGATGGAACGTTGCGCAACTATAATGCCGATTTTACCGGTTTTAGGCTGCACGCCGGCAGGCTGCGCCCGCCCGACTCCCGAAACATTCATGGTCGATTTCCTCCCTTGCGCCCGGAATAACCAACGCCCGTATCAAAAACGTTTATTTCATTATATCACAATCTATCCAACGCCAGCATAAGTCCATACAGCAATGCCTGCGGCCGCGGTGGGCATCCCGGCACGTAGATATCCACCGGAACGATTTCATTCACCGGCCCTTCTTCGGCATAAGTTTCTCCAAACACTTTGCCGGAACAGGCACAGGCTCCGACCGCCATAACGAGCTTTGGCGCCGGTGTCGCCTTGAATGTGGCTTCCAACGCCGGACGCAAGTTTCGCGTTACAACGCCTGTTACCATCAACAGGTCGGCATGCCGCGGTGAAGCCACAAAATCGATTCCGTAATGCGCCACATCGTAGACAGGATTCAGTAATGCGCCCATCTCAAAATCGCAGGCATTGCAGGACCCTACATCAACATGCCGGATATGCAGGGATCGTCCCAGCACCGACCGGATCTTCCGACTAAGTTCCGCACCCTGCTCAGACTCCAATGTTCCTGACAAATGCGCACATTCATAGTGAAGGGTGTGCCGTACTCCGTCTTTGGCGCACACTTCCACACAGCGGCCGCAAAAAATGCAGGCGTCATGATTTACGGACAGCTTATTCCGGTTGAGCCCAATCGCGCCGGTAGGACAGGCATCGACGCATTTTCGGCAATCCCGGCATTTTTTGTCGTCCACCTCGATGCAACCGCGAAAGCGGGCCGGCACCGGCGACATGAAATAGTCTTCCGTCACCGTCCCTTGTTGCATGATTTTCTTCAGCATCTTTAGCATATTGATCCCCTCATGACAGGCTGTTGAAAACGGCCTGCGTCAATTCTCACCGATCCAGGCATGCGTAGCATAATTCGAAACTTTTATTGATCAACGGGAAATCGGGAATGATATTTCCCGGTGCGGCCACTGCCAGCGCGGGCCAATTGGGATAGGAGGCCGACCGGATGAAGCAGCGGCTGATTTTTTGCTTGGCGTCCAACATCACCCAGTGAAAATTAGCCCCCCGAGCCGACTCACTCCAACCGAGTCCGTTTCCGCCGCCGCTCGCCGGCTCCAAACCGACCCGAATCGGGCCCTTAATCTCCGCCACCGCCGATAACGCCTGCCGGAGAATCACAAAGGATTCTATCACTTCCGACACGCGCAGATATAGCCGGTCCTCGACATCACCATGAGTGCGGACCGGTATTTTGAAACTCACCCGATCATAAGCAGCATACGGGTGATCGCGCCGCAGATCGATATCCATGCCGGAAGCCCTGGCCGCCGGCCCGACAACCGCGAGATCGGCCGCTGCCTGAAGCGGCAGGATTCCGGTTCGGCGCACCCGATCCTTTACTCCCGGACTTTCACGGATAATTTCCACCAATTCCAGAAAATCCTGCTCCAACGCATGAATCAGACTGGAGGCCTGCCGGATTAAATCGCCCGCCATATCGAAAGCTACGCCGCCGGGAACCACCATGCCACGCAGGAAACGGTTCCCTGTCAGTTCTTCGTTGAACCGCATCACCAGTTCCTTTTGCCGCGCTCCCTGGCTCGTCCCTACCGCAAAACCGATTCCCGCGCAAATATTACCGATATCGCCGATGTGGTTGTACAGCCGTTCCAATTCCGCCGTCAGCACTCGCAGATACAACGCCCGTTCCGGAACCACTGTCGGCCCCATCGATTCCACCGCCTGTGAGAAGGACAGGGCATGGGAAACGCTGCAAGCGCCGCAAGTCCGTTCCACCCGAAAAATTGCCTGCTCCGGCGTAAGACCTTCCAGTGATTTTTCGACTCCCCGATGCGTAAAAAACAAGGTCGGATCCAGATGGATCACATTCTCGCCGGCCTGACTGAAACGAAAATTTCCGGGTTCAATGATGCCGGCATGAATCGGCCCCACAGGAACTTCAAATACCCCTTCGCCGTGAACGCGGGGGCGTATGACTTCCCGAGCATCGACTTTTCCCTTGGGGATCTTGGCAAAATCCCGTCGCATCGGGTGGCAACCCTGCGGCCAATGTTCATGCAGTACCAACGGCCGCAGATCGGGATGCCCTACGGGCGTCAGACCGAACAAATCATGAATTTCCCGCTCATACCAGGCGGCCGCCGGCAGCAGGGGAGTCAATGACGGAAATTCCAACGCTTGTCCATCCGCAATCGATGCTTTGATCATGGAAAAATTTCCTTTCCCTTCGCCGGAAAAGAGGACATATACGCAGAAGGTTCCGCTCACGGCCCGTTCGTCAGTGGCAAACATGGCATGAAGCGGCAATTTCCCGCCTTTCGAAATTGCATTAGCGGCAGCCCGCAAATTGGAAGCGATCACTTCTTTCCATTTGATCATTATTTCACTCTCCCCGTCACAATCGACGCAGCCGAACGCAACAGGGCATCCAGCCAGTCCGGCACAAAAAATCCGGCAGCCAAGAGCAGCGTCAACGAAAGCAAGATCGCTGCCTTCATCCCCAAAGGAATCGGCCGTTCTTCCAGTAACGCTGGCGGCGATCCGAAAACCATTCGAAGCATGTAATACACCATGCCGGCAAACACTCCACCCAACAGCAACAGTGTCAATATTCCCAACTCCCAGCCATCGGAAAACAGGGACTGGATAATCGTCAATTTACTGAGAAATAGACCGAAAGGCGGCAAACCGGAGACCGCCAGAAACAACAGGATAAATAACCCGCCCAATAACGGCGTGGCGGTTAGGATACCCTTGATCCGCATGATGTATTTTGTGCGATATTGTTGAACAATCAGCCCAGTGATAAAAAACAACGCCGATTTTCCGACCGCATGATTGAGTATATGAAGCAATGCGCCATAAATTCCTAATGGGGTTCCCGTACCGATTCCAATTACGATCAAGCCTGTGTTTTCAACGCTGGAATAGGCCAGCAACCGTTTCACATTATGTTGTAACAATAAAAACGGCACGGCAATCCCAATCGAGAATACTCCGAACGCGGTCAGCAGCTGTCCGGCGACCCCGCCTACTTCCGGCAACTGGTTGATAATCGCCAGATTGCGAATCATCGCATATACGGCGCAGCTCATCAGCGCCCCCGACAGAACGCCGCTGATCGGACTCGGCGCCTGACTGTATGCGTCCGGCAGCCAGGTATGCATGGGCGCCAGCCCTGCCTTGGTCCCGTACCCGATGATGAGAAAGCCAACCGCCAGTTTGACCAATGCCGGGTTGAAGTGAGGCGCTTCCGCATATAACGTCAACCAGCTCAATGGCTGAACTTCCGCCGGACTGACCTGAACCTGCGCATAGTACAACAGTATGGTCCCCAACAATGCCAGGGTAATTCCCACGCTGCAAACCATGACATACTTCCACGCCGCTTCCAGTGACGACCGGTTCGAATAATAGGCCACAAGCAAGGCGGAAACCAACGTAGTCGCCTCGATGGCCACCCACAACATCCCCAGATTTTCAACGACCAGGGCAAAAATCATGGACATAATAAACAGCTGCAGTAGCGCATAATAGCGGGATACCATTTTATCTGTAATATGCCCTGTTTCCCGCTCAAATTCCATATAATGCACGGAAAACAGGGACACCGTAAAGGCAAGTATCCCCAGAATCAGCAGAAACAATGCGCTCAACTCATCCACCAGGAACAGGCTCTTCTGAAAACGGCCTGTCGCGGCTACCTGCCTTACGATCCAAAGCAACACCGCCGAAGTCACGGTCGCACCCAGCAAATTGATCCACGCAGCAACGCGCGGATTCTTTATCAACATCACCAATATAGCGGTGGCGAGAGGCGCCATGAGCGCGGCAAGAATCGTAACTTTATCCAGCATCGTATCAACCCTTCAGCTTTCGCAATACGGAAGTATCGGTTGTCATAAACGAAAGTTTAAGCCGCCAAGTCAAAATCCCCAAGACAATAACCGCGACCAACACATCGAAGAACACGCCGAATTCTATGATCAACGGCAATCCTTTTGTCATGGAAAGCCCCAACAAATAGATTCCGTTTTCCATCATAATCAGACCGATAATTTGCAGGATTGCCTGTCGTCGTGTAATCATAATCAATAAGCCGATCAAAAAGACCGCAAGTGCGCCGGCCAAAATATCCCGGCTCAAGCCAGGCAACGCCTTGTCCAAAAATCCGTAGGCAACCGCCAAAACCAATGCCGCCGCCAACGATGTCTGATTGGGCGACAGAATTGGTCTGGACTCTCTCTCATCCCTCAACCGCTTCACTACCCGAAACAATGCGTAAGGAATCATCCATCCCTTAATAATGACGGTCATCGCCGCAGCGATATAGGTATGCAAGGCTTCCGCCTCAATCCCGCTCCAGACGCAGGCAAGCGCCACGGCAATCGACTGAATCCGCAAAATTTGAATTCCCAGCCGCAGGCTGGAAACCCGGGTAATTAAAAAGGCGGTGAACAATAACAAAACAGTCAATAGATTCATGTGAACTCCTCCAAATCAATGGGCCACCAGAGCCAACAGGGATAATAGCCCGGAAGCAGCGAGAAAATCAGGCAGCCGGAATAGCCGCATCTTGGCGGTACTAGTTTCCGTAGCCGCCAGCAAGAGGGCCACGAAAAAAACCTTGCCCACGAGCCAGACCGATTCAAACGGGATGAAGTCCAACCAGCTCCAGGGCAGGAACAGTTTCACAAACAGCAGAATCATTCCCAGTTGCCTCACAAAAATGGACCAATGCAACAGCGCCAGTTGACGCCCTGAATATTCCAGCAACATCGCTTCCTGAAACATTGTCAGTTCCAGATGGGTATCCGGATTGTCGACCGGAATCCGGCCGCACTCCGCGACGGTTACAAGAAAGAAAGCCACCGCCGCCAAGACGTATGGCAGTGTGAACGAATGTTTCAGGGCGTCTCCCGCCATCACTCCCAGCTCCGTCGTTCCAGCGCCGCCAACAGCGGCCAGAATGGCCAGTAAAAACGCTGGCTCTACGAGAATCGCCAAATACATCTCACGTGAACTTCCCATCCCGGCGAAGGAACTGCCGGTATCCAATCCAGCCAGCGCCATCATAAAGCGGCTGAGTCCGAACAAATATACCACCAGCAATAAATCGGCCACACCGCTATTGGGGTCTGGAAAAACCGGTGCGAGGGCCGCTACGGCAAACGCGGCGCCAAAGCAGATAAACGGAGTGACTGTGGTGATCCAGGAAGCGGTTTGCGGTGTCACCATGTCCTTGCCCAACAATTTGAACAAGTTGTGATAGGGTTGCCACGGCGCCGGCCCGCGTCGATTTTGGGACCGGGCCTTGCACCACTGAATGAAGCCCTGGATTAGCGGCGCCAACGCCACAATCGCCACAGCCTGCAGCAACATTTTCATCATCAGCATGATTTCACCTCAGTTTCTGCTGCTCCAGACCAACACGACAACCGTTACGATGAGAACGTATCCCATGTATAGTTGCACACTGCCGGTCTGCAACCGCTTCACATATTTGGCTCGCAGAAGGATCCAACGTTGCGCCGGATTATAAAACAATTCGTCAAACACATAGTGAATCGTCTGGTGGTAAGCCAATTTCCGGCCTACATACCGATTTTCATTTTCATCCACAATCCGCTCACGCCGGGAACGCAACAACCAACGGAAAGCCCATCGAACCGGTTTGGCAAAGCCCATGGATGTATACTGGTTTCGGTACGACGGGACGATGCCGCAAGCCCAAACCTCCTGCACCTCGCGCCGCGGTTTTCCCCGCAGGTAATAGAGCAGGCCGGCCAGCAGACAGCCGATCGCCACCATCACCACCGCGACATTCACAGCCAGGACCCCTTCAGCGGGACCAGCCTGGAACGAGAATCCCATCCAGTCGGGTTGCAGAAGTCCTTTTGTTTCTACACCATCGAAAGGTCGCAGAACACGGTGGATCATTTGCAGCAGGAACTGCGGTTGCATCCCCAGCCCCAGGCAGACCAGAACCAGCGCTCCCAGCGGCAACAGGGAAATCAGCGGCATCTCCTTGGCTGTTTCCGCTTTTCTCGACCGGGGACGCGCCAGAAATACAATTCCGAAAGCTTTGACGAAACAACCGGCAACAATCGCCGCCGTCATTCCGAGCAACACAAACAGCAGGCCTCCCAGCACCCGACCGGACACGCCGGAAATCGCTTCCGGCAAAAAGAACAGGGATTGCAACGTCAACCATTCGCTGACAAACCCGTTGAGCGGCGGCAATGCCGAAATTGCCGCGGAACCGGCCAGAAAAAGCGCCGCCGTGTGCGGCATCCGACGGATCAGCCCGCCCATGGAATCCATTTCGCGGGATCCGACTCTCTGCACCACCGAACCGGCGCTCATGAACAGCAACGATTTAAACACCGCATGATTGAACACGTGATATAAGGCGGCGCTCCAGGCCAACCCCGCCAGCAGCACGTGATGTTTGGAAGCATAAACCATCCCTGCGCCCACGCCAAGCAGGATAACCCCCATATTTTCCAGGCTGGAATACGCAAGCAGGCGTTTGATGTCATTTTCCATCATTGCATACATCACGCCCATAAATGCGGACAGTATGCCCAATCCCATGATCAGCATTCCCCACCAGACTGGGCCGGTTCCCATGAATTCCAGATAAAAACGGCAAAGGCCATAAATTGCCGTCTTCAGCATCACGCCCGACAGCAGGGCGGAAACGTGACTTGGCGCTGCAGGATGCGCTTTCGGCAGCCAGATGTGCAAAGGAATGATACCGGCTTTCGTGCCAAATCCAATCAAAGCGAACAGGAATACCAGATTGCGGGTCGCCGCCGGCAATTCATCCCCCCGCAACAGCTGAAAGCTGAGACTGCCAGCCGAAGTCGCAAGAAGGAAAAAGGCCCCGATGATAAAAGCAGTGCCGACATGGGTCATTACGACGTAAACAAATCCGGCTCGAATGTTCGCCGTATGTTCATGTTCATACAAAATCAGCAGCAACGAAGTCAACGACATGAGTTCCCAGACAATCAGAAAAACCCCGACATGGCTGGCTGTCAGGACAAAAAACAATGAAAACAAAAACAGGTTGAACAGCGCCGGCAAAATATAATAGCGGGGCGTATAATGCCCTGCCGTATACCCGATGGCGTAAACTGAAGCTGCAGCGCCAACCAATCCCAACAACAGCAAAAAGAACGCTGCCAGAGAGTCAATCCGAAAGGTAACGGCCGCGCCGTGCAACCAGTGGCCCACAGCAAACACGACCGGCATTCCCGTCTCAAGGACACTCCAGGCCAGGAACGTCAAAGTCAGGCAACCGGCTGTCGCCAATCCGTGCGACAACCAATTGGCAAGCCTTGGCCATTTTGCCGTCAAACAAGCCAATAGGCTGCCCGACAGAAACAACCCCGCTACCAGTATAAAAAGCGAATAAGGTTCCACACCGTTCACCATGCCTCACCTGAAAACTCGCCCGCCATTGTGTTTCGGCAAGCGGTAGAATAGATTCAGCGAACCAACTGGGAAACAAACACAAACCGGATCCCGCGCGCCTCCAGTTCGGGAATCATCTCCCGCAAAGCCGTCAGCGTCGTGGGGCGGGCGTGGCCAATTACCGTGACGCTTCCCATCTTCGCCGCCATTTCGCCGGCCGCGCGCAATTGTTTTTTGACATAAGCGACATCGGCCACCCCGTCGATAAACAAATCATTTTCCGTCGTCTTGATTTTTTCGCGACGGGCCGTCTCCGCGGCGACCGATCGTCCATTGGTCCGGCTGTCTACAAAAAAGAGGCCCTTTTGCCGTAGTTTTTTCATCACTGCATCCATCGTGTTTCGGTCCGCCGTCGCCTTGGACCCTTGATGGTTGTTTACGCCAATGATTCCCGGCAGACTGTCCGTGGCCCGGTCGATCAGTTCGCGGATCTGGTCCTGACTCATTCCCACCCGGACCGTAATCGGGACTTCCGTCTCTTCCACGCCGGACATCGGTTCCATCGGCAAATGCAGGATGACCTGATGACCGCTGGCCAAGCCTTTGGCAGCGGCATCCCTGCTGAACTGCTTAAAGGGGATGACCGCAAAAGTAAACGGCTGTCGGATCGCGGCAAAACCCGCAATCATATCTTGCCGGTACCCAAAATCATCGATGATCAGGGCGATTTCTCCCTTATGCGCCGTATTGGTTTTTTGCCGGGCGCCTTTGGCGACAGGCTTTTTCGTCGCCTCGACAACATACAGCCGATCACTGACAATGGACAGTGGTCCACCGCCGAGCTGATCGCGAAAACCGATATCGATCCGGGTTACAGCGTATCCATGATACTGATCCGGCTCCAATTGAAGGACCAGCCCAGTCGCCGGCTTCAGTGCGACTTCGAACGCCCGCCGGATTTCCTCCGGCGAAACGGCGTCAGTTGCCTCGATCAAGATTTTTCGGGCGTTCCAGCGGATTTTTCCGTCGGTGTTCCGCCGATCGACAGTCTTTACTTCCTGATGCACATCCGAAACGATCATGCTCTGCCCCGCCACCACCTTGTCCACAATCGAATGCAGCGTGTCGCAGCGGAAATTGAAATCAGCGTCATTCTTTGAACCGGTCACCGGAACAGACTTTGCGGTGGGTCCGGAGGTCAACTCCTGAAAAGCATAATAAGCGGCGCCGGCTAAAATGAGCAGGAGCGCAAGGAGAATCAGTCCCGCGCCCCCGGATATTCCGGACTTATTCGTGTTTTTCGGCTTATCGCCCTTTCGCGATTTCGACATTGATCTTTATCCCTTTGATCCGGTTGCCCTGCAGGGCGGATACGACACGTTCCGCCACATCTTCTGGAACTTCCACAAACGAAAAGTTGCTGTAAATTTTGATCAACCCGATCGAGCTACCGGGAATGTCGGCCTCACCGGCAAATGTTCGCACAATGTCTTCCGGCCGGATATTGTTATCGCGCCCGGCGTTGACGAACAGCCGGACCATGCCCGCTTCCGCCCCGCTGCTGGTTGACATGGATTGTGTTTCCAACTCGGCGACTTCTTTAAAACCTTCCTGGAAAAGTTTCAGCGCCGCCGCCGCAATATCCACCGGATCGTAGTCGAGGGCAAGATCCGCGACAATCGGATGATAATCGGCAAACGCATCCTGTTCCAACGTTTTGATGACTCGATGCTTGATGATTTCACGTTGCCGCTCAAGAATATCCGCTGCGGAGGGTAACTGTCCCCGCACAATCCGTTGTCGAATCTCCCGTTCCACCTGCTTCAGCTGACGAAATTCGCGCGGATGGATAAACGTGATGGCGGTTCCCTTGCGTCCTGCGCGGCCGGTCCGGCCAATCCGGTGAACGTACGATTCAGGGTCCTGCGGAATATCGTAGTTAACCACATGCGTCACATGGTCGATATCCAGTCCGCGAGCCGCCACATCCGTCGCCACCAGAATCTCCAGTTTGGATTCACGAAACTTTTTCATAACCCGGTCGCGTTGGACCTGGCTCAGGTCGCCGTGCAGCGCCTCCGCCATATAGCCGCGCGCCACCAGGGATGCCGTCAGTTCATCGGCGCCTTTTTTGGTTCGGCAGAAAATAATGGTGCTTTCCATGTCCCCAGCATCCAGAATCCGGCACAAACCATCGAGTTTTTCCCGGGTTTCATAGTAAAACTGATCAATTTGCGGTACCGTCAACTGTTCCTTGCTGACCGTCACAAACACCGGTTTGTTCATGTATCGGTCGGCCAGGGAGCGGATCTGCTGCGGCATCGTCGCCGAGAACAGCAAGGTCTGGCGACCTTCCCGCGGAATATTCTCCATGATGGTTTCAATATCGTCGACGAACCCCATGTCGAGCATTTCATCGGCTTCATCCAGCACCAGGATCTTCACCATATCCAACTTGATAGTACCGCGCCGAATATGATCGAGCAATCGGCCGGGCGTGCCGATGACGATCTGCACGCCAAACCGCAGCGCCCGAATCTGACGGTCGATCGATTGTCCACCATACACCGGCAGTGTCTTGAGACGTTTAAACTGGCCGATTTTCGCGATTTCTTCGGAAACCTGCAAGGCCAGTTCCCGGGTCGGTGTCATGATCAATGCCTGAACATGACGTAAATCCTGAACCTTCTCGGTAATGGGAATGCCGAATGCGGCCGTCTTCCCGGTCCCGGTCTGCGCCTGACCGATCACGTCGTTTCCTTCCATAATCGGCGGAATCGTCCGGGCCTGAATCGGCGACGGCTCCTCGAATCCCATGGCCTGAATGGCGGCCATCACTTTATGGCTGAGGGCAATGCCGCCAAAAAAGCTCTGTTCTTTTTCTTTCGTTACCATTGGCAATCTATCTCCTTTAATTGTGTTTTATCTGACAACAGGCGTTTATCCCAATTGACTTTATATTATATCATGGTTTTTCCAGATTTTAAACCATCTCGAACTTTTGTCCGTGTTTTCGTCCCAAGCTTGCGTCTTTTCCGTTTCCGCCAGCGGGCATTTGGTCCTCTGCCCAAACATTGCAGCATCCCGGCGCTTTTCTGTTCTTTGATGATTTTGCGAATCAGTTCTATACCGCATTCCGGAACTTGCTGCTGAATTTCCCGGATGGAAAAATCGTCAGGAGCAGCGTCGATCCAGGCCAACACCAATTCCGTTTTTACGCCGCGCCGCCCGCTGAGGGCAGCCGCCCGGGAATTCAGGTTCCGGTAGGCGAGCAGCAGAATTTCCAACCAGCATTCCCGCCACTTCGCCAAGTCAACCTCAGCCAAATCCGTTTGCCCCATCATTTTTCCGAGCACAGGCCGAACGATTTCTTGCTTCGTTGCCATCACGCGTTCAAGACTGACATACCGGTTGATCGAATAACCGGACCGGTTGAGCAACCAGCCTGCGATTAGCAATGCCAGTCGCAGGTTTCCCGCCGCAAAGGGGAGGATGGACAGGAGGCCGGCAACAAACGCTCCAATCAGCAAAATTGGGTCTGTGATCTTTTCCTGTCGTCGATAGTTTTCACACAGCTTTGCCAAGGCCAGACCCGTGTCGGCGGAACGAAAAATCCCTGCTTCCCGGCCGGATTCCCGAAACAAGCCTTCATGAACGGTTACAATACTGGGGGCATCAACCGGCAGTGATTGCGCTGCATCCTGCAATTCCAGGATCAGCCGCCGATAATTGGACTGTTCAATTGAAGTTTCGCTTCTTTCAAGGCGACCGGCCGCCGTTGCGGAATGTTCGGCCGTCACTTGCCGCAAAGACTCCATGGCATCCGAAATATGAACGCCATACATCTGGGCGCAACCCTTGTGTTCACCGATCTCCCGCAGGCAGGCCGCCATTTTCCAATCAATCCGCTGTCCGTCCAGCCACTGTGTTGTCAGAAGCAGCATTCGTCAACCTCTTTCCCGCTTTCCTCGCCTTGATCAACCGGGGATATGAAAAGCGCCGGAAACAGTACTCCCACAAATCTCGTCTCAGCTTTTCAATGCCGACAGCAGACTATCCCGCATTACATCCCGGGGCGCCGTCGTTCCCGTCCACAGTTCAAATCCCGCCACTGCCTGCCATAACAACAGTTCGGTACCCGGCAGGGCCTGAAAGCCGCGCTGTCGGGCTTGCCGCAAAAACGAGGTTTCCAGGGGATTATAAACAGTCTCATAAATCACGGTTGTCTGATTCAGGCATTCCCAAGGCAATAATTCCGCCAAATTTCCTGCGCCGCCCATGCCGATCGAAGTGGCATTCACCAGCAGATTGACGTCCGCCAGCGCCGTCGACCATTCCGAAGACTGCCAGTCGAGCACCCGGATATCCGTCCGGCCCCGCGGCCGCAAAATCTCCGCCAGCTCTTCCGCTTTATCCCGGCTCCGGTTCGTGATGTAAAAGGTTCGGCAACCCCAATGCACGAGCTCCGAAGCAATAGCCCGGGCCGCACCGCCAGCTCCCAGCAGGAACGCAGCAGTCGGCGCCTGCGAAAAATGGTTCGCCAGGGACAGCCGAAAGCCGGTACAATCGGTGTTATGGCCGATCAACACCCCCTCCCGGTTGATCACGCAATTGGCGGCGCCCACCAGCTCCGCCGCCGGCGATAACTGATCCAGCCAGGGAATAATGGCCTGCTTCAAAGGCATCGTGACGTTCACGCCGCCGAGGCCAAAAGTCCGCACCATGTCCATGGCGAGCCGGGCAGCTGTCTCTTTCACCGTCAGCGCGACATATACGGCATCGATTTGATTCGCCGCAAAGGCGCTGTTCATGAGCACAGGCGACAGAGAGTGCTTTACCGGATCACCGATCACGGCATACAGAAGCGTATGCCCGGAAATTTGCCGTTCCAATTGAGTCAAGGTCTTTTCCTCCCAGAGGTTACAATCTTACTCCGTGTTTATACTATTATAGAATGATTTGGTAATAAAAAAAATAGTCCTTCACGATTCACAGATTCGCGGAACTGTTCGACGAACTTAATCCATACTCCGAATATTTTTTATTGACAACTTCCTGTTTTTTCATTTATTATAAAATTGTTAAGAGGGAGTAGTTGAATTTGCAAGGTCAACAGTACGGATTGATCGATTCTCCTGGCTTTGCGACCAAAAAACAATGGGGTTTGGTAACGAGACTTTTAACACGGTTCTGTTCGTCTGGGCAGATTCTGTGTTGAGAGTCTTTTTTTGTACATAGAATCATCCAAACAACAATCGGCGACAGAACCCGAACTTGGAAAAACCGGAATGAAATGAGGAAAAGAGGTGTTGGGAATGTGGTTCGCCAAAAGCTCATCGGAAGTCCTCCGGGAATGGAATGTCGACGCGGCGACAGGCCTGTCTGGGGTGGAGGCCGCGGAACGATTAGCCCGCTACGGGCAGAATAAGCTGGAAGGAAAACCAAAAAAAAGTCTACTGTCCCTGTTCTTTGCCCAGCTGCAGGACATGTTGATCTACGTCCTGCTGGGAGCCGCGGTCATCACGCTGTTTATCGGCGAATACGCCGACTCCGCAATCATCCTGCTGGTCGTTCTTCTGAACGCCGCTATCGGCGTGATTCAGGAGTACAAGGCGGAAAAAGCAATCGCCGCCCTCCAGCAGTTGACAACGCCGCGCACACTGGTCCGACGCGACGGCGAAGTTCGGGAGATCAACTCGGAAGACCTGGTCCCCGGCGACATCGTCCTCATTGACGCCGGCCGCTATGTTCCCGCCGACCTCCGGCTGATCGAAAGCGCCAACCTGCAAATAGAGGAATCGGCCCTGACCGGGGAATCCGTTCCTTCGGACAAAGATGCCCGGGCCTTGATCGATGACCCCAAAGTCCCGATCGGCGACAAAATCAACATGGCCTTCATGTCGACACTGGCCACCTATGGTCGCGGCGAGGGCATCGTCATCGCCACTGCAATGGACACGGAAATCGGCAAAATCGCCCGAATCCTCGATGAAAGCAATGAAGACCTGACTCCCCTGCAGCGCCGTCTCGAAGAGCTGGGCAAGACGCTCGGTTTTCTGGCCATTGGCATCTGCGCGCTAATTTTTGGCATCGCTCTCTTCCAGGGCCGAAACATGTTCGAAATGTTCCTGACCTCGATCAGTCTGGCCGTCGCAGCCATACCGGAGGGTCTCGCCGCCATCGTAGCCATCGTCCTGGCCATCGGCGTGACCAAGATGTCCAAGATCAACGCCATTGTCAAAAAACTACCGGCGGTCGAAACACTGGGCTCGGTCAACATCATCTGTTCGGACAAGACCGGTACACTGACGCAAAACAAAATGACGGTCGTCAAAACATACACCCACGGCATTCTTTCCGATATCCTCGTCGGCGACAAGCCGCCCCCTCTTGGCACTGATGGCGGCGAGCTTCTGCGCTCGCTCGTTCTCTGCTCCGACGCCACCTATGACAACGGGCAAAGCACTGGCGACCCGACTGAAGTTGCCCTGGTCGTGGCCGGAGAAAGATATGGAATGACCAAAGCCGCCCTGAATATTCAGCATCCCCGTATTGGCGAAAAGCCCTTCGACTCCGATCGCAAGCTGATGTCGACCCTCAACCGGGAAAGTGAAACCCATCGGGTCCATACCAAGGGCGCCCTCGACAACCTTCTGAAAATCTCGACCCACGCCTTGGTCAACGGACAGACGGTTCCGCTCACGACAGAAATGAAGGCCGAATATCTGCGCATGGCCGATGTAATGTCTGACTCCGCCCTGCGCGTCCTCGGCGCCGCCTATAAAGACACCGACCAGCCGCTTTCTCCCGAAGAGATGGAGATGGATCTGACCTTGATTGGTCTGGTCGGCATGATCGACCCTCCCCGTCTGGAAGTCAAGGATTCCATCCACAAGGCAAAAATGGCCGGCATCACACCGGTAATGATCACCGGCGACCACAAAAATACCGCCGTAGCCATCGCCAGAGAACTTGGTATCGCCGATTCCCTGGAACAAAGCCTAACCGGCGCCGAAATCGATTCACTCTCCGACGAAGAATTTGCTGACCGTATCTCCCGCTATCGTGTCTTCGCGAGGGTTTCGCCGGAACACAAGGTCAAGATCGTCCGGGCCTTCAAAGCCCAAGGTAACATTGTCTCCATGACCGGCGACGGAGTGAATGACGCTCCCTCGCTGAAATACGCCGACATCGGCGTAGCCATGGGCATTACCGGTACCGACGTCTCCAAAGGCGCCAGCGACATGATCCTGACCGACGACAATTTCACCACCATCGTCCATGCTATCGAAGAGGGCCGAAACATTTATAACAATATCAAGAAAGCGGTCGTGTTTCTGTTATCGTGCAATCTCGGCGAAGTAGTGGCCATTTTTGCCTCCATCCTCTTCTTCTGGCCCGTGCCGTTGTTGCCAACGCAGATCCTCTGGATCAACCTGATCACCGACTCGCTACCGGCCATCGCCCTCGGCGTCGACCCCGGCGACGGCGACGTCATGCGGCAGAAGCCGCGCGACCCCAGAGAAAGCTTCTTTGCCGGCGGCGCCGGTATCTGGGCCGTGATGGGCGGCACAGTGATCGGCATTCTGACCTTGGCGGCTTTTTATCTGGGTCTGGCCGAATTCGGTTACAGCCTGGGCTCCCGCGACATTCCCGAGGTGGTCCTGACCAATGCCCGCACCATGTCCTTTGTCGTGTTGGCTGCTTCTCAGCTTTTCTACTCGCTGGCGATGCGCAACTCCACAAAATCTATCTTCCAGATCGGTTTGTTCTCCAACCGTTACCTGATCGGCGCGATCATTGCCGGGTTCATTCTGCAATTGGCCGTGATCTCGATCCCATTTTTGGCCGATGCCTTCAAAGTAACCAATTTGAGTCTGCATGACTGGGGAATCGTGTTTGCCCTGTCGCTAGTCCCGCTGCTCCTCAACGAGCTCGTGAAACTATTTTTGCGTCTGAAAGGCCAATAACGAAAAGCACCACCGCAATCTACCCTCGACAAGGATGCACTGTTACGCAAAGGGAGCGGGCCGCCTGTAATCAGGCGTCCCCGCTCCCTTTGTCCTTCACCGCCGATTGTCTATCGCGCCAACACGTCCAGGTCGAATTCTTTCAGGTTTCCCTGGATCCGCAGCGTTTGGACGCTGATTTCCGGTCCGCTGAACATCCCGGCCATCTCTTCGTTCAGTTCCAGGATCCGGCCCCTTGCGAACCGCAGTGGGCGATGCCGCTGCCGGATTTTTTCCTGCGGTAGGGCGAAATAATGGGACAATCCGTTTTCCGTCACGGCAAATAGCTGAATGTTCGTGTTGCCGGTGTCGGTATTGGAAATGCGCAACGGATAATAGAATTTGTCAGTCGCAAACCGATACTGGATTGCGTCATTGGTCTTCGTCTGGCGGCCGAGTTCAACGACGTCGAATACAAACCAGTGATGCCCATCCAGCAGGTATTGCTCGATTGTCGCCAGCAACACCGGCGAGATTGTTTGCGGCCCGGCACCATTCTTTTTCAAAAAATTTGCGATCCATTCGGCAAAGTATCCACTGTCCAGCACGTGGACCACGCTGATGTCGTGGGCGCCAATCTTCTCATGGAATGTCACTTCCGCCGCTGAAGCCGCCCCCTCGCGGGACCCGTCCGGCCCTTTGCCGGAATACCAGTTGGTGCGCAACTCGCTAAGGATCAAATTGTTGAATTTGGCGAACAGAGCGCCGTCCCCTTTTGTCACCACCGGCTCCGACGGCAATGGCAAGACCTCCAGGATTTTTGTCGGCCGCGATGCGCTCAAGTCGGTCGTCAGCACCAAGATCTCCTCCCGACCGTTCCAAGCGATCACGGCGTTCTGGGCCGGTTCATAAATTTCCGGCGGCAGGGTGTCCTCGAATCCCCAGGGTATCGACCCGCGATCCGCCAAAACTCGTTCCGGAACAAATGCCAAAATCATCCCCAGGACCAAAAGCGCCACCAAAATCCGGACTGATTGCGCGTTCATGATGCACATTCCTCCCGTTTCTTCTTAATGTTTCCCGTCCCGGTTATGGGACGGGTTGACGACTGAAAAAAAGACTCCGAATCGCCTCCGAAGCCTTAAAAATCCGTTCGTTCCTAATTTTTGATCAAAAATACCTGACAGGAGTCAAAATCAATTTCCCACGAATATCCCCGGATATTTTCCCATTGATGGATTTTGGCCCGTTCATCCCACCATTTCTGATATCGGACAGCAGTTTTCCCCATATCCGCCACCAATTTTTCGTAGAAATAGCAATTTTTCAAGGCTTCGTCGTCTGCCTCCGCCAGCGCGCGAACCAACTCCACCAAGCCGTTCTTTCGTTCGTACAGTGCCAGGATTTCATCCCGTTCCCGGGGCGTCACTTTGCCGGCCAGCCGGCGGTCGCAGCCAGCGCAGCCCAAGTTGCTCTCTTTGTCCATGTTTCGTCTCCCTCCCGGTCAAAGCTGCCGCAAAAGTTTTTTCTGCATTTCATAAATCTGCGCCAAAGCGTCGCGAATTTCCAGGGCATCGGCCTGATCCGGTTCCGGCGCCGGCCGGGGTTCGATCGGCTGCGCGACGAGTTCAAACGGATCCTGATAGGACAAACTCCGGATCGCCGGCAATTTGTTGAACGGGGCAATGTTTCGCAATTTATTCAGCATCTGCCGGGACAACTCCCGTTCGGCGTGCGCAATCAGACATTGTTCCCGCGAAGGAACATTGATCTCCAGGGTCATCCGTTTGTTCAGATATACGCAGCGCTTGCATTGGAAGGCGTCGCACTGCGAACAAATCGGCGCGCAGGCGATAGACAGAAGCTGCGGATTAGCAAAGGTCATTTCCCGCTCCGCAGTCCATTCGCCGAGGGAAGCGCCGGTTTCCTCCTCATGGTAGAAAGCCGGACAGATATAAGCGTTCCCGTTGGGAGCAATGGTCAAGTGTTTGACTCCGGCCTCGCAGTTATTCATTTGCGTCAGCAACATCCGGTCCGTCAGTGCGTTAATTTCGATTTCATCGCCGGCTGCATAACGTTCCTGGAGGGTTCGGGCAACAATCCGCAATTGCGCTTCATAACAATCAATGTCTTGTTCCGTGAATCGTTCCACGCCCGTCAGGTGCACGTTCAACCGCTTGAAACGCCCCTGCAGGGAATCCATGTCGGCAGCGAGCCGGGAAAGGTCCGTCCGTTCCACCCGGAAAATAATAGTCCGCCCGTCAGCCTGGGGAATTTGGGCGAAAGAGTCCCGCTCCGCCGCGTCCAGTACGAGCACCGCGTCCGGATACACCTCCAGCAGACTCAACGGAACTATTTTGACATGGGCGATAGAATCGACGATCCGTTCCTGCGTCCGGGGAGGACGATTCCGGCCGTACAAGAAGTTGACAAACAATCCGTTCTCCCTGGCATAGCGGACAACTTCCCGCAAGATTTTCACCGGGATGAAGGACGGCCGGGCAGCGGAATGATAATAAGGGTTGCTGTAATGACAGAATGGAACCGCCCCTTTTTCCAGCAGAACCAGAAAATATTGAACCATATCCTCCGCCTCTCAATCCTCTCCGTGTCCGAGCTTGCCGGCGAGTTTTTCCCAAAAATAGCGATTGGCCCGTACTCTCGCCTTATGCAGATTGCAGGTCAATACGGCTCGCTGAAAGATCGTATCCGTCAGAGCCAGATCGTAATTGTTGCCCTGACACCAGGCGCAGCCGCTTGCCACATCGCATTCCAGGCATTTTTGCGGGCTTTGCATGGACCGGTTCAAAACATAAAAAGGCCGGACCTTGTTCAGGTCCAGACCATCAAAACAGTTGCCGATCACACGGGCCGGTTTATTCTGCATCGAAAACGGGGCAAAGCGGATACAGGGATAAAATGCACCGTTGCAATCGATCGCCAGCATTTTTCCCGCGCCGCACCAGTTTCCATCATCCCGGGCATCCAGCGGCTGCCCGATCATTTTTGAAAAAAAGGAACAGTTGTGTGTATGATAAAGCTCGTGGTCAATGATATAATCCGCCAACTGTTTCAACTGGTCTTCGTAAATCAGATCGTCACCGGGCTCCCAGACATCTTCGCTCACCAGATTGATCGCCACATTCTTCAATCCCAGCTCCCAGAGATGCACCACGCTCTCCTTCAACAGGGGAAGATCTGAATGGGCGACGGTCGCTTTCGTGCCGGCGCCGGGAAACTGCCGCAGCCACAGCGGGACATTCTTCATGACGGATTCGTACGACCCGCCCCCGTTGGGAAAAACGCGCTGCGAATCATGCTTGGCCGGGGTTCCGTCAATACTGATGGAAACGCTGAGATGCCGCCGGTTTTTCATAATGAACCGCTGCACTTTTTCATGCCCGTACAGCAACCCGTTCGTGGCAAAGCTGAATCGGTAACTGTTGAACCAGGGATGATCGAGCTCGTACATTTGCCGCTTGATGTAGTCGCTGATTTTGTCAATCAGGTCGATCTCCAGCAGCGGTTCGCCCCCGATAAAATCCCAGATCACCGATTTTTCATTGAACAGGCGCCGGTTACGCAAGATATAATCGACGGAGGCCTTTGCCACCGTAAAGTTCATCCGGTTCACTTCATTTTTGCCAACGATATAGCAATACCCGCACCGCAACTGGCAGGCTTCCGTCACAATGAAGGTGATGGTCTTGGCGCGACCGGACTGCCAGGAGGAATCCGGCTCGCCAATGGTCACGTTCTCGATGCTTTCCAAGCTTACCCCTCCGCTATCCGCCGCACAAGACGAAGGTTACTTCACCATGCCTTTGGCCCAGCCCTCACAAGTCGCCGTGCACGAACCAATGCAGCTTCTGGTGCAATTGCTGGCGCAATCCTTGCAACCCGCCGCCTGCGCTTTCGTGCTGGCAACCAGGCTTAATCCCAAAAGCCCCAGGGTGGGAATCATTAATTTTCCGGCATTCACAAAAAAGTCGCGCCGGCCCATGCGTTGATCCAACTCTTTCGACATACGGATCCCCCTTCTCTTGCCTAAAATGGGACCTCATGAAACAAAGGACACCAGTCCTTAACTATTTTTTATTGCTGGTACAGCCAACCGTGCAACTGTTCGCACAGATATCCCGACAGGTCCGCTGGCATTCGCCGGCGCAACTGCCGCTGCAAGATCCCTGGCAGCTGGCGGCAAACGCTGTTTTTGAAAACTCTGCCATGGTCAGTCCCAATAGGCCCAGGGTTGGAATCAACACTTTGGCGGTGTGAACCATGAAACCGCGGCGGTCCATTTTGTCTTTTCGATCGTTCATCGCAGAGTCCCCCTTCACTTCGTTAGGCAATATCCGCTGAATGAAGCATCCGTGATCTTTGCTATTGATTTGATTATACTACGGACAGTGTTGCTTAGGAATGAGAAGTTGGAAAATTTCTATTTTTCGTGTCCAGTTATAATGCTTACTGTTATTTATATCGAAGCGATTCGAAAAATATTCACGGGTTTTCTTTTTCTTCCCACGATTTATAATAGTCATGAGGAGTGAGTCATGTGAAACCCAGATTTCAAAACCTTTTGTCCCGCCTTGTCCTCGGCTGTTTATTGCTTTTGACAGTCGTTCTGCCGGTCTGTCCGGTTGCGGTGGCCTCCCCGTTCAATACTGAAATTGTCGGCCCCCAGCCGATCCTGACCTGGCCGGTCGTACCCAATGCCGTCTACTACGAAATCGAATTTCTGGACCGTTTGCCGGAAAACCCCAATGGCGTTGCTCCCTCCAAATACCGGGTGTTTTCTTCCCGAGCCGTTTTCACCAACGGGTTTAATCCAGATCTGCGGAATGTCTCGAATGACATTCTTTACTGGCGGGTACTCGGTCTGGATATCCGGGGCAATCCGGTCGGCGGCTTCTCCAATGCCCGCCGGCTCCGTATCGATGCCGAAAAAAAAGAGCCGCTCAAGCCGCTCATCACCTCCCGCTTAAATGCCCGGGGTAGCGCCCCGCTGTTGTACCCGGTCTACACCTGGATCCCGTTGTTGGAGACCACGACCTATGAACTGGAACTCACCCGATTGCCGCCGGAAAATCCGGGCGGGATCGATCCATCGAAACACCGGATCTGGAGCAATCGCTCTGAAGGGTTTGCCTGTTATGACGAAGAACCGCGGCGGGAACCCGGCCGCTATTACTACCGGGTCCGGGGAATAACCGACGATGGCGGCCCGGTCGGCGTGTGGTCCGACACAGCCATCCATGACGTTCCCGTGCTTAGGTCCGTCTATGCCGCCACGCTAGGCGACAGCATCACCCATGGCGGCGGCGCCATATCCTATTCGCCGGCGGATTGGGCTTACGACTACCAGACTTACCTGAAATTCCCCACATTGAATCTAGGTCGGAGCGGCGACACATCTGAAACAACGGCCGCCCGGTTCGACGAGGATGTCTTGCCATTTCAGCCGCAGTTTCTGCTCGTGATGACCGGCATTAACAGCCTTCGGGCCGGAGTGCCGGCGGAATCCGTCATCCGTGATCTGCGGATCATCCGCTACAAGTGCCTGTTGCAGGGAATCCGGCCGATCCTCCTGACCCTGCCGCCCATCAACCCCGCCGCCATTGCCCGAGCTTTCGGCCAGGAAACTTCACCGACCTGGCAGCGGGAATTAGCAAAAGTAAACGATTTCATCCGCCGCCAAACCCATCATATCGACCTGTATCCGTATTTTGCCGACGACCGCGGCGAATTGCCGGAACGTCTCGCCATCGACGGCCTGCACTACGACATCGCCGGTAAGCAGCTGATGGCCGCCATCATCAACGCGCAATGGGATCGCGCCAGCCGATAGGACCTGCCTATTCCCGAACGCCTTTTTCCTGTTGAAGCAAGGTGTTGCGGACGCTCTTCGCCTCGCTGAAATACGCATGGATAGAGCTCCGATCGCCGGTGCGGACCAGGCGGGCCGCTTCCTTCAGTACCCCAGCCAGTTCATCCAGGCTGGCGGCGATATTTCCGGAATTCGTCATGCAAATATCCGCCCACATATCGGCGTCCGACGAGGCGATCCGTGTCGTGTCGCGAAATCCGCCGCCGATGAACCGGGCCGTCTCGGCCGGGTTCTTTCCTTTTTTTAGCAGATGCACCAGGGCCGCCGCCGTTACATGGGGCACATGGCTGATCACCGCCGTAATCCGGTCATGATTGCCATCATCCAAAACCGCTGTCATTGCGCCGGTCGTCTCGATCAGTCGGCGCAGTTGCAACAATAGAATTTCTGGCGTATCCACCGATGGCGTGAACAAATACCACCGGTCACGGAACAGATCCGGCGTAGCGGCTTCGAGGCCGCTTTTTTCGCGGCCGGCCATCGGATGTCCACCGATATAGCGGATTCCAATTGGCAGCAATGGACGGATCGCTTCGGCGAACCAATGTTTTGTACTGCCAACATCCGTCAGCACCGCTCCGCTCTTCATGTGCGGCAGGGCCCGTTGCGCCACCGGCAGCATCTGCAGCACCGGCGTGCAAAGGAAGACAAAATCCGCATCGGCAACCGCCAATTCGGGAGTGGGAGCGATGATATCCACCGCTCCCATTTTCAACGCCAGTTCCGCAGTCTCCGATCGCCGGGCATAACCAGTGACATGAACTTTCGCCGACGACGCAGAGCGCAGAGCCATCCCCAGCGATCCACCGATCAAACCCAAACCCAGAATGGCAACCTTAGTCACACTCATTCCAAATTTCTCCCCATCACTTGGGCGATCCGATTGACCTCATCCATCAGAATCCCGAAATTTTCGGGCGTTAAAGACTGCATCCCATCCGACATCGCCTCATCCGGCTTGGGATGCACTTCGATCATCAACCCATCGGCGCCGGCCGCGACCGCCGCCCGGGCCATAGGTCGGACCAGTTTCCAGTGCCCGGTGCCATGGCTGGGATCGACGATGACCGGTAAATGACAGCTCTTCTTAATGACTGCGACTGCGCTAAGGTCCAGCGTGTTGCGGGTCGCTGTCTCAAAAGTCCGGATTCCCCGTTCACATAAGATGACTTGGTAGTTTCCTTCATTCATGATGTATTCCGCCGCATTCAGCCATTCGTCGATCGTGGCGGCGATTCCCCGCTTCAGCAGCACCGGCTTGCCGGCGCGCCCCACCGTTTTCAGCAATTGAAAGTTTTGCATGTTGCGGGCGCCGATCTGCAGCATGTCCGCATACTCGCAGACAACCGGCACCGAAATCGGATCGACGACTTCCGTCACGACCTTCAGGCCAGTGACTTCCCGCGCTTCCGCCAGAAATTTCAGTCCTTCTTCTTCCAACCCCTGGAACGAGTACGGCGATGTGCGGGGTTTGTATGCGCCGCCGCGCAGGAAATCGGCGCCGGCCGCCTTGACGATGCGGGCGGATTCGAGCAATTGTTCCCGGCTTTCCACCGCGCAAGGCCCGGCCATGACCACTAGACGATTCCCGCCGACCAGCACCCCGCCCACGTCAATCACAGTATTTTCCGGTTTGAACTGGCGGCTGGCCAGCTTATAACCGGAAGTGATCGCCACAATTTTGTCGACGCAGGGCATCGCCTCCAGCGGTACATCCTGCAACAGCTTCTTGTCGCCAACCACGCCAATGATGGTGACGAACCGACCTTCCGACAAATGGACTTTCAAGCCACGTTCCGTTACTTTGCCGATCACCCGGTCGATATCGGCCTGGTTTGCTCCCGCGTTCATAACAATAATCATAGTGTCATTCCCCTTCCATTCTACTTTACTACTTTGCTACACTTTTTCAGGCAGCGCCTGATGAAAAAGAATATAAAAAAACCGCCCCTGAATCAGGGACGGGAATCAATCACCGCGGTACCACCCTGCTTGCCGTGCAAGCCTCTCTCCTTCAAGTACGGGATGCAAATCCGATACTCTGAGCCCTTGATAACGGAGGCGGTCCGGCGCAGCCTACTCATTGCTTTTCGGCCTGCTGCTTGCAGGTGTATTTCGGCTGGTCCGTTCACCGGGTCGCACCCACCCCCGGCTCTCTGAAGAACTTCTCCTGCTTACTTCTCCCGCGCATCGCATTTGGGATGATGAAGTTATTCTAAATTTATCAGAACTCTATTTGTTTGTCAACACTAATGCCGGGCGCACTCCGAAGCTTCGCCCTTCATGATCGCCAGCCCATGCTCCAGCGCCGGCAGAATCACTTCCAGACACTCTTTGACTCCCTTGGGGCTGCCGGGAAGATTGATGATCAGCGTCTTACCCCTCATGCCGGCCACCGCCCGCGACAGCATAGCCCGGGAAGTGATCTCCATTGACTTGGCGCGCATCGCTTCGGCAATTCCCGGCACCTGCCGGTCCACCACCGCCAAAGTCGCTTCCGGGGTGACATCCCGCGGTCCCAGTCCCGTTCCGCCGGTCGTCAGCACCAGGTCCAGGCCCAGTTCATCCGCCATGCAGACCATTTCCCGGCTGATCCGATCGATATCGTCGGCCAGTACCTTATAGCTCTTTATTTCGCCCAATTCCTGCAGCATCGTGGCAATCAGCCGCCCGCTGGCATCCTCGCGCTCGCCACGCGAACCTTTGTCGCTGGCGGTGATGATTCCGATGCTAAACATGGTCGGCGACCTCGAGCACATCGCCGCGAGAAATACGACCGCCATGCTCCACCGTGGCAAAAATGCCTTCGCGAGGCATCACGCAATCGCCCACCGCCTGCATCACGGCACAACCCTGATGACATTCCTTGCCGATCTGACTGACCTTCAGGACGACCTCGCCTACCTTCAAAACGGTTCCCACCGGCAGCGCCGGCAGATCCAGTCCTTCGACCGTCAAATTTTCGGCAAAATCGCCCGGCGCCAGGTCTCCGCACTTCAGTTTCATTTTTTCGATGCTGGCCACCGACAAAAGACTGATCTGCCGATGGGCGAATCCCGCGTGCGAATCGCCCTCCATGCCCAGCCCCTCAAGCAGCATGGCGGTTCCGACATCCACCTTGCGCTCGCCTTTATTCTTGCTCGTGCAAACCGCTACGATCTTGCCCTGCATCATTCTTCCCCTTCCCGCGCGAAGACGCCGCTTCGGCCGCCGGATTTGCGCAACAGACGGATGTTTTCCACGCACATTCCCCGGTCGATCGCCTTGCACATATCATAAATCGTCAACGCGGCGCCGGCGACCGCCGACAGCGCTTCCATTTCCACTCCCGTTCGACCGGTCGTTTTGACCGTTGCGCGGATTTCCACCGCCACCGCGTCGCGGTCGATTGCAAAAGAAATGTCGATTCCATCGAGAAGCAACGGGTGACACATCGGAATGAATTCCCAGGTTTTTTTTGCTGCCATGATTCCGGCCACCTGGGCCACGGCCAGCACATCGCCCTTGCCGATGGTTCCGGCTTCAATCCGGGCCAAGGTTTCCGGCGCCATGATGATCCGCCCGGCGGCCGTAGCCACCCGTTCCGTTTCCGGTTTATCCGCAACATCCACCATCCGGGCCCGACCTGCAACATTGAAATGGGTCAGTTCGTTGTCCATCAGAGGATCCCGTTAGCCGGAAACAGCTCCACTCGGTCGCCATCCGCCAAATGGTCAGCCAGCTTGCTTTCCCTGCCGTTTCGCAAAATGTTCTTCACATGGGCCGGATTGACTTCCAGCTGGTTCAGCAATTCTTCCACAGAAAGAGCGTCCGGCACATCCACCGAAATGATTCCACTCGGGTCAGCAGGGGTATATCGCCGAAGCGACGCAAAAAATCGAACTTCAATGACCATTCCAGCAAAAATCTCCCGTCATACACCGTTTGCGTTTTATGGTGATTGCTACTAATTCGCTATGTCAACAGGAATTCCTGCCGAATCGGTGAATTCTTTCAGCCGCCGATCTGGGACATGCCCCGACCCTGAAAAGCCGCCCCGCCCTGATCGCTCAAATGGTGGGAAGAAGGCTTGCTTTGCACCGCCTTTTGATACAAACCAGCGATCTCCTCGTCGGTCGCCCCGGATCGCAGCGCCGACCGCAGATCAATCTCCGTATCCGCCAACAGACAAGGGCGCAACTTGCCGTCCGCCGTTAGCCGGAGTCGGTTGCACCGGGCGCAGAAACACCCCGAAATCGGTGCAATGAAGCCATAAGCGCCCTGATCCGCTTCTCCCTGCAAATAGTGGGCCGGTCCGCAACCATACGGAGTCTGTTTGGGCGGCGCCAACTTGCCGGCGGCATGCATTTTCAGATATTCCGTCACGGAAGTCATGCTCATGCCGGCTTCCACCCGGCACCGCCGGGACGGCATGTACTCAATAAAACGCACGGCTACAGGCTGGTCACGCACTAATTTTTGAAAAAAAATCAAATCCGCTTCCCCCACGGCGGCCGTCAATACTACATTGATCTTAACGGGCGACAAACCAACCCGAATTGCCGCCTCGATTCCCGCCAACACGTCCCGGACCTCGCCACCGCAGGTCAGTTCACGAAATCGGACCGGATCCACAGTATCCAGACTGATGTTGACCCGGTTCAGACCGGCTTCCTTCAATTCGGCCGCAAACCTCGACAGTAGGCTGCCATTGGTTGTCAACGACAGATCCTCTATGGAACCGATAGCGCGAATTTTCCGGACCAAGTCCGCAAATCCGGGGCGGACCAATGGTTCGCCGCCGGTCAGACGTACCCTGGATACTCCTTCGCGGCCCATAACGGATAAAAGGCGAACGATCTCTTCGTCCGTTAGAATCGCCGACGAATCGAGCCAATTTACGCCCTCCGGCGGCATGCAATAGGTGCAGCGGTAATTACAGCGATCCGTTACGGAAAGCCGCAGATAACGGATTTCTCGGCAATAGGCGTCGAACACGGTCACAAGCTCCTTATACAGTAGCGCTTCCCATAACCATCATATCGCAGTTCCCTGATTAAGGCAAAACTCTGCTCCTTCAAAGCAGATTCGTCTACTCCTTGACAACCAGAACCGGAATTCGGGACAAACTGACCAAGTTGCGAGTCACGCTCCCCATTAGCAATTGTTCCAAAGCGCCATGTCCTTTAGCCCCGGCTATAATCAAGTCATACGCGTAATCTTTGGCATACTTGAGAATCTGCTCGGCAATATTGCCCTGCAGAATATCGCACTTGATTGCGACGCCACGCGCTTTTCCCGCTTTTGCGACATCATCCATCAATTGCTGATCTTCCCGCCGGATTTGATCCAGCAAGGCCGCCAGCTCCCGCCCGCCAGTCTCCGCAATCGCCGGGTACAGGCGGCTGCCTTCGAATACCTTGACCGCCGCAACTTGCGCTCCCGATAGAAGGCTCAAGTCAATGGCCCAGTTTAACGCTTCCTTGCTTTGATGAGACCCATCATACGCCACAAGAATCTTTTTGATTTGCGACATTTCCCAGCCCTCCTTCTAAATTAATGGAATCTTCCGCAATTTCATTATATCATCTTTTTTGCATTTCTCTAAAAACCACAAAAATAATCCAGCTTCATAGCGCGACACAAGAGGGGATTGAAACGGAAAGTCGAATTATTACAGCACAATCATTGAAGGAGGAGAAAGAGCTAATGCCGGAATTGAAATTTTTGGGTCATGCCTGTTTTATGCTCAAGGACGGAAACAACGCGCTGATTATCGATCCCTTTCTGACCGGCAATCCGCAGGCTGCTGCCAAAGCCGATCAAATCGACTGCCAGTACATTTTGGTTTCGCACGGTCATGAAGACCACATTGGTGATACGGTCAGCATTGCCAAGCGCACCGGCGCCACCGTCATTTCCACCGCCGAAGTGGCCCGCTTCTGCGCGGAAAAGGGAGTGCAGGCCCATGGTATGCATTTGGGCGGCAAACACCCCTTTGATTTTGGATTTGTCCGGATCACACCGGCGTTCCATGGAGCAGGACTGCCGGGAGGACACGCCTGCGGCTTCATCATCAAGTTTCACGGCAAAACCGTCTATCACAGCGGCGATACCGCCCTGTTCAGCGACATGGCGCTGTTGGGGCGGCTGGAGGCCATCGACGTCGCCCTGGTGCCCATCGGCGACAACTACACCATGGGTCCCTCGGATGCGGCGGAAGCCATACATCTGCTTCAACCCAAACTGGCAATCCCCATGCACTACAATACCTGGCCGGTGATCGCCCAGTCGCCGGACGTCTTTAAGCAGGATGTCGAAAATCGGTTCAAAATCCCGGTCCACATCATGAAACCCGGCGACAGCTACACGCTGTGACTTTTTTTACGCCAACCCATCAACCCTGCATGCACACCGGCTGAAACGGACAAACCGGGCAGTGTGAGGTTCTGCAAACATAGTCGGATTCGTCCGGGTGACTTCGGATGAAGCCGGCGATTTCCTGCAGTTCCCGCTCCGCTGTCGCCAAGGCTTCCGCCCCGGCGTCGATCGGCATCGTCTGAGCCGTACGCACGAAGTATAAACGCACATCCCGTACCGGCAGTCCAAACACCGCCCGCGCCGCCAGCGCATACCCCGCCAGCTGGAGACGATAATGGGCGGTTTTTTGCTGCATGCTCGTCGCCGACACCTGATCCGTTTTGTAATCAATAACCCCCAGGGTTCCGTCCGAATAAAACAGGACCCGGTCCGCCTGTCCCGACAGCCAGACTGCCGGCAACACTCCAGCCGCCTCCATCAGACGGTAATGAAACGACCACTCGCGTCGGTCCGTCCGTATCGAGGCGCTTTCGGCAAATAGCTCGCTGGCCGCATAGCGGGAGGCCCACTCCGTCATCAGTTCCGCCGCCGTTTCCTGCAGTTCCGGTGACAACGTCTCCCGCAGCGCCTGTGTGAGCGCCATCCGCCATTCCTGCGGAGCCGGCAACAGTTCCATGAACCGGTGGAACGCCGTACCCAGATCCTGGGGAGAAATCGCCAGTCCGTCCCCGCCCGTTCCGCCCGTAGGCCGCACGATTGGCGCTTCGCCCGCATCCGGCGGCGCCGGCAAACGGCATATCTGGGAATAATAATAACGTCGCGGACAGTCGAAGAATTCCGTCAGATACGAAGGAGACAGGATCATCGGCCGTGTCTCCCGTACGGGAATCGCCGAAATCCGTCGCTGTGCCGCAGCGGGCAGTTCCGCCGCGCCTTCGCCGGTCTGGGGTGGAGTCACAACCAGAGTCGTCGAGTCGAGCGCTGTTTCCTCGTCCAGAACCACGTGCAGGCAAGTTTCCCCGAGACAGGTGTTCGACGGCCAGTCCTGCGGCGATCCCGTCAAGCCGAACAAATGCTTGGCCCAGTCCAGCCACCCCGACGCATTTCGCAATGTTTTCTCCGTTTTGGCCGCTTTGACTACGCCGGACAGAATGATCCGCTGCTCGGCCCGCGTCATGGCAACATAGAGCACCCGCTTCAGTTCGGCCCGTTCCTGGGCGGTGTCGGCGCGGGCGATCTTGCGAAACCGCCCTGATTCGCAGAGCTTTCCACGTCGATCCGGCACTTTCAGCCCCATTCCCAGTCCTTTCACAAAAACAGCCAGACGGGACCAGGAATTGAATTTTCGCTGCAAATCCGGCACGACTACCGTCGGGAATTCCAACCCCTTGGATTTGTGGATGGTCATAATCCGCACGGTGTCGCCTGCTTCACTGTCGATTTCCGCTTCACCCTCCGCACCGGCCCGTAATTGCACATACTCCAGAAAATCGGCGATTCCGCCAGGTTCCGCGGCCATGAACGCATCCGCCATATCCAGCAATTTTTGCAGATTGGCATAGCGACGTGTTCCCATGAATTGCGTCAGTTGCAGGAGATCAAAGCCGGTAGCCGCAAAAGCTTCCCGGATCAGTTGCGCCGGTGACAGGAACCCGCGCCGGGCCAGCCACCGTTCCAACAAAGTCCGGGCCTGTTTCGCCGCAATCCGGTCCGCCACCGACAGCCCGGTCACTTCCGATGCCATCGCCAGTCCGCCCCATATTCCCGCTTCGCCGCCGGCGCGCCGCAACCGCAACAACCCTTCATCCGACACCAGGAAGAACGGTGACCGAAGTACGCCAAACAACGCCGCTTCATTACGGACATTGTCCAGAAAACGAAGCAACCCCAGCACGTCGGCGATTTCCTGCCTGTCGGCAAAGCCCCGGCTACCGGTCACATAGTACGGGATACCGGCTTTCGCAAAAGCCCGTTCGTAAACGTTGACACTGGTAAAAGCGCGGAGCAGCACCGCAATATCCCGATATTGCACAGGTGACTCGGCTGACTCAACCATTTCCCGGATCCGTCGGGCGATCATCGCCGCCTCCCGCTCCCGGGCGTCACCTGTGGCAGTTGCGGCGTCCAACACCCAGAGGTCGACTCGCGCCGGGATTTTCTCGCCCTGTTTTTCCTTCAAACGGCGGTATTCCACCGTATCCGCTCCATCGGTTTCGTCTTCGCACACGGTCGCCGGCATTAATTCGCCGAAAAAGTCATTGAACGCTTTCACAAGCTGCGGCTGGGACCGAAAATTATCCAGCAGTTCGATGACCCGGCCGCCGCTTGCCAGCACATCGCCTTGAACCCGGTCGAATACCCGCGTATCGGCGCCACGGAAACGATAAATCGACTGCTTCACATCGCCGACCGCGAACAGCGTCGGCCGGTGCAGCTTCTGCGCATCGCCGCCGGCCAGCAGATAAATGATGCGGCGTTGTCGTTCGTTGATGTCCTGACATTCGTCCACCAACAGGAACCGGATTCGGCGCTGGTAACGCCCGCAAATCTCCGGATGCGTCAACAGCAATTTTTCCGTTTCCATTTCCAGATCGTCATAGGTCAACATCCGGCTGGCCCGCTTCTGACGCGCCCACTCCTCGCCGGCATGCTGAAACCACTCGCACAGGTCGGGAAGCAGTCGCAGCGCCGTTTGATCGAACACAGCTCCCCGCAAGGCTTCCGCCGCCCGTTTTCTTTCTTGCAGGGCATCGCTCAGTTCCGCGCTGCCGCGCATATTGCAAAAATCCGCTTCCAGTTCCTCCAGAACGGCCGGATTTTCGCCGGCTTCCTCGAGTTTCCGTTCGATGTCTTTCCACCGGCCTTGCAGGGCCAGCAAGCGTTCCTGCGCCATGGTTTTCTTTTTTGCTTTCGAAACAAGATCAAATAGTTCCAAATAGGCCTGCTTCAGTCGTTTTATTTGTTTCGGGCGTTCATCCTTCCTCTCGGCCATAGGCCAGAGCACCTCGGCCAGTCCCGGACCGATCCAGCCGGCAGAACGAATTTCGTCAAACAACGGCCGGAACTCGTCCCGAAGTTGGGCCGGCGAATAAACCGCCAGCAGCCGGTCCAGCCAGGCCGCCTGCTTTCGGGCCGCCTGTTCCAAAGTCTGTTGCCACACTCCATCCACCATTTCCTGCTCCGTTACGTCCTCCATCAGGCCAAATTCCGGATCCACGCCGGCTTCCGCCGGGTGCTCCCGTAAAATCCGGCTGCACAAAGAGTGGATCGTGGAAATGGCCACGGTATCCAAATGGTTGGCAACCTCACGCCAGCGTCTCCAGTCCTCGGGTTCGGCGGCCGTGGCGAGTAGCTCCCGGATCTTCGTCCGAATCCGCTCTTTCATTTCACGGGCCGCTTTCCGGGTAAACGTGATGGCGACGATCCCCTCGGGGCCGGCGGCGCCGGTCGCCAAAATATGGATGTACCGTTCCACCAAAACCCGGGTTTTCCCCGCGCCCGCCCCCGCTTTGACCAGCAGATTGCAATCCAGGGTTTCGATGGCGGCTTGCTGTTCCGCCGTAAAACTATTCATCCGTCGGTTCCTCCGTCCCTGATCCGGTTGCTGCATCGCCACGCCGACAAAAAGTCCGGGCCAGGCACCAATCTGGGCAATCCAACGCCGGTTGCGCCGGGAAATGTCCGGCGCGGATTCCCGCCGCATAGCCCAGCACCGCTTGTTTCGTCACCGCCAGCAGTTCCTCCCGGGGAATCTTGCCGCCGGGAAGCGCCAACTGCGCCGCTGCCTTTCCCACCTGCAGATACAGGCCATCCACTTCCGCCTTCCCCGGCGGCGCCAACAGCTCCGCTACCGCCAACATATACAGGGGGACCTGCACTCGCAGCCCTTGCTCGACCAGTTTGCGAGACGGCGGCTTGCCCGTTTTGTAATCAATGACGCAACAACGGTCGCCGCCGACATCGATACGGTCAACTTTCCCCTGAAGTTCCAAGGCGTCACCGCTTTGCTCCGCCGTCAGCAATAATGGCCGCTCGGTCGAAGCCGGATCATTGCCGGGCCGAAGCACCGTCCCGAAGGCCCATTCAAAATAGCTTGGCGTCAACAGCGGTTCCTCCAGTTGCCGCTGAATCTCGCCAGTCAACCAGTCGCGCAGGGCCTGCTCCCAGCGCGGTTGCTCGAACCGCCACCAAACATCGGGTGTCAACCGTCCCTGACGCTCGCGCCGCGCCACAGCATCCGCCAATAGCGCCGCCAGTTCCGCTTCGTAGCGGGCCTGGTCAACCGCCGCCAAACGACGGCCGCGATATTTTCCCAAAAAAGCGGCCAGCACTTCATGCCACACCGAACCGGCCGACAGCACGTCAAGCCCTTCCCGGGCCGGCTCCCACTCGCCGAGCTTCAACACGGCCGACGCAAAATAAGAGAATGGGCAGGCCGCGTATTGTTCCAGCGCCGAAGGGCTGAGCGGGAGCTTCTCGATCAGATCCTCACCGACAATTCCGGCGTAGGCTCCCGCCCGTCCGGACTCGATCGCTGCCCGTTCTGTCAATCGATCCGGCAGCCGGGGCTGCAAGGCGTCATAATATTCCTGCCAGACACCTCGGAGTTCCGGATCGTTCCAGACATGGTACAAAGCGGCCTTCATCAATTCCTGCCGACTCCATGCCGATGCCGGCTGCGCGGCGACAACCTCGTGCAATCCGAAGGATTGCCCGGCCACCGCATCCGCCGTAAACAGCCTCGTCACTTCCCCAACAAACCGGGACGGCAGAGTTTCACTATCCGTCAATATGCTCAAAACCAGCTCTTCCGTCGCCATTCCCGCCGCCAGTGCAAAAGAAAAGTCCGCCGTCGCCGCCCGATCGCCGGCAGTCCGCAGAAAAACGCCGGCTTCGAAGAACGACCGCCGTTCCCGGTCGTCATACAGCCAGCTTTCGCGGGGTGGCGCGGGGAATTCTCCTTCCGCCAACCCCAGTACAAACACCGACCGGAACTTCATTCCACTGCCGGTTTCCGGCGTCACCACCTGGATACCTGCTTCCTGCCGGTCCTCCAGAGCAACTGCCGCATCCGCCAGTATTTGCCGCAACAGTTCGCCCATTTCGGTGATTCCCGGCAACTCGGCGTCCAGCGGTCCAAATCCGGACAACTCCTGCATCGCATCGGCCGCCGCCAGCAACTCGTCCAGGCACTCCAACTCGGCCCGCACTTCCGGCAAGGACAAAATTCCCGCCTGTCGGCGCCGTTTCAGCGTTTTGGATACATCTAGCCACAATAGCAGTTCGCGCAAACGCTGGGCCCATTCCGGCCAAGTGGCCGCACGTTCCCACTCCTGGACCCGCAGCCGCAATTCCTGCCATTTGCCGCGCCAGTCTTCGCTCGTCGGCCAGTCCTCCCAGTTCCGGAGCACTTCGTCCAACAGCGACCATTCGAGTTCATCGCCATCCCAGTCCAAACGTTGCGCCACATACGGAGATTTCAGGACGGCAAAAAACGCCGCACGACTGCCCCGCTCCCGTACCAACGCCAGCCAGTCGAAAACCAGACGCGGCAGGGACCGTTCCAGCATCGGCACGGCATCAGCCCGGTCCACGGGAATTCCCCGCTCCGCAAACACGGCGCGCAACCGGGAATACGCCGCTGGATCCTGGGTCACGACCGCCACGGATCGCGGGTCAATCTCCCGTTCCTGCAGCAACGCTTTGATCTGGTCGGCCACAACGCAAAGTTCCCGGGCACGATTTGGACAAGACAGGATTCGGATTCCATCGGCCTCACCGGCAACCGCCGGCTGATCGGCAAACAACTCCCGGCGCAAATGCGTCAAAGCCGGTGACGGGATCGACGCTACCGGATGAAATTCCGTCTCAAACCCCATACCCAACAATGCATCGTACACCGGCTCCACCGAACGGAATACCCCCGGGCGGTTTTTTTCGAAGCAAATGCCAATCTCCAGTTCCACTTCATCCCGGTTTTTCAGGCACTGAATCAACTCCAGCCGAACCGGCGACAGAACCGAAAATTCGGCCAGAAAGATCCGATCGAACGGTAAGCGGCGATCCCTTTGCGCCAATTTCTCGATGGCCGCCTCGTACATCCCCCCCAAATCCACCCGTGACAAATCGGCCAGTTTTTCCTGATAGGCCTCGAACAACGCGCAAATTGCCGCATCCCGTTCCGTATTCCGCTCCACCTCGTCCTGCAGAGCCTCCATCGCTTCGACCAGTTCCGCCGGAGTCACCGCCGCCATTTTGAACTCATCGAACAACCGTGCCAGCGCCGTGATGAAACCGGGAAAATCGGCGATTCGGCCGAAATACGGAAAGCGTCCCGCCGCCATGGTTTCCTTCACGATGCCGTCGATCAAGAATTCCTGTTCCAAGCGGCTGATCTTTCGAACTCCGGCCAAATACGCCGCCAGTTCGTCGAGTGAAAGAATGCGGGGAAACTCCCAGACGGCGACATCCGTCAACCTCAACCGTGTCCGGGCCTGTTCCAGCAGATAGGGACTGGGCAGCACTAGCGCCATCCGGCCCGCGCAGCCGTTTTTTCCAGCTTCCTGCAACCGATGGATAAATTCCGGCAGCATCGATTCGCCCAGTGGCAAGCAGTGCAAAAGCTTCACAAGATTCTCCTTTGTTCCAATGACACAGTGGGAAACAACCTCTTCTCTGGTGTTAAATTTGCGATTCGCCGGCAAAATCCTTCTGCCCGCTTTCCCCGCTTCGCCGGAAAAGCAGCAAAGCGGTAAAACCCCGGCGCCAGAGTTTTACCGCTTTGTTCAGTGGATATGGCAATTGATCGGTGAATCAGGACACCAGCCAATCCATGATTTCCTGATCCTTCAATACTCTGGTGATATAGCGGCTCGACATCTTTTCCAGGGCAACACTTTCCCGCTCCTTGCGCCGATTGCCCCAGGCATCCGTCAGCAGCTGCAGACGAGGGCGGCCGGGGTGCTGCACATTGACCGCCTCCACCTCACACAGTTCCTGGGTATCCAGCTGCACCAGGCTCCCCTGCGGATAAACAGCAATACAGGAAGTCAAATGCGTGACGATTTCCGGATCCAACAGGCGTCCCGACAGCGCATGCAGAATGCTGACCGCCTCGTGCGGCAGATAATAGTGGCGGAAAGGCCGATCCGACAACAATGCGTCGTACATGTCCGCCGCGCTGGCGATGCGCGCAAATTCATGAATGTCGCCGCCGCCGATTCCCCGGGGATATCCCTTGCCGTCGAAACTCTCATGGTGCTGGTATGCGACATGCATCGACGGGGCCGGCAGGCCGCGCATTTTTTTCCGCAGCCCTTCGAAGCCGGTTTCCGGATGCTTTTTGACTTCCAGCATTTCCGCCGGCTCCAGTTTGCCCTTTTTCCGCAGGATCTCCGGCGACACAAGCATCTCGCCGATATCCATCGTCAGAGCGCCGATTGCCAGTTCATGCAATTTTGCCGGTGAATACTCCATTTTCAGTCCGGTCAGCAGCGACAAAACGGCCACATTAAAGACATGCGACGACAAATAAGTGTCCGGTGTGCGCAGATCCACGAACTGAAACAACCGTCCCCGGTTGAGGATCACCTCGTTCAGTAGTTTGGTCGCCAACTCGCGCAATGGGTTCCCGTCCACGTCTCCCTTGGTCCGGAAATCATCGTACACCTGACGGATTACCCGGACAGCCTCCAATCGGAGTTCCGGCCGGACAACATCCTCCGGGGGAGGCGTTTGGCTCAAATAGGGTAAATTCACATAAGCGGAGCCAAACCCTAGGCTCTGCATGATTTCGATATGTTTCTCCTGCAACGGTCGACCGGCGCGAACCAAAAAACGTCCGCCAGGGTCCATCACATCAACGGCCGCAAGCATCTCCGGTCGAACAGTATCCATCACCAGTCTCAGCATCAGTTTCCCCCTGCGGTTTCACAAAATTGCTATCAATTTTAACACATTTCGGGTCTATGTGAAATGGCCGCCGGTTACTCCCTAATCTCCGGATGGTTTTGCATTGCCTATTTCATGCATCCTTGCAGGAACTTCTCCATCGCTTCATAAAATTCGAATCGGTTTTCTTCATTGCGAAAACCGTGTCCTTCATTGTCCTTGACCATATATTCGACCTTGATGCCGCGCGCCGCCAACGCCGCCACCATCTGGTCGGATTCGGCCTTGTTCACGCGAGGATCACGCGCTCCCTGGGCGATGAACAGCGGCGCCTTGATCTTGTCCGCATGAAATACTGGCGATACCGAACGCAACAACTCCTCGTCCTTCTCCGGGTGCCCCACTTTCTCGTAAAATTCGGCCATCAGCGGCTTCCAGTAGGGCGGGATCGTTTTCATCAGGGTAAAAATGTTGGACACGCCGACGTAATCGATGCCGCAGGCGTAAACATCCGGCGTAAACGCCAGTCCGGCCAGCACCGCGTACCCGCCATAGCTGCCGCCATAAATCGCCACCCGTTTGGGGTCGGCGATTCCCTGCTTGATCAGCCACTCCACGCCATCGGTGATGTCGTTCTGCATTTTCCCTCCCCACTGTTTGAACCCCGCTTCCCAAAACGCCCGGCCGTAACCGGTCGAGCCCCGGTAGTTCATCTGAAGCACGGCAAATCCCCGATTGGCCAGCAGCTGGACTTCCGAATTGAATCCCCAGGTATCCCGGACCCACGGCCCGCCATGCGGATTCACAATGACCGGCAGATTCTTCGCCTCTTTTCCTTTCGGCAACGTCAGGTAGCCATGAATCGTCAGGCCATCCCGGCTTTTGTAAGAAATCGGCCGCATGTCCGCCATTTGCTGTTCGTTTAACCATGGCGACAGTTCCCGCCATTTTCTCAACGCGCCGGTCTTCGCATTAAACAGATAATAGGCGCCGCGGGACTTGTCGCTGTAAGTGCGGACGACAAACTGCTCCTCCGCCTTGTCAATGGAAGTCAGCGCCACTTCATAACCGGGCAGCTGTTTTTGCAACGTGTCATAAATCTTGCGGATCGTGTCATCGAAGAAATGCCGATGGCTCTTGTCCGTCGTGTAGCCGACACTGGTCAGCACCTTGCGCAATCGCGACCAGCCGGCCCCGCCCACATCCACCTGGGGGTGGGCGAACAGCAGCTGGACTTCCTTGCCGGACGCCGGATCGATCAACACCAGGGCCTTGCGATCCCGGCCGATGTTCGAAGTGGCGTACAATTGGCGGTTATCCGCCGAAAAAAAGTATGGCGAAACCTGCTCTTTGAAACCGGTCGTGATGATCGGCCGGAATTCCTGCGCCTCTGTTTCGCGGTACAACAGAATGTTTAGATTCTGCTCCGCATCCTTGGCCATCGCTACCCGCACTTTCCCTTCGTGATCCGTCAGGTAGCCCACGTAATTGCCGGGATTTTCCGCCACCATGGTCATTGCACCGGTCTTCACATTCAGCCGGTACACGTCGAAAACGTCCAGCCGGCGCTGGTTCATGTCGATCAGAACTTCATCCTCAAGATCCTCCAGATCGTCCACAATTCCCGCCCGCACACCGGGAAACGGCGTCAGGTCGCGGGTTTGTCCGGAAGCGAGATCCACTGCATACAAATGATAATTTTCATCGCCGCCGTCATCTTTCAGGTAAATCAACGTATTGGCATTTTTCCAGAAATAGCCGCCGATGTCCCGGTCCCTGATATCCGTCACCTGCCGGGGTTTTTCGTCATTCACCCCTTGGACGAACAAGTTCAGCCGCCGTTCCACCGGCGCCAAAAACGCCACCTGTTTGCCATCGGGCGACAATTCCAGCGCCGACAGTTCCGGATTTCGAAAAAATTCCCGCAACGGGATCTGCGGCGCCGCCTCGCCGGTCACCCAAGCCCCCATCGAAATGCTCATCGTCAAAATGAAAACCCACCTTCGCCAATTCATTTTTGGAACCTCCAAGTATCTTAACATTATCAAAGAGTAATTTTCGCCGTGCAAACCAAATCCCCTGCTTGTTTCCATAAAAAGCACCCTCTGACGTAGTCGGGGAAACTATGTTAAAATAAGGGTAATTCTATGGACACAGGAGGATTGAACCATGACACAACAACCTATTGGCAAGGAAAGACGTGAATTTCAGACCGAAACCAAACAATTGCTCGATCTGATGATCCACTCCATCTACACCAACCGGGAGATTTTCCTGCGGGAACTGATCTCCAACGCCTCGGACGCCATCGACAAGATTCGCGTTCAGTCCCTAACCAACTACGATCTGCTGGAAGGCGACCCCAATTTTGAAATCATGCTGATCGCCGACGAAAAAGCGAATACGCTGACCATCACCGACAACGGCATCGGCATGACCTACGACGAAGTCGTGGAAAACATCGGTACCATCGCCAAATCCGGCACCAAATCATTTCTCGAAAAACTGAAGGAAGCCGGCGGAGCCGCCGACAGCGAACTCATCGGCCAATTCGGCGTGGGCTTTTACTCAGCCTTCATGGTCGCGGAAAAAGTCACCCTGATCACCCGCGCGCCCGGTCAGACGAAGGGCATCTGCTGGGAGTCCACCGGTGACGGCACTTACACCATTGAGGAGTGCGACCGTGAAAAACGCGGCACCAGCCTGATCCTGTCGCTGCACCCGGAATTCCGGTCCAGTGAAAACCCGGAGGAAAACTTTCTCAACCAGTATACGTTGCAGCGCCTGGTCAAAAAATATTCCGACTACATCCGCTATCCCATCAAAATGACCTTCACCGTTAAAGGCAAGGAAGACGCAGCCGACACCCAGGAGGTCCGCACCCTGAACTCGATGACTCCGCTCTGGGTCAAGTCCAAAAACGAAATCAAGCCGGAAGAATACAGCCAGTTCTACAAGGAAGTCTTTCACACCTGGGATGATCCGCTGGAAGTGATCCACACCAAGGCGGAAGGCGCGGTGGAGTTCACCACGCTGCTATTCCTCCCCGCCCACGCTCCGTTTGATTTCTATCAGCGGGAAACGACCACCGGCATTCGCCTGTATTCAAAGAATGTGTTCGTCATGGACAACTACCAGGACCTACTGCCGGAGTATCTGCGATTCGTCCGCGGCTTGGTCGACTCGCCAGACTTCTCGCTCAACATCTCCCGCGAGCTGCTCCAGCACAGCAGCCAACTGAAAAAGATCGGCAAGAACCTGGAAAAAACCATTTTCAAGACGCTCGAGAAGATGCTGGAAAAAGACCGTGACAAATACAAGAAGTTCTGGCAGGAATATGGCAAGTCCGTCAAAAACGGCGTCTACTCCGATTTCATGAACCGCGACAAGCTGCAGGCCCTGCTGATGTTCCCCTCTTCCCATTCGGTCGACGAACTGACGACACTGGACGAATACCTCGCCCGCATGCCGGAGAGCCAGACCGTCATCTACTATGCCACCGGCAAGGATCGTTCATCGGTCGAGCGCCTGCCGCAGATGGAAATTCTGAAGGAAAAAGGCCTTGAAGTGCTGTACCTGTTCGACCGGGTTGACGAGTTCGCCATCGACTCCCTGCGAGAATACAAGGAGAAAAAATTCCAGTCCATCAGCCGCGGCGATCTGAAACTGCAGGAACTCGACGCGCCGAAGGAAAAGAAGGACGACGAAACCGCCGTCAAGGAAAACGAGACCCTAACCACCGCCGTCAAAGAGCAGCTGAAGGGCCGGGTGGCCGACGTGAAAATCAGCCACCGCCTGAAAACCAGTCCGGTCTGCCTGGTCAGCGGCGATGAAGGTATCAGCCTGTCGATGGAACAGATCCTGTCGGAAATGGACAACCCCATGTACAAGGCCAGCCGCATCCTCGAACTAAACCCGGACCATGAGCTGTTCGGCGTTTTGAAAGAACTATATGCCGCCGAGCCGGCTTCCGACAACTTCAAGGACTATTGCGAACTGCTCTATGGCCAGGCCCTGCTGATGGAAGGCCTCACACCGGAGGACCCGATCGGCTTCGCCGCCAAAGTGGCCCGTCTGATGACAAAACCAGGAAAATAGAGTTAGCCCCCATTTCACCAATAATCCGGAATCGATGCAAAAAGGCTGTCTCGCCTGGCTTTTGCCAGGATAGACAGCCTTTCTCTTGGTTTGCAATTTCCAATGAGAAAGTCCCTAAAGCTCGATGAATTTCTCCACCAGCGCCGGGTCGAACTGTGTTCCGGCGTTTCGACGCATTTCCGCAATCGCGTCCTGATGGGACATCGCCTTGCGGTAAGGGCGGTCACTGGTCATGGCGTCGTAGGCGTCCGCAATCGCCAGGATTCGACATTGGACCGGAATATCCTCTCCGGCGATCCCCCAAGGATATCCCTTGCCATCCCAGCGCTCGTGATGCTTCAGAATCCAGTCGGCAATTCCGGATAAATCATCCGTCGCCGACGCGATCCGGTGGCCGATTTCCGAATGCTGTTGCATCTCATGCCGCTCGAAATCGGTCAATGGCCCGCATTTGTTCAAAATTCGGTCGGAAACCCCCACTTTGCCGATGTCGTGAAAGTAGGCAAACAACTCCATGTCCGGTATCTGCGCCGAGGACAACCCGACGGCCTTGGCCAGCGCAATCGTAATGTCCGTCACTCTCGACACATGCCCTTCCGTAATGTAATCGCGAGCAACCAACATCTCTTTCAGCGTATTGGTAAACTGGCTGCGATGCGTCCCGGCCTGCCGCAGCTTTTCCCGGTACATCCATTTGTCGGCCGTCGCCATCAGTTCGGATAGTGGCGCCGTTTTTCCATCGGCGATGGCAAAACCCAGCGAAAGCTGCAACGGCAACGCATGACTGCCATTATACCGGGAGATTTCCTGACGAAGAGCCTGAATCATTTTCTCTACCGTTTCCCGGGTCGTAACCGGTATATAGACTGCAAATTCATCGCCGCCGATACGGGCTGGAATGGAATCCGGCGAAATGCATCGGCCCAAAATCCCCGCCGTGTCGATCAGCGCCTGGTCGCCCATCTTATGCCCAAAGGTATCGTTAATAACCTTCAGTCCGTCCATGTCGGCCATGATAACGCCGGCCTGCGGTCCGGCTTCGCGAACCTTTTCATAAAAATATGCCCGGTTGTAGATTCCAGTCAACGCATCATGATAACTCGAAAACGTCAACTCCTGTTCCCGTTCCCGCAGCGTCTGCTCAGTCCGGTACTGCCGGCGTAGCTGCATCCAGATCAGCAGACCGGAAACCATTACAAAGAAAGAAAAACCGGTCGCCGCATTTCGATAGAGCCCCCGCCGTTCCAACACTCGAGACAGCGCCACCTCTTTCTTCGTCGTAGCCAAAGCCACGACCGGATACACATTTAGTTTGCGAAAAGAACCCAACCGGGGAATTCCATCAGCTCCCGGCACCTCATACTCACCGGTCATTTCTCCCGCTTTCACGCGTGTCAGAGAAGGGTGGTTCCTGAACACCGCGGCAAAAGCCATCCGGTCGAATTCACCGGGAATCCGTGCCAGAATGTTTCCATCCGTATGCAAAAGGCTCAATGAATTCTCATTGCCCAGTTCTAGTTCACGGAACGCCCGCATTAGATACTCCTGCCGGATTCCCACACTAACCACGCCGCCGAACGAGCCATCCCCATGGTTCAGGCGACGGCTAACCACCAGCATTGGCGGCCCCTTCTCTCCCATGAGCCAAACGACATCGAGCAGCACCTCGCCGGCGTCTTCTGCCCTATGCTTCTGAAAATATATCTGGGAAGCGATATTCGTCGAATGGGTCAGCTTCATCGCGTTGAATACGATTTTGCCCGATGCGTCAGCGATGCAGATCCGGGCGACCATGCCCGCATTAATGATTTCCGGCAGTTTTGCTTGCAGACTATCGGTCAGTGCGCCGTTGTTTTCCCAATCCCCTTTGAAAATCCGCAGCAAAATGTCCGCATTCCGGATCGCACTGTTGACACTTTCCGTCAGGATCATCGCCAAGTTACGGTTGGCGACATCAGTGCGGATTTTTTGATCGGCCAGTTCCCTGTCGGACAGATAGTCCGCCAGGCGGAAAGCGCCAACTATGCATAACACCACAAACCCAACAATCAGTAGGGTAGTTCTCCGATAACTGTCCAAGCTGGTTGAGCTCCCCAGACGCAATCTTACCCCATCTCCCAACTAGACTCTTTGTAGTGTAGCTCTTTTTTCTCCGCATTTTCGATTAATATTTGATTTCGCTTTCAAAGAAGCATCTTCCTGCATTCTCCAATTCACTACAAAGAAAAAGGCAAGCGCAAATAAGCACGCTTGCCAACCGCCAAGGATTTAACCTTCTTATTTTTTTAGTACGCGCCCGCAATAAACCTCCTGATGCACGCCATCTTTCAGAACGATCTTGCCGTTTACGACAACCACATCGAACCCTGCAGAATACTGTTTGGGTTCGGCGAAAGTCGCCTTTCCCTGGACTGTTTCCGGGTCGAAGATCGTCAAATCGGCATAATAACCGTCCTTGATCAGGCCGCGTTGCTTCAACCCGAGGCGTTCCGCCGGCATCGCCGACATCTTTCTGACGGCATCTTCCAGGCTCAGTATTTTATCTTCCCGGACATATTTCTCCAGAACACGGGCGCGGGTGCCGAACGCCCGGGGATGAGGCCGGCCGAAAGACATCACGCCTTCCGTAGAGACGCTCATTCCATCCGAACCAATCATCGCCAGCGGATGGCGGATAATAGCCGCCACATCTTCTTCAGCCATCATATGGGTCACGATCAGTACCCGGCCTTTTTCGGCGACCAGCAGATCAAACATGGTCGTATACGGATCTTTGCCCTGCAGATCGGCGATTTCCTGGACGCTTTTCCCTTCCAGATGTTTGTTTTCTTCATTCATGACAGTGGTAATGACGATCCGATCCCATGATCCGGCCGCCTTGGCCATGTTCTGCCAGCCGGGGATGCCGGTTTCGATGCAAGCCCGGATCCGCAGGCGCATTTCTTTGTCCTGCAGTCGAAGAATCAGCTGCCCGACCCCTCCTTCGAAAGCCCACGGCGGCATGCAGGCCGATAGTCCGGTCATGCCGGCCGTATACGGATACAAATCAAAAGTTGTATCGATCCCAGCCGCATTGGCATCTTCGATTTTCCGCAACAATTCGCCAGCCCGGCCCCAAACGGACTTGCCGCCTAATTTCAAATGGGAAATGTGGACCGGCGTCCCGGCCTCACGACCTATGGTCAGTGCTTCGTCCAGCGCTTCAAACACTCCATCGCTTTCGTTGCGGATATGGGTAACGTAGATTCCATTCCAGGGTTTTATTTGCCGGACAACCTCGGTCAGTTCCGCCGTATCGGAAAACTCTCCCGGCATGTAAATCAAGCCAGTGCTGAACCCGACCGCGCCTTCGCTCATCCCGGCGCGAACCAGTTCCTGCATCTCGGCCAGTTGCGCCGGCGTCGGCTTATTGCTGTCAAACCCCATCACCGCGATGCGAATCGCGCCCTGCGCCAGCAATGCCGTCACGTTGACCGCCGGTGGATGGGCGTCCACATAGTTCAGGTATTCGGCCACCGTCGACCATTTCAGGTCGATTTTGACCGGCAGGTTGCCGATCATGCGCGTCCCCAGATAATCCATCAGTAACTGCCGATTGGATTCCGATACCGGCGCCACGCCGATCCCGCAATTGCCGACGACCTCGGTGGTGACGCCGTCGTAAATCTTGCTGTTCGCATGCGGATCGTACAGTACCGATAAATCCGAGTGCGTATGCATATCGATGAATCCCGGCGCAACGATTTTCCCGGCAGCATTTATCGTCTCGCGCGCCGGCGCCGCCGCCAGGTTTCCCACTGCCGTGATCCGGTCGCCGCTGATGCCGACATCGGCCAGATAACTGCTCCGCCCCGAACCATCGACAATTTTTCCATTCACGATCTTTAAATCAAACATATTCAAACCTCTCTTTGTTCTTGACAAAAGCATTCCAAAATAAAAGACCCGCAATAAAGCACTGCCTTACTGCGGGCGTCTTTGCCCTTCCTATAATATTTGTCCGGGGTATTAGTTTGCGGCGATCAGTTTCTGATACTCCTCATTCAGTCGTGCAAATACCGGTCCCGGGCCCGTGCCGATCCGAACGTCGCCGATCCAACCAACCGGCACGATCCCGCTGGCGGCCGACAAAAACACTTCGTCGGCTTCCAGGAAGAATTCCGGCGTGCAATATTCTTCGACTACGGGGATCTCCAGGTCGCCGGCAATTTTCAGGGCAACCCCGCGGGTAATACCCGGTAGGATCAGGTTACCCAACGGCGCGGTGTGGATCACGCCGTCCTTCACCGCGTAACAGTTGCTGTGGGCGCTCTCGGTGACGAATTTTTCGCCGCCGTCTTCCCGGACAAAAATAACTTCGTAACAGCCGGCCTTCGCCGCCGCATTGATCGCACGGATACTGCCGAGCAGATTCAATGTCTTGATATTGCAGAAATGCTGCCGTTCATCCACCGCGAACATCGTTTTGCTCCCCTGGGTCCAGAAATCGGCTGGTTTCGGCGTCCATGGCGAAATAAAGCCGCTCAGAACCGGCCGGATGCCGTCGGCGATGATATGAGATCGAGGTGATTGCCAGCCCCGCGTCCACTGGAAATACATCATCCCCTGCTCAATGCCGGATTCATGCAACATCAGATCACTGAATCCCTCAATTTCCTCACGGCTGTAGCAAGGCTCGATATCCAACAGCCGACAGCTGCGTTCGAATCGATCCAGATGCTCCCTCCGCAAAAAATGTTTGCCGTTGATCACCATCCAGGCGTCATAGACCCCATCGCCGAATTGGTAACCGCGATCCTCAATGCAGATGACTGGCTCGTCCCGTTCGATGATCCTTCCGTTGTAAAATCCCAAAGCTTTCATTCCGGCTCGCTCCTTCTCTTCAAATATTCCAGTCATGCACCTTGTGGCAGGCCACCTTGTGACGGGCATCGACTTCCCGCAGGTCCGGCACGGTATCGCGGCATGCGCCGATCGCATAGGGGCAACGGGTGTGGAACACGCAACCGGTCGGCAAATTCAGCGGCGACGGCACATCACCGGAGAGAATAACCCGTTCTCGTTTGCGCCGGGGATTCGGATGCGGCACTGCCGAAAGCAGCGCCTGCGTGTAGGGATGCATGGGGCGTTCGAACAGGCTGTCCGTTTCAGCTTCCTCCATCAAGTGTCCCAGATACATAACGCCGATCCGGTCGGAAATATGCCGGACCACGCTCAGATTGTGGGCAATGAACAGATAGGTCAGTTTCATGTCATGCTGCAACTTTTCCAGCAAGTTGATGATCTGGGACTGGGTGGACACGTCCAGCGCCGACACGGGCTCATCGCACACGACGAATTTGGGCCCGACCGCCAGCGCCCGGGCCAGCACGATACGTTGCCGCTGCCCGCCGGAAAACTCGTGGGGATAGCGGTCGTAGTGGTCCCGTTGCAGTCCGACTTTTTCCAAAATGTCGTATACTCGAACTTTGCGGTCCTTGGCGTCGCCGATTTCGAAAATGTCCATTGTCTCCTGAATAGCGGAACCGATCCGGATTCGTGGATTCAAAGCGGAAAATGGATCCTGAAACACCATCTGCATATCTTTGCGGACCTTTCGCAGTTCCTCTTTCGAAAAGTTCAAGACATCCCGCCCCTGAAACTTCACTTGTCCTTCCGTCGGTTCGATCAGGCGCAGGATCAGGCGACCGGTCGTACTCTTGCCGCAACCGGACTCACCCACCAGGCCGTAGGTTTCCCCTTCCCGGATCGCCAGGGAAACACTATTAACCGCCTTGACGATCCGCGGCGGTTCAAAATAGCCGCTATTCACCGGAAAGTATTTCACTAACCGGTTAATCTCCAACAAAGGCGCTGTTGCCGCCATCACGCCGACCTCCTTCCCGCCACCGTCATCACGCCCGGATGCCAGCAACGCACCTTGTGTTCCCCGTCAATCTCCAGCAGCTCCGGCGGCTTTTGGCATTGCGCGTCGGCATAGGGACAACGCGGTGCAAAATGACAGCCGGCCGGCACATGGAAGAGGGACGGCACCGTTCCTTCAATCACATGCAATGGTTCCCGACGATTGGTCTCCATCGAGGGAATGGATTGGATCAAACCGCAGGTATAAGGATGCAGCGGGTTGTCAAACAGAACCTCAACCGAACACTCCTCCACGATCTGCCCCAAATACATGACCATCACCCGGCTGCAGACCTCCGCGACCACGCCGAGATCATGCGTGATCAGGATGACGCCCATATTCAGTTCGGTTTGCAGCTTTTGCATCAGTTCGAGGATCTGGGCCTGGATCGTCACATCCAGCGCCGTGGTCGGTTCGTCGGCAATCAAGAGCTTGGGCTGGCAAGCCAATCCCATGGCAATCATCACCCGTTGCCGCATGCCGCCGGACAATTGGTGCGGGTAATCCTTCACCCGGCGTTCCGGCGAGGGAATTCCCACCAGCTCCAGCATATGAACCGCCTTGGCCAGCGCCTGCTCGCGGTTCAGTTTTTGATGCAACATGATGGATTCGGCAATCTGATCGCCGACCGTATAGACCGGATTCAGCGACGTCATCGGATCCTGGAAAATCATCGAAATTTTATTGCCGCGGATGGTCTGGATTTCATCGAGTGAAGCGGTCAGCAAATCGCGCTCCTCGAACAAGATCTGACCCTCCAGCCGGGTTCCGCTGTTCATGCCGAACAGGCGAAGAATGGACAGCGATGTCACGCTTTTTCCGCAACCGGACTCCCCAACCAAACCCACGGTTTCTCCTTCGTATATTTGGAAGCTGACTCCGTCTACCGCCGTAACCATCCCGGATTCGGTGGCAAATCGGGTCTTGAGTTCCCGCACTTCCAGCAACGGTTGATTATTCATTCGCTTCACCTTCTTCGCTTGTCATTCCGAGTCAAGTCAACTTTTCGCCTTGTTGGTATGCGGGTCCAGCAAATCCCGCAGGCCGTCGCCGATCAGGTTCAGGCCGAGCACGGTCATGACGATGGCGATGCCGGGAAACACCATGATCCACCACGCCTGCCGGATCAAGGTACGACCGTCGCTGAGGATATTGCCCCAGCTGGGTTGCGGCGGCGGGGTGCCGGCGCCGAGGAAGCTGAGCGAGGCTTCGATGATGACGGCGTAGGCAAAAATAAACGTTGCCTGCACAATCAGTGGTGACATGCAGTTTGGCGCGATGTGACGCCAGATGATCCGCCAGGGCTTCCCGCCCAAGGCCCGGATGGCTTCGATATACGTCTGTTCGCGAACCACCAACGCCGCCGAACGAACCGTTCGGGCCACAGTCGGAATATACACCACGCTGATCGAAATAATGACGTTCTCGATTTTCGGACCCAGCGCCGCCATGATCGCGATAGCCAGCAGCACCGCCGGAAACGCCATCAGCCCATCGACCACCCGCATGATCAGGTTGTCCAGATGACGGTAATACGCGGAATACAAACCCAAAATCAGCCCGAACACCGACGAGATCACCACCACAGACATGCCGACCGCGATGGAAATCCGGCTGCCATGAACCACCCGGCTGTACACGTCACGGCCGAATTCGTCCGTACCGAACCAGTGGGCGGCGCTGGGCGCCTTCAACCGGTCCGTCACCTTCATCGCCAGCGGCGGTTGAGTCGCCAGCAGCGGCGCCAAAATCGCCATCAGAAAAATAATGGCCAATAACGCGCAACCCGTCACCGCCATCCGGTTGGACAGGAAACGCCGCACCACAATATTCCGGCGAAAGGTTTCCCAATAATTCGTTTTGTTTTTCAGAGCAGCAGTCGAGGCGACCTCCACGGCAATCCTCTCCTTTCATACCGGACCGCGGCTACTTGGACAGCCGGACCCGGGAATCTATCAGGGCATACATCAGATCAATCACCAGATTGATCAACACATAGGAAGTCGCGGTCATCAGGATCGCTCCCTGGATAACGGCGTAATCACGCCGCAGCACCGAAGTCACGATCAGTTTGCCGATGCCGGGAATGTTGAACACCGTCTCGGTCACGACGGCGCCGCCAATCAACACGGCGAATGTCAGCCCGATCACGGTCAAGATCGGAATGAAAGCGTTGCGCAGGGCATGCTTGAAAATAATGACCCACCGCTTCAACCCCTTGGCTTCCGCCGTCCGGATATAGTTCTCGTTCAATACTTCCAATAGCGACGAACGGGTCATCCGCGCGATCAGCGCCCCCTGCATGATGCCCAGCGAAATCGCCGGCATAATCAGGTATTTCAGATGGTTGACCAACCCGTTGGCCAACGGTTGATAACCGGCTGCCGGCAACCAGTTCAACTGCACGGCGAACAACATGATGAAATTGAGACCGATCCAAAAGCTGGGAATCGAAATCCCCAGCAAGGCCAGGGTCATGAATGACTGATCCAGCCAGGTTCCCCGGTTGGCCGCCGCCGTGACGCCGAGCGGCAACGCCACCAGAATGGCGATGGTTTCGGCCAGGAAGGTCAGGGATACCGTCGGCCATAGATGTTGCCAGATCGCCGTGGATACCGGCATATCCATGAATATCGACCAACCCAGGTTGCCGTGAACCACTCCCCATAGCCAACGGCCGAATTGAACATAAATGGGGAGGTTGAGGCCAAGCTGCTCCCGCAACTTGGCCAGATCGACATCCGTGGCGTCGGAGCCCAGGATCACCGCCGCCGGATCGCCCGGCGTCAAATGGATGATCACGAAGTCAACGACCGCGACCACGGCAAGTACCGGCAACAAATAGAGAATCCGCTTGATGATGTATTTGACCATAGAGCAGTCACCTCCCCGCACTTAGAACATTTTGCACTTATTCAACGGTAGTGTTCCAGAACTGCTTGTCGCAGAAGAATTGGGCGCCTTTGACATTCTTGCGGGTCGCGAAGACCTGATGCACATTGCCGAACTTGATGGTCGGCACTTCTTCCCAATACAAGGACTGAACCTTTTCAAAGACTTTCCTGGCCTGATCCAGATTGGGCGACTCGCGCATTTCGTCCAGCAATGCATCCATCTTCGGACTGTTGTACCAGCCGGCCCACTTGAACCGGGAATCCAGATACAGTGTCTGCGACGGCTCGACGGTGATCAAAAAACCGGTGACGAAAATGTTCCACAGTTTGTCGTTGCCGCGCTTGCTGAGAACGGTCGGCCAATCGTAGACTTCCAGCTTGACCGGCATACCGATCTTCTCCAGCGTGTCTTTCAGCACGACGGCGCTTTTGTACATGTAATCGTAATCGCGGGAGGTGATGATAGTCACCGGTTCGCCATTGTAACCGGCCTCGGCCAGCAGTTTTTTCGCCAGCTCCGGATTCTTCTGGTTGTATTTTTCCTTGCCGCTGTCGACATACCAGATCTGTTCCTTGAACACCAGACCATGGTTCAGTTCGTAAAACTCCGGCGAACCAGCAATGGCTTTCAGAACGGTTTCCGAGTCGAGGGCGGCGTTGATCGCCTGACGTTTCTTCACATCGGCGAACAGCCCGCTCTTGGTGTTGAAAACCATCGAAACGTAGCTGGAGGGGCGGTCGACCCGCACATCGAGGTTGGGATCTTTCTTCAGGATTTGATAACTGTCGGTCGGCACTTGTTCCACCGTATCATACTCGCCGGACTGGATTCCAGCCACCCGGGTCGCCGGATCCGGCACCAGATAGAAGAAGATATTGTCGACCAGGGCTTCCTTCTTGCCGGACAGACCGCTGGCCGGACCGGGCGCCGATTTGTAGCCTGCGTATTTCTTCACATGGATGAATTGGTTTTGCTTCCATTCGACGAATTCGAACGGCCCGGTGCCGATATATTTTTTGACGTTGCCGTCGCCCGCCTCGTCGATGATTTCCTTCGGCATGATGACCGCGCCCTGAGACGGGTATGCCAACGCCGGCAGCAAGGCGCTCGACGGTTTGGGCAGTGTGATCACGACGGTGTCCTTGTCTTTAGCGGTTATGGTCGCCGGCGCCACGACTGCCCGGCCAATGGTGGAATATTTACGCCACCGCAGCAATGACGCCACAACATCATCCGCAGTCAAGTCTTTGCCGTTGTGGAACTTTAAGCCCTTCCGCAGCGGGAATGTGAAAGTCTTGCCGTCCGGGCTGACTTCGATCTTTTCCGCCAGTGATGGTACTACATTGTACTTGGAATCCAAGGTGACCAGATATTCGAAGATGTGCCAGCCCACCTGCTGAGTCAAGGTAGCTGTGGTCTTGTGCATGTCAATCGTCGGCGGCGCGGCGGTAAGCCCAACTTTCAGGTCTTTCTTTTTCCCTTTGTCGCCCGTCGCCGTCGGCGACGCCGGAGACGATCCGCCGCAACCGAGTGTGAACAGCAGGACGAATACGATGAATAAGGCCGCCAGCTTATTGTTTTTTTTCATGGGAACCCCTCCTTGATTTTTTTGTTTCGGACTCAATGTCCCCGCCGCAGGGTCCTGCCGCTGAGACTGCCTGTATATTGACTATGCCGCACAGCCATTACCCCATTGACCAGCACATGATCAATTCCTGCCGGGTATTGGGCCGGTTCGGCAAAGGTTGCTTTATCCTGAATGGTTTCCGGGTCAAACACGACGATGTCCGCCCAAGCGCCTTCCCGCAGGACGCCGCGGTCCCGCAGTCCCAGTTTCTGGGCCGGCAAGGCTGTCATCTTGCGAATCCCTTCCTGCAAGGAAATGACTTTTTCATCCCGGACATATTTGGCCAAAACCCGGGGGAACGTCCCGTAAAAACGGGGATGTGGCTTGCCGGTGCTGGGAATGGCGTCTGAGCCAATCATGGAAAGCGGATGCTGCAAGATGGTTTTCACATCGTCTTCCGTCATCAGGAAAATATTCATCAGCGCGAGACCGTCTTCGTCCAGCACAATCCGGAACAGTATATCCGCCGGTTCCTTCCCCTCGGCATTGGCGATTTGTTGGATGGTCTTTCCTTCATACGCCGTATTTTTCTGGCAGTAGGCAATCATGACGCCATCCCAGCCAGTGTTTTTTGCGCTGTTTTCCCAGCCAGGAAGTCCTTCCTCCAGTTCCCGACGAACCTGATCCTGAACTTCCGGCCGACGCAGCCGCTCCAGCAGTGCCGCGATTCCTCCGTCATGCATCCAGGGCGGCAACAAGGTTTTGAGCGAGGTGCTGGCCGCGATGTAGGGATACAGATCGCAGGTCGCATCGAATCCCCGCGCGCGCGACGCTTCCAGCATCGCCAGCGTCGTTTGGCATTTGCCCCAATTCCGCCGGCCAGCCGCCTTGTGATGCGAAATTTCAAGAGCAATCCCGGCTTGCTCGGCCACCCGGATCGCTTCCGCCACCGACGGAATTAAGTCATCGGCTTCGTTGCGGATATGCGTGGCATAAAATCCGCCCTTGGCGGCCACCGACCGGCACACTTCGATCATCTCCGCTTCCCGGCTGAAGATGCCCGGCGGATAAATCAGACCGCTCGACAAGCCGAACGCTCCCTCATCCAGCGCTTCCGCCGCCAGCTCCTGCATCCGCTCCAATTCCTTTGCCGTAGGCTGGCGATCGTCAAATCCCATGGCATTGAGCCGGAGCATGCCGTGGCCGACGAGAGTCGCCACGTTGCCAATGGTCTTGTGTTCATCGATTCGTTCCAGATACTCGCCCACACTTCGCCAGTTCCACTTCACCGACTTGTCCCGGAAGGTCGGTGAAGCCTGCTTCAGATAAAGCGGCAGCAGTTCTTCACTAACCGGCGCCACCGAATTGCCGCAGTTGCCGACCACCTCCGTCGTCACTCCCTGCAGGATCTTGCCGGGTTCGCGTGGTTCCTTCAGCGACAGCACGTCGGAATGGCAGTGGATGTCGATAAATCCCGGCGCCACCACCTGCCCGGCGACATCGACGATCTCCGCCGCCTCGGCTTCCCGCAGGTCACCGATCCGAACCACCCGGCCGTCTTTGATTCCCACATCCGCCTTGTACCAAGGATTGCCGCAGCCATCGACAATGCGGCCATTTTTCAGCAAGACATCGTACATAAGAGTCTCCTTTCCGCTTTCCCGTTAATACAAAAAGGCGCCTGCGGCAAAACGAATCCGTTCTGCGGCAAGCGCCATTGCTTACACCACTGATTTGTTCTTTTCTATTTCGCGCAAACCAAATTTCAGCTGCGTAACACCCGGCCGGCCAACTCGCCGGTATAACGGCCCTGTCGCACCGCCAACCGCCCATTGACCACCACCGTGTCCATGCCGGTCGCATAATGGCAGGGATCTTGATATTCCGCCCGATCCGCTACTACAGCCGCGTCAAAGACCGCGATGTCGGCCGCCATGCCGACCTGGATCAATCCCCGGTCGGTCAACCCCAACTTCTTCGCTGGCGCCGCACTCATCTTCCGGATAGCCTCCGGCAGCGTCAGCACTTTATCCTCCCGCACATATTTGCGCAGGATCCGGGGAAATGTCCCGTAGAAGCGGGGGTGAGGCTTGCCGGCGCTGGGAATGGCATCCGATCCCACCATCGACAGGGGGTGGCGCAAAATTGTCGCAACGTCGTCCTCACACATCAGGAACGCCATCATCAAAATATCGCCGTGTTCTTCCAGCATGATATCGAACAGCGCCTCCGCCGGTTCCTGGCCGCGTTCCTGCGCCAAGGCCGCCAGTGATTTCCCCTCCCACTCATGATGGACGCCGCAGGAAGCGATCATGATTCGTTCCCAGTTATCGCCGGTCGCGAAGCGATCCCACCCCGGCAACCCCGCCGTGAACTCCGTCTTGATCCGGCGCCGGCAACTCGGGTCCGCCAGTCGCTGCAACAGCTTTTCCACGCCGCCCTCCTGGACCCACGGCGGCAGTACTGCGCCCAGAACCGTACTCGAAGCGATATAGGGATACACATCGCAGTGAATGTTCATGCCCTGGGCGCTGGCTTCCAGCATCCGGTCCAGGCTGAGCTTGACCTTTCCCCAATTGGACTGCCCTGCCGCCTTGTGATGGGAGATTTCGACGGACACTCCGGTTTCCCTGCCCACCCGGATCGTTTCCTCCACGGATTCGACGAGCCAGGTTCCCTCGTTTCGCATATGGGTCGCATACAAGCCTCCCGCTGCGGCGACCGGCCGGCACAACTCGATCATTTCCTCGGTCTGGCTGAACACACCGGGCGGATATATCAACCCGCTCGACAGCCCGAAAGCACCCTCCGCCAACGACTCCTTCACCAGCTGTTGCATCCGAGCCAGCTCCGCCGAGCTCGGCTCCCGGTTTTCGAAGCCCATCACCGCGATCCGGACTGTGCCATGCCCCACCAGCGCCGCCACATTGCCAATCGTTTTCCTGTTTTCGATGCACTCCAAAAACTCACCAGTCGTTCGCCAGTTCCAATCGAGCTTGCCGCCGGCGAAAATCGCCGCCGTATACTTCTGCAGCAAATCCAGCGTATCCGGGTTCACCGGCGCCGCCGACAACCCGCAGTTGCCGATAGTCTCGGTGGTAACGCCCTGCAGGATCTTGCTTTGTTCCCGCGGCGTCTTGAACAGCACCGAATCCGAATGGCAGTGGATATCCACAAATCCCGGCGTTACCGTCAGACCGGCGGCCTCCACCCTTTCGACTGCTTCCTGTCCTTTCAGATTTCCAATCGCCGCAATTTTTCCGTTCAGTATCCCGACATCGGCGCGAAATCCGTCCTGGCCGCTGCCATCGATGATTTCGCCATTTTCTATCAACACATCGAACATGGTCCGTTATCTCCTTTCGCTTCCTCGGGGAATCGCAACGAGTACAACTGACGCGGCCGCCCTTTGTTGATCGGTTGTTCTTCCCCGACCACCGCCGCCAGATTACTCTGCGTCAGTTGACTGAGCAGTCGCCGGGAACTTCGCAGCGTAATGCCAAACCAGTTCGCCAGTTCTGCGGCGCTGAGCGCTGTTTGGGCGAATTGCCCTCGAAGCGCCATGAATTTGTTGATCGTACCGATACTCACACCGGCCTGCCTGGCCAGTGCCAATCGCTGCGGGTCACGACTGCGGGAAGAATAAACCAGTTGGGTCGTCTTGCCGAGCGGCCCCAGAATGGTCCGTTCTTCCAGTACGGCATAGCAACCGCCACCAACCTGTCTTTCCGCTTTTGCCAATGCTTCCTTCGCATTCATTTCGGCATCATTGGCCGTCCAGCCGATCCCGATGCCCTGACTCAATGTCCAACCGGATGCAAGTTTGATGCCCTCCAGCAGAGGGCTGACGGTAAAATTCCGAGTCAATTCTTCAATGACTCCCCGGGTGGTAATAAAGGTCATTTTATTGCGATCCGACCAATACATCAGCGTCTGGGTTTTTTCGCCGAAATTCGCCATCATTTTGCGCAAATCCAACTGGGCGCCCAGAGGGCCTATCGCGGCGACATCGCCGTCGATGCTCTCCCGCAAGCTGACCATGTACACCGCCAGTTGCGTACTGCCAATCTCCCTTTTTTTCCGCTCCAATTGCACCATTTTCAGTGCATCGGCAATCACCGGCCGTGTCGGCAGAATCCGGTAACACTTGACGCCCAGCGCCTGCAGTCTGTCATAAACAGAAGTCACACAGGTCAGGGCATAATCGACCTGATGGGTTTTCCACAAATTATAATGAAACTGCACCATTTCCTCGGCACTCTGTCCCACCAGATATTCGCGAATAAACAACCGTTCCGCCCGCAGTCCGATTTCTTCCAGCCCGGCCTGGACCTCCTCCGGTTGCAAAACATCCACGCTCAGTCGCAATGGCAGCGGGGACGGCTTTTCAGCGGACTCCTGAAGAATCTGGAATAGCACCCGGTACAACCCTGAACCGGTATGGTGGATATATACCATGGGGACGCCGCGAATCTGTCGGCTGGCAACGTCATAGGGAATCCGGCCGGCAAACAGAAACGCGTCCACTTGCGTTTGATGCCGCAAGGTCAGCTCCAATGCATCCGATTCGCTTCGATACACGATCGGCAGAAGGTCGAGACCGGGATATTGCATTCCCGTTTCCATGATGCGTTGCACCAGCGTCGCCGGCCCGACAACAGCTACTTTCAAAATCACCGCCCGTTCGCCTCCTTTCCGCAACATCAAAAACGTCCGTATATCGTCCGCAATTACGCAACAAAAAAGGGCCAATCGATCGCTCGACGGCCCCGTTGCCAACAGTATGGTGTTATTTTAAACTTATGTCCCTCGGTATTGTTTTATACTTTACAACTTCCGAATTATTTTGTCAAGTAGCAGGATCTTCCGCTCACTTTCAATAGCAACTGGAATCAATCAGTTTCTGGTATTCCGTATTCAACCGGGCAAAGATCTCGCCAACCCCGTTGCCGACCGGATTGCCGTCGATGAAGCCGACCGGCACGACGCCGCTGGCCGCCGACACGAATACTTCATCCGCTTGGGCGAAAAACTCCGGTGTGCAGAATTCTTCCACGACGGGAATCCCCAACCGCTGGGCAATCTTCAGAACCACACCGCGGGTAATTCCCGGCAGGATGAGTTTCCCAAGCGGCGCGGTATGGATCACTCCATCCTTCACCGCATAACAATTACTGTGCGCGCTTTCGGTAACGAACTTTTTGCCACCGTCTTCCCGGACGAAAATCACTTCATAGCAGCCGGCCTTGGCCGCCGCGTTGCTGGCCATCACGCTGCCCAGCAGATTCAGGGTCTTGATGTGGCAAAAATGTTGCCGCTCATCCGGATAAAAAATTGTTTTGCTGCCCTTGGTAAAAAACTCGGCCGGCTTGGACGGCACCGGAATGATCGATCCCGACAGAATCGGCCGCAGGTTCGGTGTATACACGTGGCCCCGCGGCGACTGCCAACCACGGGTCCATTGAAAATAAAACATGCCGCGTTCGATCCCCGACTCCTTCAGCAGCAAGTCGCTGAAGCCTTCGATTTCCGCGCGGGTATAGCAGGGGACGATATCCAGCATGCCACAACTGCGTTCGAAGCGGTCCAGATGCTCCTTCCGCAGAAAATGTTTGCCATTGAACACCATCCAGGCGTCATAAACGCCGTCGCCAAACTGATAGCCCCGGTCTTCCATACAGACAACCGGCTGGTCCCGATCCACGATTTTTCCGTCATAAAACGCCAATGATTTCATATGATCCCGCCTTTCTTTTTTAAAACAAACAAAAGCCGCGACAGTACGAAAAAATTCGTACCGTCGCGGCTTCATCGCCACAAACTCAGGGGTTTAACTTATTCTAAAATACACCCCGGCCTATGTTTTGTCAAGTTTCCCGATCAGGGATTGATCTTTTCCTTGAAGGTCTGCTTGCCGTCCTTCATCTCGATGACAACCGCGCTCTTAATCGGATTGTGGTTGCTGTCCATCGTGACGATGCCGGTGCTGACCTGCAGATTCTTTGTCTGTTCCATCGCTTCCTTCACCTTGGCCGCATCGGTGGTATTCGCCCGCTTGATCGCATCGACAACGATCATCGCAGCGTCATACCCCAGCGCCGCCATGGAGCTGGGTTCTTCCTTGTATTCGGCTTTATAGGCTTCGATGAACTTGCGTACATTGGGATCGCTGTCCTGCGAGGAATAATGGTTGCTGAAGAACGTGTTGTTCAGAGCCGCCGCGCCGGCGATCTCGACAACCTTGGGGTTGTCCCAGCCGTCGGTGCCGAGCAGGGGTTGGTTGATGCCGAGTTCACGCGCCTGCTTGACGATCTTGCCAACTTCCTCGTAATAGGCCGGAATGAATACGATATCGGCATTCAGCGCTTTGATCTTGGTCAGCGTCGCCTTGAAGTCCTGATCTTTTTGCAGGAACGCCTCCTTACCGACAATCTTGCCGCCATTCTTCACAAAGGTTTCTTCGAACGCAGCGGCCACACCTTTGGAATAGTCCGAGCTGCTGTCAATATAGATGACCGCGGTTTTCACTTTCAAAGACTTGGTGGCGTAATTGGCCATGACCCGACCCTGGAAAGGATCGATGAAACAGGCCCGGAACGCGAACGGGTGAACCTTGCCGTTGTCTACCGTGATCTTCTCGTTCGTGCCGGTCGGTGTCATCACCACAACCTTGTTGTCTTCGGCGATTTTCACCGTGGCCAGTACGTTGGAGCTAACGATCGGCCCCATGACAATCGACACTTTGTCCTGGGTGATCAGTTTGGTTGTCGCATTGGCGGCTTCCGCCGGTTCCGATTTATTATCCGCCAGAATCAGATTGATCTTCTTGCCGAGTACTCCGCCGGATGCGTTGACCTGCTTGAAAGCCAGCTTCATGCCGCTCAGCGCCTGGTTGCCGTAGTTGGCGACGCCACCCGTCATTTCGACATTGCCGCCGATCTTAATCTCATTGGTTTGCGCGGCCGGCTTGGCCTTTTCGCCGCCACCGCAGCCCGTGAGCGCAATGCTCATGGCGATGGCCAGCCCCCCCAGAATGGTCCACCGTTTTTTCATCTTGCCTTCCCCCTCACATGTTATGCATTTAGGTTACATTTTACATCCGTGCCGAATTTTCGTCAATTATCGCCGAATGTTTACAATATTCCACTGGGTGCGGACTATTTGTCGTTCTCGTTCCTTCAGAAAGTCTTCGGAGTTACACAAGGACTTTTTTCGCTCCCGCCGAACTCTTTTATTGAGTAAAGCCCATTTCCTCTTACATCGCCATTATAGGCATTGCCCGAGCGCAAATGCAATATAGGGATGACAGAAAGGAGCCACACGAATGAATCGAACGTTACAGGTGCAATTTTGCGGTATTTGGTTGGATAATCCCTGTCTTTTGTCTTCCGCATCGCCGACGCAAAGCTACGAAGGCATCGCCAAGGCGCTAAAGCTGGGCTGGGCCGGCGTGGTAACCAAAACCTGCGCCCCCGACCACTTGATCACCGCCGACGTTGCCAACCGTTTCGCCATCCTGCGCGACAACGCCGGCAATATCACCGGGTTTGAAAACATCGAGGGCCTCACGCAGAAACCGATGGCCTACTGGGAAACCACGGTCCGGGATTTGAAGCGGGAGTTTCCCGGCAAATGCATCATCGCCAGCATCATGGCGGATGAAAATCGCGAATCCTGGCAGGACTTGGCGCGTCGAATGGAAAAAGCCGGCGCTGACGCACTCGAGCTGAACCTCTCGTGCCCGCACTTCCGGCTGGAAGACAATATGGGGGCGGCCATCGGCAAAGATGAAACCATGGCGGCGGCCATCACCGCCTGTGTGAAGGAAGCTGTCCGCATTCCGGTCATGGTCAAACTGACGCCGAACGCCAGCAACATTCAAGATATCGCCCGGGCTGTCGTGGCAGCCGGCGCCAACGCGATCGCGGCGATCAACACCGTGCAGGTACTGATGGGCGTGGACATCGACACCTTCGAGCCGTTGCCGGCAGTAAATGGCAACACCTCGTACGGCGGCTATTCCGGGGTGGCGGTCAAGCCGATCGGTCTCCGCTGCGTGGCGCAGATCGCCCAGGCGACCGGAGTACCGGTTTCGGGAATCGGCGGCATCGCCCGTTGGCAGGATATCGTGGAATATTTCGCCGTCGGCGCTAGCTGTGTCCAGATCTGCACCGCCGTCATGCTGAACGGGTATCAGATCATCACGCCGCTGCTCGCCGGACTGGAAGAATATATGAATCGCAAAGGGCTGCGAAACCTGGGGGAAATCACCGGCGCGGCGCTGCCCAAGATCGAAGCCCGGGAACGGCTGAACATGGACTGGCGAAGACGGTCCACCGTCGTCGCCCCAGAAAAATGCATTCATTGCGCCAAATGCTATGTTTCCTGCCGGGAAAGCGGCAAAGGCGCCATCCGATTCATCGAGCAACGAATCAGCGTGGATGCGTCCCGCTGCGACGGCTGTTCCCTCTGCACCCACGTTTGCCCGCAGGGAGTGCTGGCGCTATCATAAATTGTTTATCCAAGCTCATTAAGATTCACAGGCAAAAAGGCAATTACGGCCATTTTCCTTTGCCCGGTACATGGCCTTATCGGTTCGCTGCAACCAATCGTCCAGCGATTCATTCGATTTTCGCTCAGTAATGCCAATACTTATCGTCATTTTAATCATCGATGGCATTGGTTGGTTTTCGACTACATGACGAATTTTTTCCGCCGCCCCGCAAGCTGCAGCCAGCGATACGCCGGGCATCAATACGACAAACTCCTCGCCGCCGTATCTGGCAAAGACATCGGATTTCCTGAGTTTGGCGGATATCGTGCTCGCTATGTTTTTTAAGACTTCATCGCCAACCAGATGTCCATAGTGATCATTGACCTGTTTAAAAGAATCCAAATCCACAAACATCATCGCCAACGGTTGCTGGTCACGGTTTGCCCGTGCAATTTCAGCAGTCGCCCGCTCGAAAAAATAGGCGCGGTTATAGGCCGCAGTCAGATAATCGTGAGTACTGAAATAATAGATTTCCTGCTCTTTGCGTTTCCGTTCCTCAATGTTGCGGCTAATCCCTACCGCTTCGATTTCGCCGTTTTCGTTGAATCGATATTTCACAGTGTATTCAACCCAAACGGCACTGCCATCAACGCACAGTTGCTGTATTTCACTTTGGGAGACCGGTTCCGAGGCGGGATTATGCCGCAGCTGCCGGATCGCTGCTTGTATTCGTTGCTGGATGCCGTCTTGATATTCGGGCAGCACCGCACCCTGAATCCCCTGTGCTAATATTGCCTCGCTGCTATAGCCGCAGAGTTTCTCACCCCCGGGACTGGCGTAAACAAACTTTTCCTGGTCGACATTATAAACCCAGATGAAATCCAGGGTGTTATCGGTTATAAACCTATATTTGCCCTCGCTTTGCTTCAATGCATAATTGAGCTTTTCCAACTGACTATTTTTTTCGCGAATTTCCGCCACTTGCCTTACATTTTGTTTCAGCAAGTCATTCATTTTCAGTTGGCCTTCAATCAACGCATGCATTTTCTCTACAAGCGCAACAATATCCGCTGAAAAATTATTTTCTTTGCAATCGAGCAGGCAAATCGTACCAAAGGGCTTGCCATCCGGCAAACGAATGGGAAAACCCAGGTAGGCAATCAGGTTGTGCTTTAAGTCCGGATTGTTGTTCCACTGCACGGATTGCAGGGCATTGGGCACCACCAGTTTTTCTTGCGACTCGATAACTCGCTCGCAATAAAGCCCCGAACCGAATAAAGGTTCTTTCTCTCCCACATGATAAGGATTGCCTTCGGTTGTGCTGGATACCAAAACCTCTATCTCTTGGCCGCACAAATGCATGATCAATCCGACAGGGACACCCGCAATGCGCGCCACGAGGTCCACTATTCTTTGCCATTCCGACAAAAGCTCTTCGGGCATCGTGCGATCCACATCATCACTCCTAGTCATTATGGCCGTGAAGAATTCAGTGCAAATACGACAAATTATTATCTTTTATTATGCTACACTTAAGCATAATTGTCCATTGCGAACGACCTGAACTCGCTACAGCCACATCAACCGCACGAGGATAGTCTTATTACGCTAACTGCGCAACCCAATCCGCCGTCGTCATCACTTTCGAAAAACGCATGGCCTGGGTGATCAGGATCGCCTGGTGCAGATCCGCCGCCTTGATGCTGCCGGCGTAGTTGGCGATATCCAGCGTACCGGTGGCGTCCGAGAGAAATTCCACGGCAAAGCCCAAATGCAGCGCCTGCCGCGCCGTCGTGTCACAGCACATCTGCGTCATGTAGCCGCTGATGACCACCGTGTCGACGCCGAGCGACCGCAGGCATTCCTCCAGATTGGTCCCGGTAAAGCTTCCCGGCAGCGTCTTGTCGATAATCCGCAGATGCGGCCGGCACAGCACTCCGCCATGAATCTCCCACTCCCGGCTGCCTTTGACAAACGCCGCCGCATCCGGCTGCGGCGAGCCATGCCGGATCAGGATCACCGGAATGTCCGCTCGATAGGCGGCATCCATCGCCCGCAAAATGTTGGAGAAACTGCCGGTCGGATAGGTCACCGGCAATTTCCCCGTGAAATACTCGTTTTGAACGTCAATGACCAACAGTGCCCGTTTCATCATGCATTCCTCCTATTTCCCCTGCATACTCGCCGGGTCTTTGTACAGACCCGGCTTGCTTATTTTTATCGCAGATTTTCACTCCGACTTGTATGCGGTTCCGATGGCGTCCGCTGCCATGATTGCCGCGACCACCGCTTCCTGGGAAACCGGAAACGGCTCGTTATGGATCGATTCGCCTGCGGCGCAGGATGCCTCGGCCACCTGCCGGAGTTTTGCGTCCGTTACCTCGACCACGCCAATATCGGCCAATGTCGTCGGCAACCCGACTTCTCCGCAGAAAGCCAGTACCTCTTCCAGTTCATTGCGTGGACGGTTTTCCAGCACCAACTGCACGAGTGTGCCGAAAGCTACTTTTTCCCCATGGTAGCAATGATGGGTTTCCGGCAGAGCCGTAAATCCGTTGTGAATCGCATGAGCCGCGGCCAACCCCGCGCTTTCGAAGCCGAGCCCGCTAAGCAGCGTGTTCGCCTCGACGATCCGCTCGACCGCCTCGGTCACCACTCCTTTTTCCACGGCCATTTTCGCCAAAGACCCGTATTCGAGCAACGTATCGTAGCAAAGTCGAGCCAGCGTGAGCGAGGCCGCCGTCGCCGCGCCACCGGGAACATTAGCGGCAAATGCCCGGGTGCAGGCATCCGCTTCGAACCAGGTCGCCAAAGCATCGCCCATCCCGGACACCAGCAGCCGAACCGGCGCTTTGGCGATGATCGCAGTATCCACCAGCACCAGGTCCGGGTTCTTCGGTAACACCAGCACGGATTCGAATACGCCGTCCGGGGTGTAAATTATAGCCACGGCGCTGCATGGCGCGTCAGTCGCGGCAATCGTCGGCACGATCACCACCGGCAGTTTAGCTTCATGCGCAACAGTTTTGGCAGTATCCAGGGTTTTGCCCCCACCCACGCCGACCATCACATCAATACCTTTTGCCTGGACAATGGCGCCGATCCGGTCGATCTCGGTCCGGCAGCACTCGCCGCCAAACTCTTCGAAACAGGCAGTCAATCCCCCCGCGGCAAAGCCGGCCTCGATTTCTGAACGAACGCCGCCCAGGCCATGCCTGCCGCCAATCACCAGTGGATTTACGCCCAGTCCTTTCACATAGCCGCCAAGATCCGAAATGGCGCCGGCGCCCTGAACATACCGCCCTGGCGAAATCATCACTTTTTTCATGTTCACACCTTCTATCTGCATTTTTTAATGGAATATCTCCTACAAATTGATCCTATTCCACAACCGCGTCACCAGCACCGCTTCCTGCTCCAGAGTTCGCCCCTCTTTAAGCATAATTCCCAGCAACTCATGAAAAATGGCTGAAGTATCGTCCATTAGCAAACTCTGAAGTTTTATCCGGTAGGTTTCGTCGTACTCTTCGCTGAGATGCGAAAATTCCCGGTATATCCCCGTTTCCATGAGCAACGGCTGAAGGCCGGGGATGCAGGTCCGCCGGAGATGCTGAAAAATCAGTATCCCGCCATAATCCAGATCGCCCCAGTGATAACAAGGTACGCTGCCGTCAAGAAAGCGGTTGAGCTTGCCCATAAACCGCCGCTTCACCGGTCCGGCAAAGCCGCCGAGACAAATCAATAACACCCCGGCTGGAAGACCGGCGCGGGTCAGTTCGCGAAACGTCGCCTTGTTTTCCACCGAAACCACGGTTGAGCAGTTACACGATGAAATTTTCGAAGATTCCAACGTTTCCGCGCCAAGGCCGATCCCAAACGCAAATGGTGTCAAATCAGCTAACTTCCCTTGCATGGTTAGCTGTAATGGCCCGCAGATCAACAGTTCGCTGGACGACCGCACCAGCCCGACCTCGGCGAGAAGGTCCTCCTCTTCCAACGTCGGTTCTTCTCCATACCGTCGTAAAATTCCGGTCAATCGCCGACGCACCTGTTGCTCAAAAATTTTACTGTTTCCCAGATACCGCTTGCTGAAAATACGCTCCAGCATTTCCTCCGACCCCTTGTCCTCCAACCCCGCCAATGTCCGCAGCAACAAGTCCAGCTTCTGCGGTTCGCGGGGCAGTTGGGCGGGATATCTTTGTTTTTCCTGAATCGCATTCAGGCAATCCTGGACAAATGCCCGCCCCCAAGGCAACTGCAACTCCAGATTCGCCAACCGCCGTCCTAGCTCTTCCCGGGTGTTGGCGGACGGTTTTTCCTCGGCAATCCGGTAGGCCTCTGCCACCTTCTCCAACGTCAGGTGCAACGCCTGAATCAGATTCCCGGTTTCGCCCGGCACCCACTCGATCGCCAGCACACCTGCCTGCTCCAGATGCAGTGCCGCCCGATGCAGGGACTTGCGGTATTCGATGTCACGCTGATGATAACCGGACAGTTCTGAGGTTTTGACCGTTACCCGACGCCGGATCCGCGCCTCGCCAGTCGCATGCCGGCTTTTCTCATATTTGTCCAGCAGTAATTTCAGCAGTTCCTTCTCCATCATGGCCTCATTCCATTTCTCGCGGATCAAACGCTTTCACCACCGTTTGCTGACGAATCCGTGTAACGCACAGATTTCGCTCCACCAATGGCGCAATGTCGGCAATGTTATCAGTTGGCGCGGCAATGATGACTTGCAACCCGATATCAGCCAGCAACCGGATACTCTCCTGAATGCGCTGGTGGTCCATTTTACTGAACGCTTCGTCGAAAACGATCAATCGCAGCGTATTGTTATGATTCTGTTGATTCACCCGGTACGTCTGCAAAAAGGAAGCCAATACCGCAATATAAAACGGGGTCTGGGTTTCACCGCCGGATTTTTTGCTGATAGTTTTCGAGAGGCGTGACTCCCGTCCTTCCTCGTCTATGTCCATCAGGTCAAAATCCAGATACGTCCGATAATCCGTGAATTTCAAAAGATTCCTTTCCATCTCCTCACGTTGTTCCGACGACAACTCCGCCCCGGCCGTGGCCACGATCCGATGAAACAGCTGCTCCACGACCGGCTGGTATCGGTTCTGAAACTCGTTGGAAAAGAGCGTGAATCCTTCCATCAGCATCTCGTCCATAATCATATCGTAATACTCTTTGTAAGCGGTGTTCGCCGCCACCCGGAACCGATACTTGCTGCGGCCGAACGGTACATCTTTCAGGGCCGTATTCAATTCGTCGATCTGGGTTTTAACCTGTTCAATGTTTTGGCGCAGCTTGCTGATGAAATCTTCCTGAAACTCCTTCTGGGCTTTGTCTTTGGCGCTCCGGATCTTTTCCGCATACTCCGGCAGACAGGTTTGCTCGAGGCGGTTCAATTCACACGACCACGTCGTATTCAAGGTCGCCGTGACTTCCAAAGCCGCTCGGAAATCGCGGTTGAAATCGCTGCGCAGCCGCATCAATTCCTTCCACTTCTCTTCCCGCTGACTCTCGGTCCGGGACAGTTGCGACAAAAAGTTCCCCCGGACCTTCTCGGGATTGCCCAAACGGGACAGTTCGCCCAAAAACCGCATTTCGCCGACTTGATTCCGCCACTCTTCCGAAAAGGTCTCCCGCAACCGTCCCTGCAAGGCGAGCAAATTTTGCTGCAACGCCGGAATCCGTTCCTGCCCCAACATCTGGATATTGCTTCCCAGCACGGCATATTGCCCGTCCAAATCCCGGATGCGGCGCGTCAGGCTCTCTTTCTGCTTTTCCAGTTCCCGGATGGTTTCGTCCAACTCGTAGACCTTCGTCAAATCGAGCCGCCCCAATTCCTCGGTCAATTGCCGAATTTGCTGCTCGAGGGCAGGCAACTCGCTCCGCTCGGCAATATACCGGCCAACGCGCTCCCGATCGTCGTCACGTAGCGCTTCGAATCCGGCCAGTATTTCGAACGTCGCGAACCGGGATGACAGGAACGTACACTCCTGCTGCTCCCGCTGCAAAGCTCCTTCCTTAATCCGAATCTGCTCCTCTACCGCCTTCTTGCCGATATAGGGGACCGCATAGCGATCCGGATGAAGCTGCCGGGCCACGAATCCCCGGTACAACATACAGGTCGGCGTGATGGCCGTCGGATAATTGCGCAGGTCCGCCGCGCGTTCCACCTTCATGACTCCGCCCAACAGATAATCGGCGTAAACGCGGGCATTCGGATCGTCGGTAACGATCTCCTCCGCCAGACTCCCCGGCCGTGGCGGCCGGACTCGCTCCTTCAATTTTCCCACATCCACCAGGCCGATGTCATAAAAATTCCGCTCAAATTTCAGCCGGTCATATACCTGCAACGCTTGAACAAAGTATTGCGGCTCGATCAGTAAATTAAACTTCTGGGTATGCAGATACCCTTCCACCGCATTGCGCCACCGGGGATCCCTGATTTCCAGTACATCGGCGAAAATCCGGGGACGAACGGCTCGGCCGGCGCCAGACAATTCCGCTTCAATGGCCGCCGCCAAATCCAACAGGTTTTTGTCATAACTTTTGACTCCCTGCCGCAACCGGGCGATGTCCGCCTTCATCTCTTCCAGCCATTTCCGCCCCTGCTCCAGCAGAGTTTTCAGCCGAAACGACTCTTCCCGCGCCTGCGTCAGCGCCTGCTGGAATTCCCGCTGAAATCCCCGCCAGAAATCCTCATCCAGACTGTCCGCCGCATCGGCGCGCAGCCGCTCGCCATAAGCTCCCATCCCGTCCGCCATCTCCCGCAGCTTTTCACACGCCGCCGCGTACTGGCGCAACAAACTATGCAGCCGACTCTGATTGGCACGCAAAACCTCCAACTTTTCCCGAAACTGCCGCAGCTTTTCCTCCAGAAACACTTTTTGCCGCTGGGCCTCGCACCGGGCTTTCTCGTTGACGGCTTCCTGATAACGGCGGTCCAGCGTGACGCGCTGTTCTTCCAAGGAATGCAGCTGCTGTTCCATGACGGCCAGATCCCGTTGCCACGCCCGATGCCGCTCCCCGGCGCTTGTCAGCTGAACATCGGCCTCCGCCAGCTCAGCGCGGGTGACCAAAAATCGATGCATCAATAGACGGGTATTCTCGTCATCATACTGGGCGAACTTCGCGGCAATCCCCCGCAAAGACCCGATCCGCCGTGTGACCTGTTCCATTTCGCCTTCCAGCTGTTTGTAGTGACGAATATTCTCCCGCATATCCTCGATTTCCACTTTGCCGGATACATTGCAGACAAAGTTCGCGATGAAATCCTTGATATCCATAATCGGCGAAAAGGGAACCGCCTTGCGGAACAATGAAAAAAACTTCTCGCCCAGTCCGCCCATCAAGTGGCGAAAATTCTCGCGGTACGTTGCGTTCGAATCGAAATAGCGGAAATTGTTGCGCCCCTCATTGGTGACGGCCCACTCTCGCAGGCTTCGAATATCCAACGGGGTTTTGTTCATGATGAAATGATGTTCGGGAAGCTCCCCGTTCAAATAAAAAAATCGATGTTCTTCTTTGCCGCCGTCGGCGTAGCTCTCAAACACGACCCCCAGACAAAAGCCTTTCTTTTCCTTGGTATCCCAAAACTCCCCCACAATATAGCTGGAAAAATTCTTGCCCTGCCGGAGATACACCACCCCCTCCGCCTCGTTCTCGGCGACTTCCCCCTGCAAATAGCCCCGCAGACTACGGCGCGACTGCTCATTGGCCGCCTTGTTGAAATATTGGCCGGCGGTATCTCCCAGCACCAAGACCTGCAACGCATCGATGATGGTGGATTTCCCCGACCCGGTCTTGCCGGTGAGAAAATTCAATCTTTTCAGTTCGATGGTTTCATGAACAATGAAATGCCAGTTAATCAGTAAGAGTCGCTGCAGAATCTTCATCGAAAACCATGGCCTCCTCTCGTGGATTGCCCCAGTCCCGAGACCTTTCGTACAACTGTTGGATTTGTGCATCGCTGACTGCGAGCAGCACCGACGGATAAATCACCAGTTTCGTCTCTGGATCCGTCCATTCGCCGCCTACCCTATCGAGCAGATTAAACTCCCGCAGAGTACTCAGCCCTTCCGCGAGATTCTTGTCCGCCAGCTTCTTCTCCAACAGGTTGAGCAACGACATTTTTTCCAGCAGATCGCGAACGGTGCTGACCACATCCCGCCGCAACGTCATCTTTTCGCTTTCCTCCAAATAGATCAGCCGCAACACCAGCAAAAAATAAGTCTCAACCTTATTCAGCCGGTAGCGGTTGGTTCCGTAACGGTTCGACAACGCCGCCACACCCAGTTGACCATCCATGTTCAGTTCCCAGCCCGCCAAAGCCAGGTAGCCCTGAAACACGGAAAAAAAACGTTCCAGAAAGCGATAATCCCGATCGATAATCAACGCTTTTTCCCGTGGGTCCACCCGTTCCCGCAGCAAAAAAGTTTTATCCAGCAGAAGATTGACCAGACGGGTGAATTGTTCCTTGTCGCGGTCACTGAACTTTTGGTAATCATCCATCCACATGTTTTTTCCCTTCCCTGCGCTCAATCCTCATCTCCGGAATCCGGAACCCGTTGATCAGCAGATGGCCTTCCTCAAACGCAATGCGGTACGGGATTCCCTTCTCGTCCGACTTGATCACGCCGAGAATGAGCTTGATAAAATCCTCGGTTACCGCCAGTTCAATCTGTCGGGCCGTGATCGCCGGCCTACCGGCCAACAGCCGCTGCATGAACTCCAGCACTTTCTTGTCGCTCATGCTGTCGCGGACCCGCTTCTTCAACTGATCGAACTCCACCTCAAATTCCTCACGATCCGCCCTGTCAGTGGCTCGAAGCGGTTCCGCCTGGACGAATTGCCGCTTTTTCGGTTCCCGGTACAACGAATCGGAATCCAGCCAGCGTTGCTCAAACAGGCCGGTCGCCGCTTGCAAATCTTTCCCAATAGATGCCGGCAAGGCTCGATTAATGCGCGGCAACGCCTTGATAATCTCAATCAACTGACCTTTCGCGTCCCGATTGGTATTGAGCAAATACTGCGTCCGTTCGACGGAAGCCCGGGTATAGGCGGCGTTCTTACGGTCGATCTCTTGCAGCAACCGATCCATCTTTTCGTACTGATCGCTAATAAACGTGATCATTCTCAACGTTTCGTCATACGCTGTTTCGGCATCGGCGAACCGCCCTTTGCGCACCAACTGATTCCGAATCTTTTCAATGGTCCGGCCATCGGCCAGCCAATCGCGCAAAATCGCCAGAATCCGGGTACGAAATCGGGGAACACTGTCAAACGTCTTCAACGGATGATAAATTTTATCGGAAATCAGCACCTGATAACGGTCGAAATGCTCCCGCAACACTTCCCGCACTTCCGCCTGCTCCTGCAGCATCAGATAATAACTGCGCATATTGTTCAGCAGACTCTTCAAACTGTCCACCAGACGATCGGTCATGCTGTAGGAGGCCAGCAGCGCTTCAGCCAGGAAATCACCCTGTTCCTCCTGCGCTTTGCTCAAGTTCGAATATGTCGAGTACACCAGCGAATTATATTCTTTCGGCTGATCCTCGCTGATTTCATATAACACTTGAAGTATCTTCACGCTGTAGTCGGGAACCGCCACAAACTCATCCACCGTATGCGCCAATGGGTCCAGCTCGATCCAGCCGGTCTTCAGCAACCGGCGAACCAGCCAGTGGGCCCGGCCGGACAAGGAAACGTCCTCCATTTCCTCCCCCTCTTCCGCGGCCAATTCGAACATCCGGTTCTCCAGCGTGGCGACCATTCGGTTGACCAAATCGTCTCGTTGGATCAAAAACTCCTGTTTGTAGCATCGGTACACGACAAACAGGGCTTCCGCATAAATCTCCCGGTTGGGCGAAGATAAAAGCGAGAAAAATTGTGGGTTACGAATGATCCCGAACAATTGCATGATCAGCTACTCCCAAGTCGTTGAAAATTGGTCCGGATCTACGTTTCAAAGTATGATCCCGTACACTCATTCGTTTTCCATACGCCAATATCCTGCCCATGACTAGGAGCAAGAACTCTGATCATCCCTGCAAACGATACAAAATGAGCTGCGCTGAAGCAATTTTCAACGCAGCTCATTTTTCAATGCAGTATTCCTTATCAGCGCGAAGCTGAACCCCGCACATAACAAGTTGCCCTGCCAATGCCTCGCTTAACCAAAATGCCGGCTTGCACCATTCCGCTCAAAACTTCCGACGTTCGCGACTTGCCCAACCCTAACAGCTCCATTCCTTGAGCCACCGTAATCTCTCCCTGACCCAAAACAAACGCTAATATACTATTTTGTGCTTCCACCGTTTTTCTGTTTGCGTCCGTTTTTTGCGTCCGTTTTTTGCGTCCGTTTTTTGCGTCCGTTTTTTGCGTCCGACTCTTGCGATAAAACGTTACCTGCACAAACATTCCTGTTTCAATAATGTCCGGTTTTTGCAAACCGGCTTCCAAACAAAGCCGAGTCAGTTTCCGAATCCCCCGTCCCCACTGTTCAATAAGTTCGGCCTCTTTGAAGACTCGGGCGATGACCTTATTCCGTACTTCCGAGCGACCATCGAGAACTTCCTCCAGCGTAATCCCTCTTGGAAATGCGCCCGGTGAAGTGATCTCAATTCGGGAATCATAAACGGCCACTTTTATGTCTGAACCTGACATCACATAATCGCGGTGCACAATGGCGTTGACCAACGCTTCACGTAAAGCTTCGGGAGGTATCTCATATTTATCGATCCGTCGCAGATGGTCGGCGCCGACTTCTCCCGACAGATTGATATTTGCCAGCAGAAATTTCATGGCATTCTCTAATTGGAAAAACAAGTCCCCCGTCAATTCTTTACGGTCGATGAATACATCAGAATCATCACCCTTGAATCGGGCGCACTTTATGTGAACGTGTTCCCACGCACCCATCAAAATGGGGCCAGCGTTGGTTAATTGTAGTTTTCCTTGCTGAACTTTTAAGAACTTTAGATTTACCAAAGTTTCTTCAGTGATTTCTTTGCGTAATTGAATCGCAAGGAGTTTTCTCAACGCCTCAATAACCTCTGCTTGGTCCGGGCAATCTGAACAACAATCTTCATCAAATGAAATGTTGAGTTTCTGACGTTCTAATTCCTGAACATATTCAGGATCAGCCTGTTTGTTGGTTGCGCCAACGCGAATATAGACGCCTGCCGCTTTGCCCAAGCTTTTCAGAAAATGTGGTTTAACCGGGCTGGGATATACCTCCACGACAATAATTGTAAGTTCCTGTAGCGAATATCCATAAATTTCAGGTACGATCAGTGGATGAATAAGATCATGGGCCATATTGGCGATTCGGTCCATATAGTCAGGCACCTCGGAGTTCTCTATCCCCATAACGGTCCCATCATCTTTGACGCCAATAAGTATTTTCCCTCCGCCGGTATTCGCAAATGCAATAATCGACTTGGCCAATCGTTCGGAAGTTGGTATTGCCGCTTTGAACTCCAACGTCTTTCCTTCGCCACGTGCTATCTGTTCCAAGATCGTCATGAGGCACCTCCATTTGATAACCACCCCACCACATACATTACGCTCTATCAAACGATTTCGCGTCTGCGACAGCAATCTCCTTCTGGGGCTCAGATCGCCCAGCGTTAAATTCATAGCCGCCGCTCCCCGAAATTGCGTATAACCAAAGACAACGTCCACAATATCTCCTACAAATTGAATTATAGTCACAATCTGGATAAAGGGAAAGCCATTCTGCTCCGAACAAAAATCAATTTTTCTACAAGGAGGAATGTTTCTCCGTTTGCCGAAAGGAAATAAGCAGGAAACAAAGGAGGAACTCGCCATGCTCGAACAACTGTCCTGGAAAATCGGCGGCCAACAGGGAGACGGCATCGAAAGCGCCGGCGCGATCTTCGCCACGACCCTCAACCGCCTGGGGTACCATCTGTACGGATATCGGCAGTTTTCATCCCGAATTCGCGGCGGCCATACCGACAACACCCTGCGAATCGGCGTCCGGCCGCTGGATTCGGTCGCCGACAACGTCGAACTGCTGGTCGCTTTCGATCAGGAAACCCTCACCCTCAGCGCGGCCGAAGTCGTCGCCGCTGGCATCATCCTGGCCGATGCGGCCTTTTTGCCAACACTCCCCGACGGAGTTAACGCTCCCCTGTGCGCCATCCCCTTGACCGACTTAGCCAAAGCCGCCGGCTCCGTCATTCAGCGCAACGTCGTCGCCCTCGGCGCGACCGCCGCCGTGATGGGTCTGCCACCCGAACCGTTTCTCGACGTGGTGGGAGAATGGTATCAACGCCAGGGCCCCAAAATTGTCGCCGACAACCGACAGGCCTTTGAAGCTGGATACCGCAGTATACAGGAACATCAACCGCAAGCCGTTCGGGCTCTGGCCATGCAGCCGGGCGATGGAAAAGCCCGAATCTTCGGCATCGGCAACGAAGCCGTCGCCCTCGGCGCCATCGCCGGCGGCTGCCGCTTCCTGTCCGCCTACCCGATCACCCCGTCGTCGGAAATCATGGAATACATGATCAAGCGCCTGCCCGAACTGGGCGGCATCGTCGTCCAGACCGAAGACGAAATCGCCGCCTGCACCATGGCCATCGGCGCGGCCTACGCCGGCGCCCGGGCGATGACCGCCTCCAGCGGACCGGGGCTCGCCCTGAAGACTGAAGCCATTGGCCTGGCCGGCATGACGGAAACCCCGCTCGTCATCATCGACACCCAGCGAGCCGGCCCGAGCACCGGCATGCCGACGAAACAGGAACAATCCGATCTACTGGCAATGTTGTTCGGCACACCCGGTGAGATCCCAAAGGTCGTCCTGGCGCCCGGCGATGTCGAAGAAGCGTTTTACGATGCGGCCGAAGCCTTTAACCTGGCCGAGGAGTACCAGTGTCCGGTGATTCTGCTCACCGACCTGCAACTCTCCCTGGGTTTGCAGACAGCCGAACCCTACGATCTGTCCCGCGTGACTATCCGCCGCGGCAAACTCGTCGATCCCGCCGACCTGCCGCCCATCGAGAATCCGGCCTACTTCAACCGCTATCAAGTGACCGAAGACGGGATCAGTCCCCGGACGATCCCCGGCATGAAATACGGCATCCACCACGTCACGGGACTGGAGCACGCTGAATCCGGCAAACCTTCCGAAGACATGGCCAACCGCCGGCGCCAGATGGAAAAGCGGCTACGCAAGACCCGTTCCCTGCCGGACCGGTTCCCGACCCCAGTCTGGGCTGACGGGCCGGACGACGCGGCGGCGGACATCCTGCTGATCGGCATGGGTTCGACTCGCGGCGCCATCCGCGAAGCCGCCCGTCAACTCCGCCAGGACGGGCATCGGGTGCGGCAGGCGCACCTGCGTTTGCTTTGGCCGTTCCCGACCGAGCAACTGACCCCGCTGCTGCGGCAGGCCCGGCACATATTCGTCGTGGAAAACAACGCCACCGCCCAGTTGGCCGGGTTGATCCGGATGCAGACGAGCGGCGGCGCGGAACTGAAATCCATCCTGAAATATGACGGCCGGCTGTTTACACCCGGCGAGATTTACCGCCAATGCAAGGAGATGATCTGATGGCAACGGCAAAAGATTTTCATAACGGCGTCAAACCAAACTGGTGTCCGGGCTGCGGCGATTTCGCCGTGCAGACCGCCATCGAACGGGCGGCGGCCAATCTCGGTCTGGAACCGGAACGCCTGGTCGTGATCTCCGGCATCGGCTGCTCCAGCCGCCTGCCAGGCTACCTCTATTCCTACGGCATCAACAGCATCCACGGCCGGTCCCTTCCCATCGCCCAGGGCGTGAAACTGGCGAACCCGGACCTGACCGTCCTCGCGGTAGGCGGCGACGGCGACGGCTACGCCATCGGCCTCAACCACACGATCCAGGCCATGCGGCGCAACATCGACCTGACCTGCCTCGTCATGGACAACCACATCTACGGGCTGACCAAAGGCCAGACCTCACCCCGGAGCGACCTGGGCTTCAAGACTAAAACCACCCCGGCCGGCTCCATCGAGGCCCCGCTGCCCGTCATCCAGGTGGCCATCGCCGCCGGCGCCACCTTCGTCGCCCAGGGCGTCTCCACCGACATCGCCGGCCTCACCGCCCTGATCGAGCAGGGCTCCCGGCATCCGGGCTTTGCGTTCATCAACATCTTCAGCCCCTGCGTCACCTTCAACAAGGTCAACACCTACGACTGGTACCGCGAGCACCTGACCCGACTCGATTCGTTGTTCGGCTACGACCCGCGCGACAAGGCGGCGGCGCTGGCCACGGTCGAGCAATACGAAGGACTCGTCACCGGCCTCGTCTATCAAAACACGGACCGTCAGCCTTACGACAAACTGATCCGGCAGGAGTCCCCAGGGCCGCTGACGGACAAGGCCGTCCTGCTGGACAAAGATATTTTGGAAAGATTGCTCGAGGATTTCCGCTAAAAATAACAACTCCCGGGATTCAACGCCCGGGAGTTTGCTTTATCGGTCTTTGCGGATGGAGCTTACTTCCTTTGCCAACCCGGTCCCGGCGAGGGAATGAACTCCGGCGGTCAACGTGAGACACTTTCCTTTATAACTTTGCACGGAACAAATTGTAACCTCGGCATTCTTGCCGACTTCGGCGCACTGAATCAGATTGTTCCAACTTTTGACCCCATTGCTGGAAATGTTGTGCAGGATGGGATAGGACTGTGTCCCCTGCATCAATAACCACTGCGGACCGGTACAACTGGGGCTGCTGTAAAAAACCGCATCGTTGTCGCCGACAATCCACTTGTTTTGGGCCGCATTCCATTCGGCGGAAACCGCACCGGGCAGGCTGACCACCAGAAGCACCGCGAGAATCATGACCATCGAAAACCGTCTCACAAAAACCCTCCCATCTTCATATTGTGAATCACGCGCTTATTATATCATCGGTACGCGTCGGCAGGATAGATGTCTTTTTTGTGCGCTTTAATTGCAGGGTGGAATACGGGAAGATTTATTACCCTGTTTCCGGTAAAATAAAGTCAGATCGATGTGCTGCGGCATAATTCGAGAAACATGGAGAAGGATATCGAATGAAAGAGTTCAGCCAAATTAGCGAGGATGAAAAATGGCAAGCCGTCGTGAATTGCGACAGGAAGTTTGACGGCATTTTTTTCTATGGCGTAAAAACAACGGAAATCTTCTGCAAACCATCCTGCAAATCAAAGAATCCGGTGCGCGCCAACACAATATTCTTCGAAAACCTGGCAGACGCGCTGGCAAGCGGGTTTCGCCCCTGCAAAAGGTGTTGTCCAGACCAAACAGGCTTCGAGCCGGAATTGGACCTGGTCGCCAAGGCGAAAATGATCATGGACGCCGATTATGAACGCGCCATCGATATGACTTCCCTGTCCAAGCGACTCGGTATCAGCAGCAACCACTTGAGTCGGCTGTTTAAGCGGCATTCCGGCCTGACCCCCAGCAAGTACATCACAAAGATCCGGGTGGACAAAGCGTTGACCTTGCTGAACCGCGAAGAACTAAGTATCGCCGATATCGTTTATGCGACAGGATTTAAAAGCGTGTCCAATTTTTATAAATGCTTCAAGGCGCAAACCGGGCATTCCCCGAATGAGCATCGAAAGAATCGAGGTGGTTGAGCGTGTCGGCATATTTTTATGAAACGCCCATCGGCGCCATCGGGATCGCCGAGAAGGACGGAAAAATAACCCGCCTGTATTTCCCGACCGACCACTGGTCAGCCAATGCAACAATACAGGAAACACCTCTCCTGCAAGAAGCAGCGCGGCAACTCCAAGACTATCTAGCCGGCAAGTTGACGGGCTTTTCCCTGCCGTTGCAACCCGAAGGCACGGCATTCATGCAACAGGTCTGGAGCCGGCTTTGTGAAATACCCTATGGTGAAACAGCCAGCTATAAGCGTCTGGCGGAAAGCATCGGCAACCCGAATGCCGCAAGGGCTGTAGGAATGGCCAACAATCGCAACCCGATCCCGATATTTATTCCCTGTCACCGGGTGATCGGCGCCAGTGGTTCCCTGGTCGGCTACCGCGGCGGCTTGGACCTGAAATCACGATTGCTCAAGTTGGAGAAGGAATTCCGGGAAAAACGGCAATGAAGATGAGACAGAAAAAACACCGAAGCCAAAGCCCGGTGTCAAATATGGCAGACTACCGATTTCCCGCGTCAACTTCGCAACGCGTACACGTCCCTACGGTGTCCCACAGTCAAAACCAAAATAATGACCCGATCTTCTTGGATGTCGGCAATCAGACGATAATCGCCAACACGATACCGCCATTGCCCCCCATGATTGGCCGTCAGACCTTTGCCGTGAAGACGTGGATTATCGCATCCAATCAGATTTTTTTCAATCCAGCCGTAAATCAGAGCGCGTGTAGGTTTGTCCAATTTTTTAAGTTCTTTGACCGCTCGTGCGGTGTATTCCACGGCAAAGCCCATCAGTCGAGTTCCAGCAGCTTCCGAACTTCATCATGAGAATAAGCGACTGGATTCGCCTGATATTCTTCCATAGCCTTTTCATAAGCTTTGAGATCATATTCATCTTCGATCCGTTCCAGCACCGTCTGACGGATCAATTCAGACACGCTTACTCTTTTCAGCTCCGCGTATTTTTTTATGAGCAAAGTGTCTTTCTCATTCAATCGCAATGATATAGTCATAACAGCGCCCCCTTTTGTAATACAAAGTACTACAAAAGGGGGCGCTTTGTCAAGGTATGAGATCCACGCGCCCGCGCGGGGCACGATGTGAAAATGGCGCGGACGATTTTGCATGTGTATCTGTTTCAATCCACGCGCCCGTACGGGGCGCGACGGCTGGGTAATGAAGCCGTTTACCGTCGGGATGGTTTCAATCCACGCGCCCGCGCGGGGCGCGACTCAGAGATTCTAAACATATTAAAAGCGTATGACGTTTCAATCCACGCGCCCGCGCGGGGCGCGACCTTTTAACTTCCCGGCGTTGCTGGCGATAGCGTGTTTCAATCCACGCGCCCGCGCGGGGCGCGACGGGCTGATGAGGATCGCTCTTTTCCAACGCCTTGTTTCAATCCACGCGCCCGCGCGGGGCGCGACGTAAAAAAATGAGAAATCACTCGCAGCCGCTTCTTTCAAACCACGCGCCCGCGCGGGGCG